>CAWHEM010000001.1:0-172652 GCA_963828535.1 uncultured Solirubrobacterales bacterium
CGCGAGCTCCAGCGCTCGTGTGAACGCCACCGGGCATCGTTGGGCCGACCGAGGCGCATAAGCAGCTCGCCGCGGGTCGAGTGCAGATGCGGGTACGCGTTCAGCTCGAGTCCTTCCACGAGCACCAGCGCCCGCGCCGGGTCGCCGGCCTGGGCGATCGCGACCGCCTGGTTGAGCGCGACCACGGGCGAGCCGGTGAGCTCGAGCAGCCGGGCGTAGAGTTCGGCGATCTGCGGCCAGTCCGGGTCGGGCTCGAGCTGCAGCGATGCGATCGCCGCCTGGATCACATAGGGGCCGCGGCCGCGCAGCGCGATCGCGCGGTCGAGCCGCCTTCGACCCTCGGCGATCGCTTCGCGGTCCCAGAGCCCGCGGTCCTGGTCGGCGAGCAGCACCAGGTCGGGTCCGTCGAACCGGGCGCGGTGGCGCGCGTGCTGGATCAGCATGAGCGCGAGCAGGGCATGCGCGTCCGGTTCGTCGGGCATCAGCGCGGCGAGCATCCGTCCCAGCCGCATCGCCTCGGTGGCGAGGTCGACCCGGCCGCCGTAGCCCTCGTTGTAGATCAAATAGATCACCGCCAGCACGCTGCGCAGCCGATCGGGCAGCAGGTGATCGGCCGGAACTGCGAACGGGATCCGCGTCGCCTTGATCTTCGTCCGGGCGCGGGAAAGGCGGCGCTTCATCGCCTCCTCACCGACCAGGAACGCGCCGGCGATCTCCTCGCTCGAGAGGCCGCCGAGCGCGCGCAGGGTGAGCGCGACCTGCGACTCGGTGGCGAGCGCCGGGTGGCAGCAGAGGAAGATCAGCTCCAGCCGCTCGTCCGGTATCACCGTGGCCAGCTCTTCGTTTTCGTCCATGTCGTCCTCCGCGCACTCGGGATTCGCGAGCTGGGGCGCCTTGTCGGCCAAGGTGCGGCGGCGTCGAATCAGGTCGATCGCACGGCGCTTGGCCGTCGTCGTCAGCCACCCGCCGGGATTCGCCGGCGCGCCCGCCCGCGGCCAACGCTCAGCAGCCAGCGCGAACGCGTCCGCGGTGGCCTCCTCGGCGAGATCGAGCTCGCCGAGGAAGCCCACCAGCGAGGCCAGCACGCGGCCCCACTCCTCACGAAACACCCGCTCCAGCAGCGCTAACCCTCCGTCCGCGTCTCGACCGCGCCGCGGTCGACGAGCGGCCGGACCTCGACAGCGCCGCCCATCCGTGCCGACGGGATCCGCGCCGCGAACTCCAACGCCCGGTCGAGATCTTCGACGTCGATCACGTAGTAGCCGCCGAACACCTCCTTGGTGTCCGCGAATGGACCGTCGGTGGTCAACACCTCGTCGCCGTCGACGCGGACCGTGGTGGCGGTGTGCACCGGCTGTAGCTGAGCGCCACCGCGCACCGCGGGATCCTGCGTGATCGGACCGTACTCGGCCATCACCCGCTCGAACTCGTCGGGCGCCAGCGACTCATAGGAGCCCGGCTTATCGTAGATCAGAATGGCGTACTGCATGTCAGCCTCCCTTGATGGGGCGATCGGTTACACCCCTACCACGAACGGCCCGGCGCGAGGGGACAGCATCCGCGAAAAGAGTTTCGTCGGTACCCGAGCCGGCTCCGCGCCTCCCGAGTCGAACCGGCGAATGTCCCATCGGCGACAGTTCGTTCGTAGCCGGCACGACCACCACTCCGCACCTAGAGGCTCGCCGTGCCCCAGCTCGCCTCAACCCGCCCCACGCCACCAAAGACGAGGACGCTCGTGCTCGCCTCGCTGGCGGCATGACCGCGCTGGACACGCTCGTCGTCACGACCCATCGACCGCTCAGAGTTTCTGCATCGAACCGGAGCAAGCGATGGCGGTCAGTCTTGCAATCCCGACGACCAAAAGCCGGGGAGGGCGGCGGCCCGTTCCTTGGTTCGGACATGTGGGTGGTCTTGTCGAGGTCAGGGCTGAGTACCGCCGGCACCGCGAAGCAGGTGTGATGCTCGCAGTCCGCAGAGACCTCCAGTTCGCCAGAGGCGTCGCTGCCCACACAATCTGACTGCCGTGTTGCTGGGCGTACGGGTTGCGACAGTTTGTCTCCTCCCGACTGCTTCATGAGGGGAGAAGTCATCGTTGCGGCGCCAATCCCCACGGCTAAGCGCTAGCCGGAGCAGTGCATCCCCTAGGGCGGGATGCAACATGAAGCGCCTGTAGACTTTCCCCCTCTACCCCATTCAGATCGGCCGAGGGACCCAGCCCAACGACGCCGGAGCAACCGACCACAAGGAACGGTGCTAAAGCTGGGATCGATGGAGGTGATTGCGGTGGCCGAGAACAAATTCTGGCTGCACGAGGGCTTAGACGTCCCTCCCGGGGCCGAGGAGTACAACGGTCCTCCCCGATTCCGCTGGACGAGATTCGTCGTGATCTACCGGCAGGTTGGACAGCGGAGCGTGCTTGGCACTTCAATGCCAATGAGGACGGGAGGGTGATGGTGATACCCACGACGATCGTCGAGAGTCCTGATGGCGATTGCCTGCAGTTCTTCCCTCGGCTTCCTGCTACCGGGTTAAGGACGGCCGCTCGCGACCCGGGACTTGTCGACTCTAATCGGAGCCCTCGCGTACGCCAGCGATGAGCTTCGCACTGACCACAAGGATCACGCGGAGCCGGTCGGCCGAGCGAAAATCAGGACTGATCTGCGATCGGGAGTGCCACGGACCGTCTCACACCGGTTGATCCAGTCTCGATCGTCGCGGGACTCGAGGCCTCCCCTCTGCTTCGTGGTCCTGCTCCTCCAAACTTGTAGGCTGCTCCCAGAGTTCCGGAACGACAAGCGATGGCCTTCGACCTTGAGGCATTCACACGAGCGGACGCGGGCCTCGTCGTCGCGCAGCTTTCGTACCGCGCTCACGTGACGCGCAGCGCCCCGCCGTTCATCCACAGACTGATCGCCCTCTACGGGTCGTTCGGCGACGGTGGTCCGGAGGCCGCCATGCGTTGGACGGATCAGCGCATTGCCTACCCACGCACACGGCACCGTGCCTGACATGCGCGACAGCTTTCCCGGCCGCCAACAGCACACCGAAGCCGACTGCTTTCTCACGATCGCGCAGTTGGCATTTCGCGGGGGACTCACCGCCACTAAGCCTTCAATCGCGTCAGTGCAACAGCGCCACGGCGACTTCACTTCCCGCGGCGCGCCTTTCATGCTCAGATGGATCGATCAACGCATGAGAGAAGCCATCATCAGGCTGCGGACCGGGGACTGGCTCTAGTAAACCGGCTTCCGTTGCGCCAGCGACCTCACTGTGGATGATGAAGTCGGACTTGTGTTCCGGGTGACGACGCGTCGACTTGCGTTGATCAGTGGTCTGCGTCGATCGGGCCACGCGTGTGCACCTGGGCAATCTCGCGGGTCCGCTGCGATGCCGGCACGCCGGACTGAGACGATGCCTTTGTCGCCATTGCGATCGCCAGTCCCCGGAAGGGTCGGCCGTGTAAGCATCGCCCGCTGAGTCGGCTTTTCGCCATAGAAGGGCGATTCTCGGTTCGAACGAGAGGCCTTATGCCGCGGCCGACGGGGCGCCGTTTCAGGCGGGGCCTGTGAACCCACCCGGGCTGTCGAGCGTGGCTGTGAAGTCCGCCGGTCGATCGGGACTCGCCTCCGCCAAGGCGCGCCGGACGCCGTCGGCATCGAAATCTGCCGCGTACACGGGTGTGCCCGGCTGCTGGCGCCAGGAATCCTCGAGCCGCCCGGCATCGACGGCGTCAAAGCCCAAGGCCTCGACCAGTTGCATGACCGTCGCCTTCGCCGGCTCATCGCCGGCGACAGGCAGCGCTATCCGGTCGCTCGAGCCCGCCTGCCGCCCGTGATCGCGCAGATGCCGTGCGTAGATGTTGTTGAACGCCTTCACCACCGAACGCCCGAGTTGCTGAGAGACCCAGACGCTCTCGGGCGTTCCCGCTTCGATTTCGTCGATCCGGCCGTCGCGACGCTGCGGGTAGTAGTTCCCGGTGTCGACCAGGGCCACTTCTTCGCCCACACCATCGAAGAGGTTGCCCGGGAGCTGTGGAACCTGCTTCTGCGGGATCGTGACCACCACCACGTCCTTGCCTCGCGCGGCCTCATGAGCATTGACAGCGCGAGCGCCCGTCTCCGCCTCGACGTTGCGGAGCGTCTCGGGCCCGCGCGAGTTCGAAATCGACACCTCGTGGCCAAGCTGGTTGAAGCGGTATGCCAGCGCACCGCCGATGTTTCCCGCGCCGATGATTCCGATCTTCATTGTTTGCTCCTCGCTCGTTGGCACCTGACCACCATGCTAGGCAGGGCCTTTGATCCCCTCAGCCTCGGCTCGGCCGAACAGCTCGACGCTGACTTCGGCATGCGTTGATGGCCGGACGATCCATTCCGCCGAGAAGCCACGTCCATTCAACGATCGGATCGGCGGCGACTCCGTCACGCCTATCGCTGGCGGCGCACGAGTGCTCGCCGCGCAAAGCGCTCGTCAAGCGCCTACTTCACCACTGCTGCTTCTCGATCGCACTGGCTGTCGAGCCCTACACGACGAGCTGCTGGCCTGGGGCAGTTCGAACTGCTGCGGCCCGCCGCAGCGTCGAGCAACGCAGCTAAAGGTTTTGGCTGGGGTGCCGACAACTAAAGGTTTTGGCTGGGGTGCCGATACAGCCGGAGAACCCGCCTTCGTGAGCTGCGGGAGCAATCCACAAAGCCCAAGAAGGAGTTGAACAGATGGTTCGATCAGGCGCGTTCTTAAGATGGGTTCCGCGCAGGCGGTTTGTTCTTCCGCTCGCAGTCGGCGTAGCGTCACTGGGGATGTGGTTGTCGGCGGCGCCCGCGTCTGTGAACGCGAACGTCCTGATCGACGGCGTCAAGATCGCGATGCGGACGGTCAACAACAGCTCGCACAGCGTCACGGCGTCCTACTGCCCGATCGGGCACGTGACCCCCACCAATAGATACAACAGGTTCAACACAAATTTCCCCTACCCCTGCAACTTCGTCTTGCCACAGCCGGCCATCGCGCATGTGGGCCAGCATCCTGTCGCCTATACCCACCACCTCGCTGGCGGCGGCGGGCGGTTCACCTACGCGTCGAACCCCTTCGGGGAGACCATCTCGAACAGCCACAAGACTCTGGCCTTCTACGCGCACAACCCAACCATCGGCCTGCCGTACATCGAGTTCAACGGCGAGAAGGTCCACATGGTCCAGGGTGAGCTGGTGACCCGGCACGCCATCGGCGCCACGGTCAGGTTCCACCGCGAGGGCGATCGCGACGGCCACAAGCAGATGACGATCGAGATCATCAGCATGGGCTGACGCACCGCTCGGTTGGAAGCTCTGCGAAAGGCCCGCACCTGCGGGCCTTTCTGCTTCCTGGCAAAGGAGCACTGAGGGTCCTCACAGCGGCCTTCCCCGCTCGTCGCCAAACGCAGGCCCAGCATCCCGCTGCTTTGGGCTAGACGCAGCAGCGGGACTCGCGAGCCAAGCCGGGGACGGGATTCGAACCCATGACCCCCGCTTTACGAGAGCGGTGCTCTGGCCAACTGAGCTACCCCGGCGCGATGCCTTCTGGCGTGGCCCAAATCCTACTCGGGGAAGGGTTGCCGGGCGGGTCCGCTGGGCCGTCCGGCCCCACCTAATCCGCGGTCTCGGCCCCATTAGCTGCCCTCGTGCGGCCCGTCTGCCCAGGGTGCCGATTCATGATGGTCGCTGCTCGCCGGCGGGATCGCCGCGATTGTGCGATCAGGAGCGGGCCCAGCCCCGGACGGGGTCAATGAACCAAGGCTTCCTCGTTCCTACCGAGGGGTGGTGGCATCGAGCTCCTCGTACAGGCGGTCCGTCAATGCGTCGTCCGAAGCAACGAGCTCCTGAACACGGGCGCGCCGTACCTCGATGAAGTAGTCACTGGGCAGATCGAGAATATCGCTGACGCGCCGCAGAAGCGTGGGCGTTGGCCTCTTGCCGTCGGCGCTTCGCAGGACGCGTGACAGATGCCCGGCCGTGACCGGGACCTCGGCGGCCAGCGCGCGAATCGACATGCCCCGCGCCTCGAGCGCCGGACGGATGGCCTCAGCAAACGGCGTCTTCGCCCGGCGCGGTGGACGAGCTTGGCGTGGACTACCGGTCATGCGGATCGTCGACCCCGGGCTCGATGCCACCTGGGCAATAGTCAGCGTCATCATAGGAGGCCAAGTTCGAGGGAACGAAACCGGGGATGGCCTCCTCGACCGCTACTACTTCCCGCACGCGCGCCCGTAGCAGATCGGCGTATACCCGATGCCATCGCAGCAGCCACCAGGCGACCCAATCGAAGACCTCGCTGTGAAGGTAGTCATCAGGGCCGAGCGAGTGGTAGCGCGGACGCTTGCGGCCGGAGGCGTCGCGATCGACCATCCGGATCACGGCTTGCAAATGGGCCGAGTAATCAGGCGGCAACACGCGAGGCAGCTCGTTGTGCTGCTGCCGAATCTCGGCCAACACGGCGTCGATCGCCTGGGTGCGCCCGGTTGACGCGCGACATTCCTCCGGGACCGGAGCCACGACTGCGTTGATCAGGATCGCGTAGCTGATCAGATACACGCGGCCCCGGAAGCGATCAGCGAAGGCGGCAGCGAGCCGATGTTCGGGAAGCGCATCGATCGAACACATGTCAACCCCGTAGCGATCCATCAGCTCATCAAGCGCATCGAAGTCCTCGACCTCTCCGAGGAAGAGCGCTCGCTTGTCCACCTCACCCAAGTGCTCGGAGATCCGGACGTGAAGGTTCCGGACGCTGGCCACGTCCACACCCATGGTCACGTAGTTGTCGCCCGAGTAGGCCACCGGGCAGGCGTAGTCGCGCTGCGCCGCCACGATGAACGCCGAGGACAGCCGCGCGTCCTCGTCCGCGTGCTCCTCCCCGAGGTCTTTATTGACGAACGCCTGGCGACGAGCCTCGTCGGGTTCCTGCGATGCCCTGACGAGGTAACCGAGATCAGTGCTGGGCACGATCAGCCTCGACACGTGGTAACCCAGCATGTCGCGGTCTGGGAATTCCGCTACCCACTCGCCGTCGCGAACGTCGAGCCCACGAGCGCAGCGACTGCAAACGCGTTCAAGCCGGTTCGGGTCGACGTTCTTCCAGGTGATTGGTTGGCGCAGGCCGCAGGCCTCACAGCGCACGAACCAACGCCGCTGATCAGACCGGTTGTACTGCTCCGCGATTCCGTAGTCCGGATAGGAAGGCACTCCCACGCGACGGACCAGGCCCAGTTGCGACGCGGCAAGCCGCCGCTCGGCGTCTGGGACGTTGTTTTGCACCAGATCGTCATATTCGTCGAGCACCAGCACATCGGCGTCGACAGCCTGCAGGTCCGCGACACTCTCAGACCCGCGGAGTACGAGATGTCCGGAGCCGAGCCGCTTGAGCCCGTTGTTCTGCACGGCCCCGGCGGCCACGAGCTCCTTGAGCAACGGGCTGGTGGCGATCAACGGCTTGATCCGTGCGTCGGAGAAGTCGCGTAGCTGCCGCTGCCGGGGGAACACGTACAGCGCGGTGCGGCCGCGCGCGCCGGCCCAGTACATCGCCCAGCGGATACAGAAGGCCGACACCCCGACCTGGGCCGCCTTCTTGATCACCACCTCGCGCTGACCGACGCTAGAGCAGTAGAGCTCCCGTTGAAAGGGGAAGCGGTCGAAGTCCAGCTCGCCCTTCGGCTCCGGCACCTGCAAGGCCCACTCGTTGAACAGCATCGTCGTCACGGCCGTCGTCGCCCGGCCCGCCTCCGTGAGCAAGTCGGCGAGATGCGTCGACGCGGTCACCGCGGGCCGGCGATGGCTCACGACGCTCCCTGTCCGACGCCCAACCGCTCAACGACGGCACGCCGAGCCGTTTCGGGCACACCGAACTCGACGAACACAGCGAGCACTGTCTCGGCGAGCTGGCGCTGATCGCTGAGCTGGCCAAGGTCATCCGGCAGCAGGCCGACCCCACGCTCCAGAGCCGTCAGCCGATCCAGCCCGTCGAGCAAAACGCGGTAGGCACCGACTTTTGCTGCAGCCTGAGCGATCGGAATGGCCGCGGCTACGCCCTTCAGCTTGTCCACGGCGTCGCGATACTCCGCACGCCTCGCCTCCGCGAGCCTGATCGCCCGCGCGTCACCGTCGAGCACCTCGGGGCCATGCCGCAGCACCTGCTTGATCCGTGACCGCGAAAGTCCGAACCGAACGGTCAACGCGGTGATCGACTCGCCGCCGGCGTGTGCCGCCAAGATCTCCGCGTTGCGCTGCGTCTGCTCGCCTGCCGAAGCCATGCATAAAGCTTGCAGCAGATTTTGCCCCGGTCTACATCGGCGTTGCGTGCACGGCGGTGTCGAAGAAGACAACACCCCCGCCGCAGGACAACTTTTTTGCCCCTTGTCGCCGCGCCCAGGCCGCTGCCCTTTCGGTGCCGCCCCGGCAGGCACCACACGCTGGGCCCCAAAAAAAACCCGGATTTTGCAGGGCTTTAGATGCCGACCGCTTAGTTACGAGTGAAGTGCTCTACCAGCTGAGCTACGTCGGCGCAGCGGCGATTCTAGTGCGACCCTATGCCTTGCGGCGCGTCGCGCTGAGCCTGTCCGCCGTAATTTAGCCAGTCCTCCGCGAGGATTGCCCAGCGTTCGTGATCACACCAGCGGCCTCCTATCTTGAGGTACCGCGGTGAGAACCCTTCGCGGCTGAAGCCGGCGCCGTGCGCGAGCGGTGGTGACGCACGTTTCGCGGCTGATGCTGTTCCTGGGTGGGCCACTAAAAGGGGCCGAACAAGCCGTGTTTGCATCGCGGGAAGGACTCGGCGTATCCGAACCCGAACGGTCCTTTCCAGCCGCGCCTGACTGAGCTAATGAACAGCGCTTGCGATGATGCAAATGGCATAAACCCCGACGTTGTAAGCCGCGGTGTTGTCCGTATTCGTCACGAACACGCCCCAACTATCTGCCACGCCTCCCGTCCAAGTACCGGCTTGGCTGTTGAAGGGAGCCGAATCGTTTATCACCACGCTCGTGGCTCCGGCTGTCACGCCGCCACCGGCGACGGTGCTCCCTCCGGCACAGGGTACGTGCGCTGAGATCGCTTGGCCAGGGCCGACCGAAACCTGGCCGAACGTGTATGAGACACTTACACCTGCCCCTGCAGGGACATTCGTCCTGGTAATGGCGAATGGCGCCAGTTTGGCGCTCGTCACCGCGCCATCCTCGAGCTTTCGGCTCGTCACGGCCGCGTCCCGTAACTTGCCGCTCGTGACCGCGCCGTCATGAAGCTTCCCGTTGGTCACAGCGGAATCCGCCAGCTTGAGGCTGGTGACCGCTTGGTTTCGGAGTTTCGCGTCTGTTACGACCCGGTCCTGGAGCTTGGAATTACTAACCGCTCGAGCGCGGAGTTGATTGGTTCCAACGCTATTGGTAGGCAAGTTGAAGGCCGCTAGGCTCGTGCCTCCAAGTGCTATGACGAGCGCGGTTACTGCAATTGCGAGCGCAGGTGACGGCAGCCTCCTATTCGCCAGCGACCGCTTAGCAGGCTGCAGGAGCCCGTTCGTCAACATCTACGCTCCTCGAGCATCGGCAAACCTCCCCGAGGTCCAGGGTCAGATCAATGAGCGAGAGGATAGTCGGAGTCTTCGTGGTCTGCGGCGCCACGATTAGTCTCCTGATGCATGAATTTTGTGTGCGGGTGCGGGCGGGGTCGGAACCGGTGGTTCTAGTGCGACCCCACGCTGTGGGGCGCGTCGCGCTGAGCCTGTCTGCCGTGGTTTAGCCAGTCCTCCGCGAGGATCGCCCAGCGTTCGTGATCCCGCCAGCGGCCTCCTATCTTGAGGTACCGCGGTGAGAACCCTTCGCGGCTGAAGCCGGCGCCGTGCGCGAGCGCAATCGACGCACGGTTTCCGGGCTGGATGTTGGCTTCGACGCGATGCAGACGCAGGCTGAGGAAGGCCCGCCGGAGCACGAGATCGATGCCCTCGCGCATGTAGCCCTGGCCGGCAAACGGCTGGCCGACGGCGTAGCCGAGGTATGCGCTCTGGAGCGTTCGTCTGACGATCTGGGAGAGATTGAAAAATCCCAGAATCGCATCGTCCTCCTGACGGCACAGAAGCATCGCTTCGAAGTCCGTGCGTCCGCCGTCAGCCAGGTAGGCGGCGAAGCGCTCCTCGTCGGTCGGTGCGCTGGCCCAGGGCCTGTGAAACGACCGGCTGGTTTGCATCAGCGCCAAAAACTCCGCTTGATCTGAGCCGGAGGGAGCGCGCAGGTAGACACGTTGCAAACCGCTCACGGGACGAGCGCTTGCTCCAGTCGATAGGCAAGCGCCTCACACGCCAGGTCCTCGCTGACATTGAGCTGAAAACGTTGACGTGTCTCCTCGACGAGCTCGATCGCGGCTCTCAGGCGCCGAGCGTCCGGTCCACCGTCGGCGTCCTCGCTCAGCTCGGCGGCGCGGTCCACATTGCGGATGAGATCCTCGGCCCCCCAGGCGAGGTACGCGAGATCGGCAAACCAGAGGGCGACGAGCTGGAGCTCCAGGTCAAGCGCCGAAGTCTCGACCCGTCGGCGAGCACGCTTGGTCCGGTCGTCCCATTCTGTTCGGACCCGCTTGCGCTCCTTGCTGGGATACATCTCGAGGTCGGCGGCGGCCTGGCCTTCGAGCTGCGCCCGGACGCCGTCCCCGAGTGACTTGACGGCGGTTAGCAACTCTCCCCAGGGCCGGACGATCGCCGCCTGCCCCGCGAGCGTGGCGCGGGCAAACTGCTCGGCGGCGCCACGGAGCGCCGATCCGTCCGGACTGGCCAGGTCACGCGCGCGTTCGACATCCCCCAGGGCGAGCCTCGCGCATGCGACCGCTGCCTCACGTGCCACCCCAAGGGCCTCCAACGCTCCGGCAACCTCGGCTATCGGCGCGGCATCGAAGCGCACGAGCTGACAGCGCGAGCGGATCGTCGGGAGGACATCGACCAGCCGGTCGGTGAGCAGGATCAGATGGACGAACGCTGCCGGCTCCTCCAGCGTCTTCAGCATCCGGTTGGCTGCCTCATCGCCCAGCTCATCGACACGTTCGATCACGAACACCCGCCGTGAGGCCTCAAACGGCGTCTTGCTGGCCGCACCGACGACAGGGCCGTCGATGTCGCTGACTAGGATCTCGTGGGCCCCGCTGGGGGCGACCCACGTCAGGTCCGGATGCGCCCCGGACGCCACGCGCACCCGTGCGTTGTCCGGGTCAGACGCCCCGTCGGCCAGAAGCTCGGCCGCCACCGCGCGGGCGACCTCGCGCTTGCCGGAGCCACCCGGCCCGTGGAACAGATAGGCGTGGGAGGGCCGCCCGTGTGCACGCAGCGCAGGGGTTAGTACGGCGCGCGCATGGGGGTGCCGATCAAGTTGCTTGATCACGGCTTCGATCGTAGCCCTCGATAGGGTCGGAGCTTCACCAGCATGCGGCGCGGACGACTGATCACGATCGAGGGGATTGATGGCGCGGGCAAGACAACTCTGGCTGCCGGACTGCGGAACGCTCTCAGCACCCCTGACAGAACCGTCCAGCTCCTGCGCGAACCTGGTGGCGTCGGCGCTTCCGAGAGGATTCGCAGCGTGGTCAAGGATCCTGAGCTCACCGTGGGAGCCCGGGCCGAAGCGTTGCTTTACGCGGCGGCCCGCGCCCAACTGGTGCAGGAGGCGCTGATACCGCTGCTTGACCGCGGAGTTTGGGTACTGCTCGACCGCTTCGTCGATTCGTCGCTCGCATACCAAGGGGCCGGTCGTGAACTGGGCATACCGGTCATCCGAGAGATCAACCAGTTCGCCACCGACGGACTGACGCCCGACCGGACGCTGCTGCTATCGATCGATCCGGCGCTGGGGCATGCCAGAGCGCAGCATCGCGGCGAGCCTCTGGACCGTCTCGAACGTGAAGGCCAGAGCTTCTGGGCCCGCATCCAATCGGCCTACGATGAACTGGCCGCCGCCGACCCGGCCCGGATCAGGACGATTGACGCCACGCAGGACCCGCCCAAGGTCCTCGCCGACGCCCTCGCCGCTATGTCAGATCTAGCCTGAGTAGCCGTTGGGGTGTGACAGAGCGAAATCCCACGCGTCCGCGACCATCGTCGCGATCTCAGGCTTGTGCGGCACCCAGCCGAGCTCCGAACGGATCTTCTCGGAAGCTGCCACGAGCTCAGGCGGATCCCCGGGCCGCCGATCGGACTCAACCGTTTCGATCGTCGCGCCCGTGACCTCCCGAGCGGCGTCGATCACCTCACGCACCGAAAAGCCGTTTCCGTTGCCGAGGTTGAAGATCTGGTGGCACCCGAGCGCTGCGTGCTCAAGCGCTAGCAAGTGCGCAGCAGCGAGGTCCTCGATGTGGATGTAGTCACGCACCGCCGTCCCGTCGACCGTTGCGTAGTCCGTGCCGAAGATCTGCACCGCCGGAATGATGCCCAGGGCAGCGCGGAGGACGTTTGGAATCAGATGGGTTTCTGGCTCGTGATCCTCGCCGTACCCGTTGCTGGCGCCGGCCACGTTGAAGTACCGAAGACTCACGGCGCCGAGACCGTGAGCAGTGCAGAAGTCGCCGATCATGTAGTCCACGGCCAGCTTCGAAGCGCCGTAGGCGTTGACCGGTCGCGGTGTCGCGGTCTCCTTGATCGGGACTTCGCCGGGCTCTCCGTACACCGCACATGTGGACGAGAAGACGAGGCGGTCGACCCCCGCCGCGGTCATGGCCTGGAGAAGATTCAGCGTTCCGCCGACGTTCGTGCGGTAATAGCGCTCGGGATGGCTTACCGACTCGCCCACCAACGCGAGCGCCGCGAAATGCAGCACGCCGTCAAATCCCTCCGCGAGCAGGCTGTTCACTGCTCCCGCATCGGTCAGATCAGCCACGACGAGGCGCGCCTGCGGCGGTACCGCCTCCCGGTGTCCCCGTTCAAGGCTGTCCAAGACGACGATTTCATGCTCTTCCTGGAGAAGCAGACGTGCGACGATGGAGCCGATATAGCCTGCGCCGCCAGTGACGAGTAGCTTCACCTGCTCGGCCTGGGGAGGTGAGACGTGAGCGGGATCATGAGCGCGACAGATATAACAGACCTACAATCGCGCGCGCCGTGATCGACTCATCATCCTCCGTCGAGCTCGAGGGCTTCGAGCACATCGATGCCGCACCGGGGACGGCCCTGCTGAGGGTCTCGGCGCGCGTCTCGGCCTCGTTGGTCTCCGACCAACCCTCGACGCTGGTCGTGGATGACGGCCGGCGGCTTCACCGCGTCTCGCCGCTGCCCGCTCCGCCGGACCCGTCAGGCATCCTGCGAGCGGCTTACCCCGTGGCGCTGGAACTGCTGAAGGGGCGTCCCAAGTTCTCGCTGCACCTGCCCGATGGCTCTTCGATCGAGCTGCCGGCCCCCACCCGGCGACGCCGCGTGGTCACACGCGCGTCCCCCGCCCGGCCAGTCACCGGAGCGCGAACGCCGCAGCCCGAAGTTGCCCCGAGCGAGTTGCTGCAGGAGCGCCGGCTGCGTGACGAAGCGGAGCGACGAGCAGAGGCCCGGCGTGTCGCAATTATCGAGCTCGAGCGGCGCCTGGAAGCAGAGCAGGAGCGCCGGAGCGGGGCCGAGACGCAGGTCCAGCGCGCTGCGGCGGCCCATTCGGTGGCACTAGCTCGGGTGACCGAGCTGGAGTCAGAACAGCGCGCCGCGCTCGATCTTCAAGCTCAGCTCCGTGGCCAGCTCGAGCGAGAATCCGGGGCGCTGGCTGACCTCGATCGGGTGTTGGCGGCCCGCGATGCCGCGCTGGTCCATCGTGATCTGGCCCTCGAGCAGGCGCAGGAGCGCCTGGCTGAGGCCAGTCGGGCGCTCGCAGCGGAGCGCGCACGAGCCGCTGCCGAACTCGAGCAGGCGAAGGCCGCAGCCACGCAGGCCGAACAACAGGCACAGGCAGAGGAGCAGGCTCGGGCTCGAGTCGAGGAGCAGCTGAAGGACAGCCGGGAACAGGCGAACGAGCGGGCGGAGGCACAGCGCTTGGCTGAGGGCCGCATCGCCGCGGCGATGGAGTCACGCGAGGCCGCGGAGGCCGAGGCGACAGAGAACCTGCGCGCGCTGGAGGAGACCCGCGCAGGCGCGTCAACGCTTGCGGGGGAGGCGAACGCCTTACGGGAAGGCCTCGACGAGACCAGGCAGGCTCACGAAGCCGCGCTGGCAGCGCTGCAGGCGAGGGAGGGCGAGCTCGCCCAAGCCCGAACGAATACCGCTGCCGAGCTGGAGCGCGCGAGCGCCGCGGAGGCGCGGACCGCAGCGCTGGAAAGCCAGCAGACGGAGCTCAGAGCCAGGATCGAGGAGGTTGAGCAGGCCCGGGAAGCGCTGAGCGCTCGGCTGGATGAGCGGTCCACCGAAACCGAGGCCCTGCGGGCTGAGCTGGAGCGGCGCACGGCGGCGAGCCAGAAGGCGCGGGAGCGCGCCGCCGAGTTGGACGAGGAACTGGCGGCCGCCAAGGAGGCCGCGAGCGTGGCGGTGAGCGACGCCGAGCAGCGCGCGGCCGCGGCGCGCGAGGGCGCCGAGCAGCGTGCCCAGAATGACGCCAAACGGTTGCGCTCCGAAAGCGAGCGGCGACTCAAGCACCTCGAGAGCGAGCTGGCGGCGGCAACTCGCCGCGCGGATGCTGCTACCGAGCGCACGCAGCAACTCGAGGCCGCCGCCGCGCACGCGCAGGAGGCGACCCAGAGCCAGGCCTCACGCGCGGGCGAGGCCGAGGCCCGCGTGGCGGAGCTGGAAGAGCGCCTGCGGTCCTCGCTCGCCGCCGCCACTGAGCTGCAGACCGCAGCCGAGCAAGCGCGTGGCGAGGCGGCAAGCCAGCGGGAGCGAGTCGATGAGCTGAGCGGTCAGTTGTCCGACACGGAGGATCGACACAGCGCTCGTGCGCAGGAACTGGAGCGGGAGCTGGCGGCAACGCTGGAGGCAGTCGGCGCCGCGGAGTCCGCGCTGGAGACCGCGGAGCGGCGGGCCAGCCGACATGCCGCGGATCTGGCCGCCCAGATCCAAGAGCTCCGCAATGAGAGCGTGGCCCGCGTTCAGGGCCTTCAGGTCGCGCTGGCGGAGGCCGCCGAGCGCGCTGAACTCGCCACCGCGCGCGCCGACGAGTTCGAGCAGCGACTAAAGGCCACAGGTGCGACGACGGCCGAACTGGAGGCAGCGGCTCACTCAGCGCGGAGTGAGGCGGGCGCCCACCGGTCTCGCGCCGAGGACCTGGAGCGCCAACTCCAAGCCGCCCAGGAGGCGCTGGCGCGTGCCAGCTCAGCCACCGAGGAGGCGCACCGGCGGGCCGAGGAAGCGTTAGCGGAGGCCGAGCGGCGGGCACAGGCGACCGCCGCCGAGCTGCAATCCGCGGTGCAGTCCGCCGCGGACCAGACGACCCAACATCGCGAGCGGGCGGCCTGGCTCGAAGGACAGCTAACCGAGGCTCGGCAGGCGGCGGCCGACGCCGTCGACGCCCTCCGGGCGACCGAGAGCCGCGGCACCGCCGCCGCGGCAGGGCTGCAAGCGGAGATCGACCGGCTTCAGCTCGCGATTGACGCGATGGACACTCAGGTAGCCGAGCGCGAGCAGCGCATCTCCTCCCTGCAGCAGGACGCCGAGCAGCGCGCACTGGAGAGCACAGACCAGATCGCCGCTCTGCAGGCAGCGCGTGACGAGGCCGCCGGGCTCGCCGCCGGCCATCTCGAGCGAGTCCAGGCACTGGAGCAGGAGCTCGCCGCGACCGGTGACGCGCACGAACGCGCGGCACAGCTCACAGACGAACTGGCGGCCGCGCGTGAAGCCTCCGCCGCGGCCGCCCAGCAGGCCGACGCCCGCACCGCCGAACTGGAGGCCGGCGTCGCCGCTGCCACCGCCTCGGCAGCGACGCAGCAGCAGCGCGCCGAAGCGCTCCAGGAGCAACTCGAGCAGCTACGGACCGAAACCGAACAACGCATCTCCTCCCTGCAGCAGGACGCCGAGCAGCGCGCACTGGAGAGCACAGACCAGATCGCCGCTCTGCAGGCAGCGCGTGACGAGGCCGCCGGGCTCGCCGCCGGCCATCTCGAGCGAGTCCAGGCACTGGAGCAGGAGCTCGCCGCGACCGGTGACGCGCACGAACGCGCGGCACAGCTCACAGACGAACTGGCGGCCGCGCGTGAAGCCTCCGCCGCGGCCGCCCAGCAGGCCGACGCCCGCACCGCCGAACTGGAGGCCGGCGTCGCCGCTGCCACCGCCTCGGCAGCGACGCAGCAGCAGCGCGCCGAAGCGCTCCAGGAGCAACTCGAGCAGCTACGGACCGAAACCGAACAACGCATCTCCTCCCTGCAGCAGGACGCCGAGCAGCGCGCACTGGAGAGCACAGACCAGATCGCCGCTCTGCAGGCAGCGCGTGACGAGGCCGCCGGGCTCGCCGCCGGCCATCTCGAGCGAGTCCAGGCACTGGAGCAGGAGCTCGCCGCGACCGGTGACGCGCACGAACGCGCGGCACAGCTCACAGACGAACTGGCGGCCGCGCGTGAAGCCTCCGCCGCGGCCGCCCAGCAGGCCGACGCCCGCACCGCCGAACTGGAGGCCGGCGTCGCCGCTGCCACCGCCTCGGCAGCGACGCAGCAGCAGCGCGCCGAAGCGCTCCAGGAGCAACTCGAGCAGCTACGGACCGAAACCGAACAACGCATCTCCTCCCTGCAGCAGGACGCCGAGCAGCGCGCACTGGAGAGCACAGACCAGATCGCCGCTCTGCAGGCAGCGCGTGACGAGGCCGCCGGGCTCGCCGCCGGCCATCTCGAGCGAGTCCAGGCACTGGAGCAGGAGCTCGCCGCGACCGGTGACGCGCACGAACGCGCGGCACAGCTCACAGACGAACTGGCGGCCGCGCGTGAAGCCTCCGCCGCGGCCGCCCAGCAGGCCGACGCCCGCACCGCCGAACTGGAGGCCGGCGTCGCCGCTGCCACCGCCTCGGCAGCGACGCAGCAGCAGCGCGCCGAAGCGCTCCAGGAGCAACTCGAGCAGCTACGGACCGAAACCGAACAACGCATCTCCTCCCTGCAGCAGGACGCCGAGCAGCGCGCACTGGAGAGCACAGACCAGATCGCCGCTCTGCAGGCAGCGCGTGACGAGGCCGCCGGGCTCGCCGCCGGCCATCTCGAGCGAGTCCAGGCACTGGAGCAGGAGCTCGCCGCGACCGGTGACGCGCACGAACGCGCGGCACAGCTCACAGACGAACTGGCGGCGGCGCGTGAAGCGGCAGCGACGCAGCAGCAGCGCGCCGAAGCGCTCCAGGAAGAGCTCGCAGCCCTACGAAGCGCCAACGAGCAAAGTCTGGCCGTGCTCCGGCGGGAAGCCGAGGAGCGCGGGTTGCGTGCAGCGGCTCAGACGGCCGAGCTGCTGGCGGCTCGTGAGGCCGCCGCTGGACTCGCCGCTGGCCACTTCTCACGGGTCACGGATCTCGAGCAGCAACTTGCGGGCACCGGACAGGCGCAAGAACGTGCAGCCAAGCTCCAGGAAGAACTCGCCGCCGCGCATGAAGCCTCGGCTGCCGTCGCCCGGCACGCCCATGCGCGCACCGCCGAACTGGAGGCCGCGCTCGAGTCCGCCACTGCCGAGGCAACCGAGTCTCATCAGCGAGCCGCTGGGCTCGAGGCTGAGCTCACCGCAGCGGACGGAGACGCCCGAGCCGCACAGGAGAGGTACACCAACGAGCTCAACGCGTTGCGGATCGAGAGCGAGCAGCGTCTTTCCGCTGTGCAGCGTGAAGCAGAGGAGCGGGCGTTGTCAGCCCAGGCGGAGGAGACTGGGCTGGCTCGAGAGCGGATGACAGCGGAGCTGGAGCAGGCGCGGGCCCGCCTCGAGCAGCTGCAGAGCGAGCAGTCGGTGCTTCGGACTCAGGCCGAGCAGCACAGCCAACGCACCGACCATCTGGCCGAAGAGCTCTCGAACACGCAAGCCGCGGCGGCCGCGGCGGAGCGGAAGCTGAGCGAAGCTCAAACCTGCCAGCAGGAGTTACAGCGCGAGCGCGACGAGCTGGCTGCGCGCACCGAGGCGCTCGGCAATGAAGGAGCGGCCCTCCGGCGGCAGGCGCAGGAACTCGAGGCCCAGCTGAAATCAGAACAACAGTCAAACCGCCACCTGGTTGAGGTGGCCGAAGCGCGCGCCGCCGATTTCAGCGCCCGGGTGGTCGAGCTTGAGGCCGCAGTCGGTGAGGCGGGAGTTGGCGCCGCGGCAACCAAACGCGAGTACGACATGGTCCTGGCGCGGGCGACCGAACTCGAGACTCGGCTTGGCCAGGAATCGCAACGAGCGGCCGAGCGGCTGCGGGCAACACAGGAGGAGGCGCAGACGCGTGCCGACACGCTCGCCGAGGTCGTCAAGGTCGAGACGGCCAAACGCGAGCAGCTTGCGCAGGCGCTCGAGCAGGAACGGTCTTCAAGCCAGAGCTCAGCGGCGGCGGTCGAGCAGCTCAACGAGCGGATCCACCAGCTTGAGCAGACGCGCGATCAGGCACAACTCGCGGCTGCGGCAGGCGAGCAGGCCCACCGCGAAGCAGTCGTGCGGGTGGAGGAGCTGGAGGCCAGTCGGGAGCAGCTGCAGCAACACCTTGGAGAGCTTGTGGCAGAGCTCGGGAGCGCCACCGCGGCCCGGGCGGGCGCCGACTACGCGGCGCGCCGCCTGGAGCTCGAGCTCGACGAATCCGACTCCGAGCTCGAGCGAGTCGAGCGGCGGGCGGCGATTCTCACTGGCCAACTCAACAGTGCGCGACAGGAGCTGGATCAGCGTTCGGGCTTGCTCAGCCAGACCTCCGCGGCGGTCCGGCAGACGGCCGCGCGGGTCGGTCAGCTCGAGCGGGACCGCGACGAAGCGCGCGACCTGCTCGCGGAGGCCGAGGAACAGACGCGGGAGCAAACCGAGCGGATCGTTGCCTTGCAGGGTGACGTGGAGCGTCTGGAGGGGGAGCGGGTCTCACTCTCGGCTCGCCTGGAGGAGCTTATTCCTGAGCTGGCCGCGCTTGAAGCTGCGCGCGGAGCTGCGGAATCCGTGGTCGTTCGGATCAACGACGAGCGTCTCCAGGCCACAGCCGAGAGCGAAAGCGCACAAGCACGTGTCGTCGCGCTCGGGAATGACCTCCAGCAGGTCAGAAGCGAGCTCACCGCATCCGTCGAGGAACGCCAGCGTGCGGAGGCGCAGGCGCGCGATGCGGCCGCGCATTACGAGGAGGAGGCTGCCGCTCGGGAGCGGGTCGAAGGGCAGCTCCAGACGCTTGATGATCAGCGCGAGCAGCTCGCCGCGCGTGGCGACGAGCTGGAGTCGCGCCTCGCCGACGCGCTGCTCCGAGCCGATGATGCCGCTCGGCTGGAGCAGGAGCTGTCCACCGCGCGGATCGAGATCCAGTCGCTTCAGGCTCAGACCCAGCAGCGGACCGGTGACGTCGTGAGCGAGCGGGACGATCTCCGGCAAGAGTTGGCCGCAATCCGCCGGCAGCTGGAGGTAGTCAGCGATGAACGTGGGTCACTGGCCAAACGAACGGCGCACCTGGTGAATGAGGTCGGCACGCTCGGCGCAGCTCGCTGGGACGCCGAGGCCGCTGCCGCGCGGGTTCACGCGGAGCTCCAGGCGCAGCAGAAGCTGCTCGCGAATGAACTTGCTCAGGCGGCCGCCGAGCTCCTGTCGGCACGAGCCTCACGTGCCGAGGCGGAATCAGCACTCGAGCGCATACGTCAGGACCTCGGCGCTGGGCTGCCAACGCGGGTCCAAGAGGCCGAGCGGGACGATCTCCGGCAAGAGTTGGCCGCAATCCGCCAGCAGCTCGAGGTAGTCAGCGATGAACGTGGGTCACTGGCCAAACGAACGGCGCACCTGGTGAATGAGGTCGGCACGCTCGGCGCAGCTCGCTGGGACGCCGAGGCCGCTGCCGCGCGGGTTCACGCGGAGCTCCAGGCGCAGCAGAAGCTGCTCGCGAATGAACTTGCTCAGGCGGCCGCCGAGCTCCTGTCGGCACGAGCCTCACGTGCCGAGGCGGAATCAGCACTCGAGCGCATACGTCAGGACCTCGGCGCTGGGCTGCCAACGCGGGTCCAAGAGGCCGAGCGGGACGATCTCCGCAGTCGCGTAGCTGAGCTGGAGCGCGAGCGACAGCAGACGCTGGCAGCAGCAGACGAGGCGATACGGACGGCATCGCAGGCCGAGGACACACGCGCCGAGTTGGAACGCGCTCATCGCGAGCTGGACCGGCTGCAACACGCGTTTACAGAAGCGCAGGCCCAGACGAAAGCTGCTCAGGCCCAGGCGGCCAATGCTCAGGCCGAGGCGGCGGATGCCCAGACCCAGGCGGCGGAAGCCCAGGCTCAGGCCTCGGAAGCGCGGGCGCAAAGCGAGCGCTTGGCCGCCGCCCAGGAAGCCGAGCTGGCCCGTCTAGCGCAAGAGGCCGAGGCGCAAGCAGACGCACGTGTGCGGGAGGAGGCGCAGGCACAGCAACGAGCCCAGCGTGAGGCGCGTCAACGCGGGCAGGAACGCGACGAGGCTGAGCAGGAGCTTCGCAAGCGGCAGACCGAACAGCGGGCGGCCGCCCAACGCGAGGCGCAGCGACGGGGTCGTGAGCGTGAAAAGGCTGAGCGCAAGGAGGCACGTGAGCGTGAGAAGCAGCGGCGCCGGCAGGCGCGCACACCGCCCCCGGCGGTCTCATCCACCCGTGCGCGCGCGACACCGTCCCCCGAGCCTCGGCCAGAACGCCGGCTCCCTTCGGCGACGGACCAACACCCTCAGGGGACCTCGCCACGGCAGATCGCTCAGGACCGCACGGCAGCACTCGCGCAGTCCGGCCGCGCTCGTGTCGCCACACCCCGCACCCGGGAACGTTCGTCCCAGAAGCTCAGCGGCTCTCGCTGGCTGCCGTCGGAGGCGGTGTTAGGAGTGATTCTGCTCGTGCTCGGGCTGGTGATCGCCGTGCTGATCCTGAGCGGTCAGCTCAAGCTGGGTTTCGCGCCCTAGGCTAGGGCTCGGGCAGGGGGGCGGCAGTTGCCGAATCCCTCGGCGGCACCTGCAAGAGGCCCGTCGAAGCCGCGACATGGCCCGCGAACGTGCCGGCGGCCAGACCTTGCGGGTCCAGCGCCAGCGACCTCGCCGCCGCCTTGGCTCCAGCTGCGGGATCGCCGAGTGCCAAATCTGTGTAGGCCAGGCCCTCCCACGCCACGGAGTCGCTCGGCTCCCGCCGCACGGCCTCCAGCAGGAAGGCATGGGCCTGGTTCATCTGTCCCCGGCGCAGGGCAATCGTCGCCTCCGTGCGCAGCCCGGCATCTGAAAGCGGATCGAGATCGCTGGCCAGCGCGGCTTGCTGCTGGGCATCTTGCAGCGCGGCGGCTGAGTCGCCAGTGGCAGTGAGGATCGCTGAGCTCGCATTTGAGGCGGCGAGGCTTGGTAGCGCCGCGGAAAGCGCGAACACACACAGGCACAGGGTCAGCGCTCCGAGCATCGCCAAGCGCAACCACGGGCCTGCCGTAGGGGTCGCTCCCGACCGCGCGAGGTGGACCTTTGACCCGACTACGACTCCCAGGAACAGGAGCACCGGAAGGGTTACGGCCGGGATGTCCCAATCCCAGTCGTAACACGCGTGAACTGCGTAGGCCGCGGCGGCACCGATCATGCTCGCCGTCAGCAATCGTTCGCGATTGGGGGCTCGGCTCCGCACGACGCCGACGCCCGCAGCCAGCAACGTTCCATAGCCGAGAATCGCCAAAAGTGCGCCGATCGCTCCCGTCTCGGCGAGCCACTGCAGCGGAACGCTGTGCGGCTGCGCGACGGAGAGCGCGTCCCGGCGGTAGAGCAAATGCGTGACCGGGAATGATCCGGCGCCCCAGCCACCGACCGGCCGGTCGCTGAAGGCTCCAGCCGCCTCCTTCCACCACACCCAGCGGTTCTGAGAGTCCGCCGACAACAGGCGTCCGGGGTCGTAATTGCTCGCGCTGCGGGTGGCGGTGAACGAGTGCCAGACGTGCGACACAGTGCCGTCGATCCCTCGTGAGGACACCGCCAGGGCCAGCACTCCAGCGATCGCCAGCACCCCCACTCCGGAAAGCAACAGGCGCGCCACTCCGCGGGTGCGCTCGGGACCGAGGGCGAGCGCGCGTTCGCGCCTGATCAGCTGCCGGCCGCCAACCAGGAGGGCCACCAGGGAGATGATCAGCACCACTGAAAGCAGAGCACCGGCGCCCTCCCGCGTACCGAGATCGACGTTGGCGGCGGTCAGGGCATGACTGAGAAGCCCGAACAAAAGCGGCGGCATCGTGGCGATCACGGCCACTGCCAGCCATGCCAGCGAACGCAGCCAGGGCCCGCAGAAAGCAATCGTCACCGCCAACCCAACGGCGAGGGCGAGTACCCCGCCGCGTGAGTACGTGAATCCAATCGCCAACAGCATCAGCTGCAGCCCGGCCGCGGCAGCAAGCCGCGCACGGACAGAACGCGCCGCGTCGACGGTGATCATCAGCGCCACCGGCGCCGCGAGCGCCAGGAGCAGAGCCAAAGCGTTCCAATATCCGAGCGGCTCCTGCAGCCGCGGAAGGGGTCCGGTCTGATTGAGGTCGAACAAACCGGAGATGTGGAAGCCCGGGACCAGCTTCTGTCCCAATGCGTACAGCGCGACGGCCATCGCGACCAGCAGGAACCCTTCGGAAATCATCCCGATCGAGCGCTCGCTCGTAGCCCCGAGGGCCACCGCAAGCGCCAACACGATCACGTACGTCAACGCCCGGTTGAATTCACGCCACGTGCCGTCCGGAGCCACGCTCCAGAGCAGTGTGATCGCGCTCCAGACTGCGAACCCGGCCAACAGCGCGATCCCCGCCACGGCCAGTCTCGGCGCCGCGAGCCGCACCGTGCCGCTCCACAGCCAGGCTCCCCCCGTACCCGCCGCTACGAGCGCGAGTGCGACCTGCAACCGGGCTTCGGCTCCAGACCCCGCGGCTCCATGCGAGAAAGCGGCGTAGAGCACCAGCGCGAGCAACGCCCCGGCGAGCAACACGGGGGCTCGCGTGGCTGTCCGAGACGCTCCAGGACGAGCTTCGGCGAGATGCCCGGCGCCGAAGTCTGCAAACTGCGCGGTGGACACGGCGGCGAAGCTAGCACGAGCTAAAATCTAGGTAGTTCCTGCTCTAGGTTTCCGGCATCGCCCAGGCCGGCGGACGACCGGTTTCCGTCCGATACGTAAGCGAAGATTCGCTGTTACCCCCTCGGCCAATCGGGTCGAACGGAGGCAGCCCGAAGAGAGCGGAACAACGAGAGGAGCAGGTCGGTATGGAGCACACCCCGCAAACCCAATTCATCCCCAGCGATCACGCGGGGGAGGGACTCTCGATCCGCCGATTTTTCACCTCTGCGGGGCAGCATCCGTTCGAGGCGATCGAGTGGGAGTTGCGGGATGCGCGGATCGGGCACGGAGACAAGATCTCCTTCGAGCAGCGCGACGTCGAGTTTCCGAAGACGTGGTCACAGAACGCGACCAACATCGTTACTCAGAAGTACTTCCGCGGGCAGCCCGGATCACCGACTCGTGAGCGTTCGGTCAAGCAGATGATCGGCCGCGTGGCGGGCACGATCGCGAGTTGGGGTCGCGAGCGCGGATACTTCGCCACCCAGGAGGACGGCGACACCTTCGAGGCGGAGTTAACGTTCATCCTCCTTCACCAGATGGCAGCGTTCAACTCTCCGGTCTGGTTCAACGTCGGCTGGCACGCGGTCGGGGACCCGAAGATGCAGGCCAGCGCCTGCTTCATTCTGTCCGTGGAGGACACCATGGAGTCGATCCTTGAGTGGAACACCAAGGAGGGGATCATCTTCCGCGGTGGCTCAGGCTCGGGAATCAACCTCTCCCGGATCCGCGGCTCGAATGAGCCGCTGAGCCGCGGCGGCACGGCTTCTGGTCCTGTCTCGTTCATGCGTGGGGCGGATGCGTGGGCGGGATCGATCAAATCCGGCGGCGGTACCCGGCGCGCGGCCAAGATGGTGGTCCTGGACGTCGATCACCCTGACATTCGTGAGTTCATCTGGTGCAAGGCCAAGGAGGAGGACAAGGCCCTGGCCCTGCGGGAAGCCGGCTTTGACATGTCGATCGACGGCGACGGCTTCCACTCGATCCAGTATCAGAACGCCAACAACTCGGTGCGCGTCAACGACGCGTTCATGCGCGCGGTGGAGAACGACGAGGACTGGCGGCTGCTCTCACGAACCACGGGCGAGCCGCTTGGAGAGGCAATCCCCGCGCGGGAGTTGATGCGTGAGATCGCTGAGGCGGCGTGGCGCTGCGCGGACCCCGGCGTCCAGTACGACACCACCATCAACCAGTGGCACACGTGCCCCAACTCGGGACGGATCAACGCCTCCAATCCATGCTCGGAGTACATGCATGTCGACGACTCCGCCTGCAACCTGGCGTCGCTGAACCTGATGAAGTTCCGCCGCGCCGACGGCACGCTTGACGTCGACTCGTTCCAGCACGCGGTCGACATCGTCTTTCTCGCGCAGGAGATCATCGTCTCGCCTTCTAGCTATCCGACCGAGCAGATCACCCGTAACGCCCGTGCGTTCCGTCAGCTCGGGCTCGGCTACGCCAACCTAGGCGCCTACCTGATGGCCAACGGCATGCCCTATGACTCCGACGCGGGGCGCGGCACCGCCGCCGCGATCACGGCGCTGATGACCGGTCGCGGCTATCTCGGGTCGGCTCGGATTGCCGCCGCAATGGGACCGTATGACCACTATGAGGAGAACCGCGAGCCGCACAACGCGGTGATGCGTATGCACCGTGACGCCTCGTACTCGATCCCGGACTCGGCCTGCGCGGATACAGCGCTGCTCTCGGCGGCTCGTGCAAGCTGGGAGGAGGCTGTGCTCGAGGGCGAGGCTCATGGTTATCGCAATGCTCAGGCAACTGTGCTTGCGCCAACGGGCACGATCAGCTTCCTGATGGATTGCGACACCACCGGCGTGGAGCCTGACTTCTCACTCGTCAAGTTCAAGGAGCTCGTCGGCGGCGGTCAGATGACGATCGTCAACGGCACGGTGCCGCTGGCGCTCCAGACCCTCGGCTACAACGATCAGCAGATCGAGCAGATCATCGCCTACGTGAACGAGCACGGGACGATCATCGGCGCGCCCGAGCTGGCCGACGAGCACCTGCCGGTGTTCGATGTGGCCGTCGGCGAGCGGGCGATCTCGCACATGGGACACATCAAGATGATGGGCGCGGTCCAGCCGTTCCTCAGCGGTGCGATCTCGAAGACGGTCAATCTTCCCGAGACAGCCAGCGTGGAGGACATCGCCGACGCTTACCTGCAGGCCTGGCACATCGGGGTCAAGGCGCTCGCGATCTATCGCGACGGGTCAAAGACCGCCCAGGCGCTGCGGACCGACGCCCAGAAGGACAAGCCGGTGGCCGGGCCCAGCGAGGCCGATATCGAGAAGGCGGTGGCCGAGGCGCTGGCCGAGGCTCCGCCGAAGCGCCGGAGGATGCCGCGTGAGCGCCAGTCGATCACGCACAAGTTCTCGCTCGGCGGCCACGAGGGCTATATCACGGCCGGGCATGTATGAGGACGGGACGATCGGCGAGATCTTCCTGACCGACATCGGCAAGGAGGGATCGACGCTGCGCGGGATGATGAACTCGTTCGCCACGGCGATCTCGATCTCGCTGCAGTACGGGGTGCCACTGGAGACGCTCGTGCGCAAGTTCAGCTACATGCGCTTCGAGCCGGAGGGGATGACCACCAATCCCGAGATCCCCTTCGCCAAGTCGATGCCGGACTACATCATGCGGTGGCTCGCCTCGCGCTTCTTGGACGTCGATCTCCAAGAGGAGCTCGGCATCCTCACGCCGGAGGTGCGCGCGCGCAAGGCGGCGCAGGATGCGTTGATGTCGCACTCCGGTGACACCGCCGGCCCGGCTCAGCCGTCAGGCAATGGGGAGGGCAACGGCTCCAATGGCGGAAGCGTCGTCGCACAGCCCGCTTCAACCGCGTTCACGGACTCCCCGCCGGTCGTGCCGGCGATCAGCCGTGGGCTTGACCTCGGTCCCGCCTGCCAGCAGTGCGGGGGCATGATGCAGCGCACCGGCAGCTGCTACACGTGCTCCAGCTGCGGGTTCAACACCGGCTGCGGATAGCAGCGGGGGGCTTGCGTCGTCTTCGCCCCCGGATGGTACGGGTGGCTTGACGCTTCCGCGGAAGCGCGTTTGCGTGCCCCGCACGGTGCTGTCAGGCGGTGTTCGGCGATCCAATGGTGTGGAGCCTGGGCAGGTGGTGGCTTGCTGTCACCAGCCGCCACCCCGACTGAGCGGCGGCCTTGCGTCTTCGCGTGGCCCGGCAAGGCTAGGCCGTGAGCACCGCCACGGTCTCTGCGAACGCCGCGTCGGTCGCCTCCGGGTCATAGCGCGGTCCAACGTCGCGCCCGAAGGCGTGCTCGGCGTCATACAGCCGCCAGCGGAAGTCGACGCCCGCCTCCTCCAGCCCGCGCTTGATGACCGCACGACCCTCCTCGGGCGTGTGCGGATCTTTGGTGCCAAAAATCAGCAGCATCTCTCCGCCGATCTCCGACGCGCGCCCGAGCGAGCCCGCGTCGGCTTCTCTGGCCAGCCTCCCATCGTGCAGACCAGTCGGGTACCAAAGCGCCGTCGCACGCACCCGCGGGTCCAGCGCGGCGCGGAAGCCCAGGTGCCCGCCGGTGCAGTGCCCCGCCGCGCAGAGACCCCCGGCCGCCACGCGGTCATCGGCCTCGAGCCAGTCGAGCGCGGCGCTTATGTCGTCATCGAAGTCGGCGACCGGCGTCGCGTCCGCGTCCGCCTGTCCGCGGCGCTTGCCCTCGTCATCGAACGCGAGCACCGCCCCGGCGGGCTCGATGCGGTGATAGATCTCCGGTGCGGCCACGACGAAGCCGTAGCCGGCTAATCGCATGCACCATCGCAGCGTCGAGTCGGTGAGCTGGAAGATGTCCGAGTAGAAGACGACGCCCGGGTAGCTCCCGGGCGCCCGCGGCGCAGCGACGAATGTGCGCATTGCGCGATCTCCAACCGGGACGTCGGCGTGCTCCTGCGAGATCACCATCGGGTCAGTGAATCACCACGTTGAGCCCTGGGCTCGTGACCACGGTTCGGTTGAATGGAACCCGCGTACAACTGTGTAGTGGTGATATGGTCCCGCCATGCACGACGCACTGGCCATCCCGCACCCGCTTCCGGAGGCGCTGGTCGAACTCATCGCCCAGCGCTTCCGCGTACTCGGAGAGCCCATGCGTATCCGGCTGCTCGACCGCCTGCGTGACGGCGAAGCGACCGTCGGAGAGCTGCGGGAGGCGCTTGCGGCCTCTCAGCAGAATGTGTCCAAGCACCTCAGTGTCCTCCTGCAAGCGGGGATGGTCTCGCGGACCAAGCGCGGAACCTCGGCCCGCTACGCCGTCGCCGACGAAGGTGTGTTCGAGCTCTGTGAGCTGGTCTGCGGAGGGCTGCGCCGACAACTCGCCGAACTTGACGAGGCCCTCCAGTCATGATTTTTCGCCAGCTCATCCATGATGACCTCGGTTGTGCCTCGTACCTCATCGGTGATGAGCAGGCAGGGGTCGCCGCGGTGGTTGACCCTAAGCTCGACATCGTCGAGTACCTAGCGCTGGCGCGCTACATGGACGTGCGCATCGAGCACATCCTCGAGACCCACAACCACGCCGACCACGTCTCCGGTCATGGTCGCCTCTCCGCCGCTACGGGCGCCGCCATCCACATCCACCGGCTCGCCGACCCTGACTACGACCACGAGCCGTTTGAGGATGGGTTCGAACTGCACCTCGGGCGGGTCATCGTTCGTGCCCTCCATACGCCCGGCCATCGTCCCGAGCACAGCGCTTTTGCTCTCATCGACACCGGTCGCGGCAGCGAGCCATGGGCAGTGTTGAGTGGCGACACGCTGTTCGTCGGCGACATCGCTCGTCCCGACCTCGCCGTCGACAGGCACGAGGGTGCCCAGGGCATCTTCCACTCGCTCCACGACAAGCTGCTGGGGCTGCCGGACGCCTGCGAGATCTGGCCGGCGCATCTCGGTGGCTCGCTCTGCGGTGGCCCAGGGATGGATATGAAGGTCTCCTCCACCATCGCCTACGAGCGCGAGCACAACCCGTTGCTCCAGCTAACCGATGAGCACGCCTTCGTGGAGCGGACAACGTCGGCGCTCGGCCCGCAGCCGCCCAACTTTCAGGCCATCGTCGCGCTCAACCGCGGGGCGCTGCAGGCACAGCCCGTCGGCCCGCCGCCGCTCACGCCGCTCCAAGTCATGCAGTCTGACGCCCTGCTGGTCGACGTGCGCACCGATCTTCAGTTCGATGACGCCCACATCGCGGGCGCAGTCTGCAACCCGGCCGTCCGTGCCGGGTTCGGCACCAAATTGGCCTGGTTAGCAGACCGTCAGCATCCGGTCGTGTTCATCGGGCGCGACGACGAGGACGCGATTCATGCCGCCCAGCTAGCGGCAGCGGTCGGCATCACCAATGTCGCCGGGTACCTCGCCGGCGGCATGAGCAGCTGGCGTGAGGAGAAGCAGCCCATCGCGCGGATGCGCCGTGTCGACGTTCCCACTCTCCACGAGGACATCGAGGACGTGCAGGTACTCGACGTCCGCGAGCAGGCGGAGTTCGACCAGGGACACATCCTCGGCTCCATCCATACCCCCTATCACGACATCACCGCCCTCCCGGAGGGCTTGGACGCCAAGCAGCCGATTGCCGTGATCTGCTCGTCAGGCCAGCGCAGCGCGGTCGCCGCCTCCCTCCTCGTTCGCGCCGGCGCCCAGCACGTGATCCACGTCGCTGACGGCGGAGTCGACACCTGGGCCGAGCACGGCTGGCCGCTTGCGCAGCGGCTGGACGCGCCAGCCCCAGCAGCCTGAAGCGGTCGCACTGCTGGGGGTTGCCGTCAGCCGGGCTGGCTGCTGGCGCCAGCGACGCTCCTGTCACAAGAGGGCATTCGTTATGGGACTCCTACTGCCCCCGCCCGGGTACCGAGTGCTCTCGCCCGCGCTCGGCCGCCCGACCAACGTGACAATCCTCCCCGCCGCCTCGACCGTGGTCGATTTCTCGACGTCAGCTCGACATTTTCGCCCCGAGCGTCAGAGCCGAGGCGATTTGTGACTTTTGTCGGCCGGAGACGGTTCCACGGTGTCGGCCGGAGAGGAGGTTCCACGCGATCAGAGCTGCGTCACGTCAGTTTCCACGTCCATCAGAAGCCTGCCGGTCAGCTCCCAGGTCGCCGGAGCCACCAGCATGTGCTGGGTGGCGACGTTCACGTCACGAAAGCGCCGCTGCAGCGGGCTCGTTTCGTAGATCGCACTGCCTCCCGCCAGGCGGAAGATCAGACTGGTTACGTCAGCCGCCGTGGTGGTGGCATGGGTGGCAGCGAGGCGCAATGCAGCGCGACCGGAAACCGGCACCACGCCGTCCGCCACCGCGTCCTCCCAGGCGCGGTCCACGGCGTCCAGCAAGAGCAGCCTGGCGGCCCGTAGCGAGGCCTCCGCCTGGGCGACGTCAGACTGGATGGTTGGCCGCTCGGCCAGTCGGCGCTGGCCGCCGGTGGGCCGTTTGTGCCGCGCGAGCTGGACGAGTTCGTCGACGGCCCCGCGAGCGATCCCCAGCGCCGTGCCGGCGATTGCCACCGCCAGCAACCCGAACAGAGGGAACGCGTACAGCGGCCCGCGCTGGACCGGCCGGTCGGCGAACACCGACGCGGAATGCTCCCGCGGAACCCGCACCGCCCCGAACTCGATGTCGTGACTGCCCGTGCCGCGAAGCCCGGATACGTGCCAGGTGTCGTGAATCAGGACCTCGGACGCGGGAGCGAGCATCAGCCGCACGTCCGGCATGCCGTTGGGCAGGCGCCGGACACCGCCGTCCCCGTCGCCCTCGCTCACGACGCTCCCGCCCATCAGCCAATCGCAGTGCTGACATCCGCTGGCGAATGGCCACCGACCGTTGACGAGAAACGCGTCTCCATCATGGACGGCCTGCCCGCGCGGGGCGAACACGCCGCCGGCGGCGCTTCCCGTGGTGCCGAAGATCCGTCGTGCCGCCGGCTCGGGCAGGTAGCCACCGACCAAGCCACTGGTGGCGGAAATCGCGACGCACCACCCTGCTGCGCCGTCACCCCGAGCGAGCGCCTCCACCGCCTGTATGAGGATCGAGGGATGCGCCTCACCCCCGCCGACCGCGGCCGGAACGCACAGGCGGAAGAGGTCGGCCTGCGAGAGGAGTGTGACCAGTTCCGGCTCAAGGGTCCGCCGGCTCTCGCTCAGCGGCGCGAGCTCGGCCGCCCGGACGGCAATCCGCTCTGCGGCCTGGACTGGTGATTCGGACGTAGCGACGACGATGTTGGAGTTGTAGCGCCCCTCGGCAGTCCGCGGTGCGACCGTTACCTAACGCCGCCTGTCAGCATGCCCGCGGGATGTCGACCGATGAGCAGCTGGCTGCGGTCCGTGCGGCCTGCAAGGCGACGCTTCAGCAGAACTGGCGGGAGGGAACGCGGCGGGAGGACGGCGTGGGTTTCGCCTATACGTGCCCCAGCCCTGGGCACTACCCGTGGCAGTGGTACTGGGACTCCTGCTTCACCGCGGTCACCTGGCGACACTTCGATGCCGCCCGCTCACGGCGCGAGCTGCAGTCGCTCCTGGCAGCACAGCGTGAGGATGGCTTCATCGGCCACACGATCTTCTGGGACACGCCGCTCGAGGGGCTTCGGCGCTTCACCTACAACGTGACTTCGAGCCAGGCCCAGATGACGTCGAGCATCCAGCCACCACTGCTCGCCTGGGCATGGCGGATCGCGGTCGGAGATCCGGCCGAGGAGCCCAGGATCGCCGCGCATCACCACTGGCTGGAGGCCAACCGCGATCTTGATCGGGACGGGTTGATCTGGATCGTCCAGCCGGACGAATCGGGCCTGGACGCCTCGCCCCAATTCGACGTCGTGTGGGGCAACCGCGCCCACGGCCTGCCTGGATTCGTGCAACTGGTGCGCCGCAACCGGAACCTGGGGTATGACCTGCACCGCATCGCCGCCGCCGGGGGACCGGTGGTCTGCGAGGTGATGACCAACGTCCTCTACTCGCTCTCACGGTCCGCGTTGGGTCTGCCATCACTCACCTCGAAGATCGTCGAGCGCATGTACGACGATCACACCGGCCTGTTTGAGGCAGTGGTCCGCCCGCAGCCAAAACGACGAGCCGCCGTCACCTGGGCCGCCCTCTCGCCCCTGGCGCTGCCTGACCTGCCGGAGGAGATCGGTCACCGCCTCGTGCGGGAGCACCTGCTGAATTCCCGTGAGTTCTGGATGCCTGTACCGCCGCCCTCAGTCGCAGCGGATGAGCCGAGCTTCTCGACCCACGACCGGCCGTTTTTTGGCCCGCGGCGTTACTGGCGCGGTCCGACCTGGATCAACTCTGCTTGGCTGCTCTGGATCGGGCTCGTTCGCCTTGGCTACGAAGAGCAGGCCGAGCAGCTCACCGATCGCATCACCCCGGTCGTCGTACGCGAGGGACTGCGGGAGTACTACCACCCTGGCAGCGGGGCCGGAATGGGCGCCGTCGACTTCGCGTGGTCAACGCTCGTGCTCGAGCTGGCCGGCCACGAAGCTCGCGCCCGTTCGAGCTATCTCGAGCCGCCCCGTCAGACGCCGGCGGACTGATACAGCCGCGCGGCAGCGGCGTAGCGATCCATCGCCTGCTCCACCTCTTCATGTCCACCAGACGGCAGCCAGAACACGCTGCGGTGAACGCCCGCCTGCTCGAAGCGCTCGATCCGCGCCGGGTCGCGCATCATCCCCGCGATGGTGATCGGAATGGGACCGCGTCCCGCCTGTTCGGCTCGCCGGGCCAATTCCAAGCACCGCTCGATCATCCCGTCATCGGGGCCAACCCGGTTGGGCATCCATTCATCGCCGTAGCGCACGACGCGATCGAGCACTTTCGGACCATTGCCACCGACGAGCACCGGCGGGTGCGGCTGCTGGCGGGGCTTCGGCCAACACCATATGCGGTCGAACTGAACGTGCTGTCCGCTGTAGCTGGCCTCATCGTGGGTCCAGATCTCCTTCATCGCTTCGACACGTTCCCGCATCACACCGAACCGGCGCGACGGGTCGGTGCCGTGATTGGCCATCTCCTCTACGTTCCAGCCCGCCCCGACTCCGAACAGGAAGCGGCCCGCCGAGAGTTGATCCAGTGATGCAACCGCTTTGGCGGTGACGATCGGGTCCCGTTCGACGATCAGGCAGATGGCGGTCCCGACCAGCAGCCGCTCCGTGCACGCGGCCGCCCAGCTCAGTGCCACGAACGGATCATGGGTGCGACTGTATTCCGGCGGCAGTTCGCCGCCGGCCGGGTATGGCGTCTGCCGCGCAGCGGGAATGTGCGTGTGCTCAGGAAACAGCAGCGCCTCGAAGCCACGCTCCTCAGCCATGCGGGCCAGCTCACCTGGTGACTGCACTTCCTCTGTGGGGAAGATCGCGACGGCGAAGTTCATCGAGCTTCAGCCTATACGGATTCGCGCGCTACCTTGAGAGCATGGATATAGACACCAACACCAATGCCGAGACCGGCGCAGAAGTCACCGAAGAACAATGGCGGGAGCGCCTGACTCCAGAGCAGTACGACGTGCTTCGCCGCCATGGCACGGAACGTCCGTTCACCGGAAAGTACGTCGATGTCAAGGAGGACGGCATCTACCGCTGTGCCGGATGCGGGGCGGAGCTGTTCAGCTCCGAGACCAAGTTTGAGTCCGGGACCGGCTGGCCGAGCTTCTTTGAGCCTGCGGTAGCGGAGAACGTGGAGCTGCGTTCAGACCGCAGCCTCGGCATGACCCGTACCGAGGTGGTGTGCAAGCGCTGCGGTGGACACCTCGGACACGTGTTCGACGACGGGCCGCGACCGACCGGACAGCGTTATTGCATCAACTCCTGCGCGCTGGATCTCGATCGGGCCCGCTCGGAGAGCTAGCGTCCTCGCCCGAGCGGCGGCGTCGCCATCGGACGACGAACCAGGCGACCGCCGCCACGCCGAGGGCGATCGCGCCGTAAATGCCGACCTGAGTGATCACGTGGGCAGCCGCGTGGCCTCCGAAGTATCCGGCGAGGCCAAACGTCGTGGCCCACGTGATCGCCCCCAACGCGTTCCAGAAGAAGAAGATGTGGAACGGCATATGGTTGATGCCGGCCAGCCACGCGGCCGCGATCCGCACCAAGGCGATCCAGCGGCCGAGGAAGACCGCTTTGGCGCCGTGTTTCTCGAAGAACTTGTCGCCCGCCGTGATGGCGTTGACGCGGTGGTGATGGAACGGGCCGGGCGCGGTTAGCACCTCGCGCCCAAGCTTGCGCCCGAGCAGGTAGCCGATGTTGTCGCCGAGCATCGCCGATGCGATCGCGATCAGGATCACCAGCCAGATCTGAAGCTTGTGCTGACTGGCCAGCACTGCGGCCAGCACGAGCGCGGTCTCACCGGGCGAGGGGACCCCCATCGACTCCAGCCCGATGATCGCCGGAAGCAGATAACCCAGACCGCTGGAAATCCCGAAGATCGCCACATAGGTCAGCATCAGGAGGGCGGGTTCTGCAGCACGGCCAGCAGCGACAGGCCGGCGGGAAGGGTGCGACCGCGAGTCAGCCACCGTGCCTCGGCCTGCATCGGACGCTCGAGCATGTCGTTCAACCATGACGGCCCGAGTTTCAGCTCCGGCGTGTAGCCGGCGCTCGTACGCCGCCGACGTTGGGCGATTCGTACGGCCGCGGCGGGGGCCAGGAGAAGGCTGTTGAAAGACGTCATCCGCTGCACGCTCCAGCCGGCCTCGGTCGACGCGGCGCGCAACGTCTTGCGCGCGTAGCGGCGGAAGTGATGGTTCGCCTCGTCGTGCAGCGACCACAGGGCCTGGTAGGCCGGGACGGTCACCAGCAGCCAGCCGCCCGGCTTACTCACGCGGCGCAGCTCTCGGAGCGTCAGCCGGTCATCCGGCGTGTGCTCGATGACGTCCAGGCACGTGATCAGGTCAAACGTCGCGGCGTCCCAAGGCAGCTCCTCCAGACGTCCGATACGCACATCGAAGTCGCCGCGGGCGCGGGCGACATCGGCGGCCTCGGGATTGAGTTCGATCCCGGAAACGGAACCGAGCGGCCCGAGCTGCTCCAGCGTGCGGCCGGAGCCACAGCCCGCGTCCAAGACCACAGCCGGCCGCGGCAGCGGCAGTCGTCTCAGCTCAGCATCGATGATCCGTCGGCGGCCCCGATACCACCAGTGGTGCTCGTCGACGTCCAGCATCGCCTGCATCAAGCGCGCGTCCATGGCGCTGATGCTGTCAGCTAGCGGTTCCCAGCGTATTTACGTTGGGAACCACTGGTCCGCTAGGCGAAAGCGACGACGTCCTCCTCCGGAGCGCGGGCTCCGGGGAGCCGGAGCGTGAACGTCGCCCCACGCCCGGTCGTATCCCCCAACCCGAGCGTTCCGCCCATGCGCTCGGCCAGCTCGCGGCCGATGGCCAGACCGAGTCCGAACCCGGCCTGACCGGCCTTGTCACGGCCGCGCTGGAAGCGCTCGAAGATCACGTCCCGTTCGTCGGGCGGAACCCCTGGTCCCTCGTCACGGACGCTCAATGACGGTTCCGGCTCGCCGTGGAGCTCAACCGTGATGTGGCCACCGTCCGGACTCATCCGCACCGCGTTGTCCAGCAGGATCCGCAGAATTCTGGCCACGCTCCCCGGATCGCCGAGCACCCATACCGGCCTCGTCGTCTCCTCCAGGGCGGGGATGATGTGTCGAGCGCTCGTCCCGAGTTCGAACTCGGCCAGTACAGCGCGGCTGAGCTCACCGAGCTCCACCGGCTCCGACCGCAGCTGCACCTCGGCGTCGAGGCGGCTGAGATCAAGCAGATCACCGGCCAGACGGCCGAGCCGTCGGGACTGCGCGCGGGCGCGCTCCAGCAGAGAGCGGGCATCGTCGAGATCGGGTGTGCCGGAGCGCAGATCGTCGTCCAGCAGCTCCAGCATCCCGTCCAGCGAGGTCAGCGGGGTGCGCAGCTCGTGCGATGCCGTGGCCACGAACGCGCGCCGCGCCTGCTCCTGATGCCGAAGGCGCTCCTGCATGATCGCGAGCGTGCGGGCCAGGTCGCCGACCTCGTCGCGGGCGCGGTCCAGCGGGACCTCGACGCTCAGGCCCGGGTCGGCCAGCTGCAGCGCCGCCTGGCGCAGTCGGCGCAGTCGCCGCACGAGCGTCGCGGCCAGGGGTATTCCCAGGATCAAGGTCAGCGCCAGCCCGGCCAGCGCAGCGGTGATGAAGGCCTTGCGGACGACGTCGACGGCACCCGCGACCTCACTGATCGGGCGGCGCACGGCGAGCACGTACCAATGCCCACCGTTGAGGATCGGAAGCGCCACCCGGGCCACATCCGTGCCGTCGACACTCCCGAAGCTCTGCTTGGCGTGATGAGTTTGAAACACCGTGCGCACATCGTCGTCGGCGCCCGCCTCGTTGACCGATGGCTCAGCCGTCGGCACCCGCGTGCCAACTCCCGCGGCGTCGGGATATCCGAATAGGGTCACGGTCGCCCCGAGGCGCTTGGACAGCGCCTGCTCGCTCTTCTGCAGCGCGAACCGCTGGTCGACGCCCGTGAGCGAGCGCCCGTCCAGGGCAGAGGTGTCCAGGACGTAGCCCAGATCAAGATTCCGAAACGCCGGCGCGGCGCCGCTGCGCCCGAGGTCTCGCACCAGCGTAGCCCGGGCCGAATCACGCAACTTGTCCTGCAGCGGTCCCAGCAGCGCCACCGCGGCCACGGCGAGAGTCGCCACGGTCGTCACCAGCACCGCGCCGACGATCCGACCACGCAAACCGAGGGCGCCACGCCGCGGTCGCGCTCGCACCTAGGGCCCCCGAAGTCGGTATCCGGCGCCGCGCACGGTGAGGATGTAGCGCGGCTTGTCAGGCTCGGGCTCGAGCTTCTCACGGAGATGCCGGATATGGACATCGATCGCGCGGGGATCACGGTAGGCGCTGTCTCCCCAGATCGCCCGCAGCAGTTCTTGGCGGTTGAGCAGACGTCCCGGATCGGCCATCAGCGAGTCGAGCAGCTCGAACTCCGAGAACGTCAGCCGAACGGGTAGTCCCTCGATGGTGACCTCCCGCTGGGCTCGGTCAAGGGCAATCGGGCCGACCACCAGTACCTCGTCTCCCATCGCCCGCGTGCCGGCTCGCCGGAGCACGGCCCGGATGCGACTCCGAAGCTCGGCCAGGCCGAACGGTTTGGTGACGTAGTCGTCGGCTCCCGCCTCGAGACCAAGGACGGCATCGGCCTCCGACTCCAACGCGGTGAGCATGATGATCGGGACGACGTTGCGGCGACCCCGCAGCGTTCGACAGACCTCGTACCCGTCCGGTCCCGGACCGAGGGCGACGTCGAGCAGGACGATGTCAAATTGATCCGTGCTGGCTCTATCGATGGCCGCCCGCCCGTCCGCCACCGCCATCACCCGGTGGCCCTCGCGCGAGAATGACCGTGTCAGCATCTCCCGGAGATCCGATTCGTCATCGACGACGAGAATGCTCAATGAAGCGTTGGCGCCCCGCGCGCCTGCCGTCGCGTATGGCGGTGCAGTGTGCTCAGTGTCCATAGTCCGAGGCCGATCGTAGCGAGCAGGTCAGGCGGTTGCGGCTCATCCACACTGGCGTCGGTCAGGTTTTGCGCCTATGCTGCCGATCATGGTCTGGATGCGGCAGCGTGCGATCACATTGGCGGCCTCCGCGGCACTGTTTGCCCTCGTCGCCATCGGTTCGGCCTCAGCCGCGCTGACCGCCAGCGTCACCAATGGCGGCGCGACCTCGGTCACAACGACGGCCGCGACGCTCAACGGTTCCTTTCAGGTTTCCTATCCCGATTCGGCGTGGGCATTCCAATACGGCACGACGACGGCCTACGGCAAGTTGACGCCGGCCACGACGGTGCAGGCCTGCCCAAGCGGCGGGCCCACCAGCTGCGTCCACGCCGTCTCGGCTCACATCGTGGGCCTAGCCCCCGGGACCGTCTACCACTTCCGTCTCGTCGTCTATCAGGTCACGACCACAGACTCGGGCTACAGCCCGAGCGGCGACCTGAGCTTCCAGACCCAAAACACATCGACGTCACCGCCACCGGGCGGCACGCCCCCGGGCAATAAGTCCCCCGGCTTCGGAACCGCTGGTCTGCGCAGTCATTCCCTGCTCGTCCGCAAGGGTACGATCGCGGTGCCGCTGCGCTGCAAGGGCAAGAAGGGGTCACGCTGCCGAGGCTCACTGACCGTCAGAACGCCCGGCCATCACGGGAGCATCCGTTGCGCCGGGACGAACTTCTCGTTGCCCGCGGGCAGCTCCCGCACGCTCCATCCGGGCGTACGGCCGAGCTGCGTTTCTCTGCTGACCGCAGCTCCTCGCCACCGAGTCTCTGCGACGCTGCTCGTCACCTTCAGCACCCATCAGGCATCGCTGAGCGTGCCGGTCACGCTCCACCAGTAGCGCCCGAGCCTGCGCTCAGCGAGCGGCGAGTTCGGGCTCACGTGAGCCCGGTTCGGTAGCGGGCGCGGTAGCGGCCCTGATCGTGCTGGGTCGCGGTGCCAGTCTGCCCGCAGCTGCCACCGCCCACAGCACCACGACCCACGTGAGCGTGGCCAGCGTCACGTGCACCCAGACCATGTCGGCGGGCAGCTGGAGCTCGTACTGGACGCTGCCGACCAGGCCCTGAGCGGCGAGCAGCACACCCAGCACGGTGAGCGGCTCGAGGTCGGACTGAGCAGCGCGGCGGCGGCCCCAGAACCACACCGCGACCACGGCGATGCCAAACACCGCCGCGATCGTCGCGTGACGGTGGATCACCCACTGCAGCGTGGCGGGCCCCTTGAAGTGCAGGCGGTGGATCCTCTGACCGGGGGAGCCGCCGGCGTGGGGACCGGCCGCGGTGGCGGCCGTCCCGGCGAAGATGGTCACCGCGCCCAGCGGCGCCAGGGCCCGCGTCGACCAGACCGACAACCGGTCCGCAGTGCGCGGGCGGGCGCCGGGCTCGTAGGTGCTACGCCAAGCCAACGCCACCGCCGCCACCAGGACGATCATCGACAGGGCGAAGTGGGACATCACGAAACCTGGAGCCAAGTGCTCCCGGACGGTGAATCCGCCCAGGACCGCCTGTGCGACCACGCCGAGCGGCAGGAAGATGGCCAGCAGCGCCAGGTCTCGTCGGAATGGCCGGCGCGTGAACGCCAGCACGGCGGTGACGACCGTCATCACCCCGACCAGACCCGACAATGCCCGATTCCCGAACTCGATCAGGGCATGGGTACTGATCGGCGGCAATGCCTTCCCGTAGCATTTCGGCCAGTCCGGGCAGCCCAGACCGGAGCCGGTCAAACGCACAGCTGCGCCGGTCAGGACGATCAGGGTCAGCGCCGCCAAGGTGACATAGGCCAGCCGTCGGTACTGGGCCGGAGAGACGGTCAGGCGCGCGCGCATCGTGGTGAGATAAGCATGCCGCGTCATGGGGTGCAATCACCGCCCGACCCCAACTTCGCTCGCCACCCCATCACAGCGTCCATTCTCGATCCCCGAACAAGCGTCCAGTGGCACCCGGCGGGCTTGATCTCGTTGAGCCACCGTCCGATGCGGAGATACACCTCGGGAAAGGAATCGAATGTCAGCCCTCGGACACAGCACCTTTAGTCAAAGCCGTTTCACGCCCATCCAGGCAGGCGGGATCGCGGCCAGCATCTGTCTGTGCGCGGCGCTTGTGTCCTCGGTCCTCCAGGGCGCGCCCGGGTCGGACTCGGGCGCCGCCAGGGCTAAGGCCGCCGCTGCTCCCAACGCGTTGGCTGCGTCCGGAGCCAATGAATGGACGGCGCCAGTGGTGAGTCAGGGTCCCGACGTCTCGTCGAGGTCCAGCGTCTTTGCCCCGGCGCCCTCCTTGGGCGGCAGTTCCGCAGGCGGAAGTTTGGCAAGCGTTGTGCATCTTCCTGGCCTGGCCAGAGCAACTGCAGCGACCGCAGCGGCCGCGATGAGCACGCATTCCAGCGCGTCGGCCCCAGTGGGCACCGGCGGGCTCAGCGCCGTGGTCGCGCCGCCAAGCCTCCCGCCGGCCCTCGCGGCTCTGACGCACCGCAGCTCGTCGCCATCCCGCGTGTCGTCCGCAGCGAGATCTCTGGGGGCAATCCCCACGGATCCCACGTGGAGGCCCTCGGCCGACGCGAGCGTCGCGGCCGGTAGCGCGCTTCCCGCCGACCCTTCCCCGCAGGCGACGACCACCACAACGACGACCAACTCTGGATCGGGTTCCTTTACGACCTCACCGCTCGGGGTCACGGCGGCGACGTTCCACGGGCTTCTCCCGGCCTCGCAGGGGGGGTACAACGTAGGCGCGCAAGCCGATCCGACGTTCGCTCAGGTGGTGCTCAACGAGACAAACGCTGCCATCGCTGCGGATCTCGCCAGTCAGTCCAATGCCTTTGGCATCGGAGGTTATGTGTTCCCGGCGGGTTCTCCGTTCGGGGCCCAGAACCCACTGTTTACAGGGCAGTCGTACGGACCAACCTGGTATCCGTCCTCCGGGACCCCGGAACCGCCCCCATCTCAGTGGGCGATCGATCCGATCACAGGCCTTCCTCACGACCCTCAGACGGGCGGTGGAGTCACTCCGTCACAGTGGGCATCTAGCTCCTGGAACCCGCAGTCGCCCAGCTACGATCCGGCGCTCTATACGGCGGCGGGACAGACACCGCCGAGCTGAACCCTTCACCTTAGATCAAGCTCCCGCAGGCTCGCCGCTCCGGCGTCCCGGGGTGACGCGGACAGCGGCAAACCCGCGGGCCATCTAATCCCAACGTCTGGGTCCTTGAAGAAAAACCCCCTCTCGCGTTCAGGGTCGTAGTAGTCCGAGCATCCGTAGATGACGTCCGCCACTTCGCTGAGCACACAAAACCCATGGGCGAAGCCATCGGGGCAGTAGAGCTGTAGATAGTTCTCGTCGCTCAGCTCGAACGCTTCCCATTCCCCGAAGGTGGCGGACTCGTGTCGGATGTCGACGAGCACGTCCAGGATCGTCCCGCGTGCGCAACGGATCAGTTTCGACATTCCAGGCTGGAAGTGCATACCGCGGACTATTCCGCGTCGCGAGCGGGAATGGTTGTCCTGAAGGAAGGGCTCTATCCCGAGGGCGGAGAAGTCCCGTTCGCGATAGGTCTCCATGAAGAAGCCTCGCTCATCGGCGTACGCGACCGGCTTGAGCAGCAGCGGACCGCGCAGCTTCGTGGGCAGGATTTCCATGCGGCGAGAGGATAGGAGCACCGGCGTCCGCGGTCCGCTAGACGCCCTGCACCACGGATCTCAGTGCGCGATCGTGAATGTCAGCGACCGTGTTTTGGACTTCTTCCGGGAACTGCTTGTCGCGGTGAAAGACACGGTGAACGTGCCCGGTGCGAGCTTCTTCACGGCCGAGATACTTCCGTTGAAGGAGACCGTGTTCACGCCCCGGTGCCCCGCCACCGAGAGAGACCCCCGGGTGAGGGTCCTCGTGCACACCGGGTTGAGTCGATTCTTGCTCGTCCGCGCCACGCACTTGCCGTTGACTTTGCTTCCCCTTGCAGCCTGCGTGATCGCAACGGTGACGCGGGCGGACATGTTGAGCGTGAAGAAGAAGGACGTCCCCACCGGTCCCTTGTATCCCTTTGACTTGGTCTCCCGCCACCGGCGATGCGACTGGGTCACGTTGGTCAACGTAGGGACTGGCGGCGGCGGCCCGGCGCCGAGGGTCTTGAACGTGGCATCGGATCCGACGGTCGTGCCCGCGCTGTTGGTGGCCACGAGCCGGTAGTGATACGTGGTGCCGGAGCTCAGCCCGGTCAGCGTGGCGGAAGCGCCGACCGACGCGGTTCCCGAGCCGGCCGGGGCCGATCCTGTCGCGGAACCGTACGCCGTGCTGGTGCCGTATTCGAAGTCATAGGTCGTGGCCGAACCGTTGGGGTTGATCGATCCCGACACGGTGGCGCTGCTCGTGTTGACCGATGGAGCGGCCCCCGTGGTCGCGCTCGGCGCGACGGCAGGAGGCGGTACCGCAGTCCCGCCGCAGGGGGCGGTTCCTGACGCAGGGGCCCCAAAGCCGAGATAGCGCGCCACGAATCCGCTCGGGGCAAGCCCGGTGGGAACTTTGCTCCCAGCCACGACCAGGCTACCGGCGGAGTCCACGACGATCGCCGAGGCTGCGGCCTCGGACGGCGCGATGGTGGCGAAATCGGCCGAGCCGCTCGCTTCAAATCCCCACACAGCGGCCGCATTGAGCGCCGAATCGTGGTACTGGCCAGCGGCGACGACCCGCCGAGCGGATGCGACGGCTACGGCGTTGGCTCCGTACGGAGTCGTGACGAAGTTACGAGAGGACGGCACGACCGCGAGCCCGCCGGCGGCGAAACTAGGGTCGAAGGCTCCGGAGCAGGTGAGGCGACCGATCAGTGCTGCCGACTGGTTAGTCGCGGTGCTGCCACCGCCCACCACGATTCCGCCAGCCGGGTCGAGGCTTACCGCGTTGAACACGGAAGCGCCACCACCGGCTTGGGCGAAGGAATAAGTCACGCCGCCGCCGCCGAAGCTTGTGTCAACTCCGCCGCTCGCCGTTAGCCTCGCAATCAGCGCGGCTATTCCCTGGTGGATACCAGGCCCGACCGACCCGGCAAGCACGATCTTTCCGTCGGCCTGCACCGCCACCCCGTTGGCGACCGAGTCCTGACCAAGGTCGACCAGCCGGGCGCCGCCTGGGCCGAGGCTCGCGTCGGGGGTCCCGCTGCTGCTCAGCCTCAGCACCTCAGCTCGTTGAAAGCCGTCGCCCGCGCGCACCTGCCCGGCGGCCACGATCGTGCCACCTGGCCCGAGGGCGACCGCATTGGCCTGCGCACCCGGAGCGGCGTGAACGACGCCCCCGATGCCGAAGCTGGGATCCAGACCGCCGCTGGGGTTGAAGCGCTCGACCAGCATCCCACCCGCGTCATAGCCGGCGACCACGATCTTGCCGTCAGGCTGGATCACGACTCCCCGTCCGACTCCGGCCCCGGCGGAGAATGGGGCCTGGGCTACACCGCTGGCGCTGAAGCGCTGAACCAACAGTGATGACCCCGACGTGCCGGTAGCCACGACCGCGCGATCGGACTGCGCGGCGACACCGTTGAAGGTAGTGCCAGGGGCCAGGGAGGTGACACCCCCGGTTCCAAACGTCGGATCGAGGTCGCCTGGAGACGCCGCGGCGCTGGCCGGCATACCGGCCAGCGCCAAGACCAATGAGACTCCGATCGGCCAGCGCCGCAGCGTGCCCACCGCCTATTTCACGATCGTGAAGTTCAACGACTGGGACCTGGACCTGTGCCCGGTCGAGCTGGTGGCCACGACCGTTGCCGTGTAGGAGCCTGTCGTCAGCTTGCGGCCAGAAACGGTTCCCTTGAACGAGATCGTGTTCTTGCCGGCCTTTCCGTTGACCGACAACGAACCCTTGGTCCTGGTCAGCTTGCAGCCCGGACTCTTCCGATTCGTGCGTGTCTGCGCCACGCACCGGCCCTTGACCCTGCGTCCGTTGGTGGTCTGGGTGATGGTCACCGTGACCCGAGCGGGCACGTCGAGAGAGAACGAGAACGACGTCCCCACCGGTCCCTTGTATCGCTTGGACTTCACCTCACCCCATCTGCGGTGAGCCTGGCTGACGCTGGACAGCGTCGGCACCAAGACCGGGGGGGTTACCACTCCACCGCACGGGCTCGTGCCCGAGGCCGGAGCTCCAAAGCCCGAATACCGAGCCACGAAGCCGCTGGGCGCGAAACCAGTAGGGACGTTGTCGCCGGCGACGACGAGATTGCCGGCCGAGTCCACGGCGAGACTCAGTGCCGTGGCACTCTGAGGGGCGAGCTTGGCAAAGTCTTGTGAACCCCGTGGTTCGAAGCCCCAAAGCGCAGCCAGGCTGACCCCTGAGTCCTTGTAGTCACCGGCGGCGACGAGCCGACGGCCCGTGAGCACAGCCACACCATTGGCTCCGTACGGATTAGTGACAAAGCCCCGGGAGGACAGTACCCCGACCAGACCGCCGGCAAAGCTCGGGTCATACGCGCCCGCACACGTCAGACGCCCGATCAGCCCCGCCGATTGGTTCTGCGTGGTCGTTCCTCCGGCCACCGCAATTCCGCCCGAGGGGTCAAGCGCCACGGCATTGAAGGTTGCGGCCCCGCCGCCTGGGGCGGGAGATTGAATGCGAACACCCCCGCTGGCGAAGGTCGGATCGAGGCCGCCGGCGGGCGTGAGCCGCGCGGCGAATGCGGAGATGGTCTGGTGGATGCCCGGACCGACCGACCCGGCGAGGACGATCTTGCCGTCCCCCTGAACGGCCACTGCCTTGGCGATCGAATCCTGACCGAGATCCACGAGCCGAGCCCCTCCGGGACCGAAGCTTGCGTCCGCGCTTCCGCTGGAGGTCAACCTGAGAACCGCGATTCGTTGGAAGCCGTCCGAGCCCGGTACCCGGCCCGCGGCGACGATCGTGCCGTTCGGGCCGAGGGCCACTGCATTGGCCTGTGCGTGGGGGAAGCCATGGACGACGCCGCCAGAGCCAAATCCGGAATCGAGACCCCCGGTGAAGTTGAATCGCTCGACGATCATGCCCGTCGCATCGTTTCCAGCCACCACGATCTTTCCGTCGGATTGGAGGACGACCGCTCGTCCCACGCCTGAACCGGCGGCGAACGTTGCTCCCCGAGTTCCCGTGGCGCTGAACTGCTGAACGAGTAGAGACGTTCCCGAGCTACCTACGGCGACGACCGAACGGTCAGGCGCCACGGCGACGCCGTTCAGCGCCGTGCCGGTGGCCAGTGAGGTGACGCCGCCGGTGCCGAAGGTCGCATCCAGGTCCCCCGGCGCAGCACCGGCACCTGCCGGCACGGCCACCAGCGCGATGAACGAGGAAATCAACCACACCGACAACCTTCGCGGACGCCACATAGTTACCCCTATCTGTCGTGGAAGACGACAATGTTGCCCTTGCCGAAGCACAAGACTACGGCCCGAACCCTTGATACCGCAACCCAAAGCCGTTGAACGCGGTGAAGTTGTTGCTGGTTCCCACCACCACGATCCGCCCATGGCGGTCGAGCGCCACTCCATCCGCCCCGCCTGACCCGAGCGAGCTGCTCAGCAGCGTGCGCGTCGAGCCAGAACTGATGAGGGAACCGTGGGTGTTCAGCGACCACAAGGCCGGTTCGGTTCGCCCAGAGTCCGCATAGGTACCCGCCAGCACGACGATCCCGCCACGGGCACTCGCCGCGGCGTTGGCCCCCGGCAGCACGCTGGGCGGAAGCGAGGCGTGGTCCGACGGCAGGGCCACGATCCCCCCGCGACCGAACGAGCCCACAACCTTGCCGCGACTCGTAAGGCGCGCCGCGATCGCGAACGCCGGCGTCGCGCCGGGCGAGCTCGCGGCACCGGCGGCGATGATCCCGCCCGGAACCAGACGTCACCGCCCGGAAGAGCGCGGCAGCGCCACCCTCCACCCCGCCCGGAACGATGAACCTCCCGGCCTGACCAAAACCGCGGTCGAGCCGACCCGCGGCGGTGAATCCGGCCACGATGGCATTGGAAACCTGCAGGGTCGGGCTCACCGCACCGGCCACGACAATCTCGCCGCCGGGTTGCAGGCCCAGCGCGCTGGCGGCTCCATCACGACCGAGGTCAGCGGACCCTTGAGCGATGACCACACCGGCGCTGCCGAAGCTGCGATCAAGCCGGCCATGAGAGCTCAGGCGGGCCAGCGCAATGCGTGGCAAGCCGTCGGCCCCCGGAGCACTCCCGGCGAGCACGATCTTTCCGTCGCGTTGGAGGCCGAGAGCCGAACCGGCGCTCTGCGCGGTCCCTCCGAGCACGGTGGCGAGCCCGCCGCTGCCGAAGGACCGGTCGATTGCTCCGGAGACGGTGAAGCGCTCGGCGAGCATGCCTCGCTGTCCGATGCCGCTGCGGTCGGTGAGGACGCCGGCGACCACGATCTTGCCGTCACGCTGGATCGCCACTGCACGGCCGATTGAGCCGCCGGTCGACACCGACGGTCCAAGCTCGACGCGACCGTGGTTGAAGCCGGGGTCAAGGCGACCGTTGGCGTTAAGACGCGCGAGCAGGAGCCGGATACCTGAACGCAGCCGCTCGGCGCCGACCACGACGACCCTTCCGTCCGCCCCGGTGGCCACGGCGTAGAGCTGATCACCAAAGCCCAGCGCGACCCCGCCCCGAGAACCGAAGCTGAAGTCGAGCCCGGCCGGTGAGCCGCGGCGGGGAGCCTTACCCGACGCAAGCCCTCCGGTGAGCAGGAGCGCGGCGGCCAGCATTGATGCAATCGTGATCCTCATGCCGCGGTTCAATCCCACGAGCGTCCACCTCCGTGTCGGCGCTTGCCGTATGCGGTGCCGTTCGGGCCGAATGCGCTACGACCGATTCAACACGAGCGAAGTCTACAAGTTTCGGGTCCTGGTCTAGAACCGAAGTCGCCGGGCCGGCGACTGCCAGACCTAAGTGCGGCCGGCGCGGAACCCCGCGAGACCGTGTGGTGTACCCACGCCCGTGACGCCGTCGTAGCCGCGCCGAGCGTGGCAGATCGATGCCGCCCCGCAGCTACTCCCGTTTGAGCCGCGAGTGACGTCGTGAAAGGCGCCGGGAGTGGTGCGAGAGTGGGCGTACAGGATTGCTGCGGCCGATTGGCCACGGCGAATTCTGCCCGCGAGCGCAAATACGCCAGCCACGATCGGGGATGACACGCTGGTACCGTCGGCCTCGAACCAGCCCCTGTGCCCTTGTGAATCGACGGACGTAGAGCTGTACAGCGGTGCGGGCCCGGCGGCAGCCGCCACGTCCGGGACGCTTCGACGTTTACCGCAGCCTGACCTGGCGGCATACGGAGCCTCCCAACTCGGTGCCAGGGTGAACGCGCTGCAGCCGCTCGCGGTGCTGCCGATTGAGCTGTTCCACACCGCCTCCCCGGCCCATCGATCGCCACGACCGAGCTTGAGCGTGGTTCCCCCCACGGCTACCACCCCCGGATATACCGCGGGAACGTTGGTCGCGTATTGGAATCCATCGTCGCCTGCGGCCGCCGTGATCACGACGCCCGGATGGTCGTAATACTTTGCGGCTGCGCTGTCGAACAGTCCCTCCGAGAAGGTGTACGTGGTGACGATCTCCCGGGCGCCCAGGCGCGCGGCGGTATCCACGGCGGCCGCCAGGTCCCCCGGCGACTCGGAGTCGGCCTCGACGACCAGGAGACGGCAGTTCTGGCAGATCCCGTGCAGGGTCTCGGTACTGAGCGCCGTCTCCGTCGTCCACTTTCCTCCGGTGGGATCAGCGGGCGGAAGCGGCGTGAGCTGACCCCGCTGGTTGACGCGCCGCAGGCACCGGCTGACGCTGGTGCATGCCGGCAGCGAGAAACGGCGAGCGAACACTCGGAGGTCTCCCGCGAGCGTCGGATCGTCATACGCAACTACCACCGCCACGGTTGGGGGATGCGAAACGGTGCGGGGCAGCGCATAAGCGGCGTGCAGGGCCTGGGGAATGGCTTGGGCCGGGGACGATCCGGCGGCTTGCGCAGCGGGGACCGCTGCCAACAGCGTCGTGGTGACGGCCGTGAGGATATTTGCTCGCATTGCAGCGCGTTAACTGCAGGCTGGACGCCAAGTTGCGCCTACCGAGCGGGCGTTTGTCACGGTTGTGCCCCCTCCGGGGAGCGAGTACGATCCGGATCGACTGCAAATCGGTTGGGCTCTGGGCGCAACTTTCTCTCCTCGTCAGCGTCTATGTGATAGGACTGCGGCCTGAGATGGAGTGCGCTCGACGTTTCCAGCGTGGAGACCCGCTTTGGCGGTAGGGCCAATTAGGTCAACCTAAATGAAAGGGGATTTATCCCATGTCGTTCCGTTTTAGACGTACCTCGGTGCGTCTCGCCGTCGCCTTGGTTGGCGCGGCGATCCCTCTGTTCGGGGCAGGCGCCGCGCAAGCGGCGTTGGGTCTCTCGCACGGGATCACTTCAACCACCCGTCCCGATCTGATTTCGGCGAGCATCACCTCCCCGAACTCGGCGACCTTCTGCTTTGACAAGCCGATCGCGTCGATTGCGGATCCCGGCGGGTTCTATGTCGGTGGCTACCGCGCTGACAAGACCAGCAAGTCGGCTGGGACCAGCGGCACGTTGCCGAATCCCTGTGTGGTGGTCAACATCCCCACGGCTACCGCAGACACGTTCGCGCAGGTCGGCGAGGGTGCGGTGCGGGCGGCAGGGAACGTGGGCAACCGTGCCGACTCGGCTCCGCTCGCCGGCTCCAACACCGGTAACGGCACGCGCGGGCTGACCACGGCTCCTGATCTGACCGGCATCTCGACCGTCGCTGGTGCGACCCAGCAAGTCGCCTTCCAGTACGACGAGGCGGTCCTCGGGAGCGCAATCACCGGTAACGGTGGCTTCCACATCGTCGTCTCTAGCGGGACGCCCAACTGCCCCGCCGCGGCTCCAGCGTGTGACGTGTCCTCGACGTCGGCCGCAATCAGCGCCACTGATCCGACCGTAGTGATCGCCCAGTTCCCAATCGGCGGCTCACCACTGGTCACCGGTGCTGTCCGGGGGTACTCGCTACCGGGAGCAGTAGCGAGCTACGCTGACGGCATCCCCAGCACGTGGGATAGCGCGCCGGCGGCAGGCAACGCTGGCCTGATCACCGGGATCCCGACGCTGGTTTCGGCGCAGTACAGCCGCCAGCCTGCTACCACGACGTACCCGGGGTCGCCCGCACCTGGCGTTCCCGCGGGCGCGGCCTGCGGCACGGGTGCCGCCAACAACTGTGTGGTGGTCGACTATACGTTCAACGACGCCGTCGACATCAACAACACCGCCGCCAGCCGGGCTCAGTACTACGCGTATCTGTCCGATGGATCGTTCATCCATCCTTCGTTCATCGCCGAACCGACGGGTAATTACAACGCCGTTGGAAATTACCGGGGCGGCACGACCGGTAACGTGGTCCGTGCCTATTTCGACGTGCCCGCGAACGCGATGGACGATTACCTGGTCAAGGCGGCTGTTGCCGGAGCCACGACCACAGGCCAGCTGAGCACCAAGAATGGTGGCGTTCCGCCTGCCGTCATCGGTTGTAACGGTGGCCAGCAAGGCACGGGTACGACGCCTCCGTTCTGTGCGGCGGTCAACACCACCTCGCAGTTCCCGAACACACCGGCTTCGGCGCCGATCGGTGGAAACACCGGTGGTAAGTCGACCGGATACTCGACCGCACCGGATGCGCTGAACGCAACGTTCGACTCGCAGACGAACACCGCTTCGGTGACGTTCGACTCGCGTGTGTTCTTCCCGGCAGCCGGAGCGATCGGTCAGCCCATATCGACATACGCGAATAACTTCCAGTTGGTCGGACCCAATGGGGACGACATTTCTGGAGCTACCGCCGCGTCGATCTGCTCACCGAGCCAGCCAGGGTTCCCCTGTGGGGTTCCGACGACGGCCGCGGCCGATACCAGTGGTCCCGGACCCGTCACCGTGTACCTCCAGTACCCCTCGCCGGCCGCTCAGGTCGCAAACGCGAAGGGGATCGAGATCCGCGGTTACGTCGGCGGAAGCCATCCGTTCGGCTTCGCAGCTGCCGGCGGCAATGTGTTCAACGTCACCGCTGGCTCTCCGGTCGGGCCGCCATCTGCAGGAAACCTCCAGCAGATCGTCGGTCCGAACTCGGTGGCCGCTCGTGCGCATCTGTCGCATCTGCGGTCGAGCAACCGTTGGTCGCATGTTCGGATGACGAACAAGCGGCTGGCATCGGTGCTCAAGCACACCAAGCACCACACCCGCAGCAAGCACAGCAGGTAACAGCAGATCACACCGCCCGTCCCCGCAAGGGGGCGGGCGGGGTTGGCCGAATTGGCCTGAAGTCAACCGCCGCCGGCGCCAAGCCGGCGGCGGTTGATCGTTAATCCCCGGTGTCCCCGAGCGCGGATGGCTCACCCGGCACGCGTGCCGGCTCGGACGCCATGCTGCTGGCGGTCGGATCCGAGCGCAGTTCCGCGAGCCTGGCCTCGCAGAAGCGCAGCCGTTCCTGCAGCGCGACCACCTGCGCCTCACGGTCCTGGAGGCGAGCCAGGGCGGAGGCTGCGGCCGAATTGGCCTTTCCCAAACGGCCTCGGGCAAGGCGCGCATTCTCGCGTCGCAGGGCAGCGATCGCGTGCTTGAGGCCCTCGGACCACCGGTTGAAGATCGGACTGCCGGTGGCTTGCAGGTGTCCGTGGTGGACGCGCTCGAGCTCCGCCGGCGCGACGTTGACGAAAAAGATGAAGTGGTTGGCATACTCGGGCTCGTTGCGATCGCCGAGGACGACGCTGACCTCCGTTCCCTGGGCTCCGGGAGGGCAGATCAGTGAGCCCTCGGCCAGAAACTGCGGCAGCATCGTGACCGGGGCCGGAAACGGAGCAAACGCCGCCATCGCCTCCGAATAGCCGAACTCGGTCAGATGAAACGGATTCTGCTCGCGGAACATCTTGCCGTTGGGCACCGAGGCGATTACTCGCCCGCCCTGCTCGGCGAATTCGCGTAGCAAGGTGAGCACGCGCTCGAGGTCGGGAAGGTGCTCGAGGCCCTCGAAGCAGACCACGGCGTCAAAGCGCTCCAGCAGCCCGCGGCCAAGGTACCGAGCCGCGTCCTCGGCGACAAAGCTCGTGCTTTCGCTGGCGCGCGCCGATCGTGGCCTGCGCCGTCTCGATCGTCGCCACATCGCGGTCGACGCCGACCACCTCGCGGGCCCGCGCGGCCAGGATGGCCGTGCCATAGCCACTGCCGCAGCAGAGATCGAGCACGCGCAGGTCGCTGAGCAGTGGCGCGACAAAGTCATAGCGCTGACGGTGCTCACTGGCCAGCATCGTGTCGGCCTGCGCCGCTTCCAGAGTCAGGCGTTCGACGATCTCCATTGCACCTCATTCTCGCGCAGAAGCGCCTTGATCTCTCCCTCGAGGCGCACACGCCGCGGTTGGGCGATCTCCGCCTGCATCGAATCCGGCCGGACGCGGTACTGGATCAGCCGCTCGGGGATGACCGTGCCAAGATGGCCCGCACGCCGCAGCTCGCGGTAGAAGTGCCAGTCCTCGAAGCTCGTGAGCTCCTCGCTGTACCGAAAGCCGGAGTCGAAGATCGCGCGTCGGATGAGGGCCGCCGCGTCCCCGGCCACGTTGTCCTGCTCGACTAGAGACGAGTAGTTACCCAGGGGCTGGTATCCGAGGGCAGCTCCGCCGCGGGGAGTCCCGTCGTCGCCGATGTAGCGTGACCACGACGTCACGAACGCCACCTCGGGACGCGCCTCGAGGACGTCGACACACCGAGCGACGAACTGTGGCTCGGCTATGTTGTCGGCGTCAAGGGGAAACACGTAACGGCCGCGGCTCTGAGCGATGCCGAAGTTCCGCGCCGCTCCGAGGCCTCTGTTCATCTGGCTGACCACGGTCACGGGGGCTCGGGCGGCGAGCTCGGCCAGGATCCAATCCGCCTCGTCGAATGAGCCGTCGTTGACGAGAATGATCTCCATGCGGGGGTAGGTCTGGGCGATCAACGACTCGACCGCGTCGGTCACGTAGCGGGCCGAGCGGTAATAGGGGATGATCGCCGTGACCAGCGGAGGCGGGGAGACGCTGCGCCGAGTGAGCGTTTGCCGCGGCTTGACTCGCGCCAGCCGTTCGTAGCCGTCGAGAATCTCGCGCTCATCGCTCACCGCTCGCGCATGCCCGAGCGGCCCGCCCTTGCGGATCAACCTAGCTGGCTGCTCACGCTGGTCAAGCAACGCCTCCAACGCCGTCTCGAGCGCCGCAGCGTCGGTGCCGGTGGCCAGCCAACCGCTGACGCCGGGTGTTACCAACTCCACCAGTCCGCCCACCGGTGTGGCCAGCACGGGCCGGTTGAGGTGCAGTGCCTCCAGCGCCGCGTTGGGCCAGCACTCCCATAGCGAGGGCACAACCAAGGCATCGTGGCTGCGGATCATCTCGGCCAGCTCGTCACGCTCGACCGGCTCAGACAGGATGATGCGCTCATCGTCGGCGATCTCCAGGCGCAGGAGCTCGCGCATCGAAACCCCGAGGGGGCCGGTTGGAGTGTCGCCCCCCAAGAGCGTCAACCGGAAGTCATTGCGTGACATCCCGGTGGCCGCTCGCACGAGGTTCTGCACCCCTTTGCGACGTTCGAGCCGTCCCGCGTAGAGCAGCCGCAGGGGTCCGCTCATGCGGTACTCAGCGTCGGCGTGCGCATCCGCCGCAGGACCACGGTAGGGGTAGCGGATGCGGATGGCCGGCGCCAGCGCGCTGGGGCCGTAGAAACGCCGGTAGGTACCCAGCACGTCACCTCCCTGCCAGATCAACCGATCGGCGCGAGCCAGCGCATATCGCTCCATCTCGAACTGAGTCTGCGAGGGGAAGTCCCGCCGATAGTGACCATTCAGGACCACGCACAGCTCCTGGGAGCTGTGCAGTCGCACGCCAACGCACGTCTCCCGCAGCAGCGGATCCAGCGCCTGTGCCGCCTGCAGGACGACGAAGCCTTCCCCCAGGTAGTCCGGAAACTCGATCACGTCCGGACCGCCGTCGGGATACAGCTCGCGCAGGCGCTCCAGCACGCGCCCGCCGTAACACTGCATGCGGTCATACCACGGGTCCACCTCCTCCTGGCTGGGTTCCTCGACGAAGACCACGCGGACCCCTTCGGGCGGCAGCCGCGGATCTCCCGCCGCGCGCAGCTGCTCGTAGGTTTCTCGGAACACCGACGTCGTCAGCACCGTGACTTCAGCGATGCTCGAAAGCAGGCGAGCGGCCGCGGCGACGAACGTCCCAATTCCGCCGCCCACCAGCGGGTGCAGTTCGCGAGAGACGAGAGCGACCCGCACCTAGCTACTCACCCCGTCGCCGCTCACCACGCGGCGACGCATCGCAGGCGTCCACTGCATCGCGTTCTCCCGGAGGTGGGCTTCCATCTCGCTGAGGATGGACTGTCGCCAGGGTATGCCGATCTGCGCCTGCATCGACGCCTCACGGACGCGGTAATACAGCAGGCGCTCCGGGATCACACTGCCGAAGTGCCGGCACGCTCGTAGCTCCCGGTAGAAGTGCCAGTCCTCGCAGGCGGTCAACTCCTCGCTGTAGCTGAACCCCTGGTCAAACACGCTCCGGCGGATCACGGCGGCGGCATCGCCGGCCACGTTTTCCTGTGCGACCATCGATACCTCGTTACCGATCGGCTGGTAGCCGAGGGACCGGGCCGAAGTGCGCCGTCCTCGGTGATGTACCGCGACCACGAGGTGACGTAGGCGACGTCCGCACAGTGCTCGAGAACGTCCACGCAGCGCGCGACGAAGTCTGGGTGCGCGAGGTTGTCTGCATCCAGCGGAAACACGTACCGGCCGCGGCTCTGCGAGATGCCGAAGTTGCGCGCGGCCCCCAGACCACGGTTGATCTGCGAGACACAGACGATCGGGGCTCTGCCCGCCAGGTCGGCCAGCACCCAGTCATCCTCCTCGAATGACCCATCGTTCACCAGCACGATCTCCAGGCGGGCGTAGCTCTGGGCGACCAGAGATGAGATCGTGTCGCGGACGTGGTCGGAGGCTCTGTAGTAGGGCACGATCGCCGAAACCAGGGGCGGAGCCGGCAGCCTGGGGCCTGGGCGCCGGCGACGCGGCTTGTGCAGCGCCAGCTCCTGGTAGCGGTGGTGGATGTCGCGTTCGTCGCTGCGCTTACGCCCAGATGCCACCAGGCCACCGGATCGCACCAGCGATCGCAATTCCTCACGCCGTTCGAGCACGCCCTCCAGGAGCCGTTCGAGCTGGTCGCTGCCCGAGTCCTCCGCCAGCCACCCGGTGAGGCCGGGCTCGATCAGCTCGACCAGTCCACCCACGGGCGTTCCGGCGAGCGGCCGGTTCAGATGCAGGGCCTCGAGAGCGACATAGGGACCGCACTCCCACAGGGACGGAACGACCAGCACATCGTGTTCCCGGACCACATCGGTCAGGCCGATGCGGTCGGTGGGAGCGCGCAGCACGACTCTTTCGTCGTCGGCGACGCCCAGCCGCAGGAACTCCCGCATAGAGACCCCGAGGGGCGCCGTGGCGGTGTCGCCACCGACCAGCGTCAGACGGAAGTCGTCTCGATCCATCCCGCGTGCCGCGGCGACCAGATTGGCCACACCTTTTCGGCGCTCCAACCTGCCTAGGTACAGGAAGCGGATGGGTGAGCGGGGCTCGTAGCTGCGGTCGATCGACGGATCGACCGCCGGACCCGCGTAGGGATAGCCGATCTTCACGGCCGGGCCCAGGCCGCCCGCCCCATAGAATCGCTCGTAGGCATTGAGGACGTCGCCCAGCGGCCAGATCACCCGGTCAGCATGGGCGAGGGCGTAGCGCTCCATCGCGTAGGTCGCCTGCCTCGCCAGCTCGCCGTGGTAGAAACCGTTCAGTACCTCGGTGATCTCCGCGCTGGTGTGCATGCGAACGCACACGCAGGTGTCGTCGAGGAAGCTGTCGAGCGCTCTCGCCGCCTGAGTGGTCACGAATGCCTCGGCCAGGAAGTCCGGGAACTCGATCACGTCCGGGCCTCCGTCCGGATAGAGCTCTCGCAAGCATTCGAGCACCCTTGCGCTGTAGCAGTGTGTCTCGTCGTACCACCCGCCGATCTCATGGGAAAGGGGCTCCTCGGCGAAGGCCACCCGCACCTCGGCGGGCGGCAGGCCCGGGTCGCCATCGGCCACCAGCCGCTCATAGGCCTCCCGGTGGCGCGAGCCCGTGATGACCGTGACCTCAGCGATTTTGGTCAGTGAGCGCGCGGCGGCGGCGATGAACTCTCCGATGCCGCCGCCGGCAAGGGGATATACCTCCCGCGATACAAGGGCCACACGCACGTTCAGGGCGTTCCGGTGCTTTCAGCGCGCGCGGCCGCGCACGCGCCGCTTGGCCGACCGGATGGGCTCAGTCATCCGCCAGCTGGCTGACCCGATGATGTTCTCCAGCGCCCGCTGGGCTCCGGCTTGGCGATGGCGCGTCGTCACCAGCTCGGTCTGAAGGGCCTCCACGAGGCGGCTCGTGTGTTCTGCTTCAGCTTCGAGTGCCCGTGCCCGCTGCTGCGCCGCGCGTAGCTCCGCCTGCAGGACGCTGGCCTCGGCCCGCGCGGAACGGAGCGAACCGAGCTCGGCCTCCAAAACCCTGATTCGGTCCCTCTCGGCCCCAGGCTGGTCCTCGTTGCCATCGGCCGCAGGTGGAAGGCGCTTGCGGGCCACGACGAGATCGCGCGCCTCAGCCAGGAGATGCGCCGCCGGGTAGTAGCGCTGCTGGTACACCGGCCCGCCCTGGTAGGCAAGCTGTGAGGAATCCACGAGCGCCAGGCCGAGGCCCGTCCATAGCTCGTCCCGCAGGTTCTCCTCGGAGAACAGCTGTCCCGGAACCCAATCGAGCTCGACGTACCGAACCTTCGGCCAAGCGTCGAAGTGCACCGCGTCGAGGCCTCGGCGGACTTCCTCGTTGGTCGTGTCGTGAATCAGGATCAACGTCCGACCGGTGGCCTCTGAGTTGAGTAGATCTTCGAGGTCACGCCGCACGCCCGCGGCCGAATGGTCGCCATCGACCATCACGAAATCAACGTTGCGCTCCTGCTGCGCTAACTCGCCCAGAAACCGTGGGAGCAGCTCGTGGGAGTCACCCGTGTGCAGCGTCACGTTGTCGGGAACCGCCAAGGTCGGCGGGTTCAAGTCGAAAGAGTGAACCTCGTGGGCATGGTGGGCGATGCGGCGCAGACTCGCGCCCTGCATTGAGCCGATCTCGATCGCCAGGGCGGGCTTGAGCTGCGTCAACACTCCCTCGACGGCGGCTCGTTCACCCAGCGACATCTGCCAGATCTGGTCCTCAAAGATTTCCAGAGACACGGCGGCGAATCTTATGTCAGTCGCGGGGTGAACTTCATGACCGCCGGCCGATGACCAGGAACTGCTTGCCGACGAACCGCCACGCCACCGGCATCCGCAGGTACTGACGTGTGAGCCGTGCCGACGGTGGAAGCTTGCCGGTGAAGGAGTAGGGCAGGAATCGCGGCTCTACGCGTTCGGGCTCAAACCCCGCGGCATAAAGATGCTCCGCGATCGCGCGGTGCGTGAAGATCAGGGTGTGATCCGCCATGTCGAAGTACTCGGACGCGCAGTAGCGAAAGTTCGGGCCTAGGATCGCGATCCGACCTCCGGGCGTGATTGCCCGACGCATCCGCTCGAGAAACGAGGCCACCGCCTCCTGGCTGGCCAGATGCTCGAGGAAGTTGGAGACGAACACACCGTCGAAGTGCTCGTCGGGCAGCTCCGCCGCAAAGACATCTGACACCAGAGCCCGGACGCCGGGAGCGTAGGTCCCCTCCGCATAGGCGACCTGGTCAATCGCCCATCGCTCTCTGGCCGGTACAGCGTTGATGAACTCGCCCCGGCCCGCGGCGGGATCAAGCACGCGCCCCGGTCGCCCGAGTTGCTGATGGATGAAGGGGGCGATTTCTCGCCATACGGCAGCACGCGCGCCCTGGTCAACGTCGCGGAAGCGGAATTCGTAGAGGCGCTGGTAATTCATCGTCCCGGCAGGGTAGGCGACGCGGACGCATGGCTGTCGGGTACATGCTTCACTGCAGCCGCAGGCGATGATGCTCTCCGTGGTGATCCCCGCACACAACGAGGCGGATTCGATCGCCGCCACGGTGAGCAGCGCCGCCGCGGAGCTCGAGTCCGCGAGGATCGACTACGAGATCCTGGTCATCGACGACGCCAGCAGCGACGGCACGGCTGAGGTCGTCGGCGCGATCGCCGAGGGTAACCCCCGTGTGCGGTGCGCGCGCTCGCAGCTGCCTCCGGGCTTCGGACACGCTGTCCGCGCAGGTCTGGAGCTGTACACCGGTGACGCCGTCGCGATCATGATGGCGGACCTCTCGGACTCGCCTCGGGACCTGGTGCAGTACTACCGCGTGCTCGAGCAGGGCTACGACTGCGCGTTCGGAACCCGGTTCGGACGCGGCGGTCAGGTAACCGGATATCCCGCCATCAAGCTGATCCTCAATCGAATCGTAAATGCCGCCATCCGGGTGCTGTTCCAGCACGGTTACAACGACACCACCAACGCTTTCAAGGCGTATCGAAGGGGCGTGATCGACCAGCTTCAGCCGCTTCTCTCCAATCACTTCAACCTCACGGTCGAATTGCCGCTGAAGGCCATCGTCCGTGGCTTCAGCTATAGGGTCGTTCCCGTGAGCTGGAACAACCGCCAGCATGGAGTGTCGAAGCTGAACCTCCAGGAAATGGGGAGCCGCTACCTGTTCATCATTCTCTACGTATGGCTCGAGGACCATCTGAGCCGCGGCGACTACCGACGTAGCGACATGCCCCCCGCTCTGCCCCTCGATCGTCACGACCAAGCGCTCAGTGCCAGGCGCTAGCACCGGCCCCGTCCTGACGCGCAGGTTGATGCCGCGTTGGCGAGGGCCGACGCTGGATACGTTCGTATCGGCGCGCACGGTGCTCGCGCTGTTACTGATGGCGGCCGCCGTTCTGCTGCTTTACGCGGGCCGTCACCTCAGCTTTTTCTACGACGAGTGGACGTTCATCTTCCAGCGCCGCGGCGATGGCCTTCACTCCCTGCTCGCGCCGCACAACGGTCATCTGGTGCTGTTCTCTGTCTTGGTCTACAAGCTGCTGTTCGCGCTCGTGGGCCTACGCCACTACACCGCCTATCGCGCGGTCGATGTGGCCCTGCACCTGCTGTGCTGCGCGTTGTTCTACGCGGTCGTCCGGCGGCGTCTCGGCCCGTGGGGCGCGCTCGTCCCCACTGGTCTGTTGCTGTTCCTGGGAACGGCCTCGCAGGTGCTTCTGTGGCCCTTTCAGATCTCCTACCTGGCCTCGGTAGCCGGGGGCCTGGCCGCCCTGTTGCTGCTGGAGCGACGCGACCGGCCCAGGGACTGGCTGTCGGCGGCCGCCTTGACCTGGTCGGTGATCAGCTCAGGGATCGGTCTCGCCTTCATTGCCGCTTGCACGATCATGCTGGTTGCCGGCCGAGATCGAGCCCGCAGGCTGTGGGTCGTCGCTGTGCCGTTGGTCGTGTTCGGCGTCTGGTACCTCGGATGGGGTGCCAGTGAGCCGATCACCACCGATTCAATCCTCGGGGCACCCCAATACATCGCCACAGCGGCGGCCGGGGCCAGCGCCGGGCTCGCCGGCCTCGACCAAGCCTGGGGTCGCGCCCTGTTGGTCGCTCTGGCCGGGGTGGTCGCGTTGACCTGGCAGCGGCGAGCGGTGAACGGCCCCACGCCGATGTTCCTGGCCGCGGTAGGCGGAGCACTCACGTTTTGGACCCTGGCCGCAATCACCCGGGCCGACTCCCCGGACCCCACGGCGAGCAGGTATCTGTACGTGGGGGTCGTGTTCATCCTGCTCGTCCTCGCCGAGGCAAGGGTGGGAATCGGCGTCGCGCGGGGATGGCAACTGCTGGCCGGTGTTCTCGTCTTCGGGGCGATCGTCTCAAATGTGCAAGCGCTAAGGAGCGGAGAGCGAGGGCTCCGTGCCAGCGCATCCGCAACGCGAGCGTCTCTGGGCGCGGTGGAGCTCGCAGCGCCGCTGGTCGCGCCGACGTTCGAGCCGGACCGTCTCGACGCTCCACAGGTGACCGCCGGCCAATATCTCGCGGCGGTGCGTCAACTCGGCTCGCCGGCCCTCACCGCGGGCGAGCTGCAACGCGCTCCCGAAGCCACCCGTGAACGCGCCGACGCGGTTCTGGTGGCGGGCGAGCAGCTCGTCCTGACGACCCCCGTCAGGCTGGCGGCGATCCACGCGGCCTGTGCGGAGCCACCGGCCCGGGTATCTGCGCCCGCCCCGGACAGCATCGTCCGACCCGGAACCCGGCTCTTCCTGCTTCCGACCAGGCGACGCACTCCCGCGCGCCTGCAGCTACGGCGCTTCGCAGACCGGTACGGACAGACTTCGTTCGCGCAGACTGACCTCGCCGGTAACGCCTCGCTCAGCTTTCCGCAGGACCGGGCGCCATCGCTGCCCTGGCATGTGCGCGTTTCCGCATCGATGCCGGTTCGTCTGTGTCTCGGCCGCTGAGCGCCTAGCTCCCTCATCAGCTCCTTGCTAGCTTCAGGGGCCGTGAGCGCCACCGTAGGCGAGTCGCAGGCGGGGGACGCGCCGACATCACGATCGGGGCAGCCCGCGGTTTCACTCGCCCATGTCTCCAAGCAGTTCCGTCTTCCCCACGAGCAGTACCACACGCTCAAGGAGCGAGCGCTGCATCCATTGCGCCGGCGCACGTTCGACGTGCTCCAGGCCGTGGACGACGTGAGCGTCGAGATCGCCAAGGGGGAGTTCTTTGGCATTGTCGGACGCAACGGCAGCGGTAAGAGCACGCTGTTGAAGTGCCTCGCGGGAATCTATGACAGCGATGCGGGCTCGCTGGAGATCCGCGGCCGGCTATCGCCGTTCATCGAGCTCGGGGTGGGCTTCAATCCGGATCTCAGCGCCCGCGACAACGTGATCATCAATGCGATCATGCTCGGGCTCACCAGGGGGCAGGCCGAGCAGCGCTTCGACCACATTGTGGAGTTCGCCGAGCTCGAGGAGTTCATGGACCTCAAGCTCAAGAACTACTCCTCGGGAATGCAGGTCCGGCTCGCCTTCTCGGTGGCGATCCAGGTGGATGCGGAGATCGTCCTGATCGACGAGGTCCTTGCCGTCGGCGACGCTTCGTTTCAGCAGAAGTGCTTCGACGAATTTGCTCGGCTGAAGGCGGAAGGTCGGACGATCGTATTCGTCACCCACGACATGGGGGCGGTCGAGCGTTTCTGCGACCGCGCCATGCTGCTGGAGCGTGGACGGGTGGTCGACGTCGGACCTCCGGCGGCCATCGCCCGCCAGTACAACGAGACGAACTTTCGCCGGATGCGTCGCGACGCTGTCGAGCTGGGAGGTCCCGAGACGCTCACCGGCGCTCCCGTGGCCGAGATCCGCGAGGCTCGGTTTGAGGACGACGACGGCACACCGAAATTCGACATCCTCCAGGGCGAGCCGTGCTCGGCCGTGCTCGAGGTCTATTTTCACGCGGACGTCGCCGATCCGATCTTCGCCGTCGCGCTGCAGGGCGAACGGGGCCAGACGACATTCGCCGCCAGTACCCAGCTCACGCATGGCCCGACGGGTCGTTTCGCTTCCGGCGACACGGTGGTGGTTCGGGTGCGGTTCGAGAACTGGCTCGGTCCGGGCCGCTACCGCTTGATGGCGTCAGTGGCGCGGGAGGGCGCCAGCGTGGATGCCTACGACGCGCGCCAGGACATCAGCTCGATCCTCGTCTACGCCGCCCATTCGGGCGGAGGGGCGGTCGACCTGCCGCACACTTTCGAGATCCGCCGCGCCTAAGCCCGCGCGTCGAGACTCACTGCTGCGGCGTCGCGATCAGCTTGATTCCGCCGATCCCCAGGTCAGTCCAGGAATAGCGCGACAACTCCGGCCCCAGATGGGCCGCGTGAGTCAGGAGCTCCAGCTTTCGCACGTCAAAGCCTGCCGCCGTGACGGCACGTTGCAGCTCATCGACCGTGACCCGGTTGAGATGCTCAAACTCCCTGCTCATGTACTCCGTCCAACCCTCGGAGTGGCGGTCGCTAGCTCTCAGCTGAGCGATGATTTCGGCATGTGGTCGAATCAGATGGTGAAAGTCCTGAGAATCCCACTCCCACAAGTGCGATCCCTTCGCCGAGAAGTAAAACGGCCACAGTTGCAGGAAGAAGTGCCCATCAGGCCTGAGAATGCGGTGGATCTCCCCGAGCACGGCCGGGGGGTCGGCGATGTGCTCGAACGCAGACCACGAGTAGACAAAATCGAAGTCGTTGTCCTCCGCCGGAATCGCCTCTGCGCTCGACGTGCGGAACTCCAGAGCCTCCGGTAACGACGTGCCCACGCCCTCGCTCCGGCTCCGGCTGAGCAGCTGTTCGCTATTGGTCGGGACCACGTCGAAGCCGACGAGGCGCTGGGGCCGGACCATTCGGCAAAGACCGAGCGCCATGATCCCGTCGCCGCATCCGACATCAGCGATCCGTTTGTCGGCAAGCTTGACTCCCCCATCGTCGCAGAAGTCGACGATGTCTCGGGCGGCCAACTCGTAGTGATCCCAGAACCACTTCGATTCCGGCTCGTTTTTGCGCCGGCCGACGCTCCATGGCAGTCTTTGCCACAGCGCTCGCGGATGCCCAAGCCCCCGCATGGCCCCTCGCACCTAGTCGGCCTCGCGCTGAGGCGAGGCGTTTTTCCAGGAGCGCCGTCGGAGCCGATGTCCCGCGAGGTAGGCGAGTCTCAGTGCGCCAAACAGGGGGATGCCGAGCTGAGGATGGGTCGCCAAGGCCAACAATGGACGCTCCACCCCTGTCGGCAACGCTCCGCCGGGGCCAAGCAGCCGCACCGCATCCTCGCTCAGAACCCCTTGCATCAGTCCTTGCTGGCGGGCTCGCACGCTGGCCGGTCTGGCGGCCTGGTCGCACGTGCGACGGTAGAGCTCGATCAGCTCTGACGCCGTGGACTCCCAGGTGAGGGGACCGGCGGCGTTGCGGATGGCGTCAAGGTTGCGCTTTCTTTCGGAGGGATCATTCAGTAGCGCAAGCGCCCGGTCCGCGCTCTGCTCGGGATCCCAGGCCAGGATGCCCCCGGCATCATCAGGAAGGAGCTCACTGAGGGAGGTTCCGGCGGCCCACATGCACGGGATGCCACGGTCCGCGGCCTCAAACGGGACGAGCCCGAAGCCCTCATGCACGGTTGGGTACAACACCAGAGACGATCTTTGAAAGAGCCAAGCCTTCTCGGCTTCGCTAACCGCACCGACGTTGACCACCGAGGCTGCCAGCTGCGGGCGTAGAACGATGAACTCGGCCTCGTCGGAGGCAGATGAACCCTCGGCCACCGATGGGCCGGCGAGGATCAGGAATCCATTCCATCCCCGGCGCTGCAGCGCCTCGAGCATGCGCAGGGCAAACAATCGGTTCTTGTGCCGGAAGTCGGTGCCGATGCAGAGGATCGCCTCACCCTCGGGTAGGGGCAATCCCCTTTCCGGCGCCCGTGGCGCCTCCCCCCGTGGCATGGTCGTGTGGTCCACGCCGATGTACACGACGCTGGCCCGCTCAGGTTCGAGGAGATCCTCACTGAGCGCGTCGTCCCGGGCGTGTTCTGAAAAGAACACCACCCGGTCCGCGACCACGAGCGTCGAGCGGGTGATGCGCCGATAGCCCTCCCACGCCTCGTAGTTACGAAAGTAGGCGGGGTTGTGGTAGCTGATGAGGTCCTGGTGGGTGACGACCAGCCGCTCTCCCAGGCGAGCCAGGAAGGAGAGGTCCTCATCGTTGTCGACCTGATACGGGCGGTGGACAACGTCGGCGCGGCCGAAATCTGCCTCCATGGCAGCCTCCCGCGTCACCTGCCGGACGTCTGGCAACGCCCGCAGCGCAGCGACGGCGTAGCCGCTGAGTCGATCCGGCAGGATGGCCGTAATCCGCACGTCCCCGGTCCTCGCCATGGCAGCCATGAGTTCGAGCACGTGCAGTTGGGTCCCGGTCATCGGACCGGCGAGGATCCGCGCGTCGACCACCACCGACAGACCCGTCAGGGCCCGGCGCGCGGCTGAGAGGGCTCTGGACAGGGGGCCCACGACGTCCTCGTCCAGCAGTTGGACGCTGTCGTGGTAGTACGGATAGCGCGCGGCGATCATCCGCTCGTGCTCCTCCTGCCGGGGATCGCGACCGCCGTTGGGGGAAAAGCTGCCGCCTCCGTGATGGAAGACCAGTACGTCGTCGGCGAGCACATGACTCAGGCCGCTGCGCACGCACCGCTGTGAGAAGTCGACCTCCTCGCCGTAGCCGGGAGTGAAGGCGAGGTCGAAATTCCCCACGAGCTCCAGTGCGCTGCGTCGGATGTACATGCAGTGGCCGATGGCGGTGGGTAGACGCGGGCGTAACCGGAGCGAGGCGGCGCGGACCGCGGCGGCGGCGCCGTCGACGTTCCACTGGGGTGGCAGGTAAGGGGTTGGCTTACCGCGTTCGGGCACCGACACCAGACTTCCGTGGTTCGTCAGCGCGGTCGAGGTCGCCACCCGGCTATCGACGTACGCCGCGTCTCGTAGTCCCTCCAACCACCCCTCGGAGACGACACAGTCGGAATTCAGTACGACCACATCGGCGGGGGCGGTTATGGCAAAGGCGTCGTTGGCACTCGCCGGAAAGCCGGCGTTGTGCGCTCGCCTCAGGTAGAAGACTTCGTGCTCGGACGCATCGGCTGCTTCCAGCTTGGCGACAAATTCCGCTGAGCGTTCGTCTGGGCTCGCGTCGTCGTAGATCAGGATCGGGACCTCCGCCGGCGTGCACGCCAGCACGCTGCGCAGGCAGCTGATGAAGTAATCGTGCCCCCCGTACACCGGGATGGTCACGACGACCTCGCCACGATCGGCGCCGATGGCGTGGCCGGTCTGGATCCAGCGGACCTTCACGCGCTGATTATGCCTCGCTGCCCCTCCTCAGCAGATCCGCGGGCAGTGAACCCGCCAGCGGGGCCATTGCTAGCGTGCTCCCCCGATGACCACCGATGCCGCGCGAGCCCCCGGCCCATCTGCGCTTGGCGGCGACGCCAAGCGCTTCTTTGAGCTGACGATGACGCTCGCGCGCACGGAGTTCAAGCTGCGCTACTTCGGATCCGTGCTCGGCTACTTCTGGTCGCTGATGCGCCCGCTGCTGTTCTTCGGGGTCCTCTATCTGGTCTTCACGCGGATCTTTCAGATCGGTAAGGGCATCCCGCATTACGGCGTGTACCTGCTCACCTCGATCGTGTTGTGGACGTACCTCGCGGAGGCAACCGGTGGCTGCGTCCAATGCTTGCTCCAGCGCGAAGCGCTACTGCGCAAGGTTCGATTCCCCCGCATGGTGATCCCTCTCTCGGTCTCGCTGACGTCCCTGTTCAACCTCGCCATGAACTTCATCGCCGTCCTGGCGTTCGCACTCGCCAGCGGGGTGGGTCCGCGGCTTCAGTGGCTCGAGTTCTTACCGATCGTGCTCGGGTTCGTGATCCTGGCCACCGGGCTCGGGATGCTGCTCGCGGCGCTCTATGTGCGCTACCGAGACATTCAGCCGATCTGGGAAGTCGGGGTGCAGGCGTGGTTCTACTGCTCGCCGGTGATGTATCCGGCGAGCGCATACAAGTCACGGTTCGGTAGTGGGGTCGAGCACCTGGCGCTGTTGAATCCGGCGGCCACGCTCCTGACTCAGATGGGGCACGCGCTGATCGGCGGTGCTCATTTTCCGGCGGCGACCGCAGCCGGCGACTCATGGCTGGTCATCGCCGCCAGCGGGATCATCTGCGTGATCTTTGGCCTTGGTTGGTGGTTCTTCACCCGTGAGGCCCCTCGCGTGGCCGAGAACCTGTAAACCGCTCAGAGGGTCGCCAGGAGACGACGCAGACCGTCCTTCAGGTCTGTCTTCGGCCGGAATCCGAGCTCCGCCCAGGCACGGGTCACGTCCAGGCAGCTGCGGGTCACCTCACCGGGGCGTGCGGGCACGAAATGCGGTTCGGGTACCGGATGCTCCGTGGCGTCGCTCAGCGCGCGCAGAAGATCGAGGACGGACGTCTCCCTGCCATGACCGATGTTCACGGGGCCGGTCAGCGCGGCATCGGCGGCGAGCAGATTAGCTCGCACGACGTCGCTGACTTCGACCCAGTCGCGGGTCTGGCGCCCATCGCCGTAGATCGTTGGCCGCACGCCCGCAGCCACCTGGCCACAAAAGATGGCCACAACCCCTGCCTCACCGTGAACGTCCTGGCGAGGCCCATAGACGTTGCCGTAACGAAGCGAAACGGTGGAGAGCCCGTGAAGACGGGTGTACAGCTCGCAATACCCTTCGGCGGCGTACTTACTCTGTCCGTATGGCGCGAGCGAGCGGATCGGATGCTCCTCGGGCGTGGGCAGCAGCACCGCGTTGCCATAGAGGCCACCCCCGGTGGAACTGTTGACCACCCTCCTCGCCCCGCTCAAGCGGGCGCTCTCGAGCACGGTGATCGCGCCGAGGACGTTCGTCGTCGCGTCACCCGCAGGGTGCTCGACCGAGTAGCGGACATCGATCTGAGCGGCGAGATGAAACACGAGCTCGGGACGGGTCCGAACAAAGACTTCGGACACGGCAGCGGCGTCCCGCACGTCGACCTCGTACAGCGACGCTCCGGCCGCGAGCGCACCGGTGAGATTCTCGCTTCGGCCCGTGGAAAGGTCATCGATGATGGCGATCCGGTCGCCGCGCGCGAGGAGCGCGTCGACGAGATTCGAGCCGATGAACCCGGCGCCCCCGGTGACCAAACAGTCCATTGCGACGGGTGAGCTTAGCCAACGGCGACGCCAGCCCCGCTGGCCGTCCACCAAGGTGGCTGGGCCCGTACCGCCTGAGGCAGTACGGGCCCAGACCTAAGGACGACCCTGGTAGGGCTGGGGGCCGTCCATCAGGCCCGCGAGAAAGGGGGCGATGCTCGCGGGCACGTTTGACGTCCTTGTCTGCGACAAGCATAGCGCTGACGAGCTAAAAGGAAACTAACTCACGCGACAGAAGTAGCTAACTCTTCACGCCGGAAAATTGTCGATTAGCGGGCAACACCGCAACCCACGGATCGGAATCCCGTTGAGGCACGTAACGTTCTGTTTTCGACCCCATCGCTCTGGAAAGCAAACCTCCTGTTGATGCGCCCCGAAGGCTCCGTCTATCCACATCCGAATCTGATCGAGCGCCCGGGCACCGTCCACGTGCTCGATGTACCGCTCGCCCTCACCGACTATGAGCGGACGTTGAAGTGGATGGGAGAGACGATCGAGCAGCGTGCGCGGGGCTATGTCTGCGTCTGCAACGTCCATACGGTGATGGCCTCGCAGGAGGATCCGGCGCTGCGCCAGGCGTTGTTGGCCGCATCGCTCAACGTACCCGACGGCCAACCGCTCGTGTGGGCGATCAACTCGTTGGGCCATTCGCTGGCCGGACGGGTGTACGGGCCGGAGTTGATGTCGCGCGCCTGCGCGCAGGCCGCCGAACGGGGTCACCGCTTCTACCTCTACGGCGGGCGTAATCAGGGCGCTCTGGTGCAGCTGGCGCTGAACCTGCGCAAGCGTCATCCCGGCGTGCGGATCGTCGGCGGTTACTCCCCTCCGCACCGCCCGCTCGACGACGAGGAGCGCGATGCAGTCGCCGACGAGATCAACCGCTCACGCGCGGACATCGTCTGGGTCGGAATCGGCGTCCCGAAGCAGGAGAAGTGGATGGCGGAGATGCGCCCCCGGCTCGACGCCCCGCTGCTCGTGGGCGTGGGGGCCGCCTTCGATTTTCACGCCGGACTCGTTCCGCAGGCGCCGAATTGGTTGCAGGAGGCCGGGCTGGAGTGGGCGTACCGGCTCGCCCATGAACCGCGCCGGCTGTGGCGGCGATACCTCCGTTATAACCCCCGCTTCCTGAGCGCGTTCGCGCACCAGCTCGCGGCGCACCGGCGGCAGCCTTAACCCTCACATTCGCCGCCACCGCTCGGCGTCAGCGCCCACGCCGCGCCACAATCCACGCGTGCCGAACGAACCAACAGCGGCGGTGGTCGTCCCCACCCGGGATCGTCCGGCGTACCTCGAGGTGACGCTTGGCGTCGGTCGCGCCGCAGGCCGAGGCGGCACATGCCGAGCTGCTCGTCGTCAGCGATGGACCTGACTCGACCTCTGAAGCAGTGGCCCGCCGCCACGGCGCAGCATTCTTTTCGCTCCCGCAGCCACGCGGCTTGAACGCAGCTCGTAATGCGGCCGCGGCGAGAGTCACCACCGAGCTGATCGTGTTCGTCGATGATGACGTGCGGGCTCCCTCCGGGTGGCTGAGCGCGCTGCTGGAAGGTGTCCGCGATGCTCCGGATCATGAGGTCTTCGGCGGCCCGATCCGGGCGCAGCTCGAGGGTGGCGGCCCGCGGGCCTGCGGGCGCGAGCCGGTGCCGATCACGACGCTGGATCTGGGGTCCGAGGACCGAGACGTGGAATTGGTCTGGGGCGCGAACATGGCTATCCGCGCCAGCGCCCTCGCGCGGGCCGGTGGCTTCGATGAGTCGATCTACGTCCGCGGCGACGAGGAGGAGTGGCAGCGGCGCCTGGCCGCCGCGGGCGGGCGGATCCGTTACGTGGCCGGGGCCGGTCTCGTGCACAGGCGCACAGCGGCGGACTCGACGATCAGGAGCCTGTCGCGGGCTGCTTACGGGCACGGCCGCGCCGCCCGGCGCTTTGACGCGCATAAGGGCACTGCACCCCCGGTTCGCGGCGAGCTGCGCACCTTGGTGGGCTGCGCCTGGCACACCCTCAGGCGTAGGTGCGCATTCGGGATCGTGTTCGGCGCGCACACCGCGGGGAGGCTCCGTGAGACGCTGGCGCTGGCGCGCCGTAAGCCGTGAGCGGGGACGAGCCAACCGCGACCGATTTCATGTCCGGGACGCACGGACAGGTCACTGGTCTGCGGCTGACGAGCGCGGCGATCGCCGCTGATGCCCTCGACGACGCGGTTGGTCGCGCCCGGCTCCAGGGCCTACAGTTGCGCCGGGCGTCATCGAAGCTGCCCCGGCGCAAGGTGATGATCCTGGCGGTCGAACGTGATGACGTCCCCAATCTGCTGGCGGCGGCGCGGGTCGAGCTGGAGCGCTCGCGCCATGACGTCCACTTCGTCCGCACGGTGGCCGGAGATCGCGGCAAGTTCGAGAACCTCAACGCGATGCTGGCCGATCACCCGGCGAGCGGATGTGACTGGCTCGTGGTCATCGATGACGACGTCGCGCTGCCCCGCGCATTCCTGGACAACTTTCTGTTCCTCGCCGAACGGTTCGACCTGCAGCTGGCCCAGCCCGCGCACCGCCACCGCTCGCATGCGGCCTGGGAGATCACCCGCCGTCGGCGCGGCATCGTCGTGCGCGAGACCGCGTTCGTCGAGATCGGTCCCGTAACCGCGTTCCGGGCCCCGGTGTTTGAGCAGCTGCTGCCGTTTCCTGCGCTGCGCGTTGGTTGGGGCCTGGACGTGCACTGGTCGGCGATCGCGCGCGAGCGAGGCTGGCGGATCGGCGTCGTCGACGCCACGCCCATCCGCCACGGTCTGCGCCAGATCGCCACCTCATACGGACGCGACGGTGCGATCGCGGAGGCACGGCGCTTTCTCGCCGGGCGGCCGTACACGAAGGCGACCGATGCGCAGCGCACGCTGGTGGCCCATCGCACCTGGCGATCTCGGTGAAGGTCCTCGTCGTCGCCGAGTACTACCCCAGCGCCGCCGATCCCTCGCGCGGCGTCTGGGCGCACCGGCAGGCCATCGCCGCCCGGGACGCTGGAGCGCAGGTGCGCGTGCTCGTCCTGCGCCGGCCGATCCCGCCGCTCTCGGCAGTTCGCGACCGCGACCTGGCGACGGCGTGGCGGGCGCTCCGTCAGCCCGAGGTGTCCGGGCTCGACGGAGTCCGGGTCGAGTACGTGCGTTATCTCTCCCCCCTCGCCCGTGGAGCTACGACAGCTGGGGAGCGTGGGCGGCCCCGGCTCTGGGCCGCGCGCTGCGGCGGGTCCGCCAGCACTTCAGCGAGGATCTGATCCACGCGCACTACGCCGTGCCGGCGGGGGATGCGGTCCGCCGCGCATCCCCCGACGCTCCGCTCGTCATCTCCGTCCACGGTCACGATGTCTACGGACAACCGGCGCGGGCGCGCAATGTCCGCGCCGCACTCGGGCACGCGGACCTTGTGCTAGCCAACAGCCGTGGCACCGAGCTCCGCAGCCGTGCTCACGGCGCACGGCATACGCGGGTCGTACACCTCGGGGCGCCGGTACCCCCTGATCCAGCCACGGGCCCCTCCGTGCCCACGCTCGTGACGGTCGGGAACCTGATCGCGCGCAAGCGTCACCAGGACGTGATCGCTGCCCTCGCGCTGCTGCGCGAGCGTCGGCCCGAGCTGCGCTATGTGATCGTCGGCGATGGTCCTGAGCGGGAGCGGCTGCGGGCGCTGGCAGCGCATCACCGCGTGCAGGACCGGGTCCAGCTACGGGGGCGGCTCGGACACGAGCAGGCACTCCTCGCCGCCGGTCAGGCCACGCTGTTCGTGCTGCCGAGCGTCGACGAGGCGTTCGGCGTCGCCTACGTCGAGGCGATGGCGCACGGGGTCGCCGGCGATCGGCTGCCAGGGTGAGGATGGCCCCGAGGAGATCGCCGCCGCCGGAGGCGGCATCGAGCTCGTGCCCCCGATCGATCCGCGTGCCCTCGCCGAGCGGATCGATGCGCTGCTGGCCAACCCCTCGCGCCTGGCCGAGCTGCGACATGCGGCACGTGAGAACGTGGTGACATCGTTCACGTGGGAGCGCTGCGGACGAGAGACGGTCAGGGCCTACGAGGAAGTGCTGGCGGCCGGCCACCCCGGACGGCGGCCGGCGCCGATCGCGCCGCCGCCATAGAAGTGGCCCTCGGGCCGCTCCTGGAACTGGAAGTACCGCAGTCCGGACTGGCGGCACGTGTCGGCCAGTGCGCTCGACGCGTGCGCGTTGTCGCTGATCAGCACCCCATCGGGGGCCAACGCCGCGGCCGCCAAAGCCAGCTCGGCGAGTTCGTTCTCGTATGTGTGAAGGCTGTCGTGGATGAAGATCCCGAGCTCGCCGCTGCGCGCCAGCACGTCCGCCAGTCCGTCGACGGCCGCCGCGATGCGCAGTTCCCACAGCGGGTGCGAGCCGACCATCCAGCCGGCCGCGGGATTGATGTCGAACGACACCAGCCGGCCGCCCCGGTTCTCATCGTGATTATGTTCCAGCGCCCGCAGCAGCATCAGCGAGCCGAGTCCATCATGGACGCCGGTCTCGATCACCAGCGCCGGCCTGCGCAGCCGGGTCAGGGCATACCAAGCCAGGCGTTTGCCGAACGGCGGTGAGCGCTTGGTCCACCACCAATGCGCAGCGGTGGCTGTACGCCGACGCTCGGTGAGCACGGGATCGCTCTCGGCCTCGGCGAACAGGGCGCTGACCCGGCTCTCGGCGCAGTCGGCCACCTGCGCCACCCAAGCCACCAGTTCGGCCTGGTTGGCCAGCTCGTAGGTGAAGTTGTCCGGTTCGGCTCCCGCGAACACGTAGCCCAGGTGCGCGCGGATCGGCGCACCTGATCGCTGCACCGCGCGGACCTTGGCGATCCACCGCAGGCGTCGCAGGTACCGCGGCTGCACGCCGACCCTCTGCGCCGCTGCGCGAGCGCTTGCCTGCCATGACATGGTCCGCGAGTTTAGGCGTGGATCCGAGCCCGTCCGCCCCCGCCCGTCGTCCCTACACTGCGGGCCGTTATCACCACCGAAGCCTTTTCCAGCGCCGAGCAGCCCGGCTGCGAGCCCTACAACCCCGACAACCTGCTCGACCGCCTGAGCCGGCAGTCGACGCTCGAACATCACTACCGCCACATGATGGAGCGCGAGCGGGCATTGCTCACGCGGCGGCTGCGCCTGACCGGCGGACGCGTGCTCTCAGTCGGCGCCGGCTGGCATCCGGGCCGGCACATGTTCCCGGCCCCCGCCTTTCGCCTCACCGCGGTCGACGCCGATCCGGCCCGCGTCGCCGGCGTGCTCGAGACCGGCCGCGCCGATGAGGCGCTGCAGGGGTTCGCCGGCGCGCTCGATCTGTCGCCAGAGTCATTCGACGTCGTCCTCTACCGGCTCGTCCTGCATCACATCGCCTATCAGGGTCCGCTTGCGCCGGCGCTTGAAGAGGCTGCGCGATTGCTGGTGCCCGGCGGCGCGCTGGTGGCGATCGAGCCTGGGCTGTGGCACCCGGTCGGTCTGGTCCTGGCGCTTTCCAATCGCGCCGGGCTCGCCACCCGGGTGCATGGCACCCCGGACGACATTCCCCTCTCTCCCCGCCGCCTGCTCTCCGAGTCCCGTGCGGCCGGGCTCGTGCCCGAGTTGCACGCCGTCACCTACACCTGGAGGCGCCTGCCTGCGTCGCTGCAGCGCGCGCTGGCCCCCATCGATGCGCTCGGATCGCGCCCACGGGCGGCCGCGCTGGCCCACACGTTGCTGCTGATCGCGCGCAAACCGGCCTGATCCGCGGCGCGCAAGACGCCCGCCCGGGGCCGCGGGCGCCGGCGCCGATGCCCCGGCGCGGTACCCGGAGCCCGGAGCCCGGAGCCCGGAGCCCGACAAAGGGCACAAACGAGGACCCCGGCACGGGGCGGTCGTTGTTTGTCGGCGCCAGGGCGACAAACCGACCAAAATCCGTCGGGGTCTCGGCCGTTGTCACGTTTGTCGGCCGAGATCTCGGGCGCCGTTTGTCCGCCGCGCATGGCGATTGGGGGGTTACTAGGATGCGGGCCGGCCCGCGCTCCACCTGGCCGTTGCTACCCTCGGCGCGTGTCGTCTCTCGCCTCGGCGCTTCGTCGCGCCGCGCCCGGAGGACCCCGGGCGGCACAGCCAGCCCGTGCGCTTGGATGGCGCGTGGGCCCAGATGTCGTCGTCGGTCTGGCCTTGGCCGCAGGGTTGACCCTGCTTGCGTTCGTGACCACCGGCGGGGTCGACCTCGCTGCCAACACCTGGACCGAGATCATCCTCGTGCTCCTCGGCGCCGGCCTCCTGGCGGCGCTGATTCTGCGGGGGCCGTCCGGTCGGCCCTGGGGCCTGGCGAGCGTGGTCCTGTTCGTCGCGGTCGCCGTGCTCACCGCCATCTCGGTTTCGTGGTCGGTCCAACCCGACAACTCCTGGCTGGAGGCGAACCGGACGCTCTCCTACCTGGCGGTCTTCGGTGGCGCGATCGCGCTCGTGCGCCTGTTCGGAGAGCGCTGGCGGGGCGTGCTTGGTGCGCTGGCCACGCTCGCGACCATCCTCAGCGCGTACGCACTGCTGGTCAAGGTCTTTCCGGGAACATTCGACGCGACCGATCCGGTCGGACGCGTCCGCGCGCCCTTCGACTACTGGAATGCCACCGGGCTCATGGCTGCGCTCGGCCTCCCACCCCTGATGTGGACCGGAGCTCGCGAGGATGGCGGACGTGTGCTGAGGGCACTGAGCGTTCCCGCGGTGGCGCTGTTGGTCACGGTGGTGATCCTGTCCTACTCGCGCAGCGCACTGTTGGCCGCGCTCGTCGGACTCGCGTGCTGGTTTGCATTCGTGCCGCTGCGCCTGCGCGCATCGGTGGTCCTGGTGCTTGGCCTGGCTGGCGGGGCCGGGTTGTCCGCGTGGGCGCTGGCCACCCACGCGCTGACCCACGACCGCGTATCTCTGACCGCCCGCACCGACGCCGGACACGGGTTCGGCGTGGTGCTGGTACTGGTGCTGGCGCTTCTGACGGTGGGCGGATTTGCGGCTGCCTTCGCGGTCGACCGTGCGCGCCCCACGCCGGCGGCTCGTCGCCGCGCCGGCATCACGCTGCTGGTCCTCGCGGCGCTGATCCCGGTCGGGGGTCTCGTCGCCGTGGCGGCGTCCTCACGCGGGCTGACCGGCGAGATCTCCCACGTGTGGAACACGCTGACCAACCCCAACAGCGGCGTTGGCGACAGTCCCAATCGCCTGGTCGAGCTCGGCAACAGCCGCCCGCGCTATTGGAGCGAGGGTCTGAAGGTCGGGGAGCATGCGTTGCTGCGTGGCGTCGGCGCGGCTGGTTACGGCACTGCGCGCACGCGGTACACCACTGATCCTTGGATCGTCGAGCACGCGCACAGTTACCCGATCGAGACCTTCGCCGACTTCGGTTTGATCGGGATCGGGCTGAACCTGGCCCTGCTGGCGGCATGGGGACTGGCCGCGGCGTGGACCTTCGGACTACGCCGCACTGCTGAGGGAGTGGCCGAGACACGCCACCCACAATCACGTTTCTCGACCCAGGCGGCGTCTCCGGCAAACCCCGCGGGCGCCCTGGCGCTGGAGCGAGCCGGGCTGCTGACTCTACTTTGCGTGGTGGGGGCCTTCGGCGTGCACTCGACGATCGACTGGACCTGGTTCGTACCCGGCACCGCGCTCCCCGCATTGCTGTGCGCCGGGTGGCTCGCCGGCCGCGGGCCGCTGACGCAGCGCTCCGCGGGCTTCGGGCCCCGCCGGGCGTTGCTCGAGCGTCCCGCGTTGGCGGCGTCGATCATGGCCATTGCCGCGGTCGCCGTGCTGTGTGCGTGGGCGATCTGGCAACCGCTTCGCTCGGCCGACGCGAACTCGGCCGCGATCACCGCGCTGAGCGGTGGCGACATCAAAAGCGCGTTCAGCGATGCCCGGGCCGCCGCGGCGAGTGACCCGGTGGCGATCGAACCGCTGTGGGAACTCGCGGCGATCTACAGCGCGACCGGGGACCAGCATGCCGCCCACGCCCAGTTCGTCAAGGCGGTCAGCCTGCAGCCGGACAATCCGGCAACCTGGCGTCAGCTCGGGTTCTACAACCTCCAGCACCACCAGCCCCACAAGGCCCTCGGAGTGCTGGAGAAGGCGCTGACCCTGGACCGCTCGTCCGTTCAGACCATCCAGGCGATCCAGCAGGCCCAGGCCGAGCTGGCCCGTCAGCCGATCCACAAGCCATGAGGGCCCGGCGGATCGCTCGGCGGGCGGTGGCCGGCGCGGTGGCTGCCGGGGTCCTCGCCGCAACGGCTCCCGGGCTTGCCGCCGCCAGCAGCACTCAGCTGTCGGTGTTCCAGGACGACGCCTACCTCGTCTTCCACCCTCCCGCCGCGGTCAACCGGACGCTGTCCAGGCTCCAGTCACTCGGCGTTCAGCAGGTCCGGGTGACCCTGAAATGGTCCACCGTGGCGCCGTCGCCGGCGTCCCGGCGGCGCCCCGCGCATTTCCACGCGCTCGACCCCGCCGCGTATCCGGCCGGGGCTTGGGCGCCCTATGACCACGTCGTCGAACTCGCCGCCCGCCACCACATCGGCATCGAGTTCAACGTCACGCCGCCAGGTCCGCTGTGGGCCATGCGCCATGACTCGCCCACCGCCAGAGCGGCGGATCACTGGGCGCCCAGCGTGTCGGAGTTCTACCAATTCGTGTACGCCGCGGGCCTTCGCTACGGCGGTGGCTACGGCGCGATCCCCCGCGTGCGCGTATGGTCGATCTGGAACGAGCCCAACCAGCCGGGGTGGCTGGCTCCGCAGTGGCGGACCGTGGGCGGCAAGCCGGTCCGAAACTCGCCGCGGCTCTACCGGGCCTACGCGGCGGTGGCCTACGCCGCGCTCTATTTCAGCGGGCACGTCACCGCGGGCGACACGATCCTGATCGGCGAGTTGGCCCCGGAGGGCTACTCCACGCCCGGCTTCTACACAGCGATGACGCCGATGCCGTTCATGCGCGCCCTTTACTGCGTCGACAGCGCCTACCGGCCTCTGCGAGGTTCCGCCGCTGCTGCCCTGGGCTGTCCGAGGGGCGGGTCGCGGGCGGCTTTTGTCGCCGCGAACCCCGAGCTGTTCCTGAGCACCGGGTTCGCGCACCACCCGTATTACTTTCTACACCCTCCCTGGGTGGGCGCAAGTGACAGCAACTTTGCCCCCCTGGCCAATCTGGGCCGACTCGAGCGCGGCCTGGATCATGCCTTCAACACCTATGGCGTCCGGCGGCAGATGCCGATCTACCTGACCGAATACGGCTACCAAACCGATCCCCCCGATCCGTACGTCACGATCAGCCTGCGCCAGCAGGCCAGCTATCTGAACGCGGCCGACTACATCGCCTGGAGGGATCGGCGCGTGCGCTCGGTGGCGCAGTTCCTGCTCTACGACTCCGGGCCCGACCTGCGCTATCCGCCGGGCGACTTCAGCTACTGGGACACGTTCCAGACCGGCCTACTATTTGCCGGCGGGCGACCCAAACCCGCCTACAACACCTACCAGATGCCGATCTGGATCCCCAGCACCTCGGTTCGCCGAGGGGCGAGGATGCAGATCTGGGGCCAGCTCCGCCCCGCCACGCACATCGGGGTCCAGCTGGCCTCCATCCAGTGGCGCGGCGCCACCGGGCACTACAGCTCATTCGCACATGTGCTCACCAACCGCACCGGATACGTGAACGCGCACCTGCGCCCGCCCGGTAGCGGCGAGATCAGGATCGCGTGGCGCCCCGCCCACAGCGCACTGCTGGTCAGCCGCAGCGTGTCGATCAGCGTGCGCTGAGTCGGCGGTGGCCGTCAGGCCATGACCGCGGGTTCACGATCGACCAGCGAGGGCGGGAGCGGCCCGGGGCCCTGAGCCGCGCAGACCGCCTTCATCAGCTCCTCGTACTGGTCGGTCACCGCCTCCCACGAATATTGGCGGGCCCGCCGCAACGCCCGCTCGCGGTAGTCGGCGACCAGCTCCGGCTCGCGCAGCAGCCGGGCCAGCTGCCGAGCAAGGTCGTCCACTCCGACCTGGCCGGAGAAGTAGATCCCGGCATCGCCGACCGTCTCGGCGTTGGGTCGGTGATCGTTGACCAGCACGCAGTTACCGGCGGCCATCGCCTCGAGGATCACCGGGTGGGTCCCGCCGACCTCCGTGGGCGCACAGAACAAGTAGGCATGGCGCTGCAGCTCCCAGTAATCGCGGCCGAACACGTATCCGGGGAACACCACGCGCGGGTCGGCCGAGCGCCACACCTGGCGGATGTATTCATCGGCGTACGGCGCGCCTCCGACCACGGCCAACTTCATGCCCCGCGCCTCGTCGGCCGGGATCCGGGAAAACGCCTCCACCAGCAGGTGCGGGTTGTTCTCGGGCTCCAGCCGCCCGACGAACAGGATGTACTTGCGCGCTTGCAGGCCCAGCCGCTCCAGCGTCTGCGTCCCATCGTGTCCGGGGTCCCGAACGCCATAGGGGACGACCCCGATCCGCTGGCCGTAGCGCCGCTCAAAGATCTCGGCCACGGCGTGGCTGTCGGTGATCGCCTGATCGGCCCAACGGGGCGCGGTGCTCTCGGCAAAGCGAAGATAGGCCTTGGCGAACGCGGGCCACTTGCGACGATCGGAGTCGAGCCCGTCGATGTTGATGACGGCGGGGATCCCAGCCCAGCGGGTGATCAGGCACAGGGGCGAGTTCCCGGCAATGAAGAACAGCGCCACATCAGGTTTGGTCACACGCGCGACGTGCGCCGCCGACAGCGCGGTGTGCACAAACGTGTCCAGATACTTGTTCTGGACCGTCCGCAGATGCACGAGCTGCGCCCCCGCGTAGGTCTCGAGCGTGGGGTCCACCACATGCGGCCGGCAATAGACAACCACCTCGTGTCCTCGTTCGGTAAGGCGGGAGGTCAGCTGCTCCACCGCCGTCTCGAACCCGCTGTAGGAGGCGGGAATCCCGCGCGTGCCGAGGATCGCGATCTTCATGCGGCCAGAGCTAGAGAGTAGGCATCCGCGTGCGCCCGTGCACAGGCGGCCCACGAGAATTGCGCCGCCCGCCGGCGCCCGCGCTCGGAGAGTTGTTCCCGCAGACCCGGATCGGCGGCCAGCTCGGCCATCCCCTGCGCAAACGATCGAGGCTCGGATGGGTCCGCGTAACGAACCGCCTCCGCACAGATCTCGACGATTCCCGGAGACCGGGCGGCGAGGACTGGCGTGCCCAGAGCCATCGCCTCCACCGGAGTGAGACCGAACCCCTCGTACTCGGAGGGATGAACCAGCGCCGCCGCGTGCCGATACAGATCCCTCAGCGCGGGCGCACTGGGCCGCGCAACCGTCCTGATACCCGGCCCGTGCGTGGCGGCGGAACCAGCCAGGATCAGCTCGAGGGGATCTGGCGTCGCACCGCGATACAAGCGATAGGCGTCCAGCAGCACTCCGAGGTTCTTGCGCGGTTCCTCGTCGCCGACGTAGAGGAAGTGCGCCGGTTGAGGGCGCGCGGACACGCTCGGCGCCAGCGCCTGTCCGGGTCCCAGAGGCGCGACCACGATCCGCTCAGCCGGCACGTGCCAGAGCTCTCGGGCATCGGCCGCGGTTGTCTCGCTGATGCAGATGACGACTCGCGCTCCCAGTGCGGCCCCCCGGTGAGCGAGATGGGCGTAGAGCCGGAACCGCCGCGCAAAATGTTGCGGCAGCCGCTCGAAGGCCAGGTCGACCACGGTGACCACCTGCGGGATCCGGGCGCCGGGACTGCGAGCGGGCAGGGGATGGTGGATCAGCTCGGCACCGTGCCGGCGCGCCAGCCGCGGCAGCTCCAGAACCGTCCAGCGGAGGTCTCCCAGCAGGTTCCGGATGCTGCCCAGACCCCCACCTGCCGGCGGGCGCCGGCGCTCGTTGGCGACCTGAACCAGCTCGACCCCCTCGACCCGCGCGAGTTCCTCGCAGAGGCGATGGATGTAGATCCCGGTGCCCGAGAACGGCGCCCGGCGCGCGTAGGTGGTGTCGATCAATACGCGCATGAGCCTCAGCGTACGGCGCGGGCCAGTAGCGTCCGGTGCAGCAGTGGCGGGCCACCGACCGCGCGGATCTCGACCGGCGCAAATCCGAACTCGTCAAGCAGCGCCCGGAGCGACCGGCGGGTATAGAGGTGGAGATGGTCGCCCAGCGGCTCCGAGAAGCGCTCGATGCCGAACGCGGCCAGGCGCAACCGGCCGTGGGAGGGCGTGCTCAGCAGCAACCTCCCCCTCGGCGCGAGCACGCGCCGCACCTCCGAGAGCCAGCGAGCCGTGTCACCAACGTGCTCGATCACCTCGCCCGCCCAGACCAGGTCGAACGCGTTGTCGGCCAACGGCAGCGGCCCGTCGATCTCGCCGAGCACGAAATCAAGCTCGGGATAGCGCGAACGCGCTCTTCGCAGTGCGGCCTGCGCGACGTCGAGCCCAACGACGTCCGCCCCGGCACGACTGAGGGCGTGCGTGAAGTGACCGTCGCCGCTGCCCAGGTCCAGGGCGCGGTCACCACGGTGAACCTCCCTCAGCAGGAAGCGCTCACGGAGCTCGAGGTCAGGCGCGACCGCGTCGTCCGGCAGGCGCTCCCACAAGTCCTCGTAGTAGCCCTTCATCGCGACGACCGTAGCGCGCCCCGAACCGCCGTTTGCGCCCGCACGGCCGTGTTCGCTCGTGTGCCCGCCCGACACGGGCGGCAAATCGAGACTAGAGTCTCCACGACCCGACGCATCGGTCTGCGCCGGCCCGCAACCATCATGAGCCGCCGCCTGCTTGCAGTCGCCGCCGTCGATCAGCCGGGCGGCGCGGAGATACATCTGCTGCGCCTGCTCGCGGGTCTGCAGCCGCGCGGATGGGAGCTCACTTTGAGCACTCCGGGACAAGGCGCCTTGCGTGAGCAGGCGTTGGCGTCCGGCTACGAATGGCGGGCCTTGCCCGTAGGCGGGTTGGCTCGCGGAGCCGGAGCTCAGGCTCTGGGCTCGTGGCCGTCGGTGCGCCGGCTGTCACGTCGGTTCGACGTGATCTATCTCAACGGCACGGTGTGCGGGCGGCTGCTGCCCGCGCTGGCGGCCGGCGCGGCCCGTTCGGTGCTTCACGTTCACGACATGGTCCGACGCGTACCTCGCTTCTGGCGCCGGGCGGATCTGGTGCTGGCCGACTCTCAGGCCGTCGCCGAGCGCCTGCACGGGTGCCATCCACACGTCGTCTACGGGCCTGTCGAGCTTGACCCGCCCGCGGCGCAACCGCCGTGGCCGGTTGGCGACGGCCCGGTGATCGGCTTCGTCGGACGCATCGAATCCCGTAAGGGCCCGCTGGACCTGGTGCACGCCGCGCCGCTGATCCGGCGTGAGCTCCCGGGTGCGCGGGTGGTCGTGGTGGGTGATGATCCGTTCGCAAGCGACCCGGCGTACACCCAGGCTGTGATCGGATCAAGCGACGTCGAGCACTACCCTTGGAGCACCGCGGCACCCGGTCTCATGCGCCACCTTGACGTACTCGTTCTGCCCTCACGTGAGGAGCCATTCGGCACGGTACTGGCCGAAGCAATGGCGGTGGGGACGCCGGTCGTCGCCACCCGGGTGGACGGACTGCCGGAGGTCGTCCGAGACGGCGTGACAGGCCGCCTGGTCAATCCGGGCGACCGCCAAGAACTCGTGCGCGCGGTGATCGACGTGCTGCGAGACCGTGATCGGATGGGTGCGGCGGCTCGCGAGGATGCTCGGCGCTTTGCCGTGGAGGACTATGTCGAGCGCGTCGAGGGTCTGATCCTCGGATGCTGATCGCCTTCGATAGCCGACCGGCGAGAGACAGCCGCGGCATTGGCCGTTACGCGCGCTGTCTGCTCGAGGGCCTGATTGAAGTCGAGCGCGGGGAGATCATCGAGTCGAACCGACCTCGACGCTGTGACGTATTTCACTCGCCGTGGATCGATGGAGCGATGTTGCGCTCGCCCGTCCCGATGGTGGTGACGCTGCACGACCTGATCCCGCTCAAACGCCACGGTGAGTACCTGCGCTCCGGGATGCGCTTCAAACTCCGGTATCTGGCCGTGCAGCGGGCGGTCCGGGTGATCGTGCCCACGAACGTCGTCGCCGACGACGCGATGAAATTGCTCGGCCTGCCGTCGGGTCGGATCGTGGTCATCCCCGAAGCAGCCGCCAGCTCATTGTTCCCGCGCTCCAGGGAGGAGGTGAAGGCGGTTCGGTCTCACTTCAGCCTTCCCGACCGCTACCTGGTCTGGGTCGGTGGGCTGCGCACGCCCGATCCACGAAAGCGCGTGGCCGCACTCGCCCGCGCGGCCCGGACGATGCCCCTGGTGCTGGTCGGCGAGACGGGTCAATGGGCGACCGAGCTGCCCGATGTCACGCTGACCGGCGAGGTCAACGACGACGAGCTCGCCGCGATCTACACCGGTGCCCACGCGCTTGTCTTCCCCAGCGACGAGGAGGGGTTTGGGCTGCCACCGGTGGAGGCACTGGCCTGCGGCACACCGGTCGCGGCGTGTGACATCCCCGCCGTCCGGGAGGTTCTAGACGGGCGCGCCGCGCTCACCGCGGTCGACGACCTCGATGGGTTGGTCCTGGCCGCGGAGACAGCGCAGCGGCCTGCGCCGGCGCCACCCGAGTGGAGCTGGAGCGAAGCCGCGAATGCCACCTGGGACGTGTATGAGGCGGCCTCGGCCGCCCCTGCCCGCTGGCGCGGCGGCCGGCGCCGGTCGTTACCCGATCGAACCGAGCGGGGCGAACGGGGCGACCGGGGCGAGCGGGGCGAACGGAAGGCGCCGGACAAGCCGGGGCTATGACGCCGGTGGGGTGATCCCGAACGGCGGCAGCGTCGTCCGGCGCCGTCGCTGGATCAAGCGACGGCGCCGCCGAGCGCCGGGGAGCAATTTCCAAGCCTCCCGGTAGCCGTGCAGCAGGTGTCGCTCGCGCAGCAGCGCGTGACCCAGGGCCAGCACTTCATAGCCGAGGATCGCCGGGCCGTGACGGGCCAACCCGGCTCGGGTTTCGTTCTTGAGCACCATCAGCAGACGGTTGCGAAACTGCAGCCGCCTCGCCTGTTCGCTCATCTGAGCGCGGGTCGAGGGACTGTAGGTCCGGATGTGGCGAGCCTGAGCGGTCGGCTCGTAGGCACAGCGCCACCCCAGCAGCTGAGCCCGCCAGGCCAGGTCCGCGTCGGAGGCCCACAGCTCCATGTCCTCGTCGAGGACCTCCCCGCCATCCAGCGCACAGTCCTCGAGCGTCTGCCGGCGGTACAGGGCGGCGGCCCCGTCGGCCCCGAACGCCTCCCCTGGCAGCCCGAAGGCGGCGGCCGGCTCGCCATGGCCCACGAGGCCGTTCTTGCGGCGGCGGTCGACGAACAGGCCGGCGGCGTCGATCTGCTCCAGGCCCATGGCGGCCCCCGGGCCGCTGACGCGCAGGAGTTTCGGCGCGACCGAGCCGACGCCCTCCTCGGCCAGTCGGGGCCGCGCCGCCGTCACGAATCCGGGATCGAGGAAGCAGTCCGCGTTGAGCAGCAGCACTGCGTCCCCGCCGGTCTGCGCGAGCGCTGCGTTGATCGCCGCGGCGTAGGTGTGGCGGTACGGCAGGCGCAGGTGCCGCGCCCCGTGACGGCGCGCCAGCTCTGCGGTGAAATCGCTGGAGGCGTTGTCGACGACGACGACGTCGGTGTCCGGTCCCTGCGCCAGCGCGGCCGGCAGCGAGTGCTCGAGCATCGGCGCCTCGTCGACGCTCAGCAGCAGGATCGTCGTGGTCATTCGTGGCGATGCCATTTCCCTAGGCCAGCTCCCGGTAGACCTCGATCGTCGCCCTCGCCGTCCGCTCCCAGGAGAAGCCGGCCGCCCATTCGAGGCCGGCGCGCGAGCGGGACGCGCGTTCGTCTGCGTCGGCGAGCAACGGTTCAAGGACGGCCTCCAGCGCGGCGGCACCCCCGGCCTCCGCTGGATCGAAATACAAGGCCGCGTTCCCCCCTGTCTGCGGCAGTGCGGTGGCCCGCGCGGCGATGACCGGCACTCCGCGAGCCATCGCCTCGAGCACCACGAGCCCAAAGCCCTCGTAGAGGCTCGGATGCACGAGAACATCGGCACCGCGGATCAACGCGTCAAGCTCGGCGTCGCTCACGTAACCAGTCAGCTCCAGTGGCGCCGCTCCGGCAAGTGCGCGCAACGACGGGCCTTCGCCGCTGTCCACCCCCGCCAGCACCAGCCGGTGAGAAATCCGCCCTCGGCGATGCAGGCTGGCGAAGGCGCTTACCAGCGCGCTCAGGTTCTTCTTCTGGCGCAGATCCCCCACGGCCACGATGTAGCGTCCCGGCGGCGGGGGGTTGTCGGTCAGCGCCAGGGCGGGCGCCAGCGGGATCACCCGCACCTTGGCCGGGGCGACTCCGTACCGCGCTGTCAGATCGTCACGGGTGAACTCGGAGGGGGAAATGATCAGCTGCGCTGAGCGCGCGGCGGCCTGCGTAAAACCTCGGTACTTCCAGCGAGTCCGCGTGACGAAGTCAGACGGCCACGCCTCAAACGCCAGATCCTGGATGGTCACCACTCCCGGGCACGATCTGAGCAGCGGCAGAAAGCAATTGGTCGCGTGGACCAGCGCCGAGCGGCGCCGGCGCAGGTGCAGCGGCAGGCTGATCTGCTCAAACAGCGCTTCGGGACCCCGCCCCGGCGCGGTGAGGACATCGAGCTCAAGCCCAGGCCGGGCGACGCTTTCAAGCGCGGTGAGCAGACATCCGGCGTAGCGTCCCCAGCCACGTAGCTGCGGGCCAACGGCGTCCCGGGCGTCGATGGTGATCAGCTTGGACATGCGGCGGCATTGTCGCGTGAGGAACGGGAAGGTGTGCGACTGGCGGTGCGCCCGCGCCCCGATCCGCGCCATTGGAGCGCTGAGCGCGTACCATCAGCCCCCGTGAGCGCGCATGCCCTTCGTGATGCGGGCGGAAGCGGGTACGGGCCGCTCTCTGAGGCTCCAAGGCCCTCCTCCTCGATCTTCGAGATCCCGATCGATCTGGCGCAGCCAGCGGAGCTGCTGCGGACGATCTCGACGTGGGCATCCGAGCGCAGGACAAGGCGGGTGATGTACGTCAACGCCCACGTGGTCAACCAGTCTCGGGTCACGCCCGGGCTCGGAAAGGCACTGCGCCGCGCCGATCTCGTTTATTGCGACGGATACGGCGTCCGCTTGGCGGCCCGGGTGCTCGGCCTACCGGTTCCCCACCGGATGACGGGCGCGGACTGGATCTGGGGGCTGGCGGCACTGTGTGAGCTCTCGGGCCAGCCGCTCTATCTGCTCGGATCAGAGCCCCCGATCGCCACCGAGGCGGCCGCACGCCTGCGGCGCTGGTACCCACGCTTGGACGTCGTTGGCGCGCACCACGGCTATTTCGATCTCGACTCGCCCCACAACGAACGGGTGATCGAGGACATCAAAGCCCACGGCCCGAGCATCGTGCTCGTCGGGATGGGCACTCCCAAGCAGGAGCTGTGGGTCGACCGTTACGCTGACCGACTCGATGGCGCGGTGGTATGGACGGTTGGCGCGCTGTTCGACTACGTCTCCGGCCACATCCCCCGAGCCCCGCGGTGGCTGGCCGACAACGGATTCGAATGGATCTTCCGCCTCGCGATCGAGCCGACCAGAATGTGGCGGCGCTACCTGATCGGCAACCCGATCTTCCTCGGGCGGGTGGCGAGCGAGGCACGACGCGAGCGGGTGCTGGACCCCCCGGTGGGGGTCCCGCCGGCGGCAGATCGACTGTGAGCTCCGCGCTCACCGAGCCACCCGCGCTTCACCGAGCCACGGAGCGTCCGGCCGGCCGACCACCGCCCTGGGCAGATGTGGACCCACGGCTGTGGGCGCTCGGCGCGCTGCTGCTCGCCAGCGCCATCGGCCTGGCGCTGGCGCTCTGGGCCGGGGTGATCGGCGTTCGCGCCGTTCCAGGAGTTCTGCGGACAGCGGCCGCGGGCCTCGCGCTGTTCACGGTGTGCGGCTTTGCTCCGGCCCAACTGCTGGTGCACGGCGAGCTGAGCCCGCATCGTTCCCTGCTCGTCCTACCGATCGGCGCGACGGCGTCGTCGCTGTCACTCACGGTCCTCGGATTGCTGCACGTGCCCTTGGCCTTCTCGCTCGTGGGCATCCTGGTCCTTGCGGCACTAGCCAACTTCTGGGTCCTGGTGCGCCGCCGTAGCCAAGCCTCTGAGGAGTCAGGCGCCCCCTCCGCGAGCACCACCGATCCTGCAGAGCGCTCGGCCGTCCTCCGCCTGGTGCTGCCGCTGCTGCTGGCCGGCATGGTCGGCCTGATCTCGCTGATCCCGATCTTCCGGGCCGGCTACGAAACGGTCCCTGGCCAGAACGGCGACGCGATCCTCGTGGTCTCGAGCGCCACGCTGTTGGAGCATGCCCCGCCGACGGCCACGCGTCTGGATCAGCCGATCAATCACATCCCGCTGCAATGGCGCTCTAAGTACCCGATCTACTTTGCCCTGGCGGGGATCTCCAAGCTGGCAGACCAGGACCCGGTCCAGGCCATGGCCGTTGTCTCGGCCTTGATGCTCGCCCTCACCGCGCTCGGATTTTTCCTGTTTGCGCGCTACGTGCTGCGGGCTCCACCGTGGGTGGCGCTGCTGATGTTGTTCCTCATCCCCCTCGACCGGATCACCGTCTACGTCACGATCCATCCGTACTACAACGAGCTGTGGGGCCAGTTCACGCTGCCGTTCATCCTGCTGGCCGGATGGCGCTTCCTGAGCGCACCCAGCCGCTCGGCCGCGGCACTGCTGGGGCTGTTCCTAATCCTAGGTCTACTCGCCTACCCCTTGATGGTTCCGTTCCCGGCTGCGTTCCTGATCGTCTACGCCTGGCTGACCTATCGCCGGCGGCGGGCCGAGGGTCGCTCGCCGGAGTGGATCTCCGCGCTGGGCCTGCCGCGCATGAAGCGCCGCGCTTGGATGTGGATACCGGCGGCGGCGATCGCGGTGCCGGTGGTGGTGGTGCTCGGTCGCGGCTTCCTTGAGAAGACCTCGGAGGCAGCTGCCGTGATCCTGCCGGGCAGCAACCTGTCCGGGTGGCACGGCCAGGCCCTGCCCTTTCTTCCCTGGCCCAGGTTCTTCGGGATGCCCGAGGCGGCTTCGGCCGGGATCGTCCTGCTGGCGCTTTGGGTGCTGGCCTGGCGCGGCCTGAGGCGCGTCCCCGCTCCGGCGCGCCGAGCGCTGGCCGCGATGGTCATCTTCCCTGGCGCGATCGCCGTCTACTTCCGCATCCGTCACGGCGGCGAGCTGTTCTTCTTCAAGGACCTCGCGTTCCTGGGGTCCTACGTCGTCATGCTCGCGCTGCTGGAGCTGGGGGCGCTGGCGCTCGACCGTACGAGGCAGGTGTGGCTGCTGGGGCTGGGCGGCCTCGTGGCTGCGCTCGTGCTCCTACCCGTGAGCGCGGCCCATGAGATCAACGGGACCTTCGAGCAGGCCAATCTCTCGATCCTCGGCCTGCGGAGCTGGGACCGGGCGATCCCGCGTGGCACCAGCGTGCTCATCGACGTCCCGCCCGCCGGCTATCAGTTGTGGGTGACGACCATGTTCAAGGATCACCCGCTTTCGGCAGTTGACCCGCTCGGCGACTTCTTCCCCCACCCGCCCGTGGGGCGCAAGGCGGACTACGTGATCGCCGAGTACGACGTGCCGCCGCCGGCCCATACGATCGGACCGCCGCTGCTGCACAATGCCCAGTTCACACTCTGGCGCATGGACCCCCGCGCGCCGGGTCTCGACACCTCCTCGCGTGCGCTGATCGACAACATCTCGAGCGTGACCATCGGCTGAGCGCCCGTTGGGAGGACACTAGGAGAGCACGGCAGCGGTTGCCTCAACCGCAGCCCGCAGCCGAGCAGCCACCAGCTCTGCAGCGAAGACCTTCAGGCGCTCCTCCCCACGCCGACAAAGCTCGCCTCGGAGCCCGACGTCGCTGACCGCGAGGTGCACGAGCTCGGCCACGACCGCCAGGTCGGCGTCTTCCACGAGCAGGGCGGCATCCCCGGCCACCTCCGGGATCGCACCGCTGGGGCGAGCCACGACCGGCACTCCGAATTGGAATGCCTCCAGCACCGGAATGCAGAACCCCTCATGCTCAGACAGGCAGAGGAACACATCGGCGGCGCGGTAGCGCTCGGCCAACGCGGCCGCCGAAAGCCCGCTCTCGATTGACACCGCCCCCGGGGCGAGCGTATCCGCGAGCTTGCGCAGGAGCGCGGCGTACCCGGGGGTGATCGGGTCGCCGACCAGCGTCAGCCGCGCCTCCGGCGCGCGGTGGCGGCGGTAGAGCGCAAACGCCCTGATCAGCTCATCCTGGCGTTTGTGGGGAGACAGGCGACCGACGAACAACACCGTTCCCGTCCGCGCCCGCTCTGGCGGGCGCGGAGGCGATACACCGAAGCGATCTCGGTCCAGCAGCAGCGGAATGACCTCGGTGCGCTCGGCTCCCAGGGCACGCAGCTCGGCCGCGTTGAATTCAGAATCGGCGGCCGCAACGTCGACCGCTCTGACGAGCTCGGGGAGCTGCTCGCGGCCGATCGCGCACAGTACGGCCACGAGCGGGGCGTGATCCCATAGCCACGAGGCCGGCGTGATGTTGTGGTAGAGCAGGAGCTTGCGGTTGGGCAGGGCCAGCAGCTCCTCGAGGCGCGGGGCGCCGGCGGAGTGATGCAGGAGCACGATGTCCGCCGGCGCCGGCGCCAGCTTGTCCAGCGACGAGAAGTCCCCGCGCACCTCGGGAGCGATCCGGGCGGCGTAGTCGGATCCGCTCCACCCCCATTCGCGAAAGTACGAGCGAAACACGCGTGACTCCGTGGTGATGGCGTCGAAGGGACCGGCCCCCGACAGCAGCTGATGCACCCTCATCGTGGGTGTTCAGAGTCTCCGAGGCGGCGCTCGAGCTCGGCGATGCGGTCCTCCAGGCGGCTCAGCGCCACCAGCAGGTTCACGTTGAAGCGCGTCTGCTCGGCGATCAGGGCGCCGTGATACTGGCCCAGGAGCCGTAGCAGCAGGCGCTTGAGCGCGGTGATGGGGGCGCCGGTGCGGCGCGTCGAGCGGACGTCGCGGACATCGGGCTCGATCAGCGCCCATTCGAACAGCTTCGCGGTGGTGACCGCGGCGGTGGCCTCGATCGGGTGCCGCGTGACCGCCTCTCGATAGGAACCGGCCGCCCGCATCGCTGCGAGCTCCTGCCGGGCCCGCGTGAGCGCTTCCTCGGGCCGGGTCACGAAACCTCCCTCGACTCCGTCACGAGACTCCGCCCGCCCGAGTGATCGTGCGCCAGGCGCCGCGGAGGTCCACGATCCCCTCGGCTCCCGGCTCACGCGTCACCGAGAAGCGCACGGCCCGATCGAGCTCCGGATCCTCGCCCTCCTCACCGGCCCCCAGCGCGACGTCGTAGTCGCCGCCGAGCAGCGGCAGGTCCTCGATCTCGAACACGAGCTGAATCGTGTCGTCGGCTCCGAAGTCGAGCGCGCGCGAGGCTCGGAAGATCCGCTCTCCGGCTCCCGTGCGCAGCTCGAGCGTCAGGACCGGGTGGCGGACGGGCGCCTTGGCGCGAACGGTCACCGCGAGCCGAGCCGCGCTGCCGCTGTGGAACACGGTGCTCTGGCGGCCCTGCTGATCCCGGAGCTCGACTTCGGCCACGTCGAGTACGCGGTTGCTCGTCGGTCGGTAGGACATCCCCGCGCCGTGCTCGGTGCCCATCAGCCGGTGGTAGTGGAGCAGGCCCTCGGCCGTCGGCCCGTCGAAGACGATCCGACCCGCGTCGAGGACGACGACGCGCTCGCACACCCGCTCGACCGCGCCGGGGTCGTGGGAGACGAGGACGAGCGTGGCGCCGGCGGCGATCTGCTCGGAGATCCTGCGCAGGCACTTGCGCTGGAATGCCTCGTCGCCGACGGCCAGAACCTCGTCGATCAGCAGCACGTCCGCGTCCAGGTGAGCGGCGATCGAGAACCCGAGGCGGACGAACATGCCGGAGGAATAGGTCTTGACCGGGATGTCGACGAACTCACCCAGCTCCGAAAAAGCGATGATCCGATCGATCCGCTCCTGTAGCTCGGCCTTCCCAAAGCCGTGCAGCGCGCCCTGGAGATAGATGTTCTCACGCCCGGAGAAGTCGCGGCTGAAACCGGCGGCGAGCTCGAGCAGCGACACGACCCGGCCTCCGCATGCCGCCCGGCCGGCGTGTAGCGGCACGATGCCCGCCAGGACGCGCAGCGTCGAGGTCTTCCCGGCGCCGTTGCGTCCCACCATCCCGACCGTCTCCCCGGGCTCGATGTGCATCGACACGCCCTGGAGCGCGGGGACCGGCGGCGGCCCCTGTCCGCGCCGGCCGAGGATCCGTCCCTTGAGCGTCCCCGCCTGGTCAGCGCGGACACTGAAGGAACGAGTGGCCTGATCGAGCACGATCTCGCCCGGACGCAAACTCACACGACCACCGCCAGTTCGCCTTCCAGCCGGCGGAACACGGCGCTGCCCAGACCGAGGGTCAGCGCTGCCGCCGCCGCGACGTAGAGCAGGCGGCCGGCCTCCGGGGCGTGGCCGTAGAAAAGGATCATCCGCAGCGACTCGATGAACGGCGCGACCGGATTCAGCCACTCCAGCGCGGTGCCGATGAAGGGATGATTCTGGACGAATCCGATCGTGCCCGGGTCATAGAAGATCGGCGTGATGAAGAACCAGGGCAAGAGCAGAGCGCTGAGAATCGGCACGACGTCCCGGAAGAACGCCTGCAGGACGGCGACGATCAGCGCACAGCCGAGGACGAAGCCGAACAGCAGCGCCACCACCACCGGAACCAGCAGCAGCGCGGCGCTGAAGCTAGATCGCAGGACGACGGCAAGCGGGACCAGGATCACCAGCAGCACGCACATGGTCACCGCCTGCACGGTCACCGATGCCCCGGGAATCGCCTCCCGCGGAAACCTTGCCTTGCGCACCAGCGAGCCCTGATCGATGAGCGATTCACCGGCCGCCAGCAGCGACTGCTGGAAGAAGGTCCACACCACCAGGCCGATCATCAGGAAGATCGGGAAGTCCGGAATCTGCTGGACCTTGACCACGTGCCCGAACATCAACGTGTAGGCGCCGAGCAGCACAAGCGGATTGATCAAGTACCACAGCAGACCGAGCGTCGAGCCCTTGTACTTGCGCCGCAGCTCGCGGCGCACGAGCTGCCCGAACAGGTAGCGGTGGCGAGACATGATGACCGGGATTATCGGGGGTGGGGGACGGCTGGGCCTACCGGCCCGCGCTCTCCACCAGCAGTGTCACCGGACCGTCGCCCACCAACTCGACCGCCATGTGAGCGCCGAACACTCCTCGGTGCGCCCGGGTCAACGAGCAGAAGCGCTCGTAAAGCGGCCCAGCCAGCTCTGGGGCGGCGGCGGCCGTGTAGCTCGGACGGTTGCCCCGGCGGACGTCGCCGTAGAGCGTGAACTGGCTCACACACAGCACCTCGCGTTCGCCCAGCGGCTCGTTCATCCGCCCGCCGGCATCGGGGAACACCCGCAACGAGCGGACCTTGGCGGCCAACCAATCGGCATCCGCCGCGGTGTCCCCTGCGGCCACGCCGAGCAGGACCAGGAGGCCAGGACCGATCGCTGAGACCACGCTGCCGTCGACCACGACCGAGGCGCGCGTGACCCGTTGCACCAGCGCTCGCATACGGCTCAGAGCTCCCGCAGCTCGGCCGCCGCCTGTTCCGGCGCAACGATATTCAGGTGGATCCCGGCTCCGAGCTCGAGCCCGGCGACATGCGTGAGTCGGGGCAGGATGTCGATCCGCCAGGAGAACTGCTCGGCGCCGGCGGGGGCCGTGCGCACCCACAGGTTCAGAGGCGGGTGCGCGCCGAGACGCCGGGCGAGACGATTCAGCGCGTCGTGCAGCATCGCCGCGCCGGTGGGTCCATCGTCCTCGAAGCGCGCTCGTGGTCGCCGCGGCGCCATCAGCAGCTGATACGGAACCTGCGCGCCGTAGGGAGCCATCAGCACGACGTCGTCGTCGATGGCAACGATCCGCTCCCGCTTTCGCACCTCTTCCTGGACGAGGTCGCCCAGCAGGTTGCCACCCATCGTCCTCGTCGCGTAGGCCCCGAACCGCTCGCGCTCACGGGCCACCGCCCCCGGGACGAAGCCCAGCGCATACAGCTGCGCGTGGGTGTGCGGCAATGATGCCCCCGCCTCACGACGCTCGTTGACGATCAGGTGCACGTAGGCCGCGCCGGGGTGCGCGCGCATCCGCGCCCGCCATGCGTTCATCGCTACCGCCACGTCCTCGGGCTCAAGCTGGCCGAGCGAGACCACCGGCTTGGGCGAGTTGACGATCACCTCGTGGGCACCGACCGCCGGCGCGGACCAGAACAGATCTCGGCTGGCGTTCACCCCCGCGGCCGGGCCTGGCTCCTGGGCCGGCTGCATTCCGGACGGCGTCGGCATCGCCCTCTCGGGCGGCGCACCACCCGCGGGCTCCAGCGCGGGGTACAGGTTGGGCACGACCCTCACGAGCCAGCCCGGGGTGTCAGGCGGGCCACCGCCCGGTCGCACCGCATAGAGCTCAGGCGGAGTGCGGTCCTCGTGCCCCTCGGCGAACGGATCGCTGTCAGGGTCAAGCTCCGGCAGCGGAGGTGCGCTGAGGCCGCCACCGGGACGTCCGGCCCTGGCGCCGGCGATGATCGTCCGCTGTCCCGTGATCGGGTCGATTCTCAGCTCGGGCATCGCGCCAGGAACGTTTCAGCCCCACCGCGAAAGGCGCTTTTCCATGGCGATGTGCTTGATCCCGGCCTCGACGAAGACGCGTCCGCGGGCCCGGTAGCCGGCGTGCTCGTAGAGCGGTTGCGCGTACGTCTGAGCGTGGAGCACCAGCCGGTGTCCACCGGCTCTTAGTGTCTCCGCGTCGGCCGCCCTCAGCAGTGCGGTCGCGATGCCACGCCGCCGCTCGGCCCCACGCACGGCCAGACGACTGAACTGGGCGGTGGTGCCAACCATCAGCACGCGGCAGGTGCCGAGCAGATCACCCCCCGCCATCGCCACGAGATGGATTCCGTCCTCGTCGCGACCGTCGAGCTCCTCGTGCTCGGGCACGCCCTGTTCGACGCAGAACACCTCGTGGCGCAGGGCGAGGGCCCGGGTCATCTCCCCCCGGTCCCGGACCCGGCGGACCTCGAAGGTGAGGGTCTCGCTCATTTCAGGACGTAGTGCCGGATGTCCCGCTCCAGCGCGCCCGCGCTCAGGTATGGCCCCGCATGGTCGTAGACGTTGCGTCCACTGCGGTCGTAGAACACCGTCTGCGGGAAGTAGGTCGCGGCCTGAATCGCACGGGCAATGTCCTCCTGCGGGTCGACATAGCTCGGGTACGTCACCGGAAAGCGGCGCAGAAATGCCGCCGCTGCCTGATTGGAGTCTTTTCCGTCGATCCCGACGAACGCCACGCGGCGACCGAAGGCGACCGCCGCGCGCTGGAAGGACGGGAACTCGGACTGGCAGGGGCCACACCACGAGCCCCATTTGTTGATCACCACGGGGAGGCCACGGAGGCCGCGCAGGCGGGCCTGAAACGCCGCGTTTCCGCCACCGAGCAGGCGGTTGGCCTGGGCGTGAAGTGAGGCCAGCGCAGGCGGTGAGCCCTTGAACGCCGCACTCACCTGGCCGTGGTTCAGTGCGGCGCTGCGGGCCTGCCCTCCCCCGCAGCCGGCGAGCGCGAGCGCGGTGAGCAACGACGGCAGATACGCGGTGCGCAGGGCCACGACGCGAAGCTTGCCATACCGCCAAACTCTGTCCGCCCGCGGCGCGACGAGGTGTCGTGACCGCGTCCGCGCAAATAGTCGCTATCCTCTCGTCTAGGTATCGGCGAGGGGGGAGACCGCTTCTGAGGAAATCCTCGCCGTTCCCAGCTCATGCTGGGGCCGCCTGAGCCGCACGACGTGTTGCCGCGGCTCGCTTGTCCAGTCGCAACTTTCGAATTCCTATGGGTGATCCCACCCCTTTCCCGAGTCCTGCCGCGATCGCGCGTGCTGAGTTGTTCACACGCGAACGATTCGTCTACGACGGCGAATCGCTCGAAGACGCGCTCGCTCCCGGCTCCGCCAGGCGCCGGGCGCTCGACGCTGCCCTGACCGAGGTCGACGACGCCGGAAAGGAGCCTTCGGTGGCGTGGCGACGTCAGTTCTCCCTGCTGCTGGGGCTCGAGCGGTTGCTCTCCGAGGAGGAGCCGCACCTCGTCGACGGAACGGTCCTGTCTGCGCATCAGGTCGATGCTCTCTCGGGGACCCTGACCGCCCTGCTCGCCGAGGCCCAGCGCAACGGCCACGGCGCCGGCAACGGGGCTGTGGCGGTCGCGGAGCCGGAGCCGGAGCCGGAGCTCGAACCCGAACCGGAGCCGACCGCGCCGGCTGAGGACCCAACCGCCGCGGCCGACGACGAAATCGACGCCGATCAGGAAGACGCGGGCGATGGGGACGATGAGGACGAGCGTGATCCGGAGACCGAGTCCGACCCCGAGGAGGACAGCGATTCCGACGAGGAGCCGCAGGACTGGCAGGATGCGGACGAGCTTGACGAGGACGTTCAGCTCGGCGAGCTGCCTGAGGACCCCAACGCGGATCGGCGTTTCTGGTTCGAGCACGCCACCGGCGCCGGCAAGACGGTGGCTGCACTCGGCTTCGTCGAGGCCTCCAGAACCGGCGGCGTCCTGATCCTCACCCATCGGCGCAACCTCGTTGATCAGTTCCATGGTGAGCTCCGCGACCGCGGCTACCGGGACCGCATCAGCCCGGCTCTGCTCGACGGGCAGGACTCGACCCACGGGCCGGTCACCGTCGAGACCTATCAGTGGTTCGTCCGCAACGCGGGCCGCATCTCCGACGCCTACACGATCGTGATCTGCGACGAGGCCCATACTGCGCTGGGCGAAAAGACCTCGGCCGCGATCCGCAGATGGACTGGTCCGATCTTCGTCGGGATGACGGCCACGGGCGCGCTCATCGCGCGGCACGTGACCGACCTGTTCCCGACCCAGACCTCTCGCTTTGACCTGGCGCAGGCCGCCCGCCGGGGCGTGATCGCGCCGCTGCGCTGCATCCGGATCCCGCCGGGTCCGGGCGTGCGCACGATCGCCAAGGTCCCGCTGCGCCGCGGCGAGGTGGACACCGAGTTCGACCAGGAAATGCTGGCCGAAATCCTCGACCAGACACCGTTCAACGTCGCCATCGCGGACCTCTACAAGACCCGTTTCAACAACGTCCCGGGCGTCGTCTACACGGCCGGGGTGCGCCACGCCTACAACGTCGCCGCGGCCTTCCGTGACCTCGGCATGAAGGCAATGGCGGTCTCCGGCGAGACGCCCAAGCGCGAGCTCGCCCGGATCCTGGCCGACTACGAGTCGGGCAAGGTCGACGTGCTCGTCAACGCGCAGCTCTTGGCCGAGGGCTGGAACAGCCCACGGGCCACGATCTGCATGCATCTGGCACCGACGGCCTCCAAGCGGATCTATCAGCAGCGTGTCGGTCGCGTCACCCGCCGTCACCCCGGTAAGGAGGCCGGCATCGTCGTCGACTTCGTACACCCGGCGACCAAGCACGACGATCCGGTCGTGACGCTGCATTCGCTGCTGGATCGTGACGTCTACCGTGGCGGCGCGATCGTGGTCGGCCCGGTTCGACGGGGACGCGGGCGCCGCGTGCGGGTCGAGCGCCGAGTGCTTCCCGTCACCCCGGATCCCGAGCGGCGCGCCGAGGTTTTCGAGCGCGAGCTATGGCGGATCGCCGTCGAGCACCTGGACTACGGCGAGCAGCACGTATGGGCAGCGCTGGCCGGGGCCCGAGTGGCACCCAATGGCTGGAGGCGAGCCAAGGCGATGCTTCACTTCGACCGCGGCGGAGAGCTCAAGCGGCGCTTCCTGCTCACCGCGGTTCAGCGCAACCGGACGTCCCAACTTCGACTGCGCGCGCTGCAGGAGATCGCGGCCAGCCGCGATGCCGAGGCTTTCGACACCGCCATCGACATCATGGCCGGCTGGGCCCGGGACGAGCGGCGTGAGGGAGTCAAGATCATGCTCCAGGCGCTGGCCGAGCGCCGAATCGGTCGCCGGGACCAGGCCAATGCCTGGATCTGGCGGATGGCCGAGTACACACGTGAGGTGCACGAGGAGTACGCGGTCCAGCGCTGGCCGGAGACCAAGCGCCTGCTGGGCCTCCTGGTCAACTCCAGCGGCGCCGCCCACGCTCGCAACGCGCGGCGCCTGGTTCATGCCGCCCGCAAGGAGGACCGGCGGCTGTCCGCCGCGCTGCTGGCCGCGGCGCTGGCCCACACTCCTGAGGCCGAGGAGGCGCTACGTGGCGCCCGCACGCGCATGGCCCGCAAGCCGGCCGCGCTTGCCCGTGAGCTGCTGCGCAACTTCCCCAAGGGCCGTCGGAGCAAGAACCGACGCCGTCGCAAGAGCGGCGGAGGCGGCGACGCCGGAGCCGGAAACGGCGCTCGGAAGCCGGGCGTTAACGCTCCGCTCGAGGTCGGCGACGAGCAGCTGGAGGAGCTCGACGACATCGATCAGGGCGACGAGCGCGATGACGAGGACGATCTCCGTGACGCACCCGAGGTTGATGACGACGACGGGCCCGAGGGCGACGACGCTCCCGACGACGACGAGGACGACGAGGAAAAGGACGTCGAGCGCCTGCGGCCGGCGAGCCCCGCCGCTCGCGCCGCCCACGCCGCCCTCCGCCCCACGACACCGAGGCCGCGGCCTAACTCTTCCCGTCGCCGGGGGTCAGGTGGATCTCGCCGGCGTCGAGCGCGACGCGGCCGGACTCGGTGAGCACCACCAGCCGGCCGTCGCCGTCGATGCCTCCGGCGTGCCCCGTCCCGCCGGCCCAGCTCACCGGCTTCCCCGCCAGGGCGTCCTTGCGGCGCACCGCCTCGAGCACCGCGGCCTCGTCGGCCGGCAACCAGAGCTCGAGCTGACCCAGGAGCCGGCGCAACGTCGGCTCGAGCGCGTCGGGCCCGAGCCCGAGCGTGCCGGCTGTCGACTGCAGCTCGAGCGGGAAGTCCTGGAGCGCCAGCGCGACGTTGACGCCGATCCCGAGCACCGCCCATCCCTCCTGCGGACGACCCTCAACGAGGATCCCGGCGACCTTGCGGCCGTCGACGAGCACGTCATTGGGCCACTTGACCATCGCGTTCGGCCCCACCAGCTCGGCGACGGCCACCCCGGCGGCCAACGGGAGCAGGCGCTGTGGACGGTGCAGGACCAGCGACAACAGCAGAGCGCGCCCCGCCGGGGCCACCCACGTACGGCCCTGTCGGCCTCGGCCGGCCGTCTGCTCGGAAGCCGTGACCAGCGTCCCGTGAGGCGCCCCGGCGGCCGCCAGCTCCCGAGCCCGCTGGTTGGTGGAAGCGGTGCGGCGCAGATGCAGCCGCGGGGAGCCCAGCGCGCTCCCGCCCGGCGGCGGGCCCAGCATGCTCACGCCGCTGAGAGCCGGAGTGCGTCGTCGACCGCAATCCTGAGTTGCGCCGCGGCGTCGCCCCGGCTGACGGCCACGGCCAGGCGCCGGGAGGAGTCCTCGTAGACCAGCAGATCACCCGCGCCGACATCGGCAAAGGTACGCACATACGCGGCCTGGTGAGTATCGCCCGCGGCGGTCTCCACCGTGATGCCGTGTCCGAGCTTCAGACCGGTCTGCGCAAGCTGCTCGTGCATCGCGTCCAGCTGTACGTTGCCAAACCGGTCGACCTGGAGGGCATGGGCGTGCAGCACCCCGTCCTCGAAGCGGGCCTGCGGCAACGCGAGCGCCACGAGCTCACCCGGGTCGCACGGGTCCCCCAGCTCGGGCAGCTGGACGCCCGCCGCCAAATGCGCGGCCGCCGGAGCGAAGATGTCTCGCCCATGAAACGTCGCCGAGACGGGCTGCAGGCGAAACCGCGAACGCGCGAGGTCCACGGCCTCGACCACCCCGCCGGCCTCCTCGCTCGCGAGCGAGAGGAGCCCATTGTCGGGCCCGACGAGCTGACGGCCGTCGGCCAGGCGCAGCGCGACCGCGCGCCGGGCCGCGCCGACGTCAGGGTCGACCACCGCGAGATGCACACCGACCGGCGAGTACGGGAGCGCCCGCTGCAGGATCAGCGCCCCGGCACGGACGTCGTGCCGTCCGAGGCGATGGGCGAGGTCGATCACCTGGGCCTCCGGGCAGATCGACGCGATCACCGCATGGCAGACGCCGACGAAATCGTCCTCGAGTCCGTAGTCGGAGAGAAATGTGATGACCGGAGCGGCCACTCTATGCTCCGCCCTGCGCGTCGGCGACCAGCGCCTGAACGAGTCCGTCGATGTCGTGGCTGGCCGCCTCGACGTCCGGCTCATGGCCGCGCTCACGCAGCGCCGTGCTGGTGATCGGCCCGATGCTGACGAGCCGTGTCTGCGGTGAGAGCCGGCTGGCGGCCGCTTCCAAAAAGAACCGGACGGTCGACGAAGAGGTGAAGGTCACGTAGTCCGCGCGCCCCACCGCGTCGAGTTCGCTATCGGACAGTGGCTCGGCCACCGTCTCGTAGAGGGCGAGGACGTCAACCTCCGCACCGCGATCTCGCAGCGCGCCGGGCAACACGTCGCGGGCCTCAGCTGCTCGGGCGATCAGCGCCCGCCCGACGGGCACCTCCTCGAGCGCCTGCACCAGCCCTTCGGCGACAAAGCGCTCGGGCACGATGTCAGGGGTGATCCCGTGCTCCTCCAGGACGCGTGCGGTGCCGGGACCGATGGCGGCGACACGAAGGCCGGCCAGTGCGCGTGCATCCCGACCGGCTCGGGCGAGGCGCTCGAACAGGATTCCCACTCCGTTGGGACTGGTCAGGCACAGCAGGTCGTAGCGGGCGAAATCCGGTGCGGGCCCGTCGAGGGGCACGATCCGAATCGAGGGTGCCTCGACGACCTCGGCGCCCAGCGCCCGCAAGCGTGAGGCCAGGCCGCTGGACTGAGCCCGCGCCCGGGTCACCGCCACCACCCGGCCCGCCAGCGGCGGCGCCGTGAACCAGCTCAGACGCGAGCTGAGGGCGGCGACCGGTCCGAAGACGGCGATGGCCGGCGCCGTGATCTTTTCCGCTCGGGCCAGTGATGCGATCGTGACCAGCGTCCCGATCACCGAGCGCTGGTCGGGGAGCGTCCCGCGCTGGATCAGCGCAGCCGGTTCTGACTCCGGCCGCCCGGCGGCGATCAGCCGCTCCGTGATCGCGCTCAGGCGACGCACGCCCATATAGACGACGAGCGTGCCGGGAAATCTGGCCAGAGCATCCCAGTCGAGCGCCGACTCCGGCTTGCTCGGATCCTCGTGCCCGGTCACGAAAGCGACCGCGCTGGCGGCGTCACGATGGGTGACGGGGATGCCGGCGTAGGCGGTGGCCGCCACGCCGGCGGTGATGCCCGGCACCACCTCGAAGGGGATTCCCGCCGTTCGCAGGGTTTCGGCCTCCTCGCCGCCGCGCCCGAACACGTACGGATCGCCCCCCTTGAGCCGGACCACGTTCTTTCCCTCGCGCCCATGCTGGAGCAGAAGTCGCTCGATCTCGGCCTGGGGCATGGACGGGCCCCCGCCTTCCTTCCCGGCGTAGATCAGCACGGCGTGCTCGCGTGCTCCCTCCAGCGCCGAGTCCGGAATCAGCCGGTCGTAGATGATCACGTCGGCGTCGGCGATCCGTTCGAGCGCGCGGGCGGTCAGGAGCCCTGGGTCCCCCGGACCGGCGCCCACCAGGTACACGGTCATCGAACCTGCGCTCGCTCGGCAGCCGGACGGATCACGTGCCGTCCCCCCAGCGAGCCCGGATGGCGAGCGCAGGCGTGCGCTATGCAGGAGCTCGCCGGCGCCGGCCGCGAGCAGTCGCTGAGCGACGAGGACGCCCAGGCCATCCGGCTCGCCCTGCACGACGTCGCTACACCACGCCGATCCGTCGGGCAGCCCCACCCACGCCCGTAGCTCGAGCTGGCCGTTACCGAGAGAACGCGCGTGGGCTCCAACGGAGGTGTTGCAGGAAGCGTCGAGTGCGCGCGTCAGCTCGCGTTCGGCGAACACGCAGGCGGTGGCCTCCAGGTCACGGAGCTCGCTCAGCGCAGCGGGGTCCAGACGCCCGGGTCGGCTCTCCAGTGCCAGTGCCCCCTGACCAGCCGCGGGCACCAGCTCGTCGAGCACCCCGGATACCTCGTGCTCACGGCCCAGGCGCTGCAGCCCCGCGCGAGCGAGCACGAGTGCATCGACCTTGCCCTCGGCCAGCTTGCGCAGGCGGGTATCGACGTTGCCCCGGATCTCAACGAGCTTCAGGTCATCCCGGGCCGCGCGGATCTGGGCCGCACGGCGAAGGCTGCTCGTCCCCACCTGGGCACCGGAGCGGAGCGCCTGCAGCGACGCGGCCCCGCAGATCGCGTCGCGCGCGTCGGCCCGCGGCGGGATCGCCACCAGCTCAAGGCCATCGGCCAAGTCGGCGGGAACATCCTTGGCCGAGTGCACGGCCACGTCGATTCGGTCCTCGAGCAGCGCCTGCTCGAGCTCTGAGACCCAGCGGGATTTGTCGCCCACGTCTTGCCGCCGGTCGCCGGTCGTGGTGATGGGAACGATCTCAACGCTGCCTGGGACCCGCTGCGCGACCCAGTCCGCCTGCGCCAGCGCAAGTGCGCTGCCGCGCGTGCCGATCCGCATCAGCGGCGTCGCTGGGGCAGTGCCCGCACCTCGGCGAGCTCCGCCGGGGACTCCTGCCCAGGCTGTTGCTCACCGAAGCCGGACTCTCGCTCGGCGAGGTTGAACAGGTCACGGACCAGCGCCATCCGGGCATGGACCCGGTCGTCACGGAGCTCCTTCATCCGCAGCGTCGGTTCGTGCAGCAGCCGGTTGACCACCGCTCGGGCGAGCGCGTCCACCCGGTCAAGGTCACGTGGGGAGGCTGAATCCCATTTTCCGGCGTTTTCCTGGACCACCTGTTCAGCGATGGCATTGGCGTGCGTGCGCAGCGCGGCCAGCGTCGGGAGCACCTCAAGCGAGCCCATCCAGGCGGCGAAGTGCTGGATCTCCTCCTCGATGATGCCCTCGGCCTTACGGGCCTCGGCCTGACGCACCTTGCGGTTACGCGCGATCACCGCCTGCAGGTCGTCGATGTCGAACAGCGACACGCCGGCGATCTCCCCGCACGAGGCGTCGATGTCACGCGGCACCGCCAGGTCGATCAGCAGCATCGGCGCGCCGCCACGCAGCGCCATCACCTCGGCTAGCTCCCGAGCCTCCAGCAACAGATGGGGCGAGGCGGTCGCCGCGACGACGATGTCCGCGCGCTCCAGCGCGTCGGGCAGCTCGTCGAAGCTGACGCTGCGGCCGCCGTAGCGCCTGGCCAGGCTGACCGCCCGGTCACGGCGGCGGGTGGCGACGAACACCGTCTGGCAGCCGCTGTCGGCCAGCGCGCGGGCTGTAAGCTCACTCGTCTCCCCGGTGCCGACGATCACGACCTCGCGACCCTCCAGGACGCCCAGGCGCTCCTTGGCCAGCGTTACCGCGACCGCCGGGAGACTGAGGTGGCGCTCGCCGATCGCCGTCTCGGTGCGCACGCGCTTGCCGGCCGCCAGTGCCGCCTTGAACAGATGGTTGGTCAGAGGGCCGACAGCATCCTTGGCCAGCGCTGCATCGTAGGCGCGCTTGATCTGCCCCTGGATCTCAGCCTCGCCGACGATCATCGACTCGAGTCCGGCCGTTACCCGATACAGATGGCGCGCCGCCTCACAGTTGCGATGGGAGTAGATCGCCGAGGCGAGTCCGGTTGGTCTGATCCCTGCCTGGCTGGCCAACATGGCCAACACCGTGCTCTCCGCCTCGACCGGATCCCCGACGACGAGGTAGAGCTCGGTGCGGTTGCAGGTGGAGATCGCCACCGCCTCGTGCACCTCCGCAGCGCCGCGCAGGTCACGGACGAAGTCGACGGCCCGCGCCTCGGGCAGCGCGAGCCGCTCGCGCACCTCGACGGGCGCAGTCTTGTGCGAGACGCCGATGGCGAGGAGCTCGCTCATCGCACCGGCTCTGCCTCGCGCTCCTGCGCCCGTGCCTGCTGGTCGGCTCTGACGTCACGCGTCAGCTCGGCCAGCTCCCGCTCGGTCCGGCCCAACCTGATGGCCATGATCGAGACGTAGACCAGGAGCAGCAGGACGAACACGATGTAGGCACCGGCCACGTACTTACCCGCGGTGTGCAACGGCAAGGCGGGAGCCGCGGCGAGGATCGCGCTCATGACGGTGCCGCGCTGCGGCCCAGGGGCCGCAGCTCGTCGTCTCCGAGGATCAGCCGGCGCAGGGCACGCGTCTGCATGCGCGCGTGCTTGGCCGCCATCTCGTACTTCCACAGGGTCGCGTAGAGCAACGCGACGCCGACCAGGGAGATGTAGAAGGTCAGCCGCATCGGTCCCGGAAGGTTGCCGCCCTGGAGCGTGAGCACGCGCGGGTGCACGAATCCCTGGGCCAACCGCACGGCGATGAAATTCAGCGGCACGAACGCTCCGGCGACGACGGCGAAGACGCTTGCGTAACGAGCCTGGCGCTCGGGATCCTCGATCGAGAAGCGCAGCGGCTGGTAGGTCGCGAACATCAGCACGACGATCAGAAACGACACCAGCGTCGGCTCGTTCCAGACCCACCAATGTCCCCACGAGGCCTTGGCCCAGATCGAGCCGGTGATCAGCGCGCCGACCGAGAAGATCAGAGCCATGTGGATCGCCACGTAGGCCCGCATGTCCCACTCGCGCTGGCCGGTGCGCAGATGGCCGATGGCCATCGCCCCGCCGAGGATGAAGCCGCCCAGCGACACGATCGACAACGGGACGTGGATGTAGAAGATCTTCTGCACGAAGCCCTGATCGGCATCCAGCGGGGCATAGAAGAACACCAGCGCCAACGCGAGCGTGACGAAGGCGATGGTGGCCAGGGACAGGCCACGCAGGCCGCGCCCGTGGGTGATCACTTTGTTAGGGGTTCTCAACGTGGGTGCGGGTCGGATTTGCGTGGGAAACCACTAGTCCTCCAGGAGGAAATCGAATACCGCGTAGGCCAATAAGGCGAACACCAGATCATAGAGCCCGAGGATCGCCAGCCACTTGGCTGGCGGCGCCGCCGCACCGTGGACGCCCAGCAGTGGACCGGCGGCCCTCGCGGTGCCGATCAGGGCCGGGATCAGCAGCGGCAATCCGATGATCGGACCGATCAGATCTCGCGCCCGGGTGTGGACGGCGATGGCCGAGACGAGCGTTCCGATGACGGCGAAGGCGAGGTTGGACAGCGCGAGCACCGCGACCAGACCGAGCAACGGGCCTCCCAGCGGCGGACCGAGCAGCAGCAGCCCAAAGGCCGGGATCGCGATCACCTCCAGCACGGTGAGAAACGTGAACAGAGCTGCGGCCTTGGCCAGCAGCATCGCCGTCCGGTCCACGGGCGCGAGCAGGAATCCGTCAAAGCCGCCCTGCTCCCGCTCGGCGACGAACAGCCGGTTGATCCCGAGCATGGCGGCGAACAGGAGGGTGGCGGTGAGCACACCCGCGGCCAGCTGCCCGTCGACGGTCGCGCGGTTGAGGGCGAAATGGAAGATCACGAAGCTGCTCACAGAGAACAGCGCCATCGCCGGAATCGTCTCGAAGGTGCGCAGCTCCACGAGCAGGTCCTTCCTGAGGACGGTGAGTGCCGTACTCACGCGTACAGGTCCTTGAGCGCGGCGTCGGTCAGCTCGGTTGGCGCGCCGAAGAACACCGTCCGGCCGCTTTTCAGCCCCAGCACGAGATCGGCCTCGGCCAGGGCTGAGCGCGGATCGTGGGTGGTGATCACCCGCGTGCGATCGCTGGCGCGGCCGATCAGCGGCTCCACCAGCTCGCCCGCGCCGGGGTCGAGGTTCGCACGTGGCTCGTCGAGCAGCAGGAGTTCCGGGGAATGGATGACGGCACGGCACACCGCCACGCGTTGCACCATCCCCTGGCTGAGCGAGCGGACGGGATCGTCGGCGCGGCGCAGCATGTGGACGGTATCCAAAAGCTCCTCGATGCGGGTTTCGGGGGCGTTGTGCAGGCGGGCGTGGTAGCGCAGGTTCTCCCGCGCGGTCAGGTCGCGGTACAGCAACGGCTCGTGCCCCAGCAGGCCGAGCCTGCCGCGAACCGCGAACGCCCGTTTCGGCAGCGCTTCGCCAAACACCGTGAGATCACCGGCATGGGGCCTCAGCAGCGTGGCCAGGATCCGCAGCAGCGTCGACTTCCCGGCCCCGTTGTGACCCAGCACGGCCAGCGTCGCGGCGCGCGGCAGTTGCAGCGAGACGTCGCGCAGCGCGGTCCGCTCACCGAAGTGGCGCGTGACCCCACGCAGTTCAACCGCGGGCTGGTCCGGCACACCGGGTCGCTGGGTCGATTCTCATGGCGCGCGACAGCATAGGCGGGCCGGGTGCGCCTGGCTGCCTTATGGCGGCGTGTCGCCCCCCGACGGCGCTACCCCCGACGGCGCTACCCCTCGTGGCCTCGCTCCCGCCCGCCCTCACGCCCCAGCGTCGCCACGACGTGCTTGAGCGTCGGCGCAATCACCGGAAACAGCTCGCCGATGGCCTTCGGGTTCCCCGGGAAATTGACGATCAGAGTCTTCCGGGCGATGCCTGAGACCCCCCGGGTGAGGATCCCGAGCGGCGTATGACGCAACGACTCCGCGCGCATCGCCTCGGCGAAGCCTGGCGCGTCCCGGTCGATCACCGCGCGCGTGGCCTCCGGTGTCACGTCGTCGGGCGTCAGCCCCGTGCCGCCGGTCGTGAAGATCAGCGAGATGTCCGCCTGCGGTGCGCAGTGTCGCCGCAGCGTGTCCTCGATCAAGCCGCGATCGTCGCTCACCACCTCATGCGCGACGACCGTCACCCCGGCCGCCCGCGCCAGGTGCGCCAGGGCTGGCCCCGAGGCGTCATCGGCGTCCCCGGCCGCGACCGAGGTCGAGATCGTGACGATCACGGCGCGCACGTCAGGGGCCGGGGGACCGGCGCCAATCGCCTGATTTGCCGCCCGACTTCTCCACCAACACGACCTCGGCGATCTCCGCCTCGCGCTCGATCCCCTTGATCATGTCGTAGATCGTCAGCGCCGCGACACTGGCCGCGGTCAGGGCCTCCATCTCCACACCGGTGGGCCCGGTCGTCCGCGCCTCAGCAACCAGGCGGATCTCTCCTGCCGAAGGATCGACCGAACCCTCGACCCCGATGAATGACAGCGCCAACGGATGACATAGGGGAATCAGCTCCGAGGTCCGCTTGGCGGCCTGGATGCCGGCGATCCGGGCGACGCCGAGCACATCGCCCTTGGGGGCGTCACCGGCGAGGACAGCCTCCGCGGTCGAGAGCGACACGCGAACCACGGCGCGGGCAACGGCGCGACGTTCGCTCGCCGGCTTGGCTCCGACGTCGACCATCCGCGCGCTGCCGCCACTGTCCAGATGCGTCAGCTGGGGTGGTTCTTCGCTCACGCCGGAGCGTGGGTGCGCTGCGCGGCCTTGATCAAATCCTGCACCGCGGTGGCGTCACCGGCGCGAAGCAGCTCGACCGGGTCGGGCTCGCCGTTGACGATCGACTCGAAGAACTCCTTGCGGTCCTGGTAGGTGGGAAGCGTCGCCTTCGCCCAGCCGCGGACATCGTTGAGCAGGACCGCCAACACCGCATACGGCTCGCCGAACATCTCGCCGATCTCACGCTTCATCCGCTTCGCCAGCGCGGGCGAGGCGCCGGCAGTGGAGATCGCCACCGCCAGAGGGCCGGTGCGGACGATCGCGGGTAGGATGAAGTTGCACAGCGGCGGCACGTCGACGACGTTGATCAGCATCGCCCGCCGCTCGGCGTCGTCGAACACGCGGATGTTGACATCGGTGTCGCTGGTGGCGGCGATCGCGATCAGGCAGCCCTCGAGGTCAGGCGTCTCGTACTCACGCTGCGCCCAGCGGATCGACCCCTCGCGCGCGAGTTCGACCAGGGCCGGGTGAGCGTCGGGCGCAACCAGCGTCACGTCGGCGTCGCAGGCCAGCAGGCCCTCCACCTTCTCCAAGCCGATGTCGCCACCGCCGACGACGAGGCAGCGCCGTCCCTTCAGCCGCAGACAGGCGATGTAGAACGGCGTCTCCAGCATGTCCCGCACGCACGACTGGTCGCAGATCCCCTTGCGGAACTGGCAGACGCATTGCTTGCCGAGGTAGGCCTGGGCGGGCACGCTTCTAAGGGTAGCCAGGGACCCGCCCCGGCGGGCGGGTCTGGGCCGAGGCTCCTACCGCTTGACCGCGTCACGGGCCAGCCGGGCGCCGACCTTGAGCAGTGGCCCGATCCCGTCCCTGAGCGCTCCGGCACGGATCGACGGTCGCCCGTAGAGGATCGTGGCCGTCTGGCGCAGCGCCTGGCCCAGCGTCTCGTCGTAGGGGTGCCACCAGGGGTTGCGCACGGTCGAGGGCTCCCACACGCGCAGCTTCACGTTGACGCACTCGTAGAGGCCGAACTTGGAATGGGTACGCCCGAGTCCTGATTGCTTGACGCCACCCCAGGAGCATTGGCAGGCGCCGTGGCTGAACATGTGGTCGTTGATCCAGACCATGCCGGACTGCAGCTCACGGGCAATTCGCTCGCCCTTGTCGCGATCGCACGTCCACACGGAAGCGCCCAGCCCGAAGTCGCTGTCGTTGGCCAGAGCGACGGCCTCATCCTCGGAATCGACGACGATGATCGGGAGCACCGGTCCAAAGATCTCCTCGCGCATGATCCGCATGTCATGGGTCACACCGGTGAGCACGGCAGGCGCATAGAAGGCGCCCTCCGGCAACCCGGCGGGCGCATCGACCGGTCCTCCGCATAGCAGTGTCGCCCCCGCGGCGAGCGCGTCGTCGACGAGCGAACGAACGAGCTCGAACTGCTCGTGGGTGACCATCGGGCCGATCTCGGTATCCCACTCCATCGGATCGCCGATCCGCAGCTTCTGGGCCCCGGAGACGACCCCGGCGATGAATCGGTCGGCCACCTCACGCAGGACGTACACGCGCTCGATGCCGGAGCAGGTCTGGCCCGCGTTGGCAAAGCCACCCCAGAGTGCGCCGGCGATCGCGTGCTCCAGGGGGCAGTTCGGCAGGACGATCATCGGATCCTTGCCGCCGAGCTCCAGGACCGAGCCCTTGAGGCGCTTGGCGCACGCCTCGCCGACGCCGCGGCCGGTCTGCACCGAACCGGTGAAAAAGATCTTGGCCACCGCGGACTCGACCAGGGCCGCGCCGGTCCCGGGGCCGTGGATGACGCGCACGAGACCCTCCGGCACACCGGCGCGTTCGAACACCCGGGCTATCCGCGCACCCAGCAGCGGCGTTAGTGATGCGGGCTTCAGGACGACCCCGTTGCCCGCCATCAGTGCCATCGCCACCTCGCCGAACGGGATGCTCCACGGATAGTTCCAGGGCGAGATGACCCCGATCACGCCGAGCGGCTCGTAGATGAAGGCCGAGCGCTTGGTCTTCAGAAACAGCTGTGACATCGGGATCTTCTCGTCGGAGAGCAGCTCGATGCCGGCGTGCCCGATCCAGCGCAGCGCGTCGATGGTGGGCAGGATCTCCATCGAGAAGGCCTCGTTGCGGGGCTTGCCCTGCTCGCGCACGATCAGGTCCCGGATTTCGTCGGTCTCGTCGATCAGCACCTGAGCGGCGCGCTCCAGGTAGCGTGCCCGGTCGGCGAGTGTCAGCTGGGCCCAGAACGGCTGGACCTTGGCCACCTGGTCGACGACCGCCCCCACCTCGGCCGGAGCGGTGATCGGCACGGTCCCGAGGCGTGCCCCGGTGGCCGGGTTCAGCGACTCCAGCTGCTCGATACCGGCGGCGGCGCCCACGGCTCCGCAGCCTACCGTTCGGGCCGGGTGCGGCCCGACTAGGCGGCGCGGCTGCGCACGATGGCGGACGCGCGCCCAAGCAGGGCCCGGGTCAGAAGCTCGTCGAGCCCCTCGGTCTGCTCGGCGTCGACCACTACCGTGTCCGGATGCGGTTCACCGGGCGCCACCAGATCGATCGCGCCGATGCCGACGATCCACTCCCGCGAGCCGACCAGCGCAGTGGCGCAGATCACCAGCCGTCTCCTCGGATCGAAGCGGATGAGCCGAGCCACCTCCAGCTCCTCAGGTGCTCGCCCCTGTGAGCGCAGAAGCTCCCGGATCGCAGGCGCGTCACGTAGCTGTGGCAGCCGCAAGCGCACGCGGGGACCGCGTGGAAGCAGGTAGGAGCTGGCCAGCAGGGCGCCTGGATCAAAGTTCGAACTCACTTCCTACAGGCTAGTAGCTTCGTTCTGCGGGCCCGTAAATTGGTTGTAAACGTGCAGAATCCAGCCAGTGGGGTTCGACGCTAGCCGCGGCCACGAGCGCGGCGGAGCTCCTCGAGCCGCTTGAGCAGGCCGGCCTCGGCGTCATCCGGAACGTAGAAGCGCTGTCCGATGGCGGAATCCGGCAACAGCTCCTGGGGTGATATGTGCCCGGGACGCCGATGGGGGTTGTCATAGCCGCCGTCGCTACGGGTGGAGGAGCGCAGGTGGGCCGGTGGTGCGGAAGCCCCGCGCTCGCGAATGTGTTCCCGCGCGGCGAACACGGCGCGCTTGGCGGCGTCGGATTTCGGCGCCAGGGATAAATAAATAGCCGCCTGGGCCAGCGCGAACTGGCATTCGGGCAGCCCCACATGCTCCACCGCTGACGCGGCTGCGGAGGCCACAACGAGCGCCTGCGGGTCGGCGTTGCCGATGTCCTCCGAGGCGAGCACCACCATCCGGCGCACGATAAAGCGCGGGTCCTCACCGCCCTCGAGCATCACCGCCAGGTAGTACAGCGATGCATCTGGATCGGATCCTCGCGTCGCCTTGATCCAGGCCGAGATCGTGTCGTAGTGGCGGTCGGCCTGGCGGTCGTAGAGGATCGCCCGCCGCTGAAGGGCATCCTCGGCCTGCGCCAGCGTCACCTCGCCGCCGTCCGCGGACTCACAGGCCAGCTCCAGCGCGTTCAGGGCGATGCGGGCGTCACCGGCCGAGCGCTCGGCGAGAAATTCGAGCGCCTCGGGCGCGATCGTGGCACCCTCGCCGCACTCGCCACGGGCGATGGCTCGCTGCAGCAGCACGGCGATGTCCTGCGTGCTGAGAGCGTCCAGCTCATACACCCGGGTCCGAGAGATGAGCGCCGAGTTGACCTCGAAGTACGGGTTCTCGGTGGTGGCCCCGATCAGCGTGACGAGGCCCTCCTCGACCGCGGGCAGCAGCGCGTCCTGCTGGGCCTTGTTGAAGCGATGGATCTCGTCAAGGAAGAACACAGTCCGCTTGCCGCCGGAACGCAACCGCTGCCGCGCGCGCTCGAGCACCGCCCGCACCTCCGCGCGTCCAGCCTGGACCGCGCTCTCCTCCTCGAAGGCGGCATCGGAGGCCTCTGCGACCAACCGAGCCAGCGTCGTCTTGCCGGTGCCGGGCGGCCCGTGCAAGATCATCGAATGCGGGTGTCCCTCTTCCAGGGCCCGGCGTAGCGCCGAGCCCGCAGCCAACAACCGATCCTGCCCGACAAACTCGTCGAACGCGCGCGGACGCATTCGCGCGGCGAGCGGCGCCGCTGGATCAGGCGCCGGGAGTCCACCACGGGTCTCGTCGCTGTCGAACAGCTGATCCATGGATCAAGTATGGCTTCGCCGAATCCGCTCAGCGACCGACGATGGCCAGCGCCGCGTCGTGCACGAGGCCGTTGGTGGCGATCCCGTCGCCGCCGTCGACGCCCGGGACCCCGGCGAGGTCGGTGAAGCGCCCACCTGCCTCCTCCACCACGATCGCCACCGCAGCCAGGTCCCAGATCGCCACCGCAGGGTCGATAGCGATCTCCGCCGCGCCTTCGGCCACCAACATGTACTGCCAGGCATCGCCGATCCCGCGCGTACGCCAGCAGTTTCGGCCCAGTTCGACGATCGCCTCCAGGCGTCCCACCGCGTCCCAATCCTCGATCCCGCCCCACGCCAGCTGCGCGTCGGTGAGTTTGGCGATGCTGGACACGCGGATCGGCCGGCCGTTGGCGAACGCACCCTGGCCGCGCGAGGCCCACCAGCGGCGCCCCGCGGCGGGCGCCGAGACCACGCCGACGGTGATGTCGGAATCGACCGCCAGGGCGATCAACGTCGACCAGGTCGGCATTGCGCGAACGTAGCTCTTGGTGCCGTCGATCGGGTCAATGATCCAGCGCCGGACCGCGCCCGGCGCGCGCACGTCATCGTATTCCTCTCCGATCACCGCGTCGGCGGGGCGCGCACCCGCCAGGCGCTCGCGCATGGCCTGCTCCACCGCGCGGTCGGCCTCGGTCACCGGCGTCAGGTCGGGCTTGGTCTCGATCAGCAGATCATCGGCGCGGTAGCGCCGCATGGTGATCGTGTCCGCCAGATCGGCCAGCTCCAGTGCGAGCGCGAGGTCCTCTGATGTGGACGGCACGTCGCGTGACTTTACGAGACGCGGCGCGCAGGCCACGCTCGAGACGCGCTGCGAAGGCCACGCTCGGAGCCCGGCCCTCGCCCACTACGCTCTCGGGATGAGCGGCGCTGCGCTTCAGGATGAGACCACCGGGCTGCTGGCAGAGCTCGTGCGTTTCAACACCGTCAATCCGCCCGGCAATGAGCGCCCGGCGATCGAGCACCTCGATCGCTACCTCACCAACGCCGGCTTCGAGACCGAGACCCTCGGGACCAGCGAGTCCCGGCCGAACCTGATCGCCAACCTCAACGGCGCCGGGGACGGTCCGACCCTGGTCTTTCTCGGTCATGTGGACACGGTGCTCGCCGACGCCAGCGAATGGCGCCACGATCCGTGGTCAGGCGACGTGGAGGACGGGTTTCCTGTGGGGCCGGGGGGCGCTCGACATGAAATCCCAGGTCGCCGCCGAGGCGGTGGCCGGAGCCTCGCTGGCGCGGGCGGGCTGGCGTCCGGCGGGCGGGACGCTGCGGCTCGTGTTCGTGGCCGACGAGGAAACCGGCGGTGACCTCGGGGCCCACTGGCTGTGCACGGAGCATCCCGAGAAGGTCCGATGCGACATGCTGCTCAATGAGGGCGGCGGCGAGGCGTTCGAGTACGACGGGCAGCGCCACTACGGCGTCTGCTGTGCGGAGAAGGGGATCTTCCGCTTCACCATCACCGCCACCGGATCGGCGGGGCACGCTTCGCTGCCCAAGACCGGCGACAACGCGCTGCTGAAGCTCGGGCCCGTGCTGCAGAAGCTCGCCGCCGCGGGTCCCTCATTCAAGGTCACCGACGGACCCGCGGCCCTGCTGCGCGGGCTGGGTCAGGACCCGAACGATCCGGCGGCGGCGCTCGAGCAGATCGCCGCTCAGGAGCCGGCCCTGCTGACGTTCTTGGAGCCGATGCTCGGAGTGACGCTGACCCCGACGATGGCCCATGCGTCGGACAAGGTGAACGTGATCCCATCGCGCGCCAGCCTGAAGGTCGACTGCCGCGTCCCCCCCGGACTCGGAGAAGATGCCGCGGCCGCTCGGATCAAGGAGGTCCTCGGAGACCTGTACGACCAGGTCCAGATCAAGTTCACTGAGACGGTGACGGGAAACCAGTCGCCGATCGACACGCCGCTGATGGACACGATCGAGCGCTGGGTCACTGCCCATGACCCGGGCGCGGTAACGGTGCCGGTGATCCTCCCCGGGTTCTCGGACTCGCGCTGGTTCCGGGAAGCATTTCCCGATTGCGTGGCCTATGGCTTCTTTCCTCAGCGTCACCAGACCCTGCTTGAGGCGGCACCGCTGGTGCACAATGCTGACGAGCGCATCGACGTCCGCGACCTCGGCTTTGCCGCCGCGTGCTACGCCGACCTGGCCACCGAGCTGCTGGGCTGAGCCACACCGCGGAGCTGGCGCGTCGCCCGCGGGATCAGCCCGCAGATCAGCAGCACGAGACCGATCGCACTCCCGAGGCCGAGCACCGTCCGGGCACCAAGGCTGGAGGCGAGCGGACCGGCGATGGCAAAGCCGAGCGGCATCAACGCCAGCGAGCCCATCCAGTCCCATGCACTCACGCGCGAGAGCGCGGCCGCCGGGATGTGCTCAGCCAGCGCCGTTTCCCACCAGATCATCATCAGCGAGAACGCGAACCCGGTCGCGAAGGCGAACACTGAAACCACCGCCACCGGGGCCCCCAGGGCGAGGGTGCCGTTCTGAATCGGCCAGACGAGGACCAGCAGCATCGCCGCGCGCATCGGCCGCACCGGCCGCCAGCGCAAGCCGAGGATGGCTCCTAACACCGCACCCGCGCCGGCCAGGCTCTCGAGCACGCCGAACACGCCGGCGCTGCCGTAGAGATCCCGCGCGATCACCGGAGCCAGCGAGTACCACTGCGCGTACACGCAGAGCACGGCACCGGTGAAGACGACGATCGTCACCCACACCCACGTCCGCGACCGCACCTCGCGCCAGCCAGAGCGCAGCTCCTCGAGCATCGGTGCCGACTGCACCCGCTCGCCGCGCGGACGGGGATGCACGCGCAGCAGCAGCACCGCACTGAGCAGGAAGGTGGCGGCGTCGAACAGGAACGCCTCGCCGGCGCCGATGCCGAGCACCAGTGCTGTGGCCAGGGCCGGCCCGACGAGGAAGGCCAGGTTGTTGGTCGACTCGGTCAGCGCACGCGCGTCCTGGATCTGATCCTCGGGCACGGTCTGAGGCAGCAGCCCCGTGTACGCCGGCTGGAAGAACGCGCGCGCAGCGCCGAACAGCGCCTCGATCAGCACGAGCTGCCAGATGCGCACCGAGCCGGCAAAGATCAGGATCGCCACGATCAGGTGCAGAACGCAGCGGACGGCATCGGCGACGAGCATGATCCGGTGGCGCGGGAGCCGGTCTCCCCAGACGCCGCCGAACAGAATCAGCCCGACGAGGGTGAGCGACTGCGCGCCGAGCACAAGCCCGAGGTCGGTCGGTGACCCGGTGCGCTGGGTGATGAACAGCGCCAGTGCCACGACCACGACCTGATCGCCGACCGCGGAAGCCGCTTGGCCGTAGAACAGATATCGGAAATTTTCGTGGCGCAGGACGCGCAGATAGGCACTCATTGGACACTCTTGACTGACGAAAACGACGGGACGAAAACGCGTTCACTGCCCTCAGCGGGCGGCGACGTGAAAAGCAGCGTTTTGGGTCAGGTGCCGAGCATCGCCAAGCGAGCCTACCATCGGCTCACCGGGGACGGCAAGCCTTTCAGGCCCGCGGAGCGAGTTCGAACTTCAGCGAGAAGTAGTCGAGCATGGCCGGTGCCGGCTTGTCGACGTCGAGATTCGGTTGCTCGAGCCGAACGTCGTGCTCGCGGAGGACCGTCCCGAGCATTGCCTTGCCCACCAGCAGCGACAGCCCGACGCCGGGGCAGCCCTGCGGTCCATGGCTGAAGTGGTTGAACTGCCAGTCGCCGTCCGCGTCCCCGCCCAGCCACCGCTCGGGCGAGAAGTGATCGGCGAACTCGCTGGCTTCCCGGTCACGGTGGTTGAAGGTGTTGACGATCAGGAGCTGGGTTCCCTCTGCGACGTTGATCCCTCCCCAGTCGGACTCATGAACAGTCACCCGGGACAGCATCGGCGTGGTCGGCCACAGACGCATCGCCTCCTGCAGGCAGGCGCCGAGGAACGCCGAATCCTCGCGGGCCCGCTCGCGTTCAGCATCGTGGACGGCGAGCAGCGCGAGGCACCGGAGCGCGTTGATCGCCAGCGTGTCGCCGAGGGCGAACAGCCAATGGGTCACCTGCTTCGCCGGCTTGGTCGTCTCGGTGGTGGGCGCCTGCGCGAACAACGCGACCAGGCTCCCGTCCTCTGCCGCCTGAACGTAAGCCGCCACGCGCTCGGTGAAGCGCTCGAGCAGTTCCGCATCGCCACGGCCGGGCGGGTTGGCCTTATCCATCAGCTCGCCGAGCATCTGCGAGAGCTCATCGTCGTCGGCCGCAGCGTGACCGAGGATGACCTCCCGGGCAACTCGGCGCACGGTGAGGTTCCAGCGGTCCCAGTCAAGCGCCGCGGGCAGCGATGCGGCCTCTCGCACGGCGACGGTCTCGAAGTGATCGCTGAGGCGGTGCGCGGGCTTGTCGGTGTCCAGCACGGCCTCGGTGAAGCGGCGGCGATCGGACCACTCCGGATCACGTGAGATGGTTAGGGCCTCGGGTTGGAAGTGCTGCATGCCGCTCTTTTTCGGTTCCGGGTCGGCGGCGAACGGGTCGGGCGATCCCTCGAGCCCGTGACGGATCGCATCCCGCCCCAGCAGCAGGAGCGCGTTGTCCTTGCCCACCCGGATCCACAGCGGCCCTTCGCCGTAGCTGCGGCGCAGCCCGTTCATGAACGAGACCGCGAGTCCGTCAGTGTTGGTTTTGGTGGCCGCGGCGACCGCGGTTCGGCGGCGGCGGAACAGGCCCTGGATCACATTGGGCAGCGCGACCTGCGCGGTGAATCGCAGCCCTTCCACGAACGATGCGTGCGGAAAATCCGTACCGGCCAAGTCGTGCGCGACCCTACCACGGCTCTAAATAGACTCCCCGCATGCCGAGCCGCCTTGACCCGCAGATCTTCCGGCTTCCCGTGGACCGGATCCGCGGCGGCTACTACTCCGACGCCTATTTCGTCTACACGAAGCAGCTGCTCGAAGCGGAGAACCATCATCCGCGTGTGACCATGCAGGTGTTTCAGAAGGAGGAGTCGCTGCTGGGCGGAATCGATGAGGCGATCGCGGTCCTCAAGCTCTGCTCCGGCTACGCACAAGGCGACACCTGGACGCCGGGCTGGGACTCGCTCGAGGTGCACGCGCTGCACGAAGGCGATCCCATTTCCCCCTGGGAGACGGTGATGACGATCGAGGGCGGCTACAGCCTGTTCGCGCACCTGGAGACCGTTTATCTCGGCGTGCTGGCGCGCCGGTCGCTGATCATGCACAACGTTGCCGAGGTGGTGCGGGCCGCTCACGGCAAGGAGATCCTGTACTTCCCGGCTCGCCACGACCACTGGCTGGTGCAGACCGGCGACGGTTGGAGCGCCCACGTCGCCGGCGCGATCGGGGTCTCGACCGACGCCCAGGCGTCCTGGTGGGGCGGGCGCGGGGTGGGCACCGTCCCTCACGGGCTGATTGCCGCCTTTGGCGGCGACACGGTGCGCGCGGCCGAGGCGTTCGCCCGGCGCTTTCGGGAGGACATGAACATCACCGTCTTGGTCGACTGGGCCAACGATTCGGTGAAGACCGCGCTCGAGGTGGCCCGGGCGCTTGGTCCAGATCTGTGGGGCGTGCGGCTGGACACCTCGGAGCTGCTGGTTGACCGCGCGTTGCAGGAGGAGATGGGCGATTTCAAGCCGACCGGGGTGAACCCGCGGCTGGTCGAGAAGGTCCGGGCAGCCCTCGACGCGGAGGGGTTCGATCAGGTTCGCATCGTGGCCAGCGGCGGCTTCACCGCAGAGCGGATTGAGGAGTTTGAGAGCGCGGGCGTCCCGGTCGATGCCTACGGCGTCGGGTCCTCGCTGATCCGGGGCAAGAACGACTTCACCGCGGACATCGTGACCGTCGATGGGCGCCCGTGCTCGAAGGTGGGTCGGCACCTGATGCCGAACTCTCGTCTGCAAAGGGTTGAGTGATCCTCGATGCTTGCCGATGTTTCACCCACGGTCATGACCTTCGCCAACTTCCTCTGGGAGCCGGACGTGCAGACGTTCATGCTCCACTGGCTGCCCATCGTCTTCATGGGGCTGCTCGTCGTCGCGGTATTCGCGTTGATGCGCCACATGCCGAAGACGAAGCCGGTTGAGATCAAACCCGAGGCTTCGCCCCCAATCGGATGGGGCGAGATCGCCGGCTCCGATGAGGCCAAGGAGGAGCTACAGGAGGTGGTCGAGTACCTGCGGGACCCCAAGCGCTTCCGCGCCCTGGGCGCCAAGGTGCCGAAGGGGATCCTCCTGCACGGGCCTCCAGGGACCGGAAAGACGCTGCTGGCCAAGGCGGTGGCCCACGAGTCCGGCGCGACGTTCTATTCGCAATCGGCGGCCTCGTTCGTGGAGATGTTCGCCGGCCTGGGTGCGGCCCGGATCCGCAGGCTGTTCAGAATCGCGCGCAAGAATGCCCCGGCGATCGTGTTCATCGACGAGCTCGACGCCGTCGGAGGCCACCGGGGGATGGACATCAGCGGCGAACGCGACCAGACGCTCAACCAGCTGCTCGTCGAGATGGACGGCTTCAGCTCGCGCAAGGACGTCGTCGTGATCGCCGCGTCCAACCTGCTTGAGAAGCTCGATCCGGCGCTGCTGCGCCCCGGTCGCTTCGATCGCCAGATCTTCGTCTCGCCTCCCGATGTGGGGGGCCGTGAGCGGATCCTCGGCGTGCACTCACGAAACAAGCCGCTCGCCGACGACGTGGACATGAGGCTGCTGGCGCGGCAGACCTCGGGCCTCACCGGGGCCGATCTGGCCAACATCTGCAACGAGGCGGCGATCTTCGCCGCCCGGCGCCATGGCTCGACAGTCGAGATGGGCGACTTCGATTCCGCGCTCGAGCGCGTGGTGGCCGGGATGCAATCGCGCCGGACGCTGACCGAGCACGAAAAGCGGGTGGTCGCCTACCACGAAGGCGGGCACGCCCTCTGCGGTGAGCTCCTGGCCTCGGTGGACCGCGTGCACCGGATTTCAATCGTGCCCCGGGGCAAGGCCCTGGGGTTCACGCTGAATCTCCCGGAGGAGGATCGCTACCTGAAGACGCGTGAGGAGCTGATCGACTTCATGACGATGCTCCTCGGCGGCCGTGCGGCCGAGCAGTTGGTCTTCGGGTCGATCACCACGGGAGCCTCCGATGACCTCAAGCGGGTGGCGGAGATTGCCCATGCGATGGTCCATGAGTATGCGATGGGGACTGGCACCGGGTCACTGCGAATCGTCTCCGACGGCGCCGCCGAGGCCACGCGGCGGGTCAATGACGAAGAAGTTCGTGAACTGGCCGACGAAGCGTTCCGGGCGGCGCTGACGATCATCGACGCTCACCGCGCCGAACTTGACCAACTGGCGACAACGTTGTTGACCAACGAAGTGCTCGAGCGTGAGGACATCGACAAGATCATGGGTGGGGTGCCGATGGCCGCCCCGCGGCGGATCGGGGGCGGCGAGATGGGAATCGCGGCCGCCAGCGCCATGCACCCGGCGCCACGGCCGGACCGGCGCGGCTAGCGGCTCAGTATCCTCCGCCGCCGGATGCTGTCCACGATCGACCACGTGGGTGTCGCCGTCGAGGACATCGACGCGGCGCTGGTTCTCTATCGCGATGCCCTGGAGATGCCACAGGTCCATCGGGAAACGGTGTCTGACCAGGGAGTGGAAGCGGTCCTGCTCGGCGTCGGCGATGCTCACGTCGAGTTGCTGCAGCCGTTGGGGCCGGACACCGCGGTGGGGAAATTCCTCGCTCGGCGCGGCCCCGGCCTGCACCACGTGGCCTACCGTGTGGCGGACATCGACGAGACGCTGCGTCGGCTGTCCGCGGCTGGGCTGCGCCTGATCGATGAGCGCCCTCGGGTCGGGATCCGGGGCTCGCGAGTGGCGTTCCTGCACCCAGCCTCCACGAACGGCGTCCTCACTGAAATCGTCCAGCCAGCCGCCGAAGGACACTGATATCCATGCCAGATGACCATGACAAGCCCCAGAAGATCAACATCGGATTCGTCGGGAGCCAGGTCCTGAGCGCGCGCGTCGCGCCCGCGGAGCTCACGCGCCTGCGCAACGCGCTCGGGTCGGACTCCTGGCACGATCTCACCGCCGAGGACGGGACCATCGCGCTCGACCTGACCAAGGTCGTGTACGTGCTCGTCGACCACGAGGGTCACCGGGTCGGCTTCGGGACCTGAGCGGCGGCTTGCTCGCGCCGCTGCTTCAGCTTGATCGTCGCACGCTGCTGGTTCTGCGCACGCGCGGACATGACCCGCGCGTCGAACGGGCGGTGGCAGCGTATTCGCACACGGGCGAGCATGCGGCCTGCTGGCTCGTGCTGGGTCTGGCCGGCGCGCTGTGGGACCGGGACGGTGCGCGCCGCGCGCAATGGCGGCGCGGGCTGCGCGTGGTGGCCGGCTCCTACGCTTTGAACTACGCGGTCAAGATCACCACGCGCCGGCGCCGGCCCGTGCTCCCGGGGCTGCCTGCGCTGACCGGCACCGTGTCTGGGTTGTCGCTGCCGAGCGCCCACGCCACCTCCTCGTTTGCCGCGGCCCGGGCGTTCCGCGGCTTGTTGCCCGCCGGCGCGCTGTACTCGGCTGCGGCCGCGTTCGCGTTGAGCAGGCCGTATCTCGGCGTGCACTACCCCAGCGACGTGCTGGCCGGCGCAGCGCTGGGCACCGCGGTGGCGGCAGCCTGGCCGGCAGTTCCGGGTGGTTGCGCATGATGAAGGTCGGGATCGTTGGGATGCCCAACGCGGGCAAGTCGTCGCTGTTTCGTGCGCTCACCGGCGTGGCGGTGGAAGCGGCGAATTATCCATTCACCACGATTGAGCCCAACATCGCCGTCGTTCCCGTACTCGACGAGCGCCTCGAGGCGGTCGCCGCGACGGTCAGGGCCTCGAACGTGGTCCCGGACACGATCGAGTTCCATGACATCGCCGGACTGGTCGCGGGGGCTCATCGGGGGGAGGGGCTCGGCAACCAGTTTCTGGCCAACATCCGGGAGACCGACGCGATCGTCCACGTGGTGCGGGCCCATCAGGATCCTGGGGTCGTGCACCCCGAGGGACGTGTCGATCCGATGGCAGACATCGAGACGATCGAGACCGAGCTGATCTACGCCGACCTTGAGCAGGCCGAGCGACGGCGTGATCGCGTCGTCAAACAGGCCCGCGGAGGCGACCGTCATGCGGTCGCGGAGGCCGCCTGGCTGGAGACGCTGATCGACGCCCTGCAGGCAGGGAAGTCCGCAAGGACGGTGCCGCCGCCGGCTGACGCCGCCGACGCGATGAAGCTGCTCTCGCCCCTGACCGGAAAGCCGGTGCTGTTCGTAATCAACGTCGACGAGGGCACTACCGAGGTACCGCCGGCGTTGGCCGATTACGCCGCCGCACAGGGCGCCGCGGCGGTGGCGGTATCGGCGCGGCTCGAGTCAGAGCTCGGTGAGCTGGAGGACAAGGACGCCGCGGCCATGCGCGCGGATCTCGGGCTCAGTGAATCCGGACTCGCGACCGTGATCCGGAGTGCGTTCTCGCTCCTGAACCTGGTCACGTTCTTCACCGCGGGTGAGGACAAGCCCGCCCAGTCCTGGCACCTGCGTTCGGGCCTCTCGGTCTGGCACGCCGCCGGGATGATCCACAGCGACATCCAGCGGGGCTTCGTTCGCGCGGAGGTCGTGAGCTGGAAGGCGCTCGTCGAGGCGGGGGGCTATGCGGGCGCCCGCGACCGCGGGGAGTTGCGGCTCGAGGGCCGCAGTTACGTGGTCGCCGACGGCGACGTGATCACGGTGAAGTTCACGCCGTGACTTCCGTGGCGCTACTTGACCTCGCGGCCCGCGGCATTCACCGCCGGCCACCGGCCTCCGAACTGGAAGATGTTCACGAACGAAGCCTCCCCCGGGGAAGTGTCAGCGATATAGGTGTAGAGCGGCCGGCCGGCGACGTGCTCCGCGTCAACGCGACGTACGAGACCCGGCGTGCCTCGTGGTACGAGTCAATGGGGATCATGGTCGTGTGGGAGGCCTGGAACGACACTCGGGGCGTTGACCCCTTCACGCACAAGCTCAACGAGAGCGAGCACCTCACCCACGGCCATCTGGCCGAGAACAACCATCACGGCGGCACGCTCTCGGTCGGAGTGCCCCTGTCGAAATTCAAGACCTGCCAGCGCCAGCAGGTGCTGATCGCGGGCTTCACCTTCATCCCCGGAGATCTAACTTCCGTCGGCGCCAACCGCTGCCTGCCAACGGTCAAACAGGGTCAGTCGCTGACCTTCCTCAACCAGGACGCCAGCGCTCAGGCCACCCTCAACCTGTTCAACCCGGACCCGAACTACCTGCGGTCGATCTGGCACTCGGTCACCGCCTGCCAGAGCCCCTGCGGGTTGGATACCGGGATTTCATACCCGCTGGCCAACGGAGCCGGAAACTACGACTCCGGGCAGCTGGGAGTCGGCACCCCGGCCATCGGCCGCATGAGCTGGAGCACTCCCACCAGCCTCGCGCCAGGCACCTACACCTACTACTGCCGGATCCATCCGTTCATGCGAGGCGCTTTCAAATCGTCCACGGCTGACCGAGCCTCAGCGGATCAGAGGTCGCTGAGCGTCTCGGCCCGCTCCAATCGCTCAGCGAGCCTGCCCATCCCATATCGGCGCGCCGCCTCGGCTCCGCGCCGCAGCTCCGTGGTGCGGTCGGCGGGGCGCTCGACCTCGACGGTCCGCAACGTCGCGATCTCCCGGAAGGCTCGCAGCTGATCGGCGTGCTCGGTGAGCGCGGCGGTGACCCGCGGTCGTTCGTGAATCGCCCCCGTGATCGCCGCCTCCAGCGAGCCGTGGCGGGTCAGCAGGTCGGCCGCCGTCTTGGCACCGATCCCCGGCGCACCGGGGAGGCCGTCGGAGGGGTCGCCTCGCAGCGCGATGAAGTCCGGAACCAGGTCCGGCGTGATCCCGTAGCGCTTGCGCACCTCGGCCGCGTCGACCTCTTCGAACCCGCTGAGGCCGGACTTCAGGTAGAGCACGCGCGCCCTGTCGCCGACGCACTGATACATGTCTCGATCACCGGTCACGATCAGCGTCATGCCGCCGGCCCGCCCCTCCGCCTCGGCGTAGGAGCCGAGCAGATCGTCGGCCTCCAGCTTCTCCTCCGCGGCGGAGATCCACCCGAGCTCGCCGAACAGATCCGGGGCGTGCTCGAACTGCCAGGCCAGCGCGTCGGGAACGGGCGGCCGGGCGGCGTGGTAGGCGGGATAGAGCTCGGTGCGGTAGGCCGCCGCCTCGGCTCCGAAGCACATCACGATCGCGCGCGGATTTCGGTCTGCGGCGATCCGCAGCATCGCGTTCGTCGCTCCGAGCAGAGCGTTGACCGGCTGGTCGTCGCTTCCGCGTATCGAGTCTGGAAGCGCGAAGAACGAGCGATAGAGCAGAAACGGCGCGTCGACAACCAGCAGCGGATCGGTCACCTGACCAGGGTAAAGGTCGGCTGAGCACGACGCCGGGTCAGATCTGGAGGGGGAAGGGCTGCCTGCGGCACGATGCGGTTAGATACGGGACTGACATGGCACGGCGCAGAGCTTCCGACGTCTTTGTGGAGTGCCTCGAGGCCGAGGGCGTCCAATACGTCTTTGGTATTCCCGGCGAGGAGACGCTGGATCTGAACGAGTCCCTGGCCGATTCTCCGATTCGCTTCATACCCGTCCGGCACGAGCAGGGTGGCGCCTACATGGCCGACGCCTATGGGCGCCTCACCGGACGAGCCGGCGTCTGTCTCGGCACCTTGGGACCCGGTGCCACCAACCTCGTCACCGCCGTGGCCGACGCGACGCTTGACCGGGCGCCGCTCGTCGCCCTCACGGGGCAGTCAGACCTCGAGCGCATGCACAAGGAGTCGCACCAGTACATAGACCTGATCGGGATCTTGCGCCCGATCGTGAAGTGGAACGCGCGTGTCTCCAGCCCCGAGATCATTCCCGAGGTGGTGCGCAAGGCGTTCAAGGTCGCTGAGTCCGAGAAGCCGGGAGCCACTCACCTCGAGCTGCCCGAGGACGTCATGACCGAGCAGCTGGACGCCAAGCCGCTGCGCCGCCACGCCCCGGTCCAGCCCGAGTCTGGCGTGCGCGAGCTCCAGCGGGCAGCGGAGATCATCGACGCCGCCGAGAACCCAATTGCCCTGGCCGGCAACGGGGCCGTGCGTGCCGGCGCGGCTCGGGCCCTGCGCGCCTTCGCCCAGGTGACCGGGATCCCGGTGGCCGAGACGTTCATGGCCAAGGGCCTGCTCGACTATCAGGACCCACACGCGGTGGGGACGGTCGGCCTGCAGTCCCGCGACTACGAGGTGGCCGGCTTCGAGGATGCCGACGTCGTGGTGACGATCGGCTACGACTTGGTCGAGCATTCCCCGGAACATTGGAACCCGCACGCCAACAAGAAGATCGTGGTCATCGACAGCGTCGCGGCCGAGATCGACGAGTTCTTCGTCCCCGAGGTCGAGCTGATCGGCGACATCGCCCACGTGCTGGCCCGCTTGGCCACCGGCTGCACCCGCTCACCCGCGCCCCCCGTGTCCAGCGGACTGCGGGACGTCACCCTGCATGCCCTCGGGGAGGCTCGCGACGACGACCACTTCCCGATGCGCCCCCCGCGGGTGCTGTGGGAGATCCGCGAGGCGCTCGGGCGCGACGACATCCTCGTCTCCGACGTCGGGCTCCACAAGCTCTGGATCGGCCGGATGTTCCCGGCCCACGAACCCGGAACCGTGCTGATCGCCAACGGCCTGGCGGGGATGGGCTTTGCTCTCCCGACGGCCATCGCGGCGAAGCTGGTCCACCCTAACCGCCATGTCGTCACCGTCAGCGGCGACGGCGGGTTCCTGATGAACTGCCAAGAACTGGAGACCGCGGCTCGCCTGGGGACCGCTGTGGTCAACATCATCTGGGAGAACGGGCAGTTCGGCTCGATCGCCTGGAAGCAGGACAAGAAGTTCGGCCGCCATTTCGATGTCGACTTCGGCAATCCGGATTTCGTCAAGCTCGCCGATGCGTTCGGATTGCCGGCTTGGCGTTGCACCTCCGCCGACGATTTCTCACGCCTGCTGAAGAGGGCTCTCGCCCTGGACGTCCCTTCGGTGATCGTGGTCCCGATCGACTACTCGATCGATGTCGCCCAGGGCGTGATCGGGTTGGGCGCAGAGACCGTGGCGACCTAGTCCTCGCCTCAGAGATTCGTAAGCGGTCTCGCGCGCTAAAGGTTCCCTTGCGCCATCGTGCGCAGGTCCATCGCCTTGTTGTAGGTGTCCTCGTCAACGCCCTTCTCGTAGGCGACTTCGCGCAGCATCCGGCCTGAGTTGGCGGCCTCCTTGACGATCTCCGTCGCCTTGTCGTAGCCGATGTGTGGATTCAGCGCTGTCGCTGCCGCCAGCGTCGCCTCGGCTGAACGATTGGCGCCCTCCGCGTTGGCCTGGATGCCGGCGACGCACTTCTCGCTGAAGATGCGCACGGTGTTGCTCAAGAGGCGGATCGAGTCGAGCAGATTGCGCGCGATCAACGGGACCCGGACGTTGAGCTCGAAGTTCCCCTGCGACCCGGCGATCGTGATCGCGGTGTCATTGCCGATCACCTGGGCGCTCACCTGAAGGACAACCTCCGGGATCACCGGGTTGACCTTCCCGGGCATGATCGAGGAGCCCTTCTGGAGCTCCGGCAGGAGCAGCTCGCCGATGCCCGCGCGCGGGCCGGATCCCATCAGCGCGAGGTCGTTGGCGATCTTGGTCAGCGACACGGCCACCACCTTGAGCGCGCCGGAGAGCTCTACCAGCGCATCCCGGTTGCCCTGGGCCTCGAAGGGATCCTCAGGGGCCCGAATCTCAAGGTTGCTCCCCTCGGTCAGGCGTGCCCGGACCTTGGCAGCGAACTCCCTGTGGGTATTCAGCCCGGTCCCCGTGGCAGTGCCCCCGAGCGGGATCTGTGCCACCTGGGGAAGAGCGTTGCGGATCCGGCGCGCCCCCAGCCGGATCTGGGCGGCATAGCCGGAGAACTCGTGCCCGAGGGTGACCGGCACGGCATCCATCAGATGGGTACGGCCGGCCTTGACGATGTCCTTGAACTCTCCGGCCTTGGCGGTGAAGGCGGCTTCGAGCGCTTCCAGGGCCGGCAGTAGATCGTTGGTCGCGGTGTCCAGTGCGGCGAGATGGACCGCGGAGGGGAACACGTCGTTGGAGGACTGGCCCATGTTCACGTGGTCGTTTGGATGCGCCGCGTCGCCGGCCAGTGTCGCGAGCACCTCGTTGGCGTTCATGTTTGAGGACGTCCCCGAGCCGGTCTGAAAGACATCGATCGGGAACTGGTCGTCGAATTCTCCGGCAGCGACGCGATCGCCGGCGGCGGCGATGCGTTCGGCGAGTTCGCGGTCGATCAGGCCCAGCTCGGCGTTGACGCGGGCGGCGGCGGCCTTGATCCTCCCGAGCCACCGGAGCACCGGGACGGGCACGGTCTCGCCTGAGACTGGGAAATTGGCCACGGCCTTGGTCGTCTCTGCGCCCCAAAGCTGCTCTTGTTCCTGTACGCCCATGCCGTTCCTTTCGCCGGTGGCCATCGCTACTGAGAAAGCTAGCGCTAGTCGGCCTCCCCCCTGCTCGTTGGCCGGGGCGGACGGGGACTCAGGCGGCCAAGCTTCGCTCCAGCGGGCGCAGCTCGTCGGCGTAGCTGATCGAGCGGCGGCGCATCACGCCGTGCTCGTCGATCGTGTACTGGCCCAGGCGCCACAGCGGCGGCGAGTAGGCGTGAAGCGAGACGGAATGCGTGCAGTGGCCCGAGAGACGATGGATGTGCTCGGGGCCGAACGAGAACGACTCATCGGCGCTGACGACGCGCACCACTGCCTCGCTGCCCATACGTGGGTTGGCCTCGATGAGCGCGCCCTCGAGTACCCGCACGGCGCCCGAGGACAGGTCGTGATCGTGCCACCCGGTGTCCCCCTCTAGCGCCCAGCTGATCAGCCACACGTCGACCCAGTCGTCGCGATACAGCGAGGCAAAGCGGCGTGGGCCACCCGACACCATGACGCGGTCGCGCCAGAACTCGGGCTCTTCAGCCAGACGGTTGACGAGAGTTTCCAGCTCATCGGTATCCAGGTTGCGCTCCGGAAGCGGAAGCCGATTCATGAGACACCCCCTTTTCTTGGTTGAGGAGACGCAGTGGGTTCGCGGTGCGCAGCGCGTGCAGCGCGGCCTCACCGAGGTCCGGGCTGACCGGCCGCGCGTATGGCCGGTCGGAACCGTTGAGCAATCCGTCGATGCCCTGGACGCGGACCGTCGCGTCGATGGCCTTCGTCCCGTAGGAGGAGATGTCCAGAAGCACGTTGGGGTCGGTCACGGTTCGTTCCCCGGCGCGAGCGGCGAACCGCTCGCCGTGCAGGGGCGCGAGCCCGGCGAGCATCGCGAAGCAGACGTGGAGGTCAGGGTGGCGGCGGCGGCCCTCGGCCCGGAAGGCAAACCAGGCCGCGTGCATCTGCTGCACGTAGCTGACCACCGCCGGCCACCACGCCGGAGCCGGGTCCGGGGAGGGGCCCGCCGGGTCCGGGATGGATGAACAGTGGCCGGCCCGCGTCCGCCAGCACGCTCAGCAGCGGCGCGACGCGGTCATACCCGGCCTGGTCAAGGAGTGCCGTGGCCGGCAGCTGCAGGCCCACGAACCCCCGATCCAGCTGCCGCTCGAGGGCGCTCGGATCGATCTCGCTCAGGCACGCTGCCGCCCACGCCGCCCCGTACGGCTGGGGGAGCTCGAGCGAGCCCTCGTGGTAGGCCTCAAGCAGCGAGTGCGCCTGGGCGCACGGCAGCGACTCGATCCCCAGCGGGCTGGAGAACGAGTTCAGCGCCAAGTCGAGACCGTCGCTGCGGCACTCCTGCACTCGGCGCGCCACGTCGTGCTGGTCAGGATCGATCTCGTATTCGCCCTCCCCGGCGAGCACGAGCGTCCAGTCACGGAGCCGGGGTGGCTCACTTCGGCCTCGCAACGCGGCCACGAGGGGCTCCGGCCACAGATGCTGATGGACGTCCACGATCATCCGATCACCGACCTCGGCCGGCTTTTCGGCGAGCACCCTGAGGTGCGGTCACGGCGGCGTCGGCGTTCCGGTCGACATCGTCGGCGCTCTTTTGTTAACCGGTTCATGAATCGTTTCAGTGAACCGGTTCACCTGGCCCATGTCAAGGGCGCGAAAGTGAATGTTGCCCACGGGGGCCGGCCTCAGCCCCGCGGACGGGCCGATCCGCGCCCAGCTCAGCGTCAGGTAAGCGCTTCGCGGATAGGCTTGCCGCAGTGCCTTCGCCCGCCAAGCGTGTGACGATCCGCGAGGTGGCTGACGCCGCAGGGCTGTCCCCCGCGGCGGTTTCCTACGCCCTTCGGGGCCTTCAGGTGTCCGAGGAGACGCAGGAACGCGTGCGCAAGGTGGCCTCCGACCTCGGCTACGAGGCGCACCCCATCGCCCGCGCCCTGGCCAGTGGGCGCACCGGCATGGTCGGGATCCTCGGTCCCTCGCTCGAGGACCTCTGGCAGCAGCGCCTTGCCGCCGAGGCCGGCCGAGCGCTGCTGGCCCATGACCGGTACGCGCTGATCCTCGACGCAGGCGGTGATCTCGAGCGCCAGCGCCTCCTGGCCGTCCAATTGCGCGATCAGCAGGTCGACGGGCTCATCGTCTCCCCGATCGACCCGTCGGATGGGTTCTGGATCGAGCTGGCGGCCTCGCTGGCCGTGGTGTCGGTCGGGGACGCCCTGGTCGGCGCCGACGCGGCCGGTGAGGTGCTGTTCGACAACCGCACCGGGGTTACCGGAGCCCTGGAGCACCTTCATTCACTGGGACACCGCCGGATCGCTGTTTTGAGCCCGCCGGGGGCGCCGACGACCGACCGGCCGGCCGAGATCCTCGTGGCCTCCGAAAGCGAGCGGTTGGGCCTTGACGTTTTCATCGTGAGTGCGGCCTACGAGCTCGGTCAGGCGACCGAGGTGGCCCGGAACGTGCTGCGCTCCGAGCGTCAGCCCACCGCCGCGTTCTGCTTCTCGGACTCGATCGCGTACGGCGTGTACGCGGCGGCGCGTGAGCTCGGGGTGACGATTCCCGACGACCTGTCGGTGATCGGGTACGACGATCATCCAATTTCGGCTCTGCTCACGCCGCCGCTGACGAGTTTCGACTGGGATTCCGATCGGCTCGTCGACGTGGCGGTCGGGATGACGCTGGCGGCGATCGACGGGCGCCGCGCCCGCCGGCGGGTCGTGATTGAGCCGAAGCTCCAGACCCGCGGATCGACGGCACCACCGCCGGCGCCTCGTTGATCGGCCAAAGCGTCAGCCGCAGAACGCGATCAGCTCACGCGCAACGCCCACTGGATCGTCGTAGGCCATGAGAAAGCCCGTGCCCGCGAGGGTGCGCAGCTGTCCGTTGGGGAGCAGGTCCAGCGCCTCCTGGGGGCCGATCAGCGGATGCGCCTGATCCTCGTCGGCCCACAGCAGGAGCACGGGGATGGCGATCCGCGGATAGGCATCCAGTAGCTGACTCTGCGCCTCCACGGGCCAGCGGCGGGCGAACCTCGCCCAGGAGCGAGCCCGGTTGCCGTTGCCGCCAACGTCGGCGAACGCGTGTCGCACGAGATCACGCGCAGCGGGATTGCGCTGCGCTGAGAGGCGCTCGCCCGAGGTGGGGCGAAATACGAACTTCGCGCCGTGGGCCAACACACGGTCAAGGCCGGGCAGGGCCGCCATCCGGCAGGCGATCCGCCAGGCAGCGCGCTTGCCGCCGAACTGGTCACGCCGATGCAGCCGGTTCGGCATCAGCACCAGCCGGGCCACCTCCAGCCGACCGCTGCTGAGGACCTGCAGCGCCAGCTCGGCCCCAATGTCGTGCCCGGCGAGCAGCGGCCGCGGTCCGGCCACCTCGCGGCAGAACCCGGCGATCACGTCGGCCATCCAGTCCGGTGTATAGGGATGCCGCGGTCGGTCTTCCGAGTCCCCGTGCAGCGGCAGGTCGGGGAGGATCACGCGGAAGCGACGCGACAGGGGCGCCACGATCGGCTCCCATTCTCGGTGCGAGAGCCCGAGTGAGTGCAGCAGGACCAGCGGCGGTCCGCTCCCCGTCTCCCGGTAGGCGACGCGTGCACCGTCACGGTGGTGGTAGAGGCGTAGGCGCACTGACTGTCATCCTCGCATCCCCACGTCCAACTGTGGCTTGCCCAACCGCGGCCGGACGTTCCGTCGAAGTCGAAGCCGTGGTTCCTCCCGCTGCACGGACCCGTTCCTCGTGCACACCTGCTTGCGGTCCTTGCAAAGGGATGACCGGACCTCGATAACTCCTACAAATGAGCGGAATCCGGACTAACGCGGCTGCCGGGATGCTTGGCGTCAGCCCCAACACGCTCCGCAGCTGGGAGCGACGCTACGGTTTCCCCCAGCCGCTCCGCTCGCCGGGGGGCCACCGCCAGTACGCACTGTCAGAAATCGAGTCTCTGCGGCTGACCCTCGCCGAGACCCACAACGTCTCCTCGGCCGTGTCCCTGGCTCGCGAGCGCGGTGAGGGACCATCGTCGTCGGCCCGCCTGGTGAGAGCGTTCGGCGCCTTCGAGGAGGAGAAGGCCAACCGCCTGCTGGAGGAGAGCCTGACCCTCCGGTCGTTCGAGCGGACCATCGAAGAGGTGCTCCTAAAGGCTGTGGGTTCAATGGCCAAGACCGACGGGACAAGCGCGGAATACGAATTTGCGTGGCGGTATGCCACCGGTTGGCTGTCGGCGCTGAAGCGGCTCTCACCGCCGGCCTCCCGTACCGAAGGGATCCTGATCTTCGACGCCTCCGTGCCCTGCGAGGTCGATTCGCTGCACGCTCAGGCCCTCGAGTTGATTCTCCGGCGCGCGGGCGTCCGCACGCTGATGCTGACCCCGGCGATCGAAACCGCACGCCTGGGGCGCGCCCTGCGTGCGCTTGACCCCAACGCGGTCGTGCTCACCGGCAGGCGCGTGTCCCTCGATGCGATCGGGCGCCTGGTCTACGCGGTGCGCACCGTTGTGGCCGAGATCGTCGTGTTCGACTACCGCGGTGCCGTGCCCGACACGGGCGCGAGCACGGTCTGCCGTCTTGGTGAGACCCCGATCAGCGCTCGCGACACCCTCCTCACTCGGCTTGACGCTCCCGCGGCCCGCCAGCCTCAGGCTCCAGTCGCGCCTGCCGCCTACGCGCTGGTCAGCCGCTAGTGCTCCGGGACTAGCGGATTCACGATCTCCGCCGGTCGACGGGCGGCGCAGACGCGACGGGGCCGGGGCACGACCGCCTCCTAGAATCACCGCGCATGGCGTCTCCCCACCGTCCGGTCGATCCCCGGGTCGCGTTCCCCGAGCTCGAGGAGCGCGTGCTGACGCGCTGGCGCGAGCGCGACGTGTTCGCCGAGTCGCTGCGCCGGCGCCGGGGCGCACCCCCCTGGGGCTTCTTTGAAGGGCCGCCGACGGCCAATGGCCCCCCCGGGTCGCATCACGTCCTCGCCCGGGTGTTCAAAGACATCTTCCCCCGCTACAAGACGATGCGCGGCTTCTATGTGGAGCGAAAGGCGGGCTGGGACTGCCACGGCCTCCCGGTCGAGCTCGCGGTCGAGGCGGAGCTCGGTTTCACCTCCAAGGAGGACATCGAGCGCTACGGAATCGCGGAGTTCAATGCGCGCTGCCGCCAGAAAGTGCTCAGCCACGTCGAGGACTGGAACAAGCTGACCGAACGGATCGGCTTCTGGATCGACCTCGAGCACCCCTATCGCACGCTGGACAACGACTACATCGAGTCGGTCTGGTGGGCGCTGAAGACGATCCATGACAAGGGGCTGCTCTATGAGCGGCTGAAGGTCGTCCCGTACTGCACGCGCGACGGGACCACGCTCTCGAGCCACGAGCTCGGTCAGCCCGGCGTCTACCAGGAGGTCCACGACCCTTCGGTATTCGTCCGCCTCCCGGTCACCGAGGGCAACGACGCGGCGCACGCCGCGGACAACCTGCTGATCTGGACCACCACGCCATGGACGCTGGTCTCCAACGCGGCGGTAGCGGTCGATCCGGATCTGAGTTACGTCCGGGCGCGGCTCGGCGGTGAGGTGCTGATCCTGGCCGAGGCCCTGGTGACGCGCGTCTTGGGCAAGGAGGCGCAGATCCTCACAAGATTCGACGGTCGTGCGCTCGAGGGCGTCGGCTACGAACCACCGTTTACGTACATCCCCAAAGACGCATACGGCCCTCGCGGGCACACCGTGCTCCTCGGCGACTTCGTCACCGCCAAGGACGGCACCGGCCTGGTGCACACCGCGATCGCGTTCGGCGAGGATGACTTCCGGCTCGGCGAGCAGTACGGGCTGAAGGTCGTCAACCCGGTCCGGCTCGACGGCACCTACGACGAACGCATTGGACCCTACGAAGGTCGGTGGGTCAAGGACGCCGACGCGGACCTGGTCGAGGACCTGCGGGCCAGCGGCAAGCTGCTGCGTGCCGAGACCTACGAGCACTCCTATCCACACTGCTGGCGCTGCGGCACGCCGCTTCTGTACTACGCCAAGCCGTCCTGGTACATCGCCACCAGCCAGGTCAAGGACCGGCTGCTGAGCGCCAACGAGGCGGTCAACTGGCATCCCGAGCACGTCAAGCACGGACGTTTCGGCAACTGGTTGGAGAACAATGTCGACTGGGCCCTTTCACGCGAGCGTTACTGGGGCACGCCGCTCCCGGTGTGGCGCTGCGCGAAGGAGCACGTCCGCGTCGTCGGCTCCTTCGACGAGCTCGCCGAACTCTCCGGCGTGCGACTGAGTGACCCGCACCGGCCGTTTGTCGACGATGTGGCGTTTCCGTGTGAACAGTGCTCGAGCGAAATGCGCCGCGTGCCTGAGGTGATCGACGTGTGGTTCGACTCAGGCTCGATGCCGTTCGCGCAGTACCACGCCCCCCAGGAGAACGAAGAGCATTTCCGGGCGCGCTTCCCCGCCGATTTCATCTGCGAGGCGCTCGACCAGACCCGCGGCTGGTTCTACTCCCTCCTGGCCGTGTCGACGCTCTTGTTCGATCAGCCCGCGTACCGCAACGTGCTCTGTCTGGGCCTGATCCTCGACGAGGAAGGGCGCAAGATGTCGAAGTCGCTCGGAAACGTGGTCGCTCCGTGGGACGTGATCGATCGCTACGGCGCCGACGCGCTGCGCTGGTACTTCTTCACCTCGAAGAATCCCTGGGACGGTTACCGCTTTTCCTTGGAGACGATCGGCGAGTCGGTGCGGCAGTTCCTCCTGCAGCTGTGGAACACCTACGGGTTCTACGTGCTCTACGCCAACGCCAACGAAGTGGCTCCGGGGGTGGCGGACTTCGTCGCTGGCCCCGAGAGTGAACTCGACCGCTGGGCGCTTTCGCGCCTGCACGCCACGACCGAGCTCGTGCGTGGACGCCTCGATGAGTTCGATGCCACTGGGGCCGGGCGGGCGATCGCGGATTACGTGGACGAGCTCTCAAACTGGTACGTCCGCCGCTCGCGCCGGCGTTTCTGGGACGGCGACCCGGCCGCGTTCGCGACGCTGCGGGCCTGCCTAACGACACTGACCCAGCTGCTGGCTCCGTTCACCCCGTTTCTGGCCGACGAGATCTACGACAACCTCGACGGCGCCGAGCCGAGCGTGCACCTGTGTGATTTCCCGGAGCCCGGCGAGCGCGACCAACCGCTGGAGGCCGCGATGGAGGTGGCCCGGGAGACGGTCCGGCTGGGACTCGCGGCGCGCGCTCAGGCCAAGCTGAAGGTTCGCCAGCCGCTGCGCGCCGCCGTGGTGGTGGCCACCGGCGTCGAGCGTGAGGCAATCACGCGGATGAGCGCGATTGTGCGCGAGGAGCTGAACGTCCGAGAGCTTCGCTTCGTCTCCGAGGCCAACGAGCTCGGAGATGTCGAGGTCAAGCCCAATTACCGCTCGCTGGGCCCACGGTTTGGGAAGGACATGCCGATGGTGGCGGCCGCGGTGGCTGGTCTGAATCCGGTGCACGTCGTGGAGGCGCTGCGCTCAGGTCGCAGCGTGGCGATCAATATCGGAGGCACCGACCACGAGCTCGATGCCGAGGACGTGTCGGTCTTGATGAAGCCGCTCGCCGGCTACCAGGTCGAGCGCGAGGGCTCACACGCGGTCGCGCTCGAGCTGGAGATCGATGACGCGTTGCGCGTGGAGGGCTGGGCGCGGGAGATCGTCCATGCCGTCCAGGCGGCTCGGCGTGAGGCCGGACTCGAGATCACCGACAGGATCACGCTGGCGCTGGCCGGTGACGAAGTGTTGGTCAGCGCCGCTCGCGCGCACCAGGACTACATCGCCGGCGAGACGCTCGCGGTCGAGGTCAGCTACGAATCCTTGGACGGGGTCCCGCCAGTCAAGATCGACGGGCTCGCGCTGCAGGTCGGCGTGGCGTTGGCGGGCTGAATCCGGCTGAAGCCGGCTGAATCCGGTAGCCGCTCGGGCTCGTGCCCAATACGGGTCCTCGCGCGCCCTCGCGCGAGCCCGCGGATCGGTTGCGTGAGTCCCAGCCGTTGCGCACCCTCGACAAAGGTGACAAACCCAGCGCGCCGGGCGACAGGGACCGCGTTTGTCGGGATCAGCCCGACAAATCAACCGAGGTCCTCGGGCGCGGGCGCGGTTTGGCGCATTTGTCGGGACGGGGCGCGGCCGCGGGGCCGGGCCGCGGGGCGGGCCGCAGGGGGCGGGGCCGCGGGGGCGGGACCCGGGCGGGACGGGGCCGGGGCCGGGCGGGCAATAAAAAGGCCGCGGGATCGGATGACCCCGCGGCCCGGAAAACGGCTACAGCAAGAGCGGCTAACGCGCGCGACCAGCAGCGAGCGCTTACGCCAGCGCGACTAGCAGCGGACGCTTACGCCAGCGCGGGCTCGAGTTCTGCCTCGAGGCGCTTCTTGGGATAGGCGCCGATCACGGTCTTGGCCGCCTGACCGTCACGGAAGAGGATCAGCGTCGGAATCGACATCACGTTGAACTGCATCGCGGTGGCCTGGTTCTCGTCGATGTTCAGCTTGACGACCTTGAGATCCTCGCCGCGCTCCTTGGCGATCTCCTCGACCACGGGGGCGACCATCCGACAGGGTCCGCACCAGGGCGCCCAGAAGTCGACGAGCACCGGCGTGTCGGACTCGATGACCTCGGCCTGGAAGTTGTTATCGGTCACTTCTGAGACGGTGCCTGCCATCAGGGCTCCTTCGAAAGGTTCGTGGTTACTTCAAAAAGTATAGCGGGTGTAGCGGGGTCCGTGCCACTCGGCTCCGACCCCGCCGGTACTAGCCTACGTCCTGGAGATGGCCGAGCCCACCAACAGCGAGATCGCCGCCGCGCTGGACGAGCTCGGCGACCTGTATGAGCTGGACGGCGCGATCATCCACCGGATCGTCGCCTACCGCAACGCGGCCAAGGCGGTCAGGGACGCTCCGGTCTCGGTGACGGCGATGGCGCGCGAGCGGCGAGCGACCGAGCTCCCGGGGATCGGGGCGACGATCCAGGAGAAGGTGCTGGCGCTGGCCGACGATGGCGTGATCCCGGCCGCAGCCCGGCTGCGGGCCAAGTTCCCGCCGGGCCTGCTCGAGATGACGCACCTCCCCGGACTCGGGCCCAAGCGTGCACGGCGGCTGTTCGACGAGCTCGGGATCGACTCGCTCGCCAGGCTGAAGGAGGCGGCCGAGCAACACAAGGTCCGCTCGCTCAAGGGCTTCGGACCCAAGGCCGAGGAGACGCTGCTGGCCGCGGCCAGCAGCGCAACGGCGAGGCGCTCCCCGGACCCGGGTCGTCCTCGACCGGGCGCTCAGGGTCGGCGAGCAGCTGGTCGCGGTGCTGCGAGAGCACCCAGCCGCCGACAAGGTCGAGCTGGCCGGCTCGGCCCGGCGGATGACCGACAGCGTCAAGGATCTCGACGTGATCGTCACCGCCAACGATCCGCTCGCGCTGGCCAGCGCGGCGGCGGCGCTCGATTTGGTCGAGTCCGCCGGCACCCCGACCGCCGCCGGCGTGCGGATGCGGACCCACACAGGGCTGCGGGTCGACCTGAAGATCGTCGCGCCGGACCAGTTCGGCAACCTGCTCCAGCACTTCACCGGTTCCAAGGAGCACAACATGGCGCTGCGCGACGCCGCCGTGCGCAAGGGACTTCACGTCTCCGAATACGGCGTGCTCGATGATGCCACCGGGGAAACGCACCGGTGCGACACCGAACATCAGGTCTACGCGCTGCTCGGCCTCGAGTACATCGAGCCAGAGCTGCGTGAGAACCGCGGCGAGCTGGAGGCGGCAGCAAACCACGGCCTCCCCGAGCTGATCGAAACCGCCGACCTCAAAGGCGATCTGCACTGCCACACGACGGCATCCGACGGGACCGCCGGGATCGAGGAGATGGCGCAGGCCGCCCGGGACGCCGGGTACGAATACCTGGCCATCACCGACCACTCGGCCAGCTTCGGGTTCGGGGACGACCTCTCCCCGGACCGGCTGAGAGCCCACATCGAGAACATCCGCAACACCCGGGTTGACGGCATCGAGCTGTTCGCCGGCTCCGAGGTCAACATCCTCCCCGATGGCACGCTCGACTATGAGGACGAGGTGCTGGCCGAGCTGGACTGGATCATCGCCAGCGTGCATTCGTCCTTCCGAATGAGCTCCGATGCGATGACCGCACGGATCGTCCGCGCGACAGAGCATCCGCTTGTGGACGCGATCGGGCACCTTTCCGGGCGTAAGATCGAGCGCCGTCCGCCGTACTCATTCGACAGCGAGGCGGTGATCGCGGCCGCGGCGCGGACCGGAACCATGCTCGAGATCAACGCCAGCCCCGCCCGCCGTGATCTCAACGAGGTCAACGCCCGTGCCGCCGCCGCGGCCGGTGTCCCGATCGTGATCAACTGCGACGCCCACCGGATCGGCGGCTTCGAGGTCGCGCGCTATGGCATCGCGACGGCCCGGCGAGCGTGGCTGACCGCAGCCGACGTGGCGAACACCCGGCCGTGGTCCGAGCTGGCGGCGATGCGCAAACGAAGCCACTCCGCGGCATGAACGCCCGGCGCGACACAGCCGCGGCCGCGGCCGCCGCGGCGGCGGCGGCGGCGGCGATATTGCTCGCCGGCTGTGGCGGCAGCAACGTGATCTACAGCGGCTCGACTTCCGCCAGCACCGGCGCCCAGACCAGCTCCGCCGCCGCCGTCACCCAGACCGCAGCGTCGGCCTCGACCCCGAGTTCGTCCACCGGCAGCCTCAGCAGCACCACCGGCACAAGTGCGACGAGTTCCCTCAGCACGACCGCGACGCTCGCGCAGGGCTTCCACCTCACCAGCTCCGCCTTCGGCGCGGGGGGCGCGATGCCCGCCGCCTACACCTGTGACGGCAACGATGTGTCCCCGCCGCTGCAGATCAGCGGCATTCCGCCGGGCGCGCGCGAGCTGGTCCTGGTGATGCGCGACCCAGATGCCGGCGGCAACTTCGTCCATTGGGCGCTTGCCGGCATCCCCCCAACGACCACGAGTCTCCCGTCAGGCGGCGTCCCGGGGCTCGTGGCCCCGGGCCGTAACAGCTTCGGGACACTCGGCTACCGCGGACCATGCCCGCCGCGCGGCGCCGCAGCGCACCACTACGTCCTGACCGTGAGTGCGCTGTCGGCCCCGTCGGACCTGCGCGCCGGCTTCCCGGCCGACCAGCTCAGTTCGCCGGCGATCGGCATCGCAACGCTGATCGGCACGTACGCCCGGCCCTGAGCCTGCGGGAGCGCGGTCGATCTCGACGATCCGCAGCCGGCCGCCCAGGCCACGATCCAGGCGAGGCCAAGCAATCCCGCGCCGCGACGCAGTGGACGCAGACGCCAGCCGCGCTGGATGGCAACGAACCACGTCAGGCCCGCCACGCAGAGCAGCGAGGCGACGTAGAAGTTCAGCCGTAGCCCGAGGATCCGGTGCGCCGGGTCGACCCGCAGCAGCTCTTCGAAGATACGAAAGCCCGAATAGCCGGCCACGTACAGGGCGAACAGCCCCGGAGCGCGGATCCGGCGGCGATGAACGGAGGCGATCACACGCCCCCGGATGAAAGCAGCACCGGCAGCACACTTGTGGTGATCGTGCGGTCGACGGCGCGGCGCGTGAACGGCGCCAACAGCATCCGCGCTTGTTCGGCGTAACCCGCTGCGGGGTCATCGAGGGCGACGCGCAGCGCCGTCACGAGGTCGTCGCCCACGAGCCGGGAATCGAGCTGGCGGGCCAGCTCGCGAGCCGGGTATGCGCCGGGGGCCGGGGTGCTTACCAGCCTGCAGCCATCGGCCAGCGCCTCGAGCTGAGCGATCCCGTAGTCCTCGCGCCGCGGCGCGGCCAGAAAGACCCGAGCGCGGCGAACGAGCGCGCGGTACTCGGGGCGCGGCAGACGGCCGATGAAGCGCACGCCCGGGATCCGGCGGGCATCGTCGATCCCCGCCACTACGAGTTGCTCCTCTCCCCGGCGCGCGTCGGCCCACGCCGCCAACATCAACTCCAACCGCTTCTTCTCCGGGTCGCCCGCGTAGGCCACGACGTCGATGTCCCGAGCCGCGGAGGACCCGCCATCGCTCGCCGAGGGTTCGACCGCCGCGGGCACGACGACAGCGCCGGGATGGTGCTCCTCTAGCGGACCCAGCGATCCCTCGCTCATCTTCATCACCAGCGGCGCCTCGGTCAGCCGCCGACGCTCGACCATGCGCTGCCAAACACCGTGGCGTCCTGGCCGGTTCTCCGCCGCGACCGCGTCGAGCCAGATCGCGCCGGGGCGCGGCCACAGCAGCGCTGCGGTCACCGAGCAGTAGACGACGGCGGCCGGACGTTCGCCCCCGCCGGCGTCGACGCGCGCGTAGGCGCGCCGCGCCGCCAGCGCCTGCACGAAGTCGGTGAGGGCAAACGTCCGGACCGGCCGCACGCGGACCGGTCTCCACCAGTTCGGCGCGTACCCCAGCGCGCTCGAAGGCGCTGGTCAGCTCACGCGCCGACACCCTCCATCCGCCGGTGCTGTCGACCGAGACGACGAGGATGTCAACCGGTGTCACGCCCGGGGCCGGGCCCCGGTGGCGCGCCGCGAGGCGCCGTTGAGCTCGTACAGATTGGAGCGGAAGCCCGGAGTGCGAACGAGCTTGATCGGCTTCAGCGGGGAGGTGCGTTCGATGTAGAAGCGCGCGCCGTCTCGCTCCTCGATCGCCGTCACCGCCGACGCCTGGCGGCGCCAGCCGAGGGCCCAGATGATCGCGAACCCGGTGGCCACGGCCGGCACCTGAGGCAGCGCAAACGCGATCGCCCCCGCGCCCAGCGTCGAGATCGAGCAGCGGCCACAGGCGATTGAGCACGATCCGGCCCGGATGGACCTCCGGCAGCGTCGGCTGCATTCGCGCGCTGGCCAGCAGCGAGGCGATCGGGGGCGAGGTTTCGGCCCGGCGACCGAACCAGACTCCGATCAACCCCGCGATCACCCACCATCCGGCCGCCACGGGCACGATCAGATCGTCGCTGTTGCCGTTCGCCCCGGCCAGCGTCACCGCGGCCAGCAGCGTGGCGGCGGCAGCGCTGATCAGAACCGTGGTGCGGAGGAAGTCCGAGAAGCGCATCTACGGGACGACCAGCATCGACAGGAGGTCCTGCACGCCGGCGGTTCCGTCCACGACCACGTCCGACGCCTGGACGATCTCCTCAGGGCCGTCCTCGGAGCCGACCCCGACGCGGACCGCGTGTTCCAGGTCTCCTTGCTCCACGAGCTGACCCAGCATCCTGAAGGCATCGAGATCGGTGGTGTCGTCGCCGACGTAAAGGGCCACGTCCACTTCGGCCTCGCGCAGGAGCTTTTCGATTCCGGCCCCCTTGTCGATCCGGACGGGCGGCCGCACCTCCAGGACCTTGCGTCCCCAATGGGTCCGCAGGCCGGCAGCCTCGGCCCGCGCGGCAATCGCGTCGATCGCCGATCGTGCGGCTTCCTCGTCGGGCGCACCACGCCAGTGGAAGGCGACGATCACGCCCTTGTCCTCCACACGGACGCGGGTTCGCCGAAGCTCCGTGGTGTCGGTTTCCCGGGCGAACTCGTGAATCCGCCTGACCCAATCCTCGAGCGTCGGATCGAGCACGGCTTCGGTCCAGCCGGCCCGCAGCAGCTCGGCACCGTGGGAACCGAGATAGGTGATCGTGCCGATCGAGACCATCGCCCTGGCTTCGGACGCGCGCCGGCCGCTCACGCAGGCGACGATCGCGTATTGCCGAGCTACGGCGATGAGCGAGCTGGCGCGTCGCCTCGGGCACAGTCGGCGTCCTCGGCATGATCGACGATCGGCGCGAGCGTGCCGTCGATGTCGAGCAGGACAGCCGAGCGAGCCGGCTTGGCTCTGAGCGGCGCGAGCGCGTCGGACAGGAGCGCTGACGTCACGACTCCTAGTATGCCCGCTCATGTCCAGGGACCGTGTGCTCAAGCTGGCGTTCACCGGGTCCGTAGGCGGATTGTTCAGTGGATTGTTCGGCGTTGGCGGGGGTTCGGTGATCGTCCCGCTACTCGTTCTGTGGCTGGGCTACGACGAGCGGACGGCGACCGGAACCTCGCTGGCGGCCATCGTGGTGATCGCCGTGATGGCCACCATCACCCAGGGCGCATTCGGCAACGTCGAGCTGGGCAAGGGGCTTCTGGTCGGTGTTCCGGCGGTCGGCGGCGCGCTCGTGGGGACGTGGATCCAACAGCGGGTGCGGACCGAGACCATCTCACTGCTGTTCGCGCTGCTGCTGGTGGCGGTAGCCGTCGAACTGGTGCTGTCGTGATCGTCGCCGCGGTGATGGGCGCCGCGGCGGGCGTGGTCAGCGGTCTGCTCGGAGTCGGCGGAGGCATCCTCTTCGTGCCGGCGCTGACGCTGGTCCTCTCGCTCACCCAGGTCAAAGCCGAGGCCACCTCGCTGCTGGCCATCATCCCGGTGGCCCTGATCGGGGCGGCGCGCCAATACCACTACGGGCACGTGGAGATCCGGGATGGCGTTTTGCTGGGGACACTGTCGGCGGTGGGCGTGTTCGCCGGAGTCGAGCTGGCCAACATCCTGTCCCAGCGCGTGCTCAGGCTCGCCTTCGCCGGTCTGATGGTGATCGTGGCCGCCCAGTTCCTGCGCCGGTACCGTCGCGCACGCGCGCGGACGCAGACCAATACAGTTTCGCCGCATGACTGATCACAGCGGCTATGCAGTGTCAAACCTGGATGAGATGGGCGACGGCCCCGGCTTTCGGAAGATCCGCCGCGCGCTGGGCGTGACGGCGTTTGGCATCAACGCGCTGGTCCTCCCTCCCGGGTACGACACTGGCGTGCACTTCCACGACGAGCAGGAGGAGACCTACTTCGTCCACCAGGGCGAAGTCGAGTTTCGCTTCGGCGACGGGCAGAGCTATCGACTGGCGCCCGGCGGCATCGCGCGGGTGGACGCTCAGACTCACCGGGGCTTGCGCAACGTCGGGTCGGATGAAGCGGTGGTCGTGGTCGCGGGCGGCAAGGACGGATACGTCGGCCGCGACGGTCAGGCGGTCGGCGCACACCCCCACGCCGACCAACCCGGCTCCGGCTAGGCTCGCGTGAATTCCCCGCCTGATCCGGTCCTGCTGTTGCACGGGCAACCGGGCGGGGCCCGCGATTGGCATCGCGTCGTCGAGGCCATCGCCGACCGGACCACGACGATCGTGGCCGATCGCCCCGGCTGGGATGGGCACACCACAGCGACCGACCTCGCGGGCAATGCCCGTGCGGCCACCGCCTGGCTCGACGCACGGGGTGTGAGGCGAGCCACAATCGTGGGCCACAGCTTTGGCGGGGCCGTGGCCTGCTGGCTGGCCGCCCATGCGGCTGAGCGTGTCAGCGCGCTTGTCCTGGCCGCGCCATCGGCCAATGCGGCCTCGTTGTACCGCGTGGATCGCTGGCTGGCGACACCGGTGGCGGGACCGATCGCGTCTGCGCTAAGCCTTACCGCCACCGGGGCTGCCCTGCACACGCATCGGGCTCGTCGCGGACTGGCGCTCAGGCTGGGCGTCGATGAGAACTATCTGGAGGCGTCCGGCCGGGTGCTGCTCACGCGGTGGGCGTGGCGCTCATTCGTCGCCGAGCAGCGCGTGCTGGTCTCTGAATTGCCAGCCCTGGAGTCCCGTCTTGGCGACATCTCCGTACCAACGGCCATCGTCATCGGGACCGAGGATCGCGTGGTCGCCCCACGGGCTGCGCGTCAGCTGGCCACCGAGATACCGGGCGCTCGGCTCTCGCTGGTGCAGGGAGCGGGACATCTGCTGCCGCTGCTCGCCCCCGGTCCATTGGCCGAACTCATCCTCGATCCCACTGGACAGCGGGGGGCACCATCCGTGCCCGCGTGAAACCGGCGTACCCATGGCCTTCACCTGAGCGCTCAGCTCGGGTCTGGCGTGGGCTCCAGGTCGGGCTGGGGGTCGGGATCGATCGGGGTGGCGGGCTCATTGGGGGCCGGCACGGTGGCCGGCTCTTCCGGTGCGGCGGGGGTCCCAGGGTCCGGTACGGCTGGACTAACCGGTGCATCGGGCACCACCGGGGTGGCGGGTTCGGCGGGCTGGGGAACCTCGAGCGAGGCGCCCCGCGAGGAGATCATCTGAGTTGTCATCGCTAGGCACTACCCGCGACGGAGCCGCCGGACTCATCGCTGTTGGGCTCGGGGCCGCGGCGGTATGCTCGCCCAGCGTGTCGCTGCCCCCGTTTCCCGACCCTCCCGCTGCGGCGCGTGCGTCCGCGTGTGATCGAGTCTCGGTGGCCGATGTCTGAGAGGATCCAACCACCGACCGGTTACGAGGCCGTGCTCTATCCGCGCGTGCGGGAGCTGATCGACCAGGGCGCGCAGATCGTCGAGGTGCTGCCCAAGGAGGACTACGAAGAGCTGCACCTTCCGGGGGCGGTAAGCCTTCCGCTCAAGCAGCTCGACCAAGACAGCGCCGCGGTGCTCGATCGAGCAAAGCCCGTGATCGTCTACTGCTGGGACGGGCTCTGCGATCTCAGCCCTCGGGCCGCGGGGCGGCTGTCCAGCCTCGGCTTCGCCCGCGTTTACGACTACGCCTCGAGCAAGGTCGACTGGATGGCGCGCGGCCTCCCGCTCGAGGGTCGCCGCGCCGGCGAGACGCGGGCGATCGACTTTGCCGGACCCGCGGTCGTCACCTGCGCCCTGCGGGACCCTGTCGGCCCACTGCGCGAGCAGGTCGCTGCGTCAGCGTACGGATTCGCCCTCGTGCTCACCGACGCGGGCGCCGTCGTCGGGAGGCTGCGCAGAGCCGTCCTCGAGGGCGATCCCGAGGCGGTCGCGGAGGATGTGATGGAACCCGGCCCCTCGACTCACCGACCAAACCTGGAACCGTCGAAGTTGCTCGAGAGGTTGGCGGACAAAGACCTCAAAACCGCGATCCTGACCGACCCGGACGGTCGATTGCTCGGAGTGGTGCGACGGCAGGAGCTGCACGAGTTCGGCGAGGGATAGTCACTGCGGCCCGCATTCCTGGTTGGTAACGGCCAGCTCCATCATCTCGTTGGTCACTGGGGTTATGTGCTCGTATTTGCGATGACCGCGCTCCAGAGTGCCGGCGTGCCGGTTCCCGGCACGACCGCGTTGATCGTGGCCGCCCTGTACGCAGGCACCACCCACCGGCTCGGCATCGCCGGGGTGATCGTGGCGGCAGTGCTGGGGGCAGCGGTCGGCAGCGGAGTGGGTTTTGGACTTGGACGCTGGGGCGGCTGGAATCTGCTCACGCGCTACGGGCACCTCGTCCGGCTCACCCCGGCCGGCTGCGGGTCGGGCACTACCTGTTCGCCGAACATGGTGGCAAGGTGGTGTTCTTCGGGCGCTTCATCATGGGCCTGCGCACGTGGTCTGCGTTCCTGGCCGGGGCCAACCGGATGCCGCCGGGGCGCTTCGCGGCCTTCGCGTCGGTCAGCGCGGCGGTGTGGGCGGTGAGCAACGGGCTCGGATATTTCTGGTTCGGCAACACGCTGACGCACGCCGGCCCGCTCATCAACGTCGCCCTGATCCTGGCCTTTCTTGCATCGTTCGCGGTCTCTGCGGTATACCTGCGCCGTCGCGGAGAACGGTTTCGCGTAGCCGCCGAGAGGGCGTATGCAGAAGAGCTGCACCGATGACGAGGATTCAGGTGCGTCGCTGACGCCGACCCGCGTGATCCGGGTAAGGGAGTCCTCGTGACCGAGCAGCCGCCGAAGACCGCCGAGGAATTGCCTGCCGCCAATGACGAGCGTGCGCCTCAGGAGTCCAACGGCTCGTTGCGGACCGCGCTGGCCAATGCCATGGTGGGGCTCAAGAAGCAGTACTACGGGCGCGGACCGACTGCGGCGAAGGCATGGATCCTCGACGACTACGTGTTCGTCGCCCTTGAAGGTGGGCTGACGCGCAACGAGGAGACCTTGATCGCCGACGGCAAGGAGAACGAGGTCCGTCGCTTCCGCTTGTCGTTCCAGGACACGGTGAGCGAGTCGGCGATGAGTGCCGTCACGGAGTTGACCGGGCGCGCCGTGATCGGCTACCACAGCCAGATCGTGTTCAACCCGACGCGCACCTTCGAGATCTTCGTGCTCGCGCAGTCCCACGGCGGTCGCTGATCCATCCTCGCAGGAGCGTGCTGACCGGCCTCGGCGGGCGCCGGCGAACCTGTCCCCTGCCGGCGTTCTCGTTCGTCGTATGCACGACAGCAAGTCCCAAACTAAGGAGGACAGATGAAGTATGCACTGCTGATCTACACCGCGCCGGGGTCCTTTGAGACGCTAAGCGAGGGCGAGCGGCAGGCCGTGCACAACGAGTACATGGCCGTCAGCGAGGTCCCGGGGATCCTTGGCGGCGACCAGCTGCAACCGGTGGAGACGGCCACCACGGTCCGAGTCCAGGGCGGACAGACGCTGACCACCGACGGCCCATTCGCGGACACCAAGGAGATCTTCGCCGGGTTCTATCTGCTTGAGGCCGCCGATCTCGACACGGCCATCGGGGTGGCGGCCACGATCCCCGCAGCCCGGATGGACGGTTCGGTGGAGGTGCGGCCGATCGTGGAGATGGGTTCCTGATCGACCAGGTCTTCCGTGACGAGTGGGGACGCGTGCTGGCTTCCCTGATTGGCTTCCTCGGCGATTTCGACCTCGCCGAGGAGGCCAGTCAGGAAGCGTTTGTGGCGGCGGCCGAGCGCTGGACCCGGGACGGCGTTCCGGCCAACCCCGGCGCGTGGCTGGTGACGACCGCCCGCCACCGGGCGATCGACCGGATCCGCCGAGACCGCGTATTCGCCGCCAAGGCCCACCTGCTCCTGACACCGCAGTCATCAGAGGACCCCGTGGACGACGCGAGCATCCAAGACGAACGACTCGAGCTGATCTTTACCTGCTGCCATCCAGCCCTCGCCATCGAGGCGCAGGTGGCCCTCACGCTGCGCGCGCTGGGCGGCCTGGAGACCGACGTGATTGCGCGCGCGTTCCTCGTCTCACCGGAGACGATGAAACGCCGTCTCTCCCGCGCCAAGGCCAAGATCAGGAACGCGGGGATCCCGTTCGCGGTTCCCCCGGACCACGTCCTACCGGAACGGTTGGTGGCCGTTCTGGCCGTCGTCTACCTGATCTTCAACGAGGGTTACGCCGGTCGAGTCGATCTCGCCGCGGAGGCGATCCGGCTCGGGCGCGTGCTGAGCTCACTGATGCCGGACGAGCCCGAAGCCCTCGGGCTGCTCGCCCTGATGTTGCTCCACGACGCGCGGCGCGAGGCACGGTTCTCAGGCGGTGATCTGGTTCTGCTCGAGGACCAGGATCGCGAGCTTTGGAACCATGTCCAGCTGGACGAAGGACGTGCCGTGCTGCGCAGCGCAGAGGCATTGCGCACGCCCGGTCCGTATGTACTCCAAGCGGCCGTTGCGGCCCTGCAAACCGAGCACCCGATCGACTGGCCCGAGGTGGCCGAGCGCTACGAGCAGTTGGTGGCGTTGACCGGATCCGCGGTCGTCGAACTCAATCGCGCGGTTGCCGTGGCTCACGTAGAGGGGCCGGCGAGCGCGCTAGCCATCGTCGATCGTCTCCCACTGGGCGACTACCGGTACCTGCACTCCACGCGCGGTGAACTGTTGCTCCGGCTCGGACGCGCAGCCGAGGCCAGAGCCGCGTATGTCCGCGCCCTGGAGCTGGCCGACGCGCCGGCAGAACGGAGGTACCTACAGGCGCGGGTCGCCGAGGCATCCTCGCTGGCGTAGGATCGCGGACGCTCGCCGAGGGCCAACTTGACCAAAGGAGTTTGAGCATGATCAAAACCGAGTCACATCGTCCCCGCCCATCGCGCCGCCGCCGGAACGTGCTGCTGAGCGGCACGGCGCTCACCGCAGCGTCCTTGCTGGCCATGACCGGGGGCAGCGCGGTCGCGCAAATCTCGGGTGGCTCAACCGTGCACGTGATCGAGCACGCGGTCACCGACACCGTCGTGCACTCCGGCGGAACCGGTCACGACCACACCGGCGACACCCTCACGTTCCACAACCAGGTGTTCGACAGCAAGGACAAGCGGCGGGTCGGCCACGATCAGGGTTTTTGCGTGCGTATCTCGCCAACCGAGGGCACCTACGAGTGCATGTGGACCACGTTTCTGGCTCACGGGCAGCTGACGGTGGAAGGGCCGTTCTACGACAAGAAGAACAGTGTCCTGGCCATCACCGGAGGCACCGGCGCGTACCGCTCGGCCCGCGGAGAGATGACCCTCCTCTCACGCAACGCCGGCAAGGAGTACGACTTCATCTTCCACATCTCATAGGCGCCGCCCTACCGATTGTCGCCGGCTGCCCCTTCCCGGGCGGCCGGTCAATCGCCCGCATCGCGCCGGCGCGCCGCGACCCGTTCGTCGTCCGGGCGCAGCGCGTCGGTGAAGCGCCTGGGGACGGCAGCGTCCTCGCCCTCCTCCCAGAGGGTTACGACGACGAGCTCGCCCGCGTCCGGGCGGCAAACGTAGACCAGCTCCCGGCGCTGCTGGTCACGGACGAGCATCGTGCCTCGCTCGCCCGGGTGCACCCGTCCTGCCGCATGCGCGGTCGCCACCCGAGTCGCGATCTCGGTCTTGGCGTCAAGCGTGCCGCGCACGCGCTGTAGAAAGCGCTCGGCAGCGTGGTCGGTGACAGCCACCAGCATCGCGGGTGACGATACAAAGCGGGCGAGCGGCAGGCTCCGGGCGGCACGGACGGCACGCGGGGGCAAGCCGGGGGCGCTCAGCGGTCGTAGGTGGCGATCACTCGCAGACAGGCGCTGATGAGGATCACGCCCATGCCGAGGATCACCAGCATGCAAACGGCGATCTTGCCCAGATCCCAGCCGTCGATGACCAGCGAGCGCAAACCCACGATCACGTAGCTGACCGGGTTGATCCGCGCCAGCACCTCCATCAGAGAGGACAGTCGATCGAACGGGACGAAGTTCGGAGTCAGGAACAGCAGCGGGAAGAACAGCAGAAAGCTCGATTGCGTTGCCTGCACGTTCCGCGTTCGCAGCGCGATGAGGATGCCGAAGCCGGCATACGCGACCCCGAATAGGGCTGACAGCAGAACGATCACCACCGCTCCCGCAACGCCGCTCTCAACCCGCGCTCCGAGAGCAATCCCGACCAGCAGAACCAGCGCGGAACCCGCGATGCCTCGGACAAGATCGGCGGTCAAGCGGCCGAAGATGATCGACGAGCGGCGGATCGGCGCCACCAGCAGTTTGTCGAAGTAGCCGAGATCGATCTCGGTCACCAGCGCCAATCCTGAGGTCGCGGTGGCAACGGCGAACATCAGCGACACCGGCAGCTGAAAGGCAACGTAACCCTGACCCTTCAAGAACGGCGTGGTGCTGGGAAAGGTCTTGGAAACCTGGCCGATGTTGACCACCAGAAAGAACAGGGGGATGAACAGCGTGGGGATCGTCGCCTCGGGGTAGCGAACCACCTCGCGGACCGCTCGCCGCCCCAGGAGTAGGACCTCGGTCATGCGGCTACTCCGTGGGCTTGCTCGCCGGATTGCTCCTGCCCCTCCAGCCGCCGCCCGGTGGCCTTGAGGAAAACGTCATCGAGCGTCGGCCTGGAAACCGAGATCGCACCAACGCGCAGGTCTCCCCGGTCCAGCCGGCGCACCACCTCGGCGATCGAGCTCGCCCCATCCTCGACGTAGAGAACGAGCGCATTCGGCTCAACCACGATGCGCTCGAGCCCTGGCAGCCCGGACAGCGCGGCCTCCGTGGCGCTCAGATCGCCTGCAGACTCCAGGGCCACAGAGACTACGTCGTGTCCCATCTCCGCCTTCAACTGGGCCGGCGTACCCTCGGCCACGATCCGCCCGTCGTCGATGATGGCCAGGCGATGACACAGCTGATCGGCCTCCTCGAGATACTGCGTGGTCAGGAACACCGTCGCGCCGCCCGAGTTGATTCGTCGGACCTCATCCCAGATCGTCAGCCGCGAGGCGGGGTCCAGCCCGGTCGTGGGCTCGTCGAGGAACAGCACCTCGGGGGAGTGCACCAACGCACTGGCGAGATCAAGGCGCCGTTTCATCCCGCCCGAATACGTCTTGGTCCGACGTTCGGCGGCGTCGTTCAGCCCCACGAGCTCCAGCAGCTCGGCCGTGCGGGTGACCGCACGCTGACCGGTGATCCCGTAGAGACCGCATTGCAGCTCAAGAAGTTCACGCCCCGTCTGGACCGGATCGAGACCGATCTCCTGCAGCGCCACGCCGATGCGCCGGCGCACCTCCGCGGCGTCGGTGACCACGTCGAGCCCCGCGACCGAGGCGCTACCGGCCGTCGGAGGGAGCAGTGTGCACAGCATCCGGACGGTGGTGGTCTTGCCGGCCCCGTTGGGACCGAGGAATCCGAACACCTCGCCGCGCGAGACAGTCAGATCGATGTCCCGCACGGCCTCGATCCCGCCCTTGAACGTGCGCCGCAGTGACCGTGCAGCGATGGCGACGTCCTCAGGGGTCTGGATGGTAAGAGCGGTCATTTCTCGATTATGGGTCGGCGACCGGCCGGAACGGTGGGGTCCTTGCGTGTTGCGTGCTGAGACCGCCGGGCGCCGCAGAACTCATCGGTGCGGACAACATTCGATGCCGAATTCTGCGAGGAGTCGCCGCGGGGCCCGGAATCCCGAACCGGACGGGGCTGCCAGAATCGCCGGTTCTGGCCGCTCTCTCTACCACGCGCGCGCGCACGTTCCCAAGCCTCGGTTGGGCGGCGCTGGGGGTCCTGGCGTTCTCGTTCACGTTCCCGGCGACCGCATTGGCCGAGCGCGAGTTCGACGCGCTGCTCGTGGGCGCCGGCCGCTCGGTGATAGCTGCCGCGATTGCCGCCGTGTGTCTGGGACGGCTGCGTGCGCCACTCCCGCCGCGGGAGGCGTGGCCCGGACTGATCGCGGTCGCCCTCGGCTGCGGCATCGGCTTCGGTGTCCTCTCCGCCCTGGCCCTGCGACACACGACGTCCAGCCACGCTGCGGTGGTCGTCGGTCTGCTGCCTGCCGCCACCGCAGCGGTCGCGGTGGTCCGCACCGGCGAACGTCCGGGGCCGATTTTCTGGGTTGCCAGCCTTCTCGGCACGACCACCGTCACCGCATACGCCATCTCCCGTGGTGCCGGTTCGCTGCATCCGGCCGATGTGCTGCTGCTTGGTTCGGTGGTGGCGGCGGCCATCGGTTACGCCGAAGGCGGCCGTCTGACCCGCGACATCGCGGGCTGGCAGGTAATCGCTTGGGGTCTGCTGGTGGCGCTACCCATCTCTCTGCCGATCACAATCGTGGCCCTTGTGAGCCACACGCCGGGCCCGCCACACGCCGAAGCGCTCCTAGGTTTCGCCTACGTGGCCACGATTTCGACCTTTGTCGGCTTTTTTGCGTGGTACCGTGGCCTGGCGGAAGGGGGGGTGGCGAAGGCAAGTCAGATTCAGCTCGCGCAGCCCCTGCTGACCATCGCCTGGTCGGTGCCGCTGCTGGGCGATCACCTGGACGCCGCCGGCTGGGTGACGGCGGTGATTGTCGGGGTGTGTGTGCTCATCACCCAGCGCACGAGACCGAGAGTTGACAGTTCTAAATAACCGATCGCGGTTGTCGTCCGGACCCAGGAGGTCTAAGCTCGAAGGCATGCAGGACGAGGAGATCCGCACCCTGGTGACCCGGCTATCGCGTGCCGATGCCTCTGGCGGCGGCACGATCGAGCGGGCCGCGATCCTCGCCGAGGGAAGCGACCTCGAGGCGGTCGTGGCCTGGATCCTCGCCCGCGGCGGCACTCCCGAGGCGACGGTCGCGACCGCGGCCCGGCGGGGTCTGCACCACCAGCTCAGCAGTGGTGAGCGCACGCAAAGCTCAGCGCCGCTGCGCTACGTCCTCCCCGCCGGCTCGCTGAGCTGAGCTCCGTCGGGGACCCGTCGCTCAAGCGCGGCGGGCGGTTTCACGACGCTGGGCGAGCAGGTTTAGGAGATCGCCGAGCTTCTGCTCGCGCGGCAGCCGATCAGGAATCGGTCGGTCAGCCTGGATCGCGTAGCGGTTGCGTCGTCCGACGCGCTCACGTGAGATGTAACCCGCGTCTGCCAGTTCTCCGACGATGCGGTGAGCCGCACGTTCGGTGATTCCCACCGTGTCGCCGATGTCCCGGAGCCGGATCCCCGGGTCACGCGCGATGCACAGCAGGACCTGTGCGTGGTTGGTCAGAAACGACCATTTCGGAGTCTGGTTGCCCAAAGCCAGAGGAGACTAGTGTTTCTAGACATCTTTTTCAGCTATGGTTGCACCATCGCTCCTTCAGGCTGTTCGCTGGTTCGCTAAGCGATCGCGCAGCCGACGGTCATGCCGCGGGGATGCCCCGCGCGACCCTCAGGTGGACGACTTCGGACAACGAGGCGACCTATTCGCCCGGACGAAGTGCGGCTGACAGGCTCGACGATCAACTTTCGAGGAAAGAGACTGTGATGGCGAGCAAGCGCAAGGTCAGCATCTCCACCGGCCCGACGAACCACCGGCAGACCTCGTCTGAACGGCATGCCGCCTACGTCGCGCAGATCGCCAATCGCCAGGCCGAGTTGAAGAACGAGGCGGCTGCGCGACGGGTCGCGCGCGCGAAGAAAGACGCCGAGACGCCCGGAACGCCACCCGACGCGACCACCGACAGCTCGTAGCGCGCGAGGCGAAGCGATACTTCCTGAGTTTCTTGAGCGATCGGCCGAGGAGGCGCGCGCGGAGCGGCTGCGCTCGTACCGCCGACGCGCCGCGCTGAGCATCACCGGCTCAATCATCGTGGCCGTCGTCCTCGGCATCGTGCTCTCCGGGCGACGGCAGCAGTTCACCGCGGCCGTCCACTCGGCTCCGCTCCTGATCCTGCTGCTGATTGCCGCGCTGCAAGCGTTCGCGCTGCTGGCTCGCAGCGAGGCCTGGCACGTCTGCGTACGCGCCGCCGGAGGAACGGTCTCCAGGCGCGTGCTGTTCCGGGCCGCTGGAGTCGGTTATCTGGCCAGCGTGCTGAACGGCTCGCTCGGCCTGGCGGCGCGCATCGCCTGCCTGCGGCGGGTCGCGCCGACCACCTCGCCGCGGGTGCCGGCGCTGCTGCTCGCCGAAGTGCCGATCATCGCCGTGGAGATAACCCTGGCCGGGGTGTTTTCCTTCACGTTGATAAGTCCGCTCGGTCTGCCGTGGTGGATCCCTCTGCTGGCGATCACCGCGACGGTCGGGGTGCTGGCGACCCTCCGGCGCGTCTCCGAGCGCCACCGGACCGGCTTCTGGGGCGGTCTCGCCGTGATGCGCCACGGACGCCACCGGATGATCGCGTTTGTCCTGCTCGCGATCTGCGCCCAGATCGCCCGCAACTGGCTCGCCCTGCACGCGCTCGGCGTCAACATCTCGCTCACGGACGCAACCGCCTTGCTGATCGCAATGTTCACCATCGGTCAGCTCCCGATCGGACCTAGTCTGGGTGCGGCAGCCACCGTTGTCGTCCTCGGCGCCCACGGCATCGCCGCCACCGCCGCCGCCGGCGTCATCCTGACCGCGACCGGGATCGTCGGCTCGCTTGCCTATGCCGCGTGGGCGATCGCCGACCGAGCACTCGCCGGCCGGCAGCACGCGGATCTCAACCTCGACCTCGACCCTCGTCCCGCTCCGGCTCCTGCGCAGGCGTGATCCCTGCGGCGACCGGGCACGACCGGTCAACCAGGGAGCGACAATCTGACCGTGCTGCCGTGGCCGATAGTGCGCAACCTCGCGGTCCTGACCATGGTGCTCGGCGCCACGGGGTGTGGGAGCTCCGCGCGCATTGCCACCGGCTCGCGACCGGTGTCGAGATCACAGGGCAGCACCGCCGGTTCCGCCCTAACCACGCCCGGTCCGCCCCAGCGCCACACACCACAGCCGCGCGCGCATCCTTCGCCAAGACGCAGGCCGGCTCCCGCGCCGGCGCCATCAGGACCACCCTCGCCACAGCGGCCGGCTGTCGTCCGGGACCTGATTCCGTTTGGGCCGGTCCGACGGGCGGAGACGACCGCGTATGTCGCCCGCCACTACGGCAGCTTCATGCAACCCACCTGGCGCCTGATCGATCCTCGCGTGATCGTGATCCACTACACCGATTCGGACCTCGCCTCCACGTTTGCCACCTTTGCCGCCGATGTTCCGGACGTGGAGCTTCACGAGCTCCCTGGCACCTGCGCCCATTTCGTGATCGACACCGCGGGCACGATTCACCAGCTCGTTCCGCTGGACACCATCTGTCGCCACACCGTCGGACTGAACTGGACGGCAATCGGAATCGAACACGTTGGCTTCAGCGATGCTGAGGTTCTGGGTGACCACCGCCAGCTGTCAGCAAGCTTGCGTCTCGTCCGATGGCTGCAGTGTCGCTTCCACATCCGCACGCCGAACGTAATAGGGCACAACGAGAGCCTGTCAAGCCCGTTCCACCGCGAAGACGTGCCAGCACTCCGCGACCAGACGCACGGCGACTTCAACCGCGCCACCATGGACACCTATCGCGCGCGGCTAGGGCGCGGCGGATGCGGATAGCGGCACCCGCCGGCCCGCCAGCGTCAGCACGGCGCTTGTGTACCGCGCAAGCGCCTGCCCACCCAACGGACCCGGGGGAAGTTCCACCACGAATGCCGTCGTTCCCGGCAGCGCGGCATTTCCCCAACTGACAGCGCTGCCCGGGTACCGCGTGAGCCTCGCCACGGGCAGATGGGTCAAACGCGCATACCGCCGCTCGATGCGCGCAGCACCACCCGATAGATCGACCAGCGCGAGCGGTTGATGGAACCAGATCGTGATTTGGGGTCGCAGACGAAGGATCAGACGATGGGCCGCTCGCGACTCAGGTTCGGACAATGCGTGCAAGCCCGAATACTGAGGATCTCCGCGGCTGCCGAGTGGCTGCCAGTGCCACGGGAAGTTGCGATTCAGGTCGACGCCGTCAGCGTTCTGGCGCGTTCCGGCCAGGACCCCGTCCGGATTGAGCGCCGGCAGGACCCACAGCGTGGTCCCCGGCAGGGGGGGTTGGTGCACGAGCCGACGGGCGATGGCGATGCCGGCCGGTTCATCGCCGTGGATGCACCCCACCACCAAAACCGTTCGGACCGCGGTCCTGGCGCCGAGCGAGATCGCCGTGATCCGTCGTCCCTGGACCGATCGCCCGATCACGAACGTTCGCGGCCGAGAGCCGGTGGACGCCGATCCCGGCCGCGCGGCGCCGGGCGACGACGCACGCGCATGGGCAGGTATGTGCCCGCTGTCGCCCACGATTGACCAGGTCACCACCGCGACCACGACCGCGCTCGCCAGGGCGGCGCCAACCCCGTACCGATTCTTGGCCAAACCGGACGTCATGCGTGGCCTCCATTGTCCCCTGCTCCGGCGGGTCAAGCCAGCGGATGCGGGCGCTGGCGCGGAGCGCACGCGGCAACGACGCTGGCCGAGCAATCGCACATCCCACTGAGCCACCTGACTCTGGTTAGCCGCCAAGGGCCTATGCCCACAGCGATCCGGCGGCGGCGTATCCGCACAACGCGTTCTTCAGCCACCTGATTCCGTTCCTGTCCGGACTCACGCGTCGCTGATGCGCCTGAGCGGCGAGCGGAGCTCAGGAGCGAAGCGAGCGGTCCACCGCGCGAGCGACCTGCTCACGGGACCGCGCCCCGACCGCACCACTGAGCGCCGACTGCCAGCGTTCAGGCGTTACTGACCCCTGCTTCAGCCCCAGGTCCGCGAGTACGGCGGCCTGATCGACGTGGCCGGCGATCTGCTCGGCGCGCCGTTGCGCGGCGATGTGCTGGGCGCGAGCCAGTGGTGTGCGACCGCGACCGCCGGAGAGGCTCAACAGATCTTCGGCGACCAGCGGCACAGCGCGACGCGCGCACTTCTCCCACGGCGCGTCCGCCGCCGAGTCGACGACCACTTGGCGCACGACGCGCCAGCCGGCATGGTGCGAGTCGCAACGGGCGACAAGGAAACGTGCCAGTGCCTCGGCGACGTTGACCGATTCCGGCTCGGATCCGTGACCGTCGAGATGGCGTAACGCCGCCCCGACGCCGCGGCCGTCCTCCACCGCTCTGGCGAGTTGGACCGGGCTCCGGCGCGGTTTGCGTAAGGCTGGATCGATCCTCTTACCGTACTGGCATGGAAGCGGACGCTACGGGGCGAGGCGTTCGATCTGCCAGCCCCCGTCGCGAGACGGCGTGTAACGAAACCGGTCGTGGAGCCGATCCGCTCGGTGCTGCCAGAACTCGAAAGCGTCGGGGACCAGCCGGAACCCTCCCCAGGTGGGCGGCAGTGGAAGCTCAGCGCCCTCGTACTCGGCGGCGAGCTCGCTCACCCGGTTCTCCAGGCACTCGCGACTGCCGACTGTCCGGCTCTGCGGCGAGGCCAGCGCGCTCAGCTGACTCCCGCGCGGACGGCTGCGCACGTAGGCCGCGGTCTCCTCGGCACTGGTGCGCTCCACCGGCCCTTCGACCCTGACCTGCCGCCCCACGAGATCCCAGTGAAAGAGCAGGGCGCCGCGTGGGTTGACGCCCAGCTCCTGACCTTTGCGACTCTCGTAGTTGGTGTAGAAGACGAAACCGCGATCATCGGTTTGCTTGACCAGCACCATCCGCACCGACGGCGCCCCGGTTGCGCTCGCCGTCGCCACGGCGGCAGCCTCGGGCGCTCGCTCACCCGCACTGCCCGCCTGCTCGAACCAGGCCGCGAACTCGCTTACCGGATCTGGATCCAGATCTTCTTCTCGCAGCGGCTGGGCGAACTTCGGCATGCTGGCCATTATCGCTCCCGGCTGGTCTGAGCCTCAGGGCTCCGGCCGCGCGGCGGTTTGACAGTCGCCGCGCGGTTCGTCAGGCTGACCTCGGGATGACCGAACCCATCGCCTACGACAAGGCCAACGGGCTGCAGAAGCTCATCCGGCGGTTCGCCGCCAGCGGTCCGGGTGCGTGGCTGTTCGCGCGGGTGTTGCACCGAATCGACCGCCCCGTTCACCGCCTCACTGGCGGGCGCTACACCTTTGCCAGCCTGGTTTCCGGGATCCCTGTGGTGATGCTGACCACGACCGGGGCCAAGAGCGGCCAGCCGCGTACGGTCCCGGTTCTCGGCATCCCCTCGGAGGGCGAGATCGCGATCATCGCCTCGAACTTCGGCCAATACCGCCATCCGGCCTGGTACCACAACCTGCGCGCCCATCCCGACGCCGAGGTCGTCATCGAAGGACGGCGGCTACGGGTGCGAGCGATCGAGGCCGAGGGCGACCGTCGCAGCGAGATCTGGCAGGAAGGCCTGAGGGTCTACCCCGGGTTTGGACAGTACGAGGAACGTGCCTCGCACCGTGCCATCTCGGTGTTCGTCCTCACCCCCGCCTGAGCGGCGGTTGCGCCGTTGCAGGATCATTGCTCCATGATCGATCCCGCTCTTCTCGACGCGGCCATATCCAGTTTGGGCCTGCGCGATCTCCCTCATGACCCCGAGGCCGTCGCGCTGCTGCCGACCGTCCAGGCGGCGCTCGGACCGGCGGTGAGCGCGCTGGCAGGTCTCGACACGAGCGCGATCGCCGGAGAGCCGGATCTCGACCCTTCGCGCGCGCCGCGAGTGCCGATCGCGTGACGGCAGCATCGCTGCGCGAGATCGCGCGGGGCACCATCACCGGCCAGCTCGACCCTGGCGCGCTCAGCGCCGCCGCGCTCGACGCGATCGCGCGCGAGGACGGCCCGCTCAACTCCACTCCGGTCGTCTTCGACGTGAACACGATCGAGCGTCAGCTGGCAGACGCGCCCCGGGGCCCGCTGTACGGCATCCCGCTGACGATCAAGGACATGTACACGGTGCCGTGGCGCGGCGCCTACAACGGTACCCGCCATCAGATCCTGCCGCCGTCGGCCTCCGGAGCATTCCGGCGACTGCGAGGGGCCGGGGCCATCATCATCGGCGTCGCGAACCAGCACGAGCTCGGCTCCGGCACGACGGGGACCGAATCGGCCTATGGCCGCCACGGAAACCCCTGGAACCCGGCACGCAGCCCGGGCGGCTCGTCCGGGGGGTCGGCGGCGGCGGTCGCAGCCGGGTTCGTGGCCGGCTCGCTCGGATCCGATTCCGGTGGATCTGCTCGCATTCCCGCCGCATGCTGCGGCGTGACCGGACTGAAGGTCACCTACGGCGGCGTCCCGCGTGACGGATACACGGGCGGCGGGACGAGCTTGTCCGCCTGGGGGCCCATCGCCCGGGACGCGGGCGACGTCCGGCTGCTGAGCGAGGTGCTGCTCGACCGCGAGCTGCCTGCCGGAGATGGCGCCGGATTACGGGTTGGGATCGTGCGCGGACCCCTTTGGGATGACGTCGTACCCGACGTCGCCGACGCGTGCCGCCAGGGACTGACAGCGGCGGGTTGGCGCGTCAGCGAGGTCGCCCTCGAGCTCATCGAGTACGCGCCCGCCGCGGGCACGGTGCGCACGCTTGCGGAGCTCGGCGGAGCCATCCCCACCGCCGTCCTGGCCGACGCCAAGCCATTGGTCCGGGCGCTGATGCTCGCCTCCAAGCTGTGGCCGGCTGGTCACCTGCTGAAGGCCGACCGGATCCGCGCGGCGGTGCGCCGCGCCCTCGTCACGGCATTCACTTCCGTTGATCTCATCGCCTGGCCGACGCTCCCGGCGCCTCCATGCGCCCTGGACGCCCCCGTGCTCGAACTCCCCTCTGGGCTCGTGCTCGCCGATGCCGGGAACATTCGCCAGGCAACCGTGGCCAATCTCGCCGGAGTACCAGGCGTCTCGGTCCCGATGGGGCTTGCCGACGGGCTTCCGTGCGGGCTGCAGCTGCTGGCTCCTTGGGGCGAGGAGGCGCGCCTCCTGGATGCCGCCGAACACCTCGAGCGAGCGACGGACCGCGCCTGGGTGGACGCGCGCCCGTCCGTTGACACCTCTCCGCAGCCTGGCTAATCCAAGGGCCTTCGGTCGCCGTGACAGTTTCCCGCTTCCCCGTGCTGCTCGCCGCCCTCACCACCGAGCCGACGAGCACCTCTGACCTGTACGCGCGCGTCGGATACCTTGGGCTGGCTCGCGCGGGCCTGGTCCCGTATGCGGCGTTCCGAGCGGAGCTTGAGAAGCTCAGGGCAGCCGGACTCGCTGACCGCCAAACCAGCCGCGACGGCTCGACTTTGTGGACACTGGCCACCGCATCGCCCGAGGACCGAGCCCCGCGATGAGTTCGGGCCGACGCACCGGTCTTTTAAGCTAGGGGCGGCCGCCGACGATCCGAGGCCGAGCCACGCCGACATGCCCAAAGGAGGCAGCGATGTCCGACCACAAGATTGGAACCCGGGAGGAATGGAAGGCAGCCCGCGAGGCACTTGCGAAGCTCGAGGCCGAGCACGCAGAACTCGGTAGCAAAGTGACTGCGCAGCGGCGTCAGCTTCCCTGGGTTCGCGTGGAAAAGGAGTACGAGTTCGACACGGAGGAGGGGAAGAAGACGCTCGGCGAACTCTTCGACGGTCGCTCGAAGCTGCTCGCCTACAACATCATGTTCGGGCCCGACTACGAGCTCGGCGCGTGCCCCGGGTGTTCGAACCTCGGGGACGAGCTTGATCCGACGCTCGTGCATCTGAACCACCGCGACGTCACGATGATCTGCTTCTCACGCGCGCCGATCGACCGGCTCGTTGCCTACAAGGAGCGGATGGGCTGGCAGTTCAATTACGTCTCGACCTACGGAACGGACTTTCCGTTTGACTTCGGTCTCGCGTTGACGCCAGAGCAGGCACGGGAGATCCCGCAGGTCACAGAGATGGTCGACAATCCCCCCGAGTGGCTCGAGGAGTGGGGGCGCAGCGTCGGAGCCAAGCTCGAGGACGGGCTGCGTGAGGCGCCAGGCTATATCGCGTTCGCGCGCGACAACGGAAGCGTCTATCACACGTACACGGTGACCGCACCCGATCCATTCGTCGCGCCTTACCACTCGTTCATGCTGGACCGAACGCCGACGGCTGGGTCCGATGAACCCCGCGCCTGGCGCAAGGACGAGTACCCGGACTGATGACGTTGAGCCGATGACCTGAGATAGGGTGACGATGGATGTCCGCACCCGAGCTTGTTCTGCACGTCCTGCCTCCGTCGCACCCCTGCATGACGGTCGAGGCAGGGCTGCGCCTCAAGGGCCTCGATTACGAGCGCGTGGCCCTGACTCCCGGCCCGCACGTGGAGGAGATGCAGCGAATCTATGGCACCGGCAGGTCGACCGTCCCCGGCCTGCTCGTCGACGGGGTGCCGGTGCACGGCTCCCGCGCGATCCTGGCTCGCCTGGAGGAGCTGGTTGAGGAACCCACGCTCTACCCGGAGCCGCATGCCGAGGAGATCCGCCTGGCGGAGCGGTGGGGCGACGAGGAGCTCCAGGACCTTGGGCGGCGTCTGCCCTGGGGCGCGCTTCACTTCCGTCCCGAGGCAATGGGCACGTTCGCGGGCGGATCCCCACTGAATGGGGCCGGTACCGACTTCGCGATCAAGTACGTGCACAGCAGCTGGCGCTATCACAAGATCACCGCCGCCCGGCTGCACGACGATCTTGCCGGGCTGCCGGAGAAGCTTGCCTATGTCGATTCCCTCGCGGGCGGTGGCGTGATCGGCGGCGACGCCCCGACGGCGGCCGATCTGCAGATCGGCGCCACCGTCCGCGTCCTGCTCACGGTGGGTGACCTGAGGCCGTTGCTGGACGGCCGTCCGGCGGAACGGATCGCTCGCCGGTGGTTCCCGGACTACTCGGGCGAGGTTCCGCTTGGAGCGTTCCCGGCCGGCTGGGTCGCGACCGGGAGCTGACCGCTTCTCCTCGCCCACGCGATGATCGTTCGACCGCGGCGCCCTGTCGTCGGAGTCGGGGTTGAACTGCGGGTTGATCGCGGCCTCAACCCACGGGCTGACGCTTAGCCCAGGCGATCTGGACCGCTCCAGGACTCGTGTGTGGCAGACCCGATGCCGTCGTCAGCGCGGAAGGAAGACAGCGCGGTCGCGCAGGTCCTCGACCAGATCGCCCGGCAGGTCGAGCGCGATGCCCAGGTCCTCGACGGAGGAGAACCCACGAACTTGCGCTCTGGCTTCAATGAGTCGCGTGGCCATCGCGTCATCAATGCCAGGGAGTTTGGTGAGCGCCGAGGCCGGCGCGTTGTTGATATCGACGAGGCCGACATCGGGAGCGCCCGCGATGTCGGGCCTGCCCACGCCGACTTCGCGTGCCAGCGCAGGGTTGCGGCGCGCCATCTCCTGTGCCTCGCGGCGATCGCGTAATTGCGCTTGCGCGCGCTCGGACGCGCCGAGCAGCGGCGAGCTCATCCGCCGCTCATACTCCGGGCGTATGACAAACGAGGTTGCTGCCGCCCCTGCCCAGGCGAGAATCAAGAGCAGGCCCGCGACAGCGCTGTAGGTGTGGTGGCCGTGGGTATTGCTCGTCGTCGAGGCGATCCATCCCGCGACGGAGACGGCAGACCAAAATGCTCCGAGCGCGATCCAGGTACGGACCCGTGCTCGGACACCAGCGTAAATGGGAGCCCATGCCCCGAGCCCGATAGGCAGAAGCGACAGCCACGGCCAACGACTGCGAGCGTGCGAAGGTTCGTCCGTCGACACCCTGGAGATTGTCGCAGGGGAGCCTTCAGGCCGGAAGCCGCTTCTCTTGGGGCTGCCGCCTCTCCGTCGATCGAGGAACCCTCACTCAATCGCATGGCAAGACCAGCATAAGACTTGACATGATCTGACTGAGATATATACTAACTTGCACGACATCCACTCGATCCATCAGGGGGTCAGAAATGGCACTCATCCGATGGGAGCCGGTTCGTGAGCTGAACACCATCCAGAGCGAGATGAACCGGCTCTTCAACACCTTTTTCGACACGCCGGCAAGCGCCGGCAACCGTGGCGGTCAGACGCTTCAGCGCTGGATCCCGCCCATGGACCTGGTCGAAACCGAGGATGATTTCGTCCTGCGGGCCGACCTGCCCGGCCTCTCCGAGGGCGACGTCAACCTCGAGCTCGAGAACAATGTCCTGACGGTGTCCGGCGAGCGCAAAGCCGAGCACGACGACAGCAAGGAGGGCTACTACCGCGTCGAGCGGTCGTGGGGGACCTTCTCCCGCTCGTTGACGCTGCCCGACGGTGTCGATCCCGAGGCCGTACGCGCAGATTTCGACCGTGGCGTACTCGAGGTGCGGATTCCCAAGCCGGAGGCGCGCAAGCCGCGTAAGGTCTCGATCTCGGTCGGCGGAGGCGACGCGCAGCCCGACACGATCGAGGGCTCGAGCATCGGCAGTCCCTCCAAGAGCAACGGCAACCAGCTGATCCACGACACCGAGCCAGCGAGCACCACAGGCTGAACGTTCAGGATCAACCGGCAGGTCCGGGCCGATTTCGTCGGTCCGGACCTCCGGAAGGTGCCCCTGATCCCCGGACAGAACAGTCCGGATCCACGCGCTACGTGCCCGGAGACTTTGCCGGCGCGGACGCCTCAGCGCGGGTCAGGAACTCGTGCACGAGTGCGTTGTAAGGACCGCCGACGCTTGGGATGGTGTGTCCGCGGCCGGCGACGATGGCGCGTGTGGCACCGATCCGATCGGCCACTGTGTCGCAAACAGCCTCGAACGCCGGTGAGTGCCCGCCTGAGATCACAAGTTTCGGAAACCCAGCGCGCGCGAGCTTCTCAAACGGGATGTCGGCCTCCCAAGGTGGTCGCTCACGCGCAGCGAGCTTCACACCCTGCTCAAGCGTCTGAGGTAGTTGCTCGGGGGTCTCATGGGAGGAATGCACGCCGCTGCGGAAGGCCCGCAGGAACTCGGACGCCGGCATCGTGCCGGCCATCCGGTACAGGTGCTCGCCTCCCTCCAACAGCGCGTCGACTTCAGGGATGCCGACGGCGGCCCTGAGCAATCCTGGCTCCGACACGATCAGCGAGCGGACAGCCTCCGGCCGAGCTGCGGCTGCAAGCAGAGCAATTACCGCACCGTAGGAATGTCCCACCAGATGGGCTCCGCCGAGGAGCAGATCAGCAATCAGGGGCGCTTCCAGCTCGAAATCTCCCCGCGCAAGCGGTGGGCTCGCGGCAAACCCGGGCCGGTTGGGCATGCACAGTGTCCAATGCGCGCCCAGGCTGCTCTGCTGACGCCACGTACGGCGGGCATCAACGATGCTTCCATGGACAAACAGCACCACCGGTCCCGACCCGCTGTGTTCAACCTCGAGGTCTGAGGCCCTCACGGGATCGACCGGCACACACTGCATTGTCCCAAGCCGCCAAATGCCAAGACGACACCGTGGGTGGGCTCGCCTAGACGCAGTTGAGGTGCAGTAGGTGCAACAGCCAATGGCCGACAGCGCCCGCACGCACCAGGTCAACCGTGCCGGAGCAGTGCTTGGTGCCGTCGGTTCGAACTGAGGTCGTCTGGACGGCGACGCTCGCGTTGTCGCCCGACTGATTCAGGGTTTGAGCGGAACTGAAGCGGATCGAGATGTCCCCTGCCTGCTGGCTCCGGAAGGCCTGGTAACCGGCCACCTGAGCGCGGAGCGTCGGATCGGCCAGCAGCCACGCGTCGGCGTAGCGGTGGGCGGCGGCAAGGCCGTAGAACGTCTTCACCGCGCCCGCCGGCGTGCTCGCGGCGGTTGAACGCGTCCCCGTGGCGCCCGCGCCGTCGCCGGCTGATGGCTTCGTCGACCTCGCCGTCGTGACGCTAGGGCTGCCGTTGCGCGCCCCCGCGCCGGCCGCGTGCTTTGACGAAGACCCGCCGCCGAGGACTACCGTGAGCGCTACTGCCGCCAGCACCAAGGCGAGCAGCACGCCAGCCGCTGCGCGCCGAGGCGCCGATTGGCTCCGGGCTCCAGTGGACGCGGGGATAGCAGGTCCCGCAGGCCGAGCGGGCTCCGCACGCGCCGCACGCGCCGGGATGACCCGCGCCGGCGGGGACCCTGGCAGCACAGCGGTGCTTTCCGGCTCCAACCCCGCACGCAGCCGGCTGATCAATTCGCCCGCCGATCGAGGCCTCAAGTGCGGATCACGAGACATCCCACGTGTCAGCAGCTGTGCGGCCGCCTGCGGGGCCCCTGGCCAAGCCTCACGCAAATCCGGGGGCGGCTGGGTGGAGATCGCATGAGCCAGCGCCACCGGATTTGGCTCCCTCCTCGCCTTTCGGCCAGCGAGGGTTTCGTAGGCCACGGCGGCGAGGGCATAGATGTCGATGGCGGGCCGGGAGGGAGCGTCCTCTAGTTGCTCGGGCGCCATGTAGCTGAAGGTCCCAAGCACCGCTCCGGCGGTGGTGATGCGCGTGCGATCGTGGACCACCGCGATGCCGAGGTCGGCCACCTTGACGGTGCCATCGGCGCCCAGCAGGATGTTGGCTGGTTTGACGTCCCGGTGGACGATTCCCCGCGCGTGGATGGCGTCCAAGCCGGCTGCCACTCCGCCCAGGATTCGCAACGCCTCGCGCGTGGGCAGCCGCCCCTGTCGCTGCAGCCTGTCGCGCAGCGTCTCGCCGTCGACGTACTCCATGACGATGACCACATCCCCATCCTCGTGAGCGATCACGTCAAAGACCGACACCAGGTTCAAATGGCTCACCGACGCGCCCACGAGCGCCTCCCGGCGCAAGCGGGAAAGCCCGCGCGCGTCGCCCAGCGCGGTCATCCGCTTCAGTGCAACCTCCCTGCCGAGCACCGTGTCCTCGGCCAGCACGACGGTGGCCATTCCCCCAGAACCGAGCGGGGCGATCACGCGGTAGCGAGGAGGGATGCTGTTCGTGTCCACGAGATGATCCATACCCGCCTGACGCGTGATGCCCACCCTCGGACGTGTCGACAGTGGCGAGCCGGCTCGGTTCGCGGCGGGGAGGTCAGCGAGCGGGACGGATTCGTCTATCTCGATCTGGTCTCGGCCTAGCTGAGGGAGGGCGGAGCCCGAGATCCCCGGCTGATGCCTTTTGGTTGGCGGCTCGCTAGGATGCCGGGTCCGGGTTGGTGGTCAGGGAAGCCGGTGAGATACCGGCACGGTCCCGCCACTGTGACCGGGGATGCCCGTCGCTTGCCGTTGTGTTTGGCAGTCACTGGGCCGCAGAGTCCCGCCCGAAGGGGCAGGGAGCGGACCGGGAAGGCGCGAGGGGTGGGCCCGGAAGTCAGGAGACCTACCGCCGACCAAGAGCCCGAGCCCTCGTGGAAAGGGGTGGCTTCATATGCGTAGACGTTTTATCGGTCTTTTGGTAGCAGGCGCTTTTGTTGTTGGCCTGCTCACTGCTTCAGCCGCGCTTGCTGGTGTGAGCAGCGTCAAGATTCGCGTAGAAGGGCAGCACGCGACGCTGCTGTCATTGCGTTCGGTGCGTACCCCGAGTGCTGCCTTCTCGAAAGACGTCAACCCAGCGGACACGTGTAGCGGGACGTCCGCCGGCGGAGCGCTGCAGCAGGCAACCCACGGCAATTGGGCGGGAACGTATTCCAGGAGCTTGGGGTACTTCGTGACCACGATCCTGGGAGAGACCCATCCCGGCTCGCCCGACTACTGGGCTTTCTGGGTCAACCACAAACAGGCCAGCTCCGGTATGTGTTCCACCGAGCTGCGGCCCGGCGACGACGTGCTGTTCTTCGTGGACAGCTGCACGTTTGACGCGGCAACGCAGGGGTGTTCCAACAAGCCGGTGTTGCCGCTGGGTGTAAGCGTCCCCCAGCGGGCCAAGCGCGGCGAGCGGATCACCGTCCGCGTCGTGATCTACAGCCCGAGCGGCAAGGCGGCGGTCGCGCCCGGAGCTTCGGTGTACGAGGGCAAGAACCGCATCGGCAAGACAAACGGTCAGGGCCGGCTGCGAGTGCTCGTAGGAAAGCGCGGCAAGCTGACGGTGACCGCGAAGAAGAACGGCGCCGTCGTGTCCGAGCCCGCGACGATCCGCGTCAGCTGAGGTCCCGACGATGATCGGCGCGACCCCGCGTCTGATGCTCGCTGGGATGGCGGTCGTAGTCGCGCTCGCGAACATCCCGGCAGCTCAGGCTGGGCGCGCTTCGACAGCTGCACAGGGCCCTACGGTGGTAACCATGATCGTGGGACAGAGATCGGTGCTTCGCGTTGCGCGCGCCGTGCGAGCCAACGCGACATCGCTACGGGCATCAGGGCACATGTGTGCGGTCGCCGCCGGCACACCGCTGGCGGCCCTCGCCGCCTACGGAAAAGTGGGTGGGCCCGGACTTCGGATAAAGGATTACGGCGGCTGTTCCCGCAGCAACCCCGCCTTTTCCGAAAGTCTGTTCGTCTACCAGGTGGGCGCGGAGCGCAGCCGAGGGGCTGATGGATGGGTCTACAAGGTCAATGGCCGTGTCGGAAGTTCTGGCGCCGCGGATCGATCAGGACCTTTTGGGACGGGTCGACGGTTGCGGTCGGCCGATCAGGTGCTGTGGTTCTGGTGTCACAGAGGATCGCGCGGGTGTCAGCGAAGCTTGGTCGTCAGAGCGAGTCGGACGGTACGGCCAGGAGGCTCGCTACAGGTAAGCGTGCTCGGATTGGATGATGAGGCCAGGTCGGTGCCCGTCGCGGGGGCGGTAGTGAAGCTGGGCGCGCTCACCGCCATCACCTCACCCAGCGGAGCGGCGGTCCTCACCGCTCCAGCAGGCCCGGGCGCGTACCCGCTGACCGCGAGCCGGCCGGGCCTGGTACCGGCCTTCCCCGAGCGCGTCACGGTCCAATGAGGATTGGACCGCTGGCCGCGCTGGTGGCACTCGGCGGCTCCCCGTGACACGACTTCTCCTCCTGCTGCTGCTCGCAGGGGCGGTGCTCCCTCACATCGCCGCCGGCGCTACGCGTACGTCGACTCCATTCGAGTATCTCGCTGCCGCACAAAATCGTGACGGCGGATTCGGAGCCGCGCCAAGCCAGCCTTCCTCGAGCCTGTTCACCGGCTGGGCAGCCCTGGGCCTCGCCGCCCGCGGACGCAACCCAGCAACCGTACGCCGCTCGGGTTTCAGCGCCATCGACTTTCTCCGTGGCGACCCCTCCGAGCTTCTGAGCCCAGGGGACCTCGAGCGCACCATGCTCGTCCTCGGCGCCGCCGGAATATCGCCCCGCGACTTCGCACGGCACAACCTCGTCACCCAGCTGCTGGCCAGCCGGCGGCCAAACGGGTCGATCGCCGGCCGGGCCAACCTCACCGCTTTCGGCATCCTCGCGCTGCGCGCATCAGGCCGATCACCAGCGGACTCCAACGTGCAGAGCGCGGCACGATGGCTCAAAGCCCAGCAAAACGCTGACGGTGGATTCGGCTACACCACCCGCGGCTCTCCCACCGACATCGACGACACCGGATCCGTCCTTGAAGCCCTGGCCGCCGCGAAACAGCTCGCGTGGAACGCACGTTCTCATGCCCTGCGGTTCCTTCGCGGCCAGCAGAATTCAGACGGTGGATTTCCCTCCAGCCCCGGAGGCGACTCCAACGCTCAATCCACCGCGTTCGCGGCGCAAGGGTTGATTGCTGCGCGCGTCCGGGTTTCCTCCTTGCGCCCTAACCACCGCACGCCGCTCGATTATCTGCGATCGCTCATAGCTCGCAACGGCAGCGTGCGCTACAGCCGCACCAGCAGCCAGACGCCGGTCTGGGTGACGGGACAAGCGCTGATGGCGCTCGCGGGCAAAACCCTTCCACTACGCAGCACGGCGAACTAGCGCCGGCCCAGCCCGTTGGGGACGCGGAATATGCCCTGAGTTCCGCGGTCTCGCCCGCTGGTAGGCTCGTGCCTTCCGGAACCAGTGCGCCGGCGGACAGCTCCGTCGTCGATGGAGACCAAACGATGAGACCCGCAGTCGTAGTGCTTTACGTGCTCGCGTTGGTCACCGTCGTGGTTGGCGTGGACGTTCTCTTCTTCAGGCACCGCTTCGGGGAGCGGCTAATCGCGAACGTCGGCATTGTCCTGGTATTCGGTGCGTTCTATTTGAGATTTCTGAAGCGCCCGTGAGGGCAGCCGACGTTCGCTCAGTCTCCTTCCGGTCAGGGTGTGAGAATCACGCGGCCGAACGCCTTGCGGCTCTCGGTGTATTCGTGCGCCGCGCCGGCATCTGAGAGCGCGAACGTGCGATCGATCTCGACGTGGAGCTCGCCGCTTGCGACGCCCTCCAACATGTCGCCGATCATCGCGTGGATGCGCGCGTATTCGGGCAGGATCGCGCCGCCGAGGAAGACGCCGCGGAGCGTGTTGTTGCGCGTCCAGAGCGACCGGGCATCGATCGTCGATCCCGCCCGGCCGGCCACGCCGACGCTGACGAGCGTCCCCCGGTAGGCGAGCACGCTGCCGATCTCAGACCTACTACGACCCGAAGCCGGTGCCCGGATCTTTCGTCAATACCGGCGGTTCAGAGCACGGCGTCAGGCTTGCGGGGCGCGGTGGCTGTACAGCCGTCGGGCCCACAGGTATGAGGGCAGGGCGATGACGATGCACCAAGCGATCGTCAGGATCGCGTTGTCGCCGATCGGCGTTCCCGTAAGCAGGCCGCGGAGGGTTTCGGTGGCTGGCGTGAATGGTTGGTATTTCGCGAATTGGCGAAGGCCTTCCGGCATCGTGGCGGCCGGTACGAACCCGCTGCCCAGGAATGGCAGGAGTGTTAGAAACATGGGTGTGTTGCTGGCTGTCTCGACGCTCTTGGCAGCGAGCCCGAGGGCGGCGGCAAGCCAGATCAGCGCAAGCGCGAACATCAAGATCACTCCGATCGCGCCTAGCCATTGAAGTAGATTGGCGGTGGGTCGAAACCCGAGGGCGATCGCGACGGCGAGCACGACCGCGATGCTCACCGCGATCTGGATGAGCGCGGCAAAGACGTGACCGGTCAGCACCGCGACCCGCGCGATCGACATCGTCCGGAGGCGGTCGATGATCCCGGTGGTCATGTCCATCGCGACCACGATTGCGGTGCCCTGCACGGCGGCGGCGATCGTCATCAACAGGATGCCAGGGGTGAGGTAGTTCAGGTAGCCCGAGCGGCCTTTGTGTCCGCCTGAGAGGCCGCCGTTGAGTCCGTGGCTGAGCTGCCCGCCGAAGACGTAGACGAACAGAACTAGGAACACGATCGGCATCCCAACCAGCATCAGCGTCAGCGACGGGTAGCGCTGCACCCGCCGCAGGTTGCGGCGCAGCAGCGTGCGCGAATCGCCGACCGTACGCGAAAGAGCAGTCATCGTGAGACGGTCCCCTCGTCGGCTGGGTGGCCGGTTACCGCGAAGAACACATCGTCCAGGTCAGGGGTGTGGATTGAGAGCTGCTCGACCTCGACGCGTGCGTCGTCGAGCTGATCGAGCAGCAGCCTGAGCGTGGAGAGGTCCACGCCGCCGGCGACGTCAAGGACGAGCCTCTCCTCATCCCGTGAGACTGTTTCGATGACCGCGGCAGCTTCGTCCAGCGCTTGCGCACTTGCGAACTGCAGGCGCACGTGGCCGCCCGGGAGGCGCCGCTTGAGGGCCTCCGGAGTTCCCTCGGCGACGACCCGGCCATGGTCAAGGACCGCGATCCGGTCCGCGAGGTGGTCAGCCTCATCCAGGTACTGGGTCGTGAGAAAGATCGTCACGCCGCCTGCGGCCAGCTCGAGGATGCTATGCCACATCATCCGTCGGCTGCGGGGATCAAGGCCAGTCGTCGGCTCATCGAGGAAGATCACACTCGGGGTCCCTACCAGCGTCATCGCGAGGTCAAGCCGGCGACGCATCCCGCCAGAGTAGGTCGACACCGGTCTGCGGGCCGCGTCAGCGAGGTCAAAGCGGTCAAGCAGCTCCGCGACCCGCGTCGGGCCGTCGGCGCGGCCGAGGTGGTGGAGATCGGCCATCAACCGCAGGTTCTCCTCGCCTGTCAGAAGCTCGTCGACCGCGGAGAACTGACCGGTCACGCCGATCACCGCCCGTGCCTCGTCAGCTTCGCGGCTCACGTCGTGACCGGCGACGCGCACCTCGCCGCCGTCGGCCGGGATCAGTGTCGAGAGAATCCGCACGACCGTCGTCTTGCCCGCGCCGTTGGGCCCCAACAACGCAAAGATGCTGCCGGCGGCAACGCTCAGGTGAACGCCGTCGAGAACCGATGTGGCGCCAAAGGACTTGCGCAACCCGACCACTTCGATGGCTTTGCCCCCGGTGCTCATCACCCGTCTCAGGCCGAGGTCTCCGGGAGCTTGCCGGAAGCGACCAGCTCGGCACGGCGCTGCTCCCACGCGTCCTTCATCAGCGGCATATGCTCGACCAGGAAGTCAGCGAACTCCGCCATCTCCAACAACACCGCCCGCCGCTCGAACGAAGCACCGGCCAGCACCTCCAAGCCCTCACGCGCGAGATCGCCGATCTCCCGATACTCGCTCGCGTCCATGCCCATCGCGTTCGGAGAGTCACGGTCCAGGCGGATGCGATCCATCCGCTCACCTGCCGACCGTGTCCGCACGATCAGCTGCAACGTCTCGAGATGGTTGACCGCGCCGGCGATTGCGCTACGACTCGCTAGCAGCGCGTCGGCGAGCTCGGCGATGCTCTGCTCGCGCGGCTCGCACAACGCCAGGTAACCGATCAACCGACCGACCATCGGCGGGAACCCATAACGGCGCGCGTAGAACCGACCGGCGTGGTCGGCGAAGGTGATCTCAGCGTCGGTCGGCACACGCCGCAAACTACACGAACATCTGAGATAACACAAATCCATGGTATCTCAGCAACCTGTCAATCAGCTTTCTCGAATAAGTCTCTCTCCGAATATCCGCGACTTGCTGGCCGCGCAATCCGAGGGTGTCGTCGGTGGCCGCGACATGCTCGTGGCCGATTCAAAGCGGGTGAGGGCGCTGGGAGTCGCCAGAATCCTGCTATGGGTTCTCCCCAGACGCTGAGCGAAGCCGAACGCCGGATCGTGGCGGCATGGGCGGCTGATTGCGCCGAACGTGTACTCCCGTTCTTTGAGGCGGAGGCTCCGGGCAATGGCTGCCCGCATGACGCGATCGTCCGAACCCGAGCCTTCGCGCGTGGAGAGCTCGACGTGGCGGGACAGATCCGCCGCCGTTTCGCCGGTGGTGGCGCCGCACATGGCGTTGGTCCTGCGGCGGCCGCTGCGGCTCGAGCGGCTGGGCAGGCCTCCGCGATACCGCACATGGGCGCCCACGCCCTCGGCGCCGCGGCGTACGCCGCCAACGCCATGGGGCTCGCCGCCCCGGAGCGTCCAGAAGCGGTCAGCGAAGAGATTGGCTGGCAGCTCGCAAGCATGTCCGACGACGTCCGGGCTGCACTACGGAAGCTGCCGCCGGTTGCGGAGAATCGGTCCGGGCCCCTCGGGCCAGGCCTTCTTGCCTCGGGCATTCTTGGCGCGATCATCCGTCATCTTCAGGCTGGTCTAGCGAACCCCGACCGCTGAGGTTCTCCGCGCAACGTTGCCGCCGCCAACTGTCGGTCCAGGCACTCGACACTTTGCCGCTTTCCAGCGCGAACGAGGGCGCCGCGGCGAGGAGTCCGAAATGCATGCCGCCGACTGGAAGCAGGGCCGCGAGTGGTTTCCCCGCCCCGAGCAACGTGGCGGTCGGCGCTAACAGGAATCGAGCAAGCGCCGAGCCCACTTTCTTCCAGAGCAGGGCTCCGGGAGGCGGACGCATCGCCCTCGACAGAAAGGTGGCCTTGCGAGATCAGAGCTCAGCGTTCACATGGTTGCCAGAGATCGACGGCGCCTCGTCTGCCCGGCATCTGTGAGGTCGAGGAGGTCGGCCGGCTCGGCGAGACCCAGGGCGACCAGTCGTGGAGCGTGCTGGTGAGCGCCTGCCGGCTGGCACCCCGTCGCTCGATTGGAGCTGCGGCCGGGCGCTCCGTCCCGAGCCGGCGGTAGGCTCTCGATCGTGACTCGCGGTCCTACCACAGGCTCGCGTCAGCCGGATGAGGGCGGCACGCTCGAGAAGGGAGGTGCGGTGACGAGGGCGACGAGGACGTCGACCGGCGGGGTCGATCCCGACGAGGTGGCGCGGTTCGCATTTCGCGTGTGGAGCTTCAAGCAGGGCGAGATGGTCTCGCTGCTGATCCACCTCGGTGATCGCCTCGGGCTCTACCGAGTCCTCGACGGCGCGGGGACGGTCACGGCAGAGGATCTGGCCCGCCGGACGGGACTGCACCCGCGTTGGCTGCGCGAATGGCTCCGAGGCAACGCAGCCGCCGACCTCTTGCAGTCGGACGACGGGGAGCAGTTCGAGCTGACAGAGGTCGGCGCGATGGTCCTGACGCGCGAGCAGGACAGTCTGCAGTTCGCCGCCGGCGCGTTCGGCCCGCCGCCCGAGCCGGCAGTCGTGGATGAGCTGGTCGATGCGTTCCGCACCGGCGCCGGGCTGCCATACGATCGCCACGGCCCGACAGGTGTGCACGTCACCGAGCGGATGCTCGGCCCCTGGGCCCGCCACAGCCTGGTGCCCACAATCGTGCCGGCGCTCGAAGGCGTGCACGACCGGCTCACCGCGGGCGCGCTCGTGGCCGACGTCGGGTGCGGCGCCGGCGTAGCGCTGACCGCCCTGGCGCAGGCCTATCCGCGCTCGACGTTCCACGGGTACGAGCTGTCAACCCTGGCCGCCGAGCGCGCCCGCGCGCGGGTCGCCGAGGCAGGGCTCAGCAACGTCGAGATCGTCGAGCGCCGCGCCGAAGAGCTGCCGGCCGGCGGCGATTACTCGCTGGTGCTCACGTTCGACTGCCTTCACGACATGACACGGCCGGACGCAGCCGCCGCCGCCATCCGGCGGGCGATCGCTCGACGACGGGACCTGGCTGATCAAGGAGATCCGGTGCGACGACAGCTGGGCCGGCAACCGCCGCAACCCGATGCTGGCGATGTTCCTCGGCTTCTCGATCGTCTCGTGCATGTCCTCGGCGCTGTCAGAGCCGGGCGGCGCAGGGCTCGGCACCATCGGGCTGCCGCCTCGAGCGCTCGAGCAGCTTGCGCGCGATTCCGGCTTCACCCGGTTCCGGCTCCACGATTTCGAGGACCCGGCCAACCTCTACTACGAGATCCGCCCCTAATCCCCAGCGCTGAGCAACCCGGCGGCGCTGTGAGACACCCCCGCGCGGCTGCCGGTCGACGCGGACGAGCGCCGGCAGCTTGCATTCGCGCAAGGGCCGGCGCTGAGGGCCCGTACTCGCGGGCCGAGGCGGCGCGCCGGACGCTGGCGGTATATCCCGTGGTGCCTGGATCACAGGGCGAGGCCGGCATGCAGCCGACCTCGCCACGGAGATCGTGTCGCTCAGCACCCGCCGGCGTCCGCCACGGGCCGGCTCTCGATCTCGGCGAAGCGCGCGAGCATCGCCTCGCGGTCCTCGGGCTCGTACTGGTCGACGTGGAAGACCTGATCGTTCCGGAACTCCGTCACGCGGCCCATCTCGGCGGAGAACTCACCACCTCCCATCTCGGCGCCACCGTGCCCGACCCACCGGACGAGGAGCGCGAGCGAATGCTCGCCGACGGCAAGGACCTCGCCGACCTCGATGCGCACGTCGGCCGTCGCCCACGTCGTCTCCTGGAGCTCACGGAAGCCGGCGCGGCCGTGCGTGGGCGCCCAGCCGATCGGCCGGTGGTCGATCAGCGTGTACTCCTCAGAAACGAGCTCGAGCAGGTGGTCGATGTCGCGGCGCGCGAAGCGACGGCAGAACTCGGCCCATAGCCGCTCGAGCGGGGCGTCGCCGAGCGCCGAGAGCCCGCCGCCGAGCTCGGTGTAGCGGGCGACGATCGCCTGGCGGTCGTCGTAGTCGTAGAAGTCGACACCGGCCCAGAGTCCGTCGTCGAACCGGTACACGGCACCGGCGACCACCTCGTGCGTGCCCGCCTTCACACCTTCCCCCCGCACAGCGACCCGGGCGCCGACCAGGCGATTGTCCGCGGCGACGATTTCGTCGATGTCGAACCGGACGCGCCGCGAAGGCTCGAACATCGAACGCATGATCGCGACGCACGCGTCCCGTCCATGCGCCTCCTCCCAGGCGAGCGTCCGGTGGTCGACGAAGGACCAGCCGTCGCCGACGATCTGGGCCAGCCGCCCCCAGTCGCGGGCGTTCAGGACCTGCTGGAGCCGCGAGAGGTACCGCTCCGCGAGCCTGGTGCCACGGAGTGAGGGTGCGGCCGTCGGATCCTCGGCGGTGAGCTCGGCATAGCGCGCGAGGATCGCCTCCCGCTCGCTGGCGTCGAACAGCTCGGTGCGCACCCACCTGCCCTCCGTGGCGAGGCCCACTGCGCCGAACTCGAGCCGCCATGGGCCTGCGGTCCGTCCGCCCCCGACGAACGCCGCAACCAACGCGATCGCCCGATCGTCGCAGGCCAGCACCTCAGCGTTCTCCTTGGCGATGTCGGGCGCGGAAGTCATCGCGGCCACCGTTCCCTCGCGCAGGGCGTCCCGATCGAGCGTCCCCCAACCGATCGCCCGGTGGTCGACGAGCACGTACTCGTCGGCGAACAGCTCGAGCCAGCTCTCGAGGTCATGTGCGTTGTAGCGCCGCCGCTCCTCGGCGTCGAGTCGCAGCGGCAGCGGGTCAGTTTGCCGGACGGGAGATCCGCCCGTCAGCTCGACGAACCGGCGCAGCATCGTCTCGCGGTCGCTCGGGTCGTACTGGTCGACCGACACTCCCACACCATCCCGGTACCGCAGGACCTGCCCGACCGGGAGCTCGAACGCCCCGCCGTGCTCATCGTGCCCGGCGAGTCTGATGAGCACGGCGAGCGCATCGTCGTTCACCGCAAGAACTTCGTCGACCTCAACGCGCACGTCGCTCAGCATCGCCCAGATAGGCGCCATCACCGGCTCGAAGCCGGCCCGCCCGAACGTGTCCCAGCCAAGCTCCCGGTGATCGACCCAGCAGAAATCCTCGGCGATGAGCTCAAGCATCGCGTCAAGATCTCGCCGCGCGTACGCGCGGCAGAACTCCGCGAGCGTACGCTCGGCCACGCTACTCCCGAGCCGGCGGAGTCCGCCGCCGAGTTCGGCGTAGCGCGCGATCATCGCCCGCCGGTCACCCGGCTCGTAGTCGTCCTCGCTCACCGCCAGACCGTCCCGCACGACGGCGACGACGCCGGCCTCGATCTCGAACTCGACCCCGCGCCGGGCGATCCCGGTGTAGCGGAAGCGAAACGCGATCACCTCGTCGTCGCAGGCGAGCACCTCGAGAACTTCGTGCCGGGGGTTCCGCACGCCGGCGAGCGCGCCCTCGAGCCATCGCCGCAGCTCCGTGCGCGTCGTGTTCCACAGCGCCACTGGCCGGTGGTCGTGCTGCACCCATTCGTCGGCGGCCATCGCGAGGATGCCCTCGATGTCACCGGCCGCCCAGCGGCGCGCATACTCGGCCCAGAAGCGCTCGGGCGGCCGGTCACCGAGAACGGCGCCGCGGCCGCCGGTCAACTCGGCGAACCGGGAGAGCATCGCCTCCCGCTCGTCGTAGCCGTACTGGTCGATGCGGGTGCACACCCCGTCTTCGATCAGCTCGACCCATCCGAAGGCGATCTCGGTCGGGCCGCCGCCGTCCGCGGCGGTGCCTTTGAAGGTGCAGGTGACGGCGATGACGTGCTCGTCGCACGCGAGCACCTTGTCGACCTCACAGCGGTTGTCGGGGACGACCTCCCAGGTCGATTCGGTGACGGCAAGCAGCGCCTCGCGTCCTCGCAGCTCCTCCCAACCCAGCTCCCGATGGTCGATGAACACGCAGTCTCGGGCCCACAGCTCGCGCAGCCCGTTTCGGTCGTGACTTGCGTAGCGTTCGATCCAGCGGGCGAGCCAGCGTTCCGGCGGCTGGTCGCCGAGCGGCCCCGCGCCGCCGCCCAGCTGCGCGTAGCGCGCGATCATCGCCTGACGGTCATCGGGGTCGTACTGATGGGCCTGAGTGATGCGCCCATCGACGACCAGGCCCACCTGACCGATCCCGATCTCGAACTTCACTCCCCCCTCGCCCGTGCCCCGATAGACGGCCCGCAGCGCGAACACGTGCTCGTCGCAGGCGAGGACCTCGTCTACTGTCAACTGCTGGTCGGCGGACATCAGCTCCCACGAGGACACCGCCAGCTCGACGACCGCATCCCGGCCCCGGTCGACCTCCCAGCCGAGCTTGCGGTGGTCGACGAACTCGATGTCGGGGTCGTACAGCTCCGCGACCGCAGCCCGGTCCCGCCGGTTCCAAGCCTCCATCCGGCGCGCATACCACCGCTCGGGCGGACGGTCGCCGAGCACCCCGCGCTGCCCGCCAAGCTCGGCGTAACGCGCGAGCAGCGCATCGCGGTCTCCGGGGTCGAACTGCTCCTGGCTGACGTTGTGGCCAGCCTCGATCACGCTCACGTTGCCGACCGGGAGCGCGAACGCGCCGCCGGTGTCCGCCGCGATGCCGCGCCACGTCACCGCGACGGCGATCACGCGGTCGTCGCACGCGAGCACCTCGTCGATCTCGCCGTACTGCGCGCTCGATACCGACAGCGCCGAGCGCCAGAACTCGCGGACCTCGGACTGCCCGCGCATCGTCTCCCAGCCGAGCTGCCGATGATCCGTGTACGCCCAGTCCTCGGCGTAGAGGTCCACGAGCGCCTCGACGTCGCCACGGGCGTACGCGCACAGCACGTTCGCCCACCACCGCTCGGACGGCCGGTCGCCGAGCAGCGCCTGCCCGCCACCGAGCTCGGCGTAGCGGGCGAGCGCCGCCTGGGGATCGTCGTCGTCGTAGTGGTCGGTGCGGGCGAACAGACCGTCGGCTCCGAGCAGCCATACCTCGCAGTTGCTGCGCTCGTATGCGGCGATCGCCTCGTCGGCGCCCTGGCCCGAATAGGTTGTGCGCACGACGATCACGCGCTCGTCGCAGGCGAGGACATCGTTCACCTCGAGGCGGACGTCGGGCGCGATCTCGAACAGCGAGCTACCGACCCGCTCGTACGCCTCGCGTCCCTCGGCGCCGCCGGGCGCGACCGTCCGATGGTCGGCGTAGACGATGTCGTCTGACACCAGCGCGCAGACGCCGGCGATGTCATGGGCGTTGAAGCGCCTCACGTGCTCGGGCGAGCAGCCGCTCCGGCGGCCGGTCGCCGAGCGTGGCGGTCCGGTGCCGCCGAGCTCGGCGAAGCGGGCGAGCATCGCCTCGGTGTCATCCGGGTCGAACTGCTCGCCTCTGATCCCGACCCCATCGCTGTACACGCTCACATAGCCGACGGGGATCTCCATCAGGCCGCCGCCGTCGGCCGCTGATGCCGACGTAACGTGCAGCAAGATCGCGATGGTGCGCTCGTCGCATGCGATCACCTCGTCGATGGACGGCAGCGCACGTCCGGCGCCATGCTCCAGGCCGAGTCCGCGAGTTCCAGCATCGCGTCGCAACCCGAGCATCTCCTCCCAGCCGACGGAACGGTGGTCGATCAGCACCATGTCCTCGGCGACCACAGGTGCGCGAGTCCAGAGCGATCGTGCTGACCTAGCAGCTCGACGAACTCCGGCCCACCACCGCTCGGGCGGCCGGTCGCCGAGCAGCGTGCGTCCGCGCAGGTCCGCGAAGCAGGCGCGGATCGAGGTCTCGGCGTCGGGCTCGAACAGCTCGAGCCGGACGAGCCGGTCATCGACGATCATGGCGACGTAGCCGAGCGGGACTTCAAGCGTGCCGCCGGTCTCGGTGCTCGAGCCGCGCCACGCGATCCGCAACGCGACCACGCCCGGCGCACAGTCGAGCAGCTCATCGACGAAGAAGCGCAGATCGGGGGAGGCGGCGAACACCGACTCCATCTGCTCGCGCGCCTTCGCATGACCGCGGCGCTCGCCCCAGCCAACCGGCCGATGATCGAACAGGACGTAGTCGGCCGCGTACAGCGAGACGAGCCCTTCCAGGTCTCGCGCCTCGACCCGCTCCGCATACAGGGCAAAGAACCGTGCCAGGTCTGGATCAGGGATCCTCGTGCGGGTGGCCACAGGTCCGGACGCCGTGGCCACGGGCGCGGACGCCGCCTCTAGCAACTCCTGCGCGCGGCGGACGCCGATCACGTGGTCCTTGGCCGCGTACAGCGTGCGCGCCGCCTCGGCGGCGCCGCGCGACTCATCGGCCCGCGCCGGCCTCGCGCAGCACACGCGCCAGCGCCATCGTCGCGTCCGCCTTGTCGGCGAGCGCGTCGGTCGGCTCCGCGAGGGCGACAGCGCGCCGCGCAAACTCGAGCGCTTCGTCAGTCGCGCCACGCTGCGCCAGCGCCTCGGCTTGCACCCCCAGCCACGTGATCGTCGTCTTCAGGTCCCCGCCCGCATGTGCCTCCGCGAACTCGGTCTCGGCCAGCGCCTCGTCAACGCGGCCCTGCTCGACCAGCGCCCGGCCCGCCAGCGCGGCCGCCTGGGCGGCGCTCACCGACACGCCGAGCGTCGCGAACCCGTCTCGCGCTGCGGCCAGCAGCTCCGAGGCAGCGGCCGGCTGCCCGGCGAGCAGCTCGACGAGCCCGGCGTGGACGTCCAGCTCGTGCAGCTCGAGCGTGTGCCCCAGCTCCTCGAGCGTCGTCCGGCCCGCCGCGAGGATGTCTCGCGCCGCGTCTGAGCGGCCGCGCATCGCCTCGAGCACCGCCTGGCAACGGAGCGCTACCGCCTCGACGTGCCGGTTGCCAGGGGTCATCCGCAGGATTCGGACGACATCGAGGCAGCGGCCGCTGGCGCGCACGACGGGCGACGGTCCCCAGAGCGCCGCGCGGGGCGCGGCCGCCAGCACGGCGGTGATCCGCCGGCGATCGTCGGCTTTGCGCGCAGCGAGCAGCGCCTTGTCGAGCGAGGACTCGACGTCGGCCACCCGCCCCAGCTGAGCCTGGACCTGGGCGGTGACGTGGTGGCCTTTGGCAGCCCCGGTGCCATCGCCGGCGACGGCCAGCTCGCTGGTCGCGGCGATCACAGCTTCCAGGTCTGCGCCCGAGCCGGTCAGCATCGCCAACTGCGTTGCCATGACGACCCCGCGCGGGCCTGCCAGTGCCTTCACCACCTCGGCAGCGCCGGCTGTATCGCCCGCCGACAGCAGCGCCTCCGCGAGCTCCCACGACGCCGACTCGTCCGCGCCGCGCTCCAGCGCGCGCGCCAGTAGGTTGGCGGCCGCGGCGAGGTCCTCGCGCTGAAGCGCTCGCCGCCCCGCGGAGGCCAGCAGCGCTGCCGCCCGAGCGCCGATCGCGCGGGCGCGCTCGTCGAGCGGCCCGAGCTGGCGGCGGTACTCGTGCGCCTGCTCGAGGTGGTAGGCGATCACCTCCTCGTGCTCGCCGACCAGCTCGCCGGCCTTCGTCGCCAGCCAGTCGGCGAACCGCTCGTGCAGCTCCGCCCGGGCCTCCTTGAGCAGCAGGTGGTAGGCGGCATCCCGGAGCAGCACGTGGTGGAAGCGATACACGGGCTCGTCGATCCAGTAGGTCCCTTCGGGCTCGACCATGTCCTTGCGCCGCAGCGTCTCCAGATGGCCGTCGATCCCGGAGCGGATCGAGGGCGCCACCAGCTGCGCCACGGCGCCGCGGTAGAACTGCTTGCCGATCACCGCCGCCCGCTCGACCACCGCGCGCTCGTCGGCGCGCAGGCGCTCGATTCGCGCCGTCAGCAGCGCCTGGATCGTCGGCGGCACCTGCACGGCGTCGGCTCCGCCGGCGGCGATCCAACCGTCGCCCAAGCGCGTCAAGGTCCCCTCGTCGACCAGCATCCGCAGCAGCTCGCCGAGGAACAGGGGGTTGCCCTCGGTCGTCGCGAGCATCCGGTCGACCAGCGCGGGCGGAGGCTCGACGCCGCCGAGCAGGCCCCCGACCAGCGTCAGGCTCTCGCCCGCGTCGAGCGGCTCGAGCTCGATCACCTCGGCCGGGCGGCGTCCCGCGGCCGCCAGCGCCTCCCGGACCTCCCGCAGCTCGGGTCGCGCGAGCGCCACCAGCAGGATCGGCGCGTCGCGCACCCACTCGACCAGGTGCTCGACGAGGTCGAGGAACATCGGCTGCCCCCAGTGCACGTCATCGAGCACGACCACCAGCGGCCGGCTCTGTGCCGCCGATTCGAGCAGCCGGCGCACGCTCCAGAACGTCTCC
>CAWHEM010000002.1:0-500252 GCA_963828535.1 uncultured Solirubrobacterales bacterium
GCCGGCCGCGATCATCACCTCCTTGCAGAACGCCTTCGAGCCCTCCAGCGCCGCCGCCGCCGCGCTCGGGCCGAAGCAGCGGATGCCGGCCTCGGCGAGCGCGTCGGCGACCCCCGCCACCAGCGGGGCCTCCGGCCCGACGACGACGAGGTCGACGTCGCTCCGCGCGCGGCCGCAACGACCAGCGCCGCGACGTCCTCGAGGTCGACGTCGAGCAGCGCGCGTCGGCGGCGATCCCGGGGTTGCCCGGGCGCGCACAGGATCTCGGGGGCCTGCGGGGAGCGCTTCAGCGCCTGGACGATCGCGTGCTCGCGGGCGCCGGCGCCGAGCACCAGGACCCGTGCGGGCGGCCGCGCCCCTCAGATGGAGCCAATGAAGTCGTCGATCGGAATCGCGCTCAGCGTCTCGTACTTGCCGGTGCCCGGGAGCCGAGCTCCAACGAGACTCGGGCGATCGTCTTCTCGTCGGGCGCCTCGACGACGTTGACGAAGTCGAACTGGCCCAAGGTCGCCCACTGCGCCTTGACCGTGGCGCCGAGCTGCTCGATCTCACGGTTGACCTCACGGATACGGCCGGGATTGTTCTTGATCGTCTGCACGCCGTCCGGGGTCAGCGTGGTCAGCATGATGTACGTCGGCAACACAGCCTCCTTCGTCACGTGGTGATCTGCGCACTTGTACCATGGCGGGCCGTGTCCGTCCCACGTCCCTCGCCCAGGCAGCTCGCACGGGGGCTGGCGATCGGCGTAGTGGCGACCGCCGCGGCCGCCGCCCCCGTCCTCGCCGCCACCTCGGGACCGACCGTGCGGACCAGCCGCGGCTGCTATCGGGTGGGGCAAAAGGTCAGCGTGACCGGGTCTGGGTTCGCCGCCAGCCGCCAGTTTGATGTCGCCATCGACGGCGTCGACTTCGGTCAGAGCACGACCGACGCCTCCGGGGCGTTTTCGGCGCGGCTGATTCCCGGTGGCCTGCCCGCCGGCGTGGCCCAGCACGTCGATCACCTCGAGGCGACCGACGGCACGCTGTCCGCGGCGTCGACGTTTACGGTCACCAACCCCGCCGGCGCGCGTTTCCTGGCCACCAGCGGCAATCCACATACGCTCCAGGCGCCGTTCGAAATCTGGGGGTTCTCGCTCAGCGGCGCCCGCCAGAGCGTGTACATGCATTACGTCTCGCCATCGGGCTCGGGGCGCCGGACCTTTGCCCTCGGCCGAACCTCGGGCCAGTGCGGCTACCTGCGCACCGGCCGGCGACGATTGTTCCCGTTTTCGCCGTCCCTGGGCACCTGGACGGTCCAGCTGGACACGCGCCGGGTACGCGGCGACGCCGGGTGGGCCCGTGTCCCGGATTCGCGTGCAAATCCACTAGTCCGAGGGATCTGAGGAGGTACCCGCGGCACGCGGCGGGGTAGTCAGACGGAGGCCATGGACGACCTTTCGCTTGCTGACGAGCTGCGCCCGCGGGGCGCGGTTGAGTTGACGATCGAGGACCAGCCCGACGGCGACCAGGTTTGCCTGCTCCTCGGCGGCGAGTTGGACCTGCTCACCGCGGTTCAGTTCAACGCGCGTGTCGACGAGATCGTCCGTCGCGGAACCGGCGGGTTGACGGTTGACCTTCGCGACCTTCGTTTCATCGATTCCGCGGGTCTGCACGTCCTCCTCAACGCCCAGCGCCGGCTGGTCCGGCGCGGGCGCCGTCTGAGCGTCCGCTGCCGCCCCGGCTCCGTCGCCCGCGCCATCGAGCTCGCGCGGTTGTCGGAGACCCTGGGCGTTGTGCTCGACGGCGCCGGCGGCCGCGAGCGCTAGACCGCAGCCGCCGCCCGTGCTCGCTCCAGCGTGAGCTCGCCCTCGTTCGCATCGACGGCCACCGAGTCACCGGATACGAAGCGACCCTCGAGGATCGCTAGCGCGAGCGGATCGATCAGCCGCTTCTGAATCACGCGCTTGAGCGGCCGTGCGCCGTAGGTCGCGTCATAGCCGAGGTTCCCGAGCAGTGTCCGGGCGCTGTCCGTCAGGCTGACCTCGATCTCGCGCTCACGCACGCGCCGCGACCAGCTGAGCGACCTGGAGGTCGACGATCTCGCCGAGCTGCTCACGCGTGAGGACGTGGAACTCAACGATGTCGTCCAGGCGGTTGATGAACTCCGGCTTGAACTGGGCCTCCACGCCGGCCCGCCCGCCCGGAATGTTCGAGGTCATGATCAGCACCGTGTTCTTGAACGACACGGTGCGGCCCTGACCGTCGGTGAGTCGACCGTCGTCCATAACCTGGAGCAGCGTGTTGAACACGTCCGGGTGGGCCTTCTCGATCTCGTCCAGCAGCACCACCGAATACGGACGACGGCGGACAGCCTCGGTCAGCTGGCCGCCCTCGTCGTAGCCGACGTAGCCGGGAGGCGCGCCGACCAGACGTGACACCGAGTGCTTCTCCATGTACTCGGACATGTCGATCCGGATCATCGCGTCCTGGCTGTCGAACATGAACTCGGCCAGCGCACGCGCCAACTCCGTTTTGCCCACCCCGGTCGGGCCGAGGAACAGGAACGTCCCGATCGGCCGTTCGGGATCCTGGAGACCCGCGCGTGAGCGACGAAGTGCCGCCGACACCGCTTCGACGGCTTCCTCCTGGCCGATCACCCGCTGGTGCAGGCGCTCCTCCATGTGCACGAGCTTCTCGATCTCGCCTTCCAGCAGACGCGAGACCGGGATGCCGGTCCACTTGCGCCACCACTTCCGCCACATCCTCGGCGTCAACCCGGTCCTTGAGGAAGTGGGGCTCGGACGAGGCCTCCGAGGACTCTGCCGACTCGGCCGCGGCGAGCTGCTTCTCCAGCTCGGGGATCGTCCCGTACTGGAGCTCGGCCGCGCGCCCGAGATCGGTCTCCCGCTGCGCTCGCTCGAGTTCGATCTTGGCCTGGTCGAGCTTGCTCGCGCAGAGTCTGACGCGGCGCCGATCGTCTCCTTCTCACGCTGCCACTCAGCGTGCATCGCGGCCGAGCGCTCCTTCTCCTCGGCGACGCGCTCGTTCGAGTTGCTCGCGCCGCGCCACCGTCCCCGGATCATCGTCCTCGCCCAGCGACTGCAGCTCGATCTCCAGCTGCATGATGTGGCGGTCGACCTCGTCGATCTCGGTGGGCTTGGAGTCGATCTCCATCCGGATCCGCGACCCGGCCTCGTCGACCAGATCGATCGCCTTGTCGGGCAGGAAGCGGTCGGCGATGTAGCGATCGCTGAGCGTCGCGGCCGCGACCAGCGCTGAATCCTGGATCCGCACGTCGTGGTGGAGCTGGTAGCGCTCCTTGAGGCCCCGCAGGATGGCGATCGTGTCCTCAAGCGTGGGCTCGTCCGACCAGCACGGGCTGGAAGCGGCGCTCGAGCGCCGGATCCTTCTCGATGTGCTTGCGGTACTCGTCGAGCGTCGTCGCGCCGATGCAGCGAAGCTCGCCGCGGGCCAGCATCGGCTTGAGCATGTTGCCGGCGTCCATCGAGCCCTCGGCCGCGCCCGCGCCGACGATCGTGTGCAGCTCGTCGATGAACACGATGACCTGACCGCGGGCATCTGTGATCTCCTTGAGGACAGCCTTGAGACGATCCTCGAACTCGCCGCGGTACTTCGATCCGGCGACCATCGCGCCGATGTCGAGTGACATCAGGCGCCGATCCTTGAGTCCGTCGGGCACGTCCCCATCGACGATTCGCTGGGCGAGCCCCTCGACGATCGCTGTCTTGCCCACGCCGGGCTCGCCGATCAGCACGGGGTTGTTCTTGGTCCGGCGGCTCAGCACCTGGATCACGCGCCGGATCTCGTCATCGCGGCCGATCACGGGGTCCAGCTTGCCCTGGGCCGCCGCCTCGGTGAGGTCGCGCGCGAAGCGCTCGAGCGCCTGAAACTTGTCCTCGGGGTTCTGGTCGGTGACGCGGTGGCTGCCGCGCACCTCCTGGAGCGCGCTCAGCAGCTGCTCCCGGGTGGCACCGTGGCCGCGCAGCGCGTCGCCCGCCCGGCCAGGATGGGCCGCCATCGCCAGCATCAGGTGCTCGGTCGAAAGGTATTCGTCGCCCAGCTCGCGCATCTCGTTCTCGGCCGTGCGCAGGACCTGGGTGAGCTCGCGTCGAGCCGCCTGCCGGCTCGGGGGTGCCGGTGCCGCTGACCGTCGGCAGCGCCTCGAGCGCGGGGCCGAGCGCCTGGCGAATCGCGCCCAGCTCGACGCCGAGCTTGCGCAGGATCGGTGCCACCACGCCGGCGTCCTGCTCGAGCAGCACGGCGAGCAGGTGCTCAGGCGTGGCCTGGGGATTGCGGCGCTGCTCGGCCAGCCGCCCTGCGGCTTGGAGCGCCTCCTGGGACTTGATCGTAAATCTGTCTGGTTGCATCGCTGCCTCGGTGTCGCGGCGGTCAGGAAGGGCTAAATCTAAGTCTTACTGACTAAGATTATGACACATCGCCGAGCGACTCCACAAGCGCTGGGGCGGCGGCCCGGAACCACCCACGCCGGAGGCGATAGCGAAACCGGGGCGACTCGAGCTAGCCGCGGATGACGATCGTACGGCCGGCCGTGACCTTGGCGATCTGGCCTCTGGCGTCCAGCGCGACCGCGAACACCTCGGCCTCGATCCGGTGGTGCTTGGCCAGCGGCCACCCGCATCCGCGCGAGCCTGCCTGCCGGAGATCGGCATCGGCACCGTCCTGCTGGCCCGGCCGCGGAACCGGTACCGGCTGGAATGGATCGTGAAACGCTGCCATGCCGCCGCCGAGCGTGATCACGGCGAAGCTGTACGCACGCGCACAGGCGTCGGAGCAGTGAAGTCGCACCTTCAGCGCGCGGTTCTTGGATCGGATTCTGGGGCCGGGGGATGGCCACGGACACGTCGCCGTACTTGGGCAGCACCTGCACGCGCGATGCCGTCGAGGTTCGCCAGGTTGACGCTTCCCCATCCCGAGGCCTCGTCGAAGCCGGGCGTGGCGGTGCAACAGCCGAGCGGCTGGCCGTTGCCGCCGGGGATGTACGGGCCGATGTCGTTGCCGATCGCGGTGACGTCGGAGAATACGCTCGCGCTCTGCGGCGAGCTGCCGATCGCGTAGAGCAACGGGTTCATGAAGCCGAGGAACTCGCGCTTGTGGCGGTGGAGATCCTGGTTGACCAGTGCCGTTCCTCCGGCCAGCAGGGGCGCGGCGGCGCTGGTGCCGCCGACCGTGTGCCACGGGGAGCTGGCGCAGTTCGGGTCCGCGGTCGCCGTGCAGTACACCGCGTAGCCCGGAGCAACGTCGGCGAGCATCGAGACGTCGGGCACCGCCCGGCGTGTTCCCGCTGACGACATGGCTCTGGTAGGACGGCCGGGCGAACACCTGGCTGAAACCGCCGCCGCCGGCCGCCAGCTGGATGTTGGTGTCGTTCCAGACCGGCTGCTGCAGGATCGTGTTGCTGGGCGAGAGCACAAGGTTGGTTCCGCCGACCGCGGTGATCCAGGGCGAGGAGGCGGGGTAGCTGACGGCCGGCGTGGTCGATCGACATGGCCCTTCCCGTCGACGCAGGCGGCCGAGCCCTGGTCTCCGCTGGAGGCTACCAGCGTGATCCCGGTCGCCGCCGCGAGCTCGACGTCACGCTCGACCGCCTTGATGCCGGAGAGGCCGAACGCGGCACGCATGTACGGCTCGCACAGCCCCAGCGAGGCCGAGACGATCTGCGGCTTGGCCCCCGGCGCGATCAGCGGCAGAACCAGTGACCGGGTCACATCCGAGGCGTTGCCGGAGTTCTCGTAGATCTCGATCGAGTCCAGGCGCGGCGCGACGGCGTCGAGCACCTCGAGGTCAAGCGTCGTCTCGCCGCCCGGCGGGAGCGCGCGGTTGGAGCCCACGTAGAAGGTGCTCAGGCGCGGGATGTCGAGACCGAAGCACTGCGCGAACGCCTTGATGTCGGAGTATTTGAACCCGTCGATCTCGATCAGGGCCACGCGCTCGCCCTGACCGGCGAGCCCGGCCTGGCGAAGCGGCGCGTAGTCGTAGGCGCTCAGGTACTGGTTCGGCGTGAAGCCGCCGCTGCTCAACCCGCCGGCACAGCCCGCCGGTGTGCCGGTGACCGGCAGGTACCCGGACGCGGGCTGTCCGGCCGCCACGTGCGCATGGCGGTCTGCCCGGTAGCGGTGGCGGGCCGGCCCTGAGTCGCGCAGCGGCGGCCGCGCGCTCAGCCGCCGGGTGTCAAGGCCGACGATCCCGGTGGCCACGCCGCGCAGCCCGGAGCGGCACCCGCACGCCCGCCGCGCTGGCGCTCCGCGCACCTCCGGGGCGATGAACGTGGTCCCGTCGGCGGCCCGGAAACGACGCAGCCGCGTGCTGAACGCTCGCTCCGCCGCCGCCACGGACATCGTCGCCTCGGCGAACATCCCGGTGGGATTGATCTTCACCTGCTGCGCCCCGGCGCGCGCGCAGGTAGCGAAGGGCCGCCGCGCGGACCGCCGGGTCGGGCTCCGAAGCGCTGAGCCAGCAAGGAGATCGGCTCGTACGCGCCGTAGGATGCGGATCCCGGCGTCGAAACCTGGCGGGCGAAGCGCTGCAGGCCCTGGTCGTCGGCAACCAGCGGCACCACGAGCTGGAGCGCTGCGGCGCGGGGTGCACTGCCGACCAGGGCGATCGTCGCGGCTCCCGCTCCGGCTGCGGCCGCTCGGCGCGGCCGCGCTCGCCCCGGCACCAGCGACGCGGCTCCGGCCAGGATGGCGAGGGCGAGCAGCCTGGAGCGCATCGTGGGCGATCTTGGCACACCTGGCGGGCGGCCGGGGAAGCACCGGCGCCTTCACCCGCGGCGGCGTCCGGGCCGCCGCGGTGCTCAGCGGGGCGGTCGCTCCACGGGAATCCGAAAGCGCTGGACGTCGGCGCTGCGCACCAGCTCGCCGCCGCCCACGTAGGGGACGATCTCGGCTCGCAGCTCTCGGCGCAGCGCCTCGAGGCGCTCGACCTCGCCCTTGAGCTCACGCGCGCGCTTCTCCAGCGCCGACACTTTGCGGGACATGCCGTCGAGTTCCTCCTCGAGCTCGAACACCCGCTCTACGCCGGCCAGATTCATCCCGAGCTCGGCCGTCATCTCCTGGATCCGGCGCAGGCGATGGACGTCCTTGTGCGAGTACAGCCGCGTTCCCTTCGGGGAGCGCTTGGGCTCGATCAGACCCCGCGCCTCGTACATGCGCAGCGTCTGCGGATGCATGTCGGCCAGCTCGGCGGCGACGGAGATCATGAACACGCCGCGCTCGGAGGACACCTCGACTCGGGTCGTCGTGATGCTCCGTCCTGACCCGCCGCTCGGACATCACCTCTCGCCACCCGCCGCGCTGGACCGGCGCTTCAGCGGCCTGCGGGGCCGAGAACAGCCCGGCGCGGGGATCACCGTTCATCACCTCGGAAAGCTTGTCAACCGCCTCGGTCTGCTCGGGCGAGAGCGACGACGGCACGTCGATCACGAACCGGTAGCGAATGTCGCCCCGGCCCTTGCCTCCGAGCCGCGCCGGGCCTTCGCCGCGCAACCGCTGCAGCGTGCCGTGCTTGGTGCCCCGGGGTACGCGCAGCCGCTTCGAGCCGTTCAAGGTCGGCACCTCGATCACCGCTCCCCGGATCGCCTCCGGGATCGTCAGCGGCACCTCGACCTCGAGGTTGTCGCCGGCGCGCTTGAACACCGGCGACTCGCTGACCCGCGTGATCACGAACAGGTCTCCGGGCGGCGCACCGCGCAGGCCGGGCTCGCCCTTTCCGGCCAGCCGGATGCGGCTGCCGTCGCGCACGCCAGCGGGGATGTTGACCCGCAGCCGGCGGACACTGCGCTGCGCGCCTGAGCCTCCGCAGGTGGGGCATGGGTCCTCGATCACGGTCCCGGCGCCATGGCAGTTCGAGCAGGGCTGGGAGATCGAGAAGATGCCCTGGCTTTCGGATTCGACGCCGCGTCCGTTGCACACGGGACATACCTTGGGGCTGGTCCCGGGCTTGGCACCGCTGCCGTGGCAGGTCTCGCAGGGCTGGGAGGTCGGTACGGCGAGTGGCACCTGAGTCCCGTTGACGGCCTGGTCGAAGGACAGCGAGACCTCGGTCTCGAGGTCACGGCCGCGGGCCTCCCGTGCCCGTCCGCCGCGAACTCCGCCGCGGCCGGGATCGCCCGGGCCGCCCCCGCCGCCGAACAGGTTGGAGAGGATGTCGCTGAAGCCGCCGCCGAACGCGCCGGGGTCGAAACCGCCCGGCATGTTGAACGAGCCGAACGGGCCCGTGCCGCGGTCATAGGCCTTGCGCTTCTCGGCATCGGAGAGCACGTCGTGGGCCTGCGAGATGTCCTTGAAGCGCTCCTCCGCCTGCTTGTCGCCCTGGTTGCGGTCCGGGTGGTACTGGCGGGCCAGCTTGCGGTAGGCCTTCTTGATCTCCTCCTCGGAGGCGCCCTTGCCCACCCCAAGGGTCTTGTAGTAGTCGGGTCGGTCAGCCATCTGTCCTCAAGTCCTATTGCGCGACTACGACCCGGGCAGGCCGCAGCACGGTCTCGCCGAGCCGGTAGCCGCGCTGGTAGACCTCGACGATCGTCCCGGACTCGGCTCCTTCGACGGGCTGCTGGGCCACCGCTTCGTGATGCTGCGGGTCAAACCGCTCGCCGTGCGGCGAGAAGCGCTCGATCCCGGCGCGGGCCAGCCCGGCGATCACGTCGGCGTGGACCAGCTTGATCCCGGACACGAGCTGAGACTCGATGTCGTCGACCGCGCCGTTGCCGCTCTTCGCGGCCGCTGAGCGCTCGGCCGCCTCCAGCGCGCGGTCGAGGTCATCGACCCCGGGCAGCAGCTCCTTGGCCAGCTTGGCGATGCCGCGCTCCTGCGCCGCCGCGATCTCGCGCGACGCGCGCTTGCGGTAGTTCTCGAAATCGGCCTTCGTCCGCTTGGCCAGCTCCAGATACTCCTCGGCCTTTGCCGCCTTCGCACTCAGTTCATCCTCCGGAGTGCCCGGCTCCTCCTCGCCACCCGGCTCACCCAGCGGATCACCATGCGGCGGCGTGGCGCCCGGCCCCACGGGAGCCTCCGGCTCCCCAGCGGGAACACTCGGCTCAACCGGCCCACGCTCGGGCTCACTCGGCTGTTCCTCGTCCTGAGGCGCGGAGTCAGGTCGCTCTTCATCGTTGTCGGAGGCGCCGGGGGTCGCTGCTGCCGACGAGGCCACTCGCGCAGCGGCCTCGTCGGCGGCGGCGGCCCCGGTGTTACCCGGAGCCCCGGCGACCTGGGTCTCGTGTTCAGACCCCATTTAGTGCTTGCCCTCGTCAACAACCTCCGCGTCAACCACGTCCTCCTCGGCGGCACCATTGCTCGATGCGCTGCCCGCGGCAGCACCGTCGGCAGATCCAGCACCCTCAGCCTGCTGCTGCTCCTGGGCCCGCTGGTACATGGCCTCGGAGACCTTGTGGAAGGACGCCTGCAGCGCCTCGGTCTTGGCGTTGATGTCGGCTGCGTCCTCGGAGGTCAGAACCTCACGTACCTCCTTGATCGCGGCCTCGATCTCCTCCTTGGAAGAGGCGTCGACCGTCTCGCCGAGGTCCTTCAGCTGGCGCTCGGCCTGGTAGGCGGCGTTCTCGCCGTTGTTCCGGGCCTCCGCGAGCTCACGCAGGCGCTTGTCGTCCTCAGCGTGTGACTCGGCGTCGGTGACCATGCGCTTGATCTCGTCGTCGGAGAGTCCGGAGCCGGCGCGGATCTCGATCTTCTGCTCCTTGCCGGTGCCAAGGTCCTTGGCGGAGACGTTGAGAATCCCGTTGGCGTCGATGTCGAAGGCGACCTCGATCTGCGGGATGCCCCGCGGCGCCGGCGGGATGCCGGTCAGCTGGAACTTGCCCAGCGACTTGTTGTAGGTGGCCATCTCACGCTCGCCCTGGAGGACGTGGATCTCGACGGAGGGCTGGTTGTCCTCCGCGGTCGAGAAGACCTCGCCCTTGCGGGTCGGGATCGTCGTGTTGCGCTCGATCAGCTTGGTCATCACGCCGCCCTTGGTCTCGATGCCGAGGGTCAGCGGGGTGACATCGAGCAGCAGCACGTCCTTGACGTCGCCGGCCAATACGCCGGCCTGGATCGCGGCGCCGACGGCGACGACCTCATCGGGGTTGACCCCCCGGTGCGGCTCCTTGCCCGTCAGCTCCTTGACCTTCTCCTGGACGGCGGGCATCCGGGTCATGCCGCCGACGAGGACGACGTGATCGATGTTCGCCGCGCCCTTTTCCTTGGCGTCGTCGAGTGCCTGGCGGACCGGTGCGACCGTGCGGTCGAGCAGGTCCGAAGTCAGCTCGTTGAGCTTCGCCCGCGTCAGGCGAGTGTCGAGGTGCTTCGGGCCGCTGGTGTCAGCGGTGATGAAGGGCAGGTTGATCTGCGTCTCCTGAGTGGTGGAGAGCTCGATCTTGGCCTTCTCCGCCGCCTCGTACAGGCGCTGAAGCGCCATCGGGTCAGCCGCCAGGTCGATGCCCTGGGACTTCTTGAACTCCGAGACGAGCCAGTCGACGACCGCCTTGTCGAAGTTGTCGCCGCCGAGGTGGTTGTCGCCCGCGGTCGCCTTGACCTCGAACACACCATCGCCGATCTCCAGCACCGACACGTCGAACGTGCCGCCGCCGAGGTCGAAGACGAGGATCGTCTGGTCTGACTCCTTGTCCAAGCCGTAGGCCAGCGACGCCGCCGTCGGCTCGTTGATGATCCGCTTGACGTCCAGTCCGGCGACCTTGCCGGCGTCCTTGGTCGCCTGGCGCTGATCGTCGTTGAAGTACGCGGGAACGGTGATCACCGCGCTGTCGACGGTCTCACCGAGATACGCCTCGGCGTCCGCCTTCAGCTTCTGCAGGATCATCGCGCTGATCTCCGGCGGGGAGTACTGCTTGCCGCCGGCCTCGACGCGCGCGTCGCCGCCGGGTCCGGAGACCACCTTGTACGGCACGATCGACTCCTCTTCCTTCACTTCGGCCTCTTTGCGGCCCATGAAGCGCTTGATCGAGAAGACGGTGTTCTGCGGGTTGGTCACCGCCTGGCGTCGTGCCACTGTGCCGACGAGCCGCTCGCCCGAGCTCGTGAACGCGACGACGGAAGGCGTCGTGCGCCCACCCTCGGCATTCTCGACCACGGTCGGCTCGCCACCCTCGAGCACGGCCATGCAGCTATTGGTCGTACCGAGGTCGATTCCGATCGTTTTTCCCATGTTGTTCTGCTCCTCTACGTTCGCAAAAATCTAAGCGCAAGCGTAGCAGATGTAGGCGCACGGCCGGCACACTCCGAGAGCACTGCCCACCGTCAGCCACGAGGCGGGGGAGGGGTTGGTCGAGAAAGCGCTCGTATTTTTCGTTTTCTCGACCAGGCCCCTGTTGCCGAGTCTCAGCCGACCCCTGTGGCCGAATCTCGGCCGACCCCCTCGGGCCGAGTCTCAGCCGAACGTGCCGGCGCTCGGGCACATCCGGCGCAGGGCGCAGTCCGGGCAGGCGGGCCGGCGCGCGTGGCAGGTGCGGCGGCCGTGGCGGAGCAGGTTGATGTGGAGCTCGAGCTCCTGGCCCGGCGGGGTCAGCGCGAGCATCGTGTCGTGGAGCTCCTCGAACGGGGCGCCGGGGCGAAACAGGCCCAGCCGCGCTCCCACGCGGGACACGTGGGTGTCGACCGGGACGTCGCGCATTCCGAGCGCGAACAGCAGCACGCACGCCGCGGTCTTACGGCCCACGCCGGGCAGCGAGGTCAGATACGCCTGCGCCTCCGGGACCGGCTGGCTAGCCAGCCAGTCGAGCGAGAGCGCGGTCCCGCGAGACGACAGTCCCGCCGGAGCTTGAGTGCAGGACGTGGTCGCCGGGGTGCTCGGATCGGCTGATCGCCTTCAGGATCTGCTTGATCCGCGCGGACTTGACCTTGGAGATCCCGCCGGGCCGGATCGCCTCCTCAATCTCGTCGACCGGCGCGTCGCGCACCGCAACCCAATCCTCGAAGCGCTCGCGCAGCGCCAGGTAGGCGACATCACGGTTGCGGTCGTTGGTCGACTGCGAGAGCACGGTGAGGATCAGCTCGGCGATCGGATGCCCGTGGGCCTGCTCGCGCGGGATCCCGTAGACGAGGCGCAGGCGGTCCCGAATCGCGCGGACCCGGCGCGGCGGGGGCCGCCGCCACGCGGAGTCCCTACTCAAGCGCACCCCAGCGCTCACACGCGCGCGCGGCGCGGACCACCGCCTCACGCAGGCCGGCGGCCACCGCCGCGGGGTAGAAGCCGGTCACCGCCAGCCGGCCGAGCAGGAAGCCCATCAGCACATCGCCGGCGCCGACCGTGCTCAGCACCTCCGCCGGGCCGCCGGGCGCGTCGGCCCGCAACTCTCCGCGCAGCATCGCGCCGCCGGATCCGAGCGTGATCACCGCCATGCGCGCCCCCGCCTTGAGCAGCGCCATCGCCGCGCGCTCGGGGTCTTACTCGCCGGTCATCAGCTCTGCTTCGGACTGGTTGCAACGCACGAGCAGCGCGCCGGGCACGCAGGCGTTGGCGCTCGCGGCCGCGTCGGCGTGGGAGCTCCAGCGGTGCAGCCGGAGGTTCGGATCGAAGATCACCGGCCGCTCGAGCTCGAGCGCGAGCTCCCGGGCGCGCATCGTCACCTCCTGTTCCTCACGGCCGACCAGGGTGTTGGAGCTGAAGAACAGCGCCGCTGACTCCTCGACCGCCTGCTCCAGGTGAGGCCCGAGGGCATGCGCGACCGTGGCGATCGTCTCACCATAGATCTGGTAGCGAGCCTCGCCGGCGGAGTTGACGGCGACCACCGCCATGGGCGTCTGGCTTCCCTCGATGAGCTTGAACAGCGACAGATCGACGCGCTCGGCCTCAAGGCGATCCCGCAGCCACTGGCCCCAGTCATCCTCGCCCGCTCCGCCGGCGAGCGCCACGTGCGCGCCGGTCCGGGCCGCGACCACCGCCGCGTTCGCGACCGCGCCGCCGAAATGCGGGACGAAGGCGGTCGCCTGCGCCAGATCGTCAACCGGCTCCTCGCAGATCAGATCGACCAGCGCCTCGCCCAGGCAGAGCAGGCGCGTCGGGCGCGGCACCGGCTCAGGGCGAGTGCTACTCACAGCGAGGACGTTATCCTCGCCGACGGGTGCGCGTCGACGAGCACACGATTGAACTCGCCGGTTCGCCCGTCTTCTACCGAAGCGCCGAGGGCCCCGGTGCCGACGCCCCGCCGCCGCTGTACCTCCACGGGATCCCCACCAGCTCCGACGACTGGACCGAGCTGCTGGCCCGAACGGGCGGGCTGGCGCCGGATCTTCCGGGGTTCGGGCGCACGGGCAAGGGCGGTCAGCTGGATCTGACCGCCGGGGGTCATGCGGACTTCATCGAAGCCCTGCTGGCGGAGCTCGAAATCGAACGGGTGCAGCTGGTGGCCCACGACTGGGGAGCGCTCGGAGGACTCCGGTTCGCTCAGCGCAACCCTGAGCGCGTGGAGCGGATCGTGCTCGCCAACGCGCTCCCGCTGACCGGCGGCTTTCGCTGGCAGGGTCTCCCGCGCCTTTGGCGGCGGCCGGTGGTGGGGGAGCTGGCCATGGGCAGCGTCAACCGGTGGCTGCTGGCGCGCTGGCTGCGACGCGGAAGCGCGCGAGCGGGCACCTGGCCCGACGCGCGCGTCGATGCCGTGTGGAAGCAGTTCGACCAGGGGACGCAACGGGCGATCCTGCGGTTGCATCGAGATGCAGACGCGCCCACGCTCTCCGCTGCCGGTGTCGGGCTGAGCGAGCTGGCGATGCCCGCGCTGGTGCTGTGGGGCGAACTCGATCCGTGGCTGCCGAGCTCGTTCGGGAAGGCCTACGTCGATGCGCTCCCCAACGCCGAGCTGCACACCGTCACCGACGCCGCTCACTGGCCCTGGCTCGACCAACCGGAGCTGATCGAACGCATCGCCGCGTTCCTGGAGGGCGGTCGATGACCGTCAACCTCAGGCGGATCGGGCCCACCAGCGTGGCCGCAGGACTGGCCCTGGCCTACGTCCTCGTCTCCCCGCCCAGCCTCGACCTCGCCGCGCACCTGTTCCGCGCCAAGCTGTTCGGCGCCGAGGGCTTCGGCCTCTGGAACAACTGGTGGTACGCCGGCCATCACACCCCCGGGTACAGCGTGCTGTTTCCGCCCGTGGCCTGGCTGGTGACGCCGCAGGTGGCCGGAGCGATCGCCGCGGTCGCCACCGCGGCGGTGTTCGAGTCGCTGGTCTGGCAGCGCTACCGCGAGCAGGCCTGGCTCGGCGCGCTGTGGTTCGGGGCGGCGACCGCCATCGATCTCTATACGGGGCGGCTGGCCTTCGCGTTCGGACTGCTGCCGGCGGTCGCCACCGCGTGGGCGCTACAGCGACGACGCCCCGGTCCTGGCCGCCGCGCTGGCCGTGCTGACGGCGTTGGCCAGCCCGGTCGCTGCGTTGTTCGCGGCGCTCGCGGGGGCCGCGTACGCGATCGGGCGGCTGATCGGCGAGCGTGACCGCCGGAGCGTTGCCCACGGCTCCGGCGTCGTGGTGGCAGCGCTCGGCCCCGTGCTGTTCCTCGCGGTGGCCTTCCCGGAAGGGGGGACTGAGCCGTTCACGTTCCCGGTTCTGTGGCCGATCCTGCTGATCGCGGCGGTCTCGCTGCTCGCGTTGCCGAGGGACGAATGGGTGCTGCGCACAGGGGTCGTGCTCTACGTGCTCGGTTGCCTGGGCTCCTACGCCGTGCCCTCGCCCGTCGGCAGCAACGCCGCGCGGCTGGCCCCCCTGTTGGCGGGACCGCTGGCCGCCCTGCTGTGGTGGCGCCGCCGGACGGCTTGGCTGCTCGCAGTGGCCCTGCCGCTGCTCTACATCCAGTGGCAGGCCCCGGTGCGCGACGTTCGCACCTCGGCCAACGACCCCTCGGACAACGTCGCGTACTGGAAGCCGCTGCTGTCGTTCCTGGGCCGGCAGGGCGGACCGCCGTTCCGAGTCGAGGTGCCGTTCACCCAGTTCCACTTCGAGGCCTACCACCTGGCGCAGCCGATTCCCGCTTCCCCGAGGCTGGGAGCGTCAGGTCGACATCAAGGACAACCCGCTCTTCTACGACGGCGTGCTCACCCCCGCCGCGCTACGAGCAGTGGCTGCATCAGGTGGCGGTTCGCTTCGTCGCCGTCGCCGATGTGCATCTCGACTACGCCGGGCGCCAGGAGGACGCGCTGATCGAGCGGGGTCTGCCCTACCTGCGCCTGGTCATGCAGCTCGCGCCCACTGGCGGGTTTACGCGGTCCGCAACCCCACCCCGATCGTGACCGGGGCGGCCACGCTGCGCGCGCTCGGCCCGAACTCGCTCACCCTCCAGGCCACCCGCCCAGGGCGCGCCCTAGTGCGCGTTCACTTCACGCCCCTACTGGGCCCTCGCGCGCGGCTCGGGCTGCGTCGCGCCGGCCGGCGATTTCACCGCGCTGACCCTGCGCCGAGCCGGGCCGGTGAAGCTGGTGATCTCCTTCTCGCTCGGGCGCATCGGCGTCACGGGCGCCGCGTTGCAACTGCGGGCAGGCGATGGCCGCGTCGATAGGATGTCGGGCTGCCATGGGGCCCAGATTTCGAACCATCGAGGCGCGGGCCCTCCCGCGCGGCTGGCGTGACGCGGTCCGTCAGCTGCTGCTTGATCGTCGCCGCCTACGCGCTCTACGAGGTGGTTCGCGCGCTGGCCTACGGGAGCGCGCTCAACCCCGGCTACAAGCCGTTCGGCGACGCGATGAAGATCATCAACCTCGAGCGCGCGCTGCACGTCTTCGTCGAGCCGAGCATCCAGGCCTGGGTGGTCAACAAGCATTGGCTGACGGACATCGCGGCGTGGATCTATCTCAACGCCCACGACTTCGTCACGCTCGGGGTGCTCGTGTTCATCTACCTGCGCCACAACGAGCGCTTCTACTTCGTGCGCAACGTCTTCATGATCGCGATGGGCATCGCGCTGGTCGGCTACGCGGTCTACCCGACCGCGCCGCCGCGGCTGATCCCCGAGTGGGGCTTCACCGACACGATCCAGCAGTTCACCGGGATCCAGGTCGAGAAGGGGCCGTCGAGCGCGCTGCTGAACCTCTACGCCGCGGTCCCGTCGATGCACGTCTGCTTCGCGATGCTGGTCGGCGGCTCGATGTTCAGGCTGGTGCACCGGCGCGCGCTGAGGTTCGCCTGGCTGCTGTACCCGCTGCTGATCACCTTCGTCGTCATCGCCACCGGCAACCACTACCTGACCGACGTGTTCCTCGGTGGCGTTACCGCGGCGGCCTCCTGGGTGCTGGCCGACCGCCTGCTCGCCCGGGCCAGGCCGGACGCCTGGGCGTTCGGCCGGGTCGTGGCGTAGCCATGCCCGAGCCCTCGCCGATGCCCACGCGGGAGGCCGCGCCGCTCCCGACCCGGGCGGGAGGGTCCGACCACGCAGGAGCTGGTGCGCGAGCGGCTGATCGAGTCGCGCCTGACCCCGAACGCGATCTCGCTGACCGGCTTCGTCCTCAACCTCGCCGCAGCCGGACTGGTCGTCGGCCGCCTGTTCTTCCTCGCCGGGCTGGCCTTCATCATCGGATCGATCATGGACACACTCGACGGCCGCTACTCACGGATGTCGGGCAAGGGCACACCGTTCGGCGCGTTCCTCGACTCGACGCTGGACCGGCTCGAGGAGGGGATCGTGCTTACAGCGGTCGGCGCCTACTTCGCCTCTCGCCACAACGAGGTGGCGGTGGCAGCGGTGGTCGCGGCGGTGCTGTTCTCGCTGATGGTCTCCTACACCCGCGCGCGCGCCGAGGCTCTCGGCGTCGCCTGCAAGGTCGGGCTTGCCACCCGCCCGGTGCGCGTGGTGATCCTGTCGCTCGGGTTGGTCTTCGCCAAGGGCGCCGGGCTGGGCCACTTCGAGCTGCTGGCGCCGGCGGTCTACGTGCTCGCGGGGTTGGCCGTGCTGACGACGATCCAGCGGATCGTCCACGTTCGCGATCAGCTCATCGCCGCCGCCTGATCTCAGACGTGACGGCCCGTCCCGGCGCGCGCAGGTGTAACAAAATGCGGTCCAAGGAATAACTAAGGCTGCCCCTGCCGCCGTATCTCCGCGCAGGCACATCTTCGAGAAGGGACATTCTTTCAGTGAGCAAAAGCAACGGATCCACCAACGGCGCCGGTCCCCACGGGCAGGACAAGGTCCGCGTGGCGATCATCGGCGTCGGCAACTGCGCGAGCTCGTTCGTGCAGGGTGTCCAGTTCTACCGAGACGCAGATCAGAACGCCTCCGTTCCCGGCCTGATGCACGTCGACCTCGGCGGCTACCACGTCCGCGACATCGAGTTCAGCGCCGCCTTCGACATCGATGCCGAGAAGGTCGGCAAGGATTTGTCACAGGCGATCTTCTCCGGCCAGAACAACACGCTCCGCTTTCAGGACGACGTCCCCAAGCTCGGCGTCGAGGTCCATCGCGGCATGACCCACGACGGCCTCGGCAAGTACCTCAAGGAGAAGATCACCAAGGCTCCCGGCCCGACCGCCGACATCGTCGACATTCTCAAGGAGACCCGCACCGACGTCGTCGTGTCCTACCTGCCGGTCGGCTCCGAGCAGGCGACCAAGTGGTACGTCGAGCAGGTGCTCGAGGCCGGCTGCGGCTTCGTCAACTGCATCCCGGTGTTCATCGCCCGCGAGGACTACTGGAACAAACGCTTCAAGAAGGCCGGGCTGCCGATCGTCGGCGACGACATCAAGTCCCAGGTCGGGGCGACGATCGTGCACCGTGCGCTGGCGCGGCTGTTCCACGACCGCGGAGTCAAGCTCGTGCGGACCTCTCAGCTCAACGTCGGCGGCAACATGGACTTCTACAACATGCTCGAGCGCGAGCGGCTGGAGTCCAAGAAGATCTCCAAGACCAACGCCGTCACCTCGATCATGGGCCATACCCTTCCCGCCGGCGACGTCCACGTCGGCCCCTCTGACTACGTGCCGTGGTTGACCGACCGCAAGTGGGCGCACATCCGCCTCGAGGGCGAGGCGTTCGGTGACGTGCCGCTGACCGCCGAGCTGAAGCTCGAGGTGTGGGACTCGCCGAACTCGGCCGGCATCGTGATCGACGCGGTGCGCTGCTGCAAACTGGCGCTCAACAACGGAGTCTCCGGCCAGCTCGACGGACCGAGCTCGTACCTGATGAAGTCGCCGATGCACCAGCGGCCCGACGACGAGGCGCGAGAGCTGACCGACAAGTTCATCGCCAAGTACTCCCGCAAAGCCGCGCCCACCGCTGCCGCTAAGCCGACAGCGACCGCAACCGCGAAGCCGGCAGCCAAGTAACCGGGGGGCCGCACCTGCGGCCCCCTATAAATACACTCAGCGTCGTGCCGTCCGCCCGCCTCGCGATCGCGCAGGTGACGCCTTTCGCATGGGAGGCGGCGAACGAGGTAAACGATTACGTGGCCGAGCTCGGTAGGGAGCTGGCCGCGCGCGGACATCGTGTGCTGACGATCGCGCCATCGGAGTCCCGGTCACTGGTCCGGGACAGCCGGCGGGTCCTGCGAGGGTCCGCGGACGCCCTGCTCGAGCGGGCCGATGGAGCACCGGTCGTTCTGGGCGTCGGCGAGGTGCTGCCGTTCTCGCCCACCCAGCGGCGGGCGGCCTCGCTTCCGGTCGACGTCGCGCGCACGATTGAGGAGGCGCTCGGCGTTCTGCCGCTCGACGTCGTCCATGTGCACGAACCGTTCGCTCCCAGCGCCTCGGCGTTGCCCTGCGTCACTCCCACGCGCTGAACGTCGGCAGCTTCCACCTTCCCACCGAGCGGATCCTCTCCACGCAGCTGACGCGTCCGCTGACCCGGCTGCTGTTCAGCCGACTGGACGCGCGCATCGCCAGCTACCGGGCCACCCGTGAGCTGATGCAGGCCTTCTTCCCGGCCGACTACCGGGTGATCCTGCCCGCCTCAGATGAACAGCGCCGAGCGCCGGCAGGTTCGGAGGTCGAGCTGGTGCTGATCGCGCGCGAGGAGCGCGCCGCCCTGCGCACGTTCCTGCGCGCGCTCCGGGCCCTGCCCCGCGAGCTGCCCTGGCGCGCGACCGTTTGGTCATCCCGCCCCCTCGCGGCTCCGGCGACGCTGAGCCGCGAGCTGCGTGAACGTGTCCGGTTCATGGACCCGCGGGATGGGACTGAGGCCGAGGCGGCCGGCAATGCCGCGGTGATCGTGCTGGCCTCCGAGGGGATCCGCGTGACTCCCGGCACGCTGGTGCGCGCCCTCGCTGCCGGTCTCGTCCCGGTCGCCTCGCGCCTCCCCGCATACGAGGAGCTGCTCGCCGAGGGCAGCTACGGGCTGGAGTTCGAGCCGGGAGACGTCGACACGCTGGCCGCCCACCTCACTCGGCTGATCTCTGACGCCGGGCTGCGTGATCAGCTGCGCTCGGGTGCCGACGAGCTGCGGGCCAAGCTCCGCTGGCCGCGGGTGGCCGACGAGGTGGAGGAGGTCTACGCCGGTCTCGTCGCCCGGCGCCACGACGGCCGGGGGGTGAAAGCGGTCCACAAGCGGCTCTCTTCCAGAGGACTGATCGATGTTGATCTGCACATGCACACCGACCACTCCTACGACTGCGCGACGCCGGTCGAGGTGTTGCTTGACGAGGCCCAGACCCGGGGCCTCGGCGCGATCGCGATCACCGACCACAACGAGGTCTCGGGGGCGCTGGATGCGCGGACCAAGGCCCCTGCCGGGCTCAAGGTGATCGTCGCCGAGGAGGTCAAGACCGCCGATCAGGGCGAGGTCATCGGGCTGTTCATCGAGGAGAAGATCCCCCGCGGGCTGACGCTGCAGGAGACGATCGCCGAGATCAAGCGCCAGGGCGGGCTGGTTTACGTACCCCACCCATTCGATCGTCTGCACTCCGTGCCTGACTATGAGCACCTGCTCGCCGTGCTCGACGACGTCGACGCGATCGAGGTCTTCAACCCCCGCATCGCCATCAGCGAGTTCAACGAGGAGGCGGTCCGCTTCGCGGCCAAGTACCGCATCCCGGCCGGGGCGGGATCCGACGCGCACGTCCCGCAGGGGCTCGGCTCGGTCCGGATCAGGATGCGGGACTTCGACGGGCCCGAGGAGTTTCTCGAGTCTCTCCGGGACGCGGATATCGTTCGCAATCCGGCCAGCCTGCTCTATGTCCAGGCGCTTAAGTTCCTGCAAACGAAGGCACTTCCGGAGGCCGCCAGGCGGGCCGCGCGTGACCGTCGGGTCCGCCGCGTCACGCGCAAGTCCTGATGCACCGGCAAGGAAGAGCACGCTCGCCGTCCAATCGGGCAGAAGTGCCGGCTACCGACGATGAGATCCGGGAGAAATACCTGGAGCGAGCGATCCGCGAACTGAATGCGTTTGCCCGCGAGCTTCAGTCCTGCCCCCACTGCCCGCGCGGGCAGCTGATGCCGGTGCTCGGCTCCGGGCATCCGCAGGCCGACATCTTCCTGATCAAGTACTTCGCCCGGCCGTCGGAGGTCGAGGAGGGCGTCGCGTTCTACGGCCGCACCGGGAACGCGCTGATGAAGTCGCTCAAGCGGCTCTCGATCGATCCCCTCGCCGTCTACGGCACGCTGTGCGTGAAGTGCCCGGTGGCCGATCCGGTGATGGCCGAGCCCGCGTGCATCGCCCGGCTGGCCGAGGAGCTGGCGATCGTGCAGCCCAAGATCGTCGTCGTGATGGGCGCTGACGCACTGGGGGTGGTCAACGAGTTCGAGGTGCCGCTGCGGCGCGAACTGGCCGAGACACCCGGGGAGATCCAGCGCTTTACCCCCACGATTGAGGCGCTCTACGTGCCCAATATCGACGACGCCCTGGACGAGGAAGAGGCCAAGCGGGATTTCTGGGCCGCGTTCCGGGTGCTCGGGCAGTGGTGGGCGGACCTTCCGCCGTACTAGCCGTTCCCGCTGGGCGTTAAACTCGGGCCATGGACCTCGAGGAGAGAACGCTCGAGCACCTCGGCGACCGCTGCGAGGAGTGCGGAGCGAAGCTGACTTCGCAGGAGCTCCAAGCCGCGATGGAGTCCGGCGGCCCGGCGCTGTGCTCGATCCACGCCGCCGAAGACGAGCCCGGGCTGGCCGCCGAGGACGCCGTGCTCGGCGGCGAGTAGCCGCGGGCAGCCGGCACTGCCGCGCTACATCGTCAGGACGATCTTGCCCAGCTTGCCCCCGGCGGCGAAGCTGTCGTAGGCCTCGGCGGCCTGCTCGAGCGGATGGGTCTCGGCGACCGGCACGCGGACCGCGCCGGTGGCCACCAGCGGCAGCACCGAGCGCTCCACCGCCCGCGCAGTGAGGGCCTTCTCCTCCAGCGGACGCGGCCGCAGGGTCGAGGAGCGGATGGTCGCGCGCTTCATCATCAGCTCGCGCAGGTTGAGTTCTGCCTTGGCGCCCGCGCCGATCCCGATCACCACGATGCGGCCGATGGTGTTCAGCGCCTGCACGTTGGCGGGCAGATTCGGTGCTCCGACCAGCTCGAGGATCACGTCGAACGGGCCGTGGGCTTCGAAGCCCTCGGGATCGATCGGCTCGGCGCCGAACTCCGCCACCTGCGCACGAGCCTCCGGATTGCGGACGGTCGCGGTCACCAGCGCCCCCGATGTCCGCGCGAGCTGGATCGCCGCGGTGCCGACCCCGCCCGCCCCGCCGTGGACGAGCAGGTGCTCGCCGGATTTCAGCCCCGCCTGGGTGAAGAGCGCGTCATGGGCGGTGGTGAAGACCTCGGGCAGACCACCGGCCTCGGGCCAGCTCAGGCGCTCCGGGATTGGCATCAGGACCCGTTCGTGGACGACCGCCAGCTCGGCCTGGCCGCCGCCGGCCACGATGCTCATCACGCGGTCGCCAGGCTGGAAGCGCATGACGCCATCGCCCACCGCCGCCACCTCCCCGGCCAGCTCCAGCCCCGGAATGTCCTGGGGCGCGCCCGGGGGGGCGGGATAGAACCCGCGCCGCTGCATCATGTCCGCACCGTTGAGCCCTGCTGCCTTGACCCGCACGAGGACCTCACCGGCGGCCCGGAGTCGGATCCGGATGGTCCTCGACGGTCAGTTCGGTGTCGCGGATCGTGACGGCGCGCATGGCGCGGAACCCTAGCGGCGCTCGAGCATGGCCACGCACTCGATGTGCGGCGTCTGCGGAAACATGTCGACCGGGCGCACCCGCGTGAGGGTGTAGCCGGCCTCGACCAACTGGGCGGCGTTGGGGGCCAGCGTGGTCGGGTTGCAGGAGACGTAGACCACCCGCTTCGGCGAGGCTTCGATGACCCGTCGCATGACCTTCTGCGAGAGGCCCGCCCTGGGCGGGTCCAGCACGATCACCTCGGGCCGGCCGGCTTTGTCAACCAGTTCCCGCATCGCCAGGCGCACGTCGCCGGCGAAGAAGCGGGCGTTGTCGATCTCGTTCAGACGAGCGTTGGCGATCGCGTCCTCGATCGCGTCCTCGCTGAGCTCGAGGCCCCAGACCTCGGCGGCCCGCGGGGCCATCAGCAGGCCGATCGTGCCGATCCCGCAGTAGAGGTCGTAGACACGCTCGAAGCCCCGCAGTTGCGCGTAGTCGAGCGCCAGCGCGTAGAGCTCCTCGGCCATCTCGGTGTTGGTCTGAAAGAACGCCTGGGGAGAGATCTGCACGCGCAGGCCCCCCAGCTCCTCATCGAGGCGGTCGACCCCGCCGATCAGCTCCGTCGCGCCGCCCTGGGTCGTCTCGGCCACGCTGTCGACCTTCGTCCACAGCACGCCGGCGCAGTCGGCGGCGGCCTCAGCCAGTCCGTCGCGATCGATCGTCCCCGGCCCGGTGACCAGGCGCACCTGGAGCTGACCGCTGCGACGGCCCTCGCGGACCACGAGGTTGCGCAGGAGTCCGTCGCCCGTACGGCGGTCGTAGGGCGCCAGACCCTGCTCGCGACACCAGCCCACGACCGCCTCGCGCGCGCGGTTGCCCGCCTCAGAGGCGAGCCGGCAGTCGGTGACCTCGACGATCTCGTGCCAGCGACCAGGGGCATGGAAGCCGCAGATCAACGCACCGACCTCGTCGGCGCCAAAGGAATACTCGAGCTTGTTGCGGTAGCGCCACTGTGCCTGTGCGGGCACGATCGGCTCGAGCTCAAAGCCCTCGAGCTTGCCGATCCGCTGCAGGGCATCGCGCACCTGATCAAACTTGACCTCCAGCTGGCGCTCATAGGGCAGCACCTGCCACGGCGCCCCCGGATGGTGGGCCACCGGTGGCACCCGGTCGGGACTGGGCTGGAGGACCTCGACCGTGCGGGCCTCCGCGTAGGCGCGCTTGGACTTGCCGACCACCGCCCGGACCACGTCCCCCGGGAACGCGTCCTGAACGAACACCACATATCCGTCGACCCTCGCCACGCCGGCGCCGCCGAAGGCGAGCGACTCCACCCGCAGCTCCAGCTCGTCCCCGCGCGCGGGTCTGACCCGAGTGGAGTTCTCCGTCGGCACGGGCTAGGCGAGGGCGCGTTCCAGCGCGACCAGGACCGTCTTGCGGTTGGCGTGACGGCGTTCGTAGTCGCGAACCGCGCGCAGCTGCGGTGGCGAGAGTTCGTCGATCCGCGCGACGACCTTCCCCGCGGTGAGATCGTCATAGCCGACGATCGGAAAGGTCGGACCGACGCCGACGGTCCGCCGCGCCCGGTCGGCGCCGCGCACGAGCCGGTCGACCGGCTCCACGCGCCGGGCCCGGCGCGTGGCGGTGCCGATCTGCTCAAGGCCGCGCCCAAGCAGCTGCTCGATGTCCCGGACGAGATCCTCGGTCTGCTGACGCCCCCGGTTGACCAGCTCGGCGACCAGGGCGTTGGCGTCCGTTCGCGTCACGCGACCGCGTTCGGCCGCCTCGTCCAGCGTCTCCTGGATGCGGTCGCGAGTGAGCATCACCAGGTCGAGCTGCTTGATCACCCGTTCGGTCAGGTGTTCGGCGGCGCTGGCCAGTCCGTCGGAGGTGGTCTTGGCCGCACCGGTGGAGGTCGTGGGCTTGGTAGCGGTCGGCTTGGTCGCCCGCCTGGGAGCGCCCGCGCTCGCCGAGCGGCGCTTTGGTGGTGCGAGCCGGCCCTCGGGAACCACCTGAAGAACTCTTGGGCGCCGGCAATGGACTACCTCCTCGGGAAGAAAAGCCTGACTCCGAGCGTATCTGAACTATCGTGCGGTCGCCGCGGGATCGGGCTGGTGGGCGGTGAGCAGCTCGAGCAGGGCCTTCTGGGCGTGGCGACGGTTCTCGGCCTGGTCCCAGATCCGCTGGCGCGCGCCGTAGAGAACCTCCGTGGTGATCTCCTCCCCTGGGTGCGCGGGCAGGCAGTGCAGCGCGATCGCCTGCGGGCCGGCCAGGTCCAGCAGCGCATCGTCGATCCCGTAGCCGGCCAACGCCTCGCGCCGGCGCCGGCGCGGACTCGGGATCGTCGCTCATGCTGACCCAGACGTCGGTGTAGACGGCGTCGGCTCCCTGCACCGCCTCCCGCGGATCGGTCATCAGCGTGGCCCCGGCCACCGGCTCTAGTTCGTACCCGGGCGGCGAGGCGATCCGCACCTTCACTCCTGCCATCGCCCCGACGATGGCCAGTGACCGGGCGACATTGTTGCCGTCGCCCACGTAGGCGAGCGTCAGCCCGTCGAGCCGCCCGAACGTCTCGAACAGCGTCAGCAGATCAGCCAGCGCCTGGACCGGGTGGTGGTTGGCGGTCAGCATGTTGATCACCGGGACGGTCGCGTGCTCGGCCAGCTCAACGGCCAGCGCGTCCGGCCCGGTGCGGATGCCGATCGCGGCGACATGGCGTGAGAGCACGTAGGCCGTGTCGCGCACCGACTCGCCGCGGGTCAACTGGGTGTCGTCAACGCGCAGCACCATCGGGTGTCCGCCCAGTTCGACGATTCCGCTCTCGAATGACACCCGCGTGCGGGTGGACGGCTTCTGGAAGATCAGCGCGACCGTCTGCCTGGCCAGCACGTCGGATCCGTGCGGCTGGTCCTTCAATTCGAGCGCGCGGGCGATCAGTGAGCGCAGCTCATCTGGGCTCAGCTCCTGGCCGGTGAGGAAATGGCGAGTCACGGTGGGGCGGGGAGTGTACGTTGGGTCTCGTGTCCCTGCGGGTCCTGACCTGGAACCTTCTCCACGGCCGTGCGGTCCCCTCTGCCGGGCGCGAGTTGGTCGACGAGTTCGCCGACGCGCTCGGTGGCTGGGCCTGGGACGTGGCGCTGCTGCAGGAGGTGCCACCCTGGTGGCCGGAGATCCTCGGCCAGCGACTCCAGGCCGGCGCGTGCCGGGTGTTGACCTCCCGCAACTCGCTGCTCCCGATCCGGCGTGCGCTCGCGGTCCGCTGGCCTGATCTGATCAAGTCAAACGGAGGCGGGGCCAACGCGCTGCTGGTCCGAGGCCAACGGATCGAGGAACACCGCACGCTCCGCCTGCGGACCTGGCCCGAACGCCGCTGGCTGCACGCCGCGCGACTGCAGTCCGGGGTGTGGGTCGGCAACCTCCATGCCACCGTGCGGGACTCCGAGGGCGCGGTCGCGGAGGCCCGCCGTGCGGCCACGACGCTGAGCGGCTGGGCCGGGAGCGGCGCTGCGGTGCTCGGTGGCGATTTCAACGTCCGGTCGCTGTCGCTGTCCGAGCAGGGGTTCAGATTGGCCGGCGGACACGACGTCGACCTGGTGTTCGCCCGGAGGCTGGTCGCCGCCTCCCCCGCCGTGGTCCTCGAGCGCGGGCGACTTTCGGACCACGCGCCCGTCGCGGTGACGCTGACCGAACCGCCGCCTCCGGCCACGCCGAGAGTTCCCGGTCCACAACCGGTCAGGTGACGCGATCAGGCCATCTGAGCAGCGTTCTCGCGAACCAGCGCGATGACTTCTGGCGTCGCTGTGGCGGGGGAGCCGCTGTGAAACGGCGGCTGGGGGTCGTACTCGATCCCGAGCTGGATCGCCTGGGCGAGCGTCGCGCCGCCGATACGAGCAACGAGCGTGAGCGCCATGTCGATCCCGGAGGAGACGCCGGCGGCCGTGATCACCTTACCCTGCTCGACGACCCGGCGGTTTACGGGCATGGCTCCGTAGCGTTCGAGCGCGTCGAGGGCCAGCCAGTGGGTTGTGGCCTCAAGCCCGTCCAGGATGCCGGCGGCGGCGAGCAGCAACGAGCCCGTGCATACCGAGGTCGTCCATTGGGAGCTTGCATGCGCCCGGCGCAGCCAGGACAACATCGCTTCGTCTTGCATCAGCGCCCTGGTGCCGTATCCGCCGGGTACAACCACCACCTCCGGGTCCGGTAGCTCGTCCAGGGCACGATCGGCCACCAGGGCCAGCATCGAGTTCTCGGTCCGTTTGGGGCCGGGCTCGGCAGCGAGGAAATGAACGCTGGCGCCAGGCAGGCGCGAGAGAACCTCGTAGGGACCGACGGCGTCCAGCGCGGTCAGCCGGTCGAAGATGGGAATGGCGATGTTCATCGAGCTTGGCTCCTGATCGGGATCACGTTCTCCGAGCTCGCGCGGGCGGCAGAGTCCGGCTGGGTGGAAAAGCGCTTGCGGTACTCGCTCGGGCTGACGTCGAGGCGGCGGCCGAAGCTCCGTCTCAGGGTTTCGACCGTGCCGAAGCCGCAGCGAGCGGCCACTTCCTCAAGCTGCGCATCGGTGCTCTCCAACAGCGTCCGCGCGCGCTCCAGGCGCAGCGACTCGACGTACGCGGCCGGCGTCCTGCCGACCTCTGCGGTGAACACCCGGGCGAAGTTGCGCTGGCTCATGAATGAGCGTTGCGCCAGGGCGGCGACCGAGAGATCAGCGTCGAGGTGATCGGCGATCCAGCACTGGAGGGTACGCAGCGAGGGCCGCTGCGCCGACTGTCCGGCCAGCCCAGCACTGAACTGAGCCTGGCCACCGGGCCGCCGGATGAAGAGGACGAGCCCGCGCGCCACTCCAAGCGCTGCGCTCGCACCGACGTCCTCCTCCACCAGCGCGAGGGTCAGGTCGATTCCGGCGGTCACTCCCGCCGAGGTGTAGACGTTGCCGTCGCGCACGAAGATCGGATCGGGCTCCACGTCGACCGCCGGGTAGGTCCGGCGCAGCGCCGAGCATGCGGCCCAATGCGTGGTCGCACGGCGGCCGTCCAGCAGCCCGGCCCGGGCCAGCAGAAATGCTCCCGTGCACACCGATGCGACCCGTCGCGAGCGGCGAGCGGCCAGGCGCAGCCACGAGATCAGTGGCTCGTCCTCGGCCGCCGTCCGCACCCCTCGGCCGCCGGCGATCAGAAGGGTGTCGATGGGACCCCGGCAGGCCGCGGCGGGGGCATCGGGCGTGAGCTGGAGTCCGCTGGAGGTGCGAAAGGGGGTTCCGGAGGAGGTCACGAGCTCGATCGTGTAACCGCCGCGGTACTCGCGCTCGGCCAGCGAGAACACTTCCGAGGGCCCGGTGATGTCCAGGGCCTGCACGTCCGGGAAGGCGACGATCACGACGCGGCGGGAAGCGGTCATGGCGCCATCATGGCGGCCCCGCGTCCTGGCCGCAATGACAATGACCGGACAGATCCTGCCACTGCATACGGAAGGACCTGAGCCCGCGCTCAGCTAGCTGCTGCCCCGCGCCCGCAATCCAAATCCGCGCAGCACCAGCAGCGCCTTCTCGCCCATCGTGCCGCGGGCGGGAAGCACCCCGAGCTGAGTCGCGGCGTCGTAGAGATCGAAGAACGCGCGCACGCGCAGCAGACGCTCACGCTCGAGCTCGCAGTAAAAGACGCAATGGACCACGACGAACCGGTTGGTCGCCGGCAGGCCCTCGAGCGACGCCTTGTGAGTGGCGAGGAGCTTGCTGGGCGCGGCCACGAACCGTCCGTCCGCCAGCCGCGCTCCCGTCCGCTCCAACCGCGCGTCGGGAAAGCCGGCCCACAGGCGCTCGGCGTGGGCGCCGAGGTCATCGAGCCCCTCGAGCGGTTCGCCGGTCAGTGGATCCTCGTAATGCACCTCCTCGCAGCACACCTCGGCGAACGCGGCCGTGTCCCGTCCCGACCACGCGGCCTCCCAGCCGTCGAATAGCTCGTCGGTGCTCAAGCCGGGCCGGCCGGCAAATCGAACACGGGCAACCCCGACTCAGGTGTCGAGGCGTTGGCGTAGCGACGGCGCGGGATACGGCCGGCGCCGCGGGCGAGGACGCCCGCCTGCACGGCCAGACGGACTGCCCGGGCCATCGCCAGCGGGTCGTGCGCGCGGGAGATCGCACTCGCGCAGAGGACGGCATCACATCCGAGCTCCATCGCCGATGCCGCGTCGGATGCGGTGCCGACGCCCGCGTCGAGCACCACCGGAACCCGGGCCTGCTCGACGATGATCGAGATGTTGTAGGGATTGCAGATCCCCATTCCGCTTCCGATCGGCGACCCCAGGGGCATCACGGCCGCGCAGCCTATGTCCTGCAGGCGACGGGCGAGGACCGGGTCGTCGGTGGTGTAGGGAAGGACCACGAACCCGTCATCGACGAGCGCCTCGGCGGCGGTGACCAGCTCGACGGCATCCGGCAGCAGGGTGCGGTCGTCTCCGATCACCTCGAGCTTGATCCAGTCGGTCTCGAACGCGTCACGGGCCAACTGGGCGGTGACGATCGCGTCGCGCGCGGTAAAGCAGCCTGCCGTGTTGGGCAGCACCTGTACGCCGGCGCCGTCCAGCACCTCGAGGATCGAACCGCGGGCTGCGGGGTCGAGCCGACGCAGCGCGACCGTGCACAGCTCCGTCTCCGACGCGGCCAGGGCTTGGGCCAGCACCTCGTGGTTGGTGAACCCGCCCGTCCCGAGGATCAGGCGTGAGCCCAGCGCGCGGCCGGCGATCTGGAGCGAGTCCGCCGTCACCCGCTAACCCCCCTGCACCGCCGAGACGACCTCGACCGCGGCGCCCTCGGTCAGTCGCGTCTGCGTCCAGGCCGTTCGCGGCACGACCTCACCGCCGACGGCGACGGCTACGCCGCGTCCGTCGGTGTTGCCCTGAAGAGTGGCGACCACGCGCGCCACTGTGGCATCTGGCTGGACCTCGTGCTGAGTCCCGTTCAACAAGATGATCACCGTGCGACCTCCAGCGTCGTCTCGAATCGAGCCGGAGTGAACGACGAGAGGTCGAGACCTTCCCCCCCAATCGCATCGCTGCCCAGGAGATGGTGCAGCACGATTTCGGCAGTGATCGCAGCCAACAGGATCCCGTGACGGTAGTGCCCGGTCGCCCAATGCAGGCCGGCCACACTCCCGGTGCCGATGATCGGGGCGTTGTCCGGCGTGCCAGGCCGGAACCCCACCGAGACCTCGTCGATCACGAGCTCACTGACGCCGGGCAGCAGCTCCGAGGCGTTCTCCAGCAGCCCGAACACGCCCCCAGCGGTCACAGTGTCGTCAAAGCCCCGTTCCTCCATCGTCGCTCCGATGACGTAGCGGCCGTCGCCGCGCGGCACGACATATCCGCCGTCCATGCGCAGAACGTGGTTCAGCAGGCCCGGTCCGGCGGGATCATGCAAGCGGAGAATCTGTCCCTTGACGGGCCGCAGCGGCATTCGCGCACCGTCGGGAAGGCCGCGCAGCGCCCCCGACCAGACGCCAGCTGCCACCACGACCTGCTCAGCCGCCACGAGCCCGCCATCCGCGAGGCGAACGCCGCGAATCCCGCGCTCTTCACACACCAGCTCGCCGACCAGCCTGCCCTCGAGGATCTCGGCCCCGGCCCGGCGCGATGCGTCGGCGAGCGCGGCGGTCAGGGCCCGCGGGTCGATGACATGGTCATCGGGGAACTCGAGCGCCAGTCGCATCGTCGGAGCCAGTGCCGGTTCGAGCCCCCGCGCCTCGCTGGGTCGCAGCCTCCGGGCCGGTAGTCCGAGCCGCCGGCGCAGCTCGAAAGCCCGGGTGAGCGCCTGCGCCTCGTCGGCGTCCCGCGCCGCGACGATCGTCCCGCACCGGAGGTAGGCGGGATCGAGCTGGGAGGCCTCGGCCAGCTCGGCCACGAATGACGGATAACCGCGGGCGGCGGCGATACCCAGAGCCAGCAGTGGCTGTTCGGAGGGATCGGCCTCGGAGATGGGCGCGAGCATCCCCGCAGCCAGGCGTGAGGTTCCGCCCCCCAGCTCCCCGCGTTCGATCACCGTGACGCGAACCCCACGCGCCGCTGCGCGCCAGGCGATGGCGAGACCGATGACGCCGCCACCGACGACCACGACGTCAGTTGATGCTCCATGTTTCTCGTGCAAGCCGCTCCTCCCTGCGCCGGCATTACCCGGGTCAGGTTCATACGGTCGGCGGAACTCAGATCCGCCCTCTCAGCCCATGAGTAAGGCTCCCGTTCTGAGCCAAATGCTAGCGCGGGTTCCCTGGCACACTGAGAGGATGGAAAACCGTCTGCAGTGCCTCGCCGAGGCGCGGCTGTATCTCGTCTGCGATGACCCGTCCGACTCGTTCCTGAACGCCGCGCTCGGGGCCGGCGTGCGGATCGTGCAATTGCGGATGAAGGACGCCGCGGATGAGCGCATCCTCGGGGCGGCCCGTCGCGTGGCCAGCGCCTGCGAGGCTCAGGGGGCGCTATTCATCCTCAACGACCGACCGGATCTGGTTCGTGCTGCGGGAGCCGACGGGGTGCATGTGGGACAGCACGATGTCCCGGTGGCGCTGGCTCGTTCGCTGGTCGGGGAGAGTCGCCTCGTGGGACTGTCCACCCACACCCCGGCCCAGGTCGACGACGCTGCAAAGCTCGGCGTCGATTACATCGGTGTCGGCCCGGTTCACGCAACCCCGACCAAGCCCCGGCGCCCCGCCGTCGGACTGGAGCTCGTGCGTCATGCGGCGGCGCACGCCGCAGTCCCGTTTTTCGCCATCGGCGGGATCTCGCCGGACAACGTCGCAGCGGTGCGACGCGCGGGGGCCCGCCGTGTGGCGGTCGTGCGTGCGCTCACCCATGCCCAGGATCCGGCGCGGACGACGCGAGAACTGCTGCGCTCACTGTCGGACCCCGAGCCTCAGCACAGGGGAGTCGGCGTTGGGGCAGCGTAGCCGCAAGCGGGGGCGCCGTGAGCACCCCGCCGCCGCAAAGGCGACCGATCACGCCAAGGCGCCCAGCCGATCCGAAGAGCGAAACGCCGCGGTGCGCGCGGCGCTCACCCCGCTGGCCGACGGCGAGAGGCCGTGGCCGATCGTGGTCAGCGCCGCTGTGGCCGCGATTCTGTCCCTGGTCAACCTGGGGCTGTTCATCGGAGGCGCCAAACCGCATGTCGGAGGCCAGCAGCCGCACCTGGGCGAGATCCTCGTGTTCTCCGGTCTGATGCTGATGTGCGCGGCCGGAATGTGGTGGATGCGCTATTGGGCCGTCCTCGGATTTCAGACACTGCTGGCGATCGGGCTGCTCGGATTCTGCCTGGCGCTGGTGCGCGTCTCGAACGCCCTGTGGGGGCTGGTCTGCCTCGTCGTGATCGTCGCCGGGGGCTTCCTGTTCTTCAAGCTGGTGCGCGTCCTCAGCCGGATTCAGATGCCCAAGTACCCCGGGCGATAGAAACTGACGCCAACAGGGTTCGCGGGTGGCTGGCGCCGGTTCCGTCGCTTCAGCTAGGCTCAGATTCATGGCTGAATCCGCTTATGACTGCGTGGTCATCGGGTCGGGACCCGGCGGCTACGTCGCGGCCATTCGTGCCGCCCAGCTGGGAATGAAAACCGCGGTCATCGAGAAGGACCGGGTGGGCGGCCGTTGCCTGAACTACGCCTGCATCCCGGCCAAGGCTGTGCTGCGCGTCGCCGACATCCTCACCGATGTCCGCGAAGCGGGTAGCTTCGGCATCAAGGTCGGAGCCCCGGAGGTTGACTTCGCGGCCGTCAGCGCTCGCCGCGAGAAGGTCGTCGCGACGCTGACCGGCGGCGTCTCGGGACTGTTCAAGAAGAACGGGATTGATTTCATCGAGGGCGAGGGATCGCTGGCCGGCAACGGCGTCGTGACCGTCGGCGGCGATCAGATCACCGCCAAGACGATCCTGCTGGCGACCGGGTCGGTGAAGAAGTCGATCCCCGGTGCCGAGTTCGGCGGCCGCGTCATCGGGACCGAAGAGGCCTGGTCGCTGCCGGAGCTGCCGAGGACCATGGCCGTCGTCGGAGCCGGGGCATCGGGGGCCGAGATCGCCTCCGCCTACGCACGTCTCGGGGTCGAGGTGCTCCTGTTCGAGGCGCTCGATCGGGTCCTGCCGACCGAGGATGCCGACATCTCCAAAGCCGCCGAGCGAGGCCTGAAGAAGCAGGGGATGACGATTCACACGGCGACGCTCGTTCAGGATGTGCAGTCGGGTAAATCCAGCGTCAGCTTCAAGTACGGCAAGCACTCGGGCGAGACCGACTGGCTGGTCATCGCCGCCGGACGCGCCCCGGACGTCGGCGCCCTCGGCCTGCAGGCCGCCGACGTGAAACTGGACGAGAACGGTCTCGTGGAGGTCGACGGCGCGATGCGCACCACGGCCGCGGGCATCTATGCGATCGGGGACATCGTGCACGGGCCCGGCGCTGGCCCACAAGGCCTCGGACGAAGGCGTGATCGCAGTTGAGGACGCCGCCGGCATGACCACACACCCGATCGAGTACATCGACGTCCCCCGAGCCACCTTCTGCACCCCGAATGTGGCCAGCTTTGGGCTGACCGAGGCCCAGGCCCGTGACGAGGGCTACGACGTCGTGGTGGGAAAGGTTCAGTACGGCGCCGTCGGCGCGGGCACGGTGTACGGAGACCGCACGGGGGTGATCAAGATCGTGGGCGACAAGAAGTACGGCGAACTCCTCGGCGGTCACATCGTCGGCGCCAAGGCCACAGAGATGATTCAGGAGCTCGTCAACGCGCGCCAGCTCGAGGGCGGCTATCCCGAGGTAGCGCGGATCATCCACGGCCATCCGACCCTCTCGGAGGGCGTGATGGAGGCCGCTCGGGCCGCCGACGGCTGGCTGATCCACGGCTGAACCCAGCGTCGTGTCAGCGGCGGACCCAGACCAGCCCACCTTCTACTACGACCTCGGCAGTCCAGCCTGCTACCTGGTGGCCGAGACGATCATGGCCGCGCTGCCCGTCGTCGCGGAATGGGAACCGGTTCACGCCGCCTCGGTCTGCGACGGCGAGGACGAGATCGACCGTGACGAGATCGAACGCCGCGCCGCCGAGCTGCGGCTCCAACCCTGGCGTTGGCCTCAGCACTGGCCGCCAGACACACGGGAGGCGACCGTGGCCGCAACCTACGCCAAGCGAGTCGGTCGGGCGGTCGTGTTCTCGTTGGCCGCGTTTCGCCAGGAATTCGCCGCCGGCCGGGACATCGGCGACCAGAGCACGGTGCTGATCGCCGGAGCCGCCTGCGAGATGCACCCGACAGCCCTGGTCAAGGGAATCGGCCTGCGCTCGACCGCCCGGGCGCTGGAGCAGGCAAACGAGCGGGCGCGGGGCGCCGGGGTCCGGTCGTTGCCTGCGATCGAGATCCGCGGGACCGTGTTCGAGGGCGAGCGGAGCCTCCAGGGCGCCGCCGCGGCGCTGACGGACGCGCGATGAGGGCCAACCGCCGCTTTCGCCTGATCGTGTCGCGGGGTCGCCTGCAACCGGCCTTCCTCGCCGATCCCGAACGGCTCGACCGGATCGAGGTGGTGTCGGTCGAAGATGGTGAGATGGTTCTGTTCTGGGATCTCCCGGCCAAGGACGCTTCGCGGCTGGTGAAGGCTCTCCGGACCGATCTCGCAGGAATGGACGCCGACGAGTTCCTGCGCATTTGGCATGGTGCCGACGCGGCGTCCGATCCCTTCTAGGGAGGCGGGCGGTATTTTGCCCGCCATGGTCGAGTCCGAGCCCACCGACCCCTCCACGGGCGTCAAAGGCGAGGTTCACGTGCTCGCGCCGCGACGGTGGGAGCAAGCGGTCGCTCGGCGGAGCGCCGAGGCCAGGGCGACCGTCCCTGACCTCGAGCTGGCCACCGAGGTCGACGCCACGCGCAGCCTCGAGCTGGCGGCCGAACATGGCTGTGGACTGGCGGCGATCCTGGTGCGGGCGTGCGCCCTGGCGCTGCGTGAGCACCCGCGGGCCAACTCGGCCTACCGCGACGGGAACTTCGAGCTGTACTCACGGATCAACATCGGTTTGGTGGTCGCCGAGGAGGACGCGTACACCGTTCCTACCCTGTTCGACGCCGACCGCCAGGATCTCTCGCCGCTCGCCGCCGAGCTCGAGCGGGTGACCGAGGGCGCTCGCGCCGGCGAGCTGTCATCGCCAAGCCTTTCCGGTGCGACGTTCACGCTGTGGGACCTGGGGCCGCTCGGAGTGACCCAGGCGACACCACTGGTCGTTCCGCCACAGGCCGCCGCCGTTTCCGTGGGTGCGGTCCGGGAGGTCCCGGTGATCAGGAATGCGACTGTCGCCCCAGGACGGGTGATGACCATTACTCTGTGCTGCGATCACCGGATCCTGTATGGCAGCCAAGCGGCTGGGTTCTTGCACTGCATCAAGACGCTACTCGAGGAGGGCACGCTGTGACCGAGACGCTCGAGCACACCGCTCAGCGCATTGCCGACCAGGGACGCTCCGCACTCCTGGCCAGGCTGCGACCGGCGTTCACCGAGGCGGTCCGAGCCCACTCCGACGTCCTCAACCTCGACGGGGACCAACTCGAGCAGATGGTCCAGCGAGCAGCCGACCGGGCCGATGGCCTGCAGTGGCGGCGAGCGCTGGCGGACGTCGCCACCGAGCAGCTCGGCATAACCCTTGGCGAGGCGCTCAGTCACCCCGCGGTCGCGCGAGCGCAGGCGATCGTGGGCGCGCCCTCCTACGAGGACAGCCTCGCTGCCCTCGGCCCCGTTCCAGGGCTTGAGGCCAAGCCGGCGCAACCGGCGGAGCATGACGAGGCGGCAGACGCAACCGAGGAGGAGCCGGAGGCGCCCGACGGGGAGGCCGACGGACAGGCGGACGCACAGGCGGAGGCCGAGGCCACGGCCGAGGTCGAGGGGAGGCGGCCGAGGAGGAGGAGGCCGAAGCGCAGGCGGAGACCGAGGGCGCCCATCCGCTCCGCCTGGTCGCGGTGCATCTCGGTGGCATCGCCAACCTCGATCCCGCCGAACGGGGCATCGCGCTGCACCTCAGCGACGATGGTCTGGACATCGCGCGAGGCTCCGATGAGCTGCTAGGCCGCCTGCGCTGGCCGGAGATCCGCTCACTGGATGTGTCGCCGCCGCGCGGCCTTCGCCGGCGCCGGCGCGCGGGTGCTCATCTGGTGATCCGGACCCGTCACGGAGACGCGACCTTCGAAATTCCGGAGGTCTCATCCGAAGAGCTCAGCACACAGCTGGGGCCGCTACTCCAGCGCAACACGTCGGGCTGAGCGACCACGCCGAACGGCGTGTCTACGCCGGCTCGCGCTCGAGCACGCGGATGTCGTGTGCCAGACCCTCCGGGGTGAGCTGGTCGGCGGGGAATCCGATCCGCTCGATCCCGCGCTTGTCGATCAGGAGCACGAACGTGGAGTGGTCGATCCGACCCTGTACGGGCTGCATCGCGTAGGCATGCCAAACCCGCCGCATCGTCCGCAGGGAGCCATTGAGAAACGCCATGCGCCCGCCCAGTTCATGTTTGCGCAAGAACCTGCGCCGGTTCGCGATGGTGTCCTCCCGCGGCGCCACGCTGATGCCGATCGCGGGGACCGGCGGGGCGGAGGGGAGGGTGTTCAGCGCGCCTTTGATCTGCTCGACCATGAACGGACAGGTGTCGTGGCAGAGCGCATGGATGAAGGTGAGGATCACCACGTGACCCCGGTAACGGGACAACGTGACGCGGTGTCCGGTCTGGTCGGTGAGCGAGAAGTCAGCGGCGCGCAACCCCGGCGGCAGCGTCGGCCCGTCGAACCGCGAGCTGTGCGGCCCGGTCGCGGTCGATGCGCTGGATCCCGGGCGACCAGCGATGAGCACCACGACGATCGCCGCGACAAGCGACACGAGGGTCACCAGCAACATCCGCTGCAAGATCGAACTGCGCATCATTCTCGGCGAGTTTCGCACGCCCGGCTGGCCGTTCGGCTCACCGCATGATGCCGGTGTGCCCGAGCGAATAGCGCCCGGGCTGGGGATAGACGCACAGCCCGTGCGGGCCGAGTCCGACGGCAACGCGGCGGATCAGTTTGCCGGTGCGGGTGTTGATCGCGTAGACAGCAGCGTCGTAGCGTCCGGCAAGCCACAGCACGTGTCCGGAGGCGGACACCCCGCCCATGTCCGGGCTACCGCCAGGGATCGTCCAGGTCCGGACTACGCGGCCGGTGCGGAACCTGATCACCGACACGGTGCCGGCGTTGCGGTTGGAGATGTACAGGTTGCGAGCGTCGCGACTGGGATACAGCCCATGGGCGCCGTCGCCGGTCCTGACGAAGCCCAGCTTGCGAAACGTCCGGGCATTGAACTTCCAGACCCCGCCATAGGTGAGATCGGCGACGTAGAAGACGTGGCCGTCGGGCGAGAGCTTTACGTCCTGGGGCGAGGAACCGCCGGCGCATCATCACCGTCTTCACAAGGCGCTCACGAGCGACATCCACCACGATCATCCGCGCCGCGAACTCGCAGCTGACAAACGCATAGCGGCCGTTGGCCGTGAAGTCGGCGTGGTTGACGCCCGCACAGCCCGGAACCTCGAGCGAGTGGTGCAGCTTCATCGTGTTGGCATCACGGAAGTCGATCCGGCGCAGTCGTTCCGCCATCACCATCGCGTACCGGCCATCGGGGCTGAAGTACATGTTGTACGGGTCGGCCACCGGCACGGCACGGCCGGGACGGCCGCTGATTGGATTGATCGGCGTCAGGCTGTTGCCGTTGTCGTTGGTCACCCAGAGCGTCCGCAGGTCGTACGACGGGACCACATGCTGTGGAAGGCCGCCGACCGGAAACTGGCGCACGATCCGGTAGGTGGCCGGATCGATCTCATCGACCGTATTACTCGCGCTGTTGGGCACGTAGATGAGCTTGCGGAAGTGGCGTGCCAACGGGGACACATCCCCTCTGCCGTCGGCTGCGTAGACGTTGTGAGGGTCAAGCAATGGGGGCACCCGGTAGCGCACCCGCGCACGGAGGCTGACCGAGCCCGCTGGGGCCCGGAGACTTCCGCGGGGAACGATGGCTGAGGTACTCGCATGTTTGACCGGGTCCTTGCCGGAGTCGCCGCAGGCGCTGAGCGGCGCAGCGGCCAGAGCAAGCGCGGCGCCGAACAGGATCGTCCTGGCTCTCATCCGCGGCCGTTCCGGGGCAAGCCCGCGAAGAAGTCCAACACCGCGCAGGCGCCGCAAATGGTCGAAGCGGGACCGGGGTCGGGTGGCGTGGCCCCGGGCCAAGCGTGTCGGCCGCGGGTGATCCTGATGTGCTCGATCCGGGCTCCCCCCGCACAGCGATTCCAGCTGAACACGGTTGTCCGCGGGGCCGGATGACTTATCGCCGCGCTACCGCGGCAGCGGTCGCGGATGACCCAGCCGTCCACGAACGGCGGGACGCCGCTTCTGGTGGGGCGGCCGGTCGCCCCAAAATACGGCGCGATCTGATCGGCGGTGCCATGGATCTCCAACACCGACAGCGGTCGCCGAGGCCGGCACGGCGGTTGCCCGTCGTAGCCCCCCGCCACGGAGGCCAAGCCGCTGATCTCGGCGCTCAGCCGGCACCCGACCAGGGCCGCCATTCCACCGCCGTTGGAAACACCCGCGACATAGGTACGCCCGGGATCAACGCACAGGCTCCCTCGCAAATAGGAGATCAATCCGCCGATGAACCTGACGTCGTTGGAGAGTCGTGGTGAACCGGTGCTGTTCCAGAACAAACCGTGTGAGCTCGGGTAGGCAACGATGAAGCCTCGCCGGTCGGCCACGGCCGAGAGCCCACTGTATGTCTCCATCGCGGGGCCGCTGCCGCCGACCCCGTGCAGCGCAACGACAAGGGGCAGGCGAGCGGTGCCCGCCGGCGTCGGCGGGACATGGACAAGCGCGGCGCGGGGAGTTCCGTCGATCATCAGGGAGATGGGGTGACTACCCGGGACCGGGGGGTTCGTGCACGCCGCGGCCGCGACGACGTCTGGAATCAGCGTTCCGGCCGCAAGCGCTGACATGGCCAGGACGAGCGCGGCGAGGACGCCGGCACGGAGCTTCCGGTCAGCCGGCACGGGCCGCGGAGAGCAGGTAGAGGCGCGATGATCCGCTCAGCCCAGCCGGAGTCACGTCGCGCCCGGTGTGCCGGATCCATTGGGCCGCGGGAGCGCACGCCGCCCAGGCGCGGTTGGGCGCCCCGGGGCCGCAGCGATGACGCGCCACGAGCCCGTAGCGCACCTCGCCGGCGCGGACGGCAGCGAGCAGCGTCTTGAGGCTGGTCAGCGGGCGACCGCCGAAGCTCGTCAGCGGCAGGATTGCCCGGCGATCGTGGATCAGCACCGGAGCGAAGGCCAGCGGCTCGTCGACCGCGACCTCGTAGCGGACCCCGGCGGTCCTCGGCGTGAGATAGCGGGAGAGCGTCGTTGCGCTCGAGGCCGGCATCGCGGCGAGCCCCAGCGAGTCGTTGGCATTGGTTCGCACCAGCGACAGGGTTTCGTGCGCCGGGAACACCAGTGCGGCGGCGAGGATCAGACCGGCGAGCAGCCACCGGCCGGGGCGCGCCAGCGCGTCACCGGAGTCCGTTATCAGCACCGCGCCCGCGGTCGCCAACATCAGGGCAGCGACGCTCCAGGCCAGCGCCGGAGGCTTGAAGTGGAACGTGTAGGCGCAGATCAACGCCAGCGCGGCGAAGGTGGCCGCGATCGAAGGCCCGCGCCGCGCTCCCAGACCGGCCAGCGTCGCGGTCCCGTAGCCGATGGCGACGGCCAGCGCCGGCGCCAAGGCCTCCAGATAACGCGCGTGCACGGTCTGCATCCCGTCGAACACGAGGACGGCAAACCCGATCCAGACCGCGACCGAGACCGCGAACGCCCGGGCCAGATCCCCCGGAGGCGAAGTCTCGATGCTCGGGCGGCCCCGCCAGACGCTGAGTCCTGCCGCGACGCCGATCACCACCGCGGCGACGAGGACGCAGCCGAACAGGATGTCGTAGTGCCAGCCGGTCGAGACGATCAGGCGAAACGGTCCAGGCCCGCCGGGCTTGGTGCTGGCCCCACTCGAGACCTTGCCGAAGCCGTTGAAGACGAACATCGCGTTCCACACGCTCCCGTCCGTCGATCCGACGGACCACGGATGCTTTCCCGGCAGCAGCGAGGCGGGTAGCGCCCAGGCCAGACCAACCCCGGCCAGCGCCGCCGCGCCCAGCCCCAAATCCTTGAGCTTCCGCGTGGGCGCGCCCGGCCCGGCGAGCAGGTAGAGGAGACCCAGGGCGGGGACGGCGATCAGCGCTTCCAGCAATTTCACGTTGAAGGCCACGCCCAGGGCGACGCCGGCGAGCACGACCATCCGGCGCTCTCCGGTCTGCGAGGCGCGGACCAGCAGCCAGAGGGCGGCGATGACCAGCAGCATCATCACCGAGTCCATCGTGTCGCTGCGCGACGTGAGCACAGATTCGGGCAACACGGCGAGTGTTGCGGCGGCCCCGAGCGCGGCCGGGCGGCCCACCGCGCGGCGCACCGCGTCATAGAGCAGCGGCACGGCCAGGGTTCCTCCCAAGGCCTCGGGGAGCTTCAGGGCGAAACCCCCCCAGCCCAGCAGCTTCACGCTGATGACCTGAAGCCAGAGATCAAGCGGCGGCTTGTCGATCGAGAGGATGGCGGAGGGGTCAAAGGCGCCGTAGAAGAAGTTGTGGACCGAGCCTGACATGCTGCGCACGGCCGCGTCGTAGAACTGATTCCCGCTGACGGCATCGAGCTGCACGAGCCGGAGCACGGCGGCGATCACCGTCACCGCGCAGATCGGCCACGGGATCGTGCGCGCGATCCGCCGCAGGACCGCGCCCGCCCCGCTCTGCGGTGGACCCGCTTCGCGGGCGACCGGATAGCTCGTGGGCTCTTCCAGCGTCGTCGTCATCGCGCCCGATCTTGCCAGAGGCCCGAAAATGGGCAATGTGAGCGATGGCTCAGGCCTCGTCGGCCAACTACGATCATCGATCTCCGACGAGCGAGTGCTCGCGGCGATTGCCGAAATTCCGCGCGAGCGCTTCGTACCCGGAGCCGAACGGGCACGGGCGTACGAGAACAGCGCGTTGCCCATCGCCTGCCAGCAGACCATCTCCCAGCCGCTGGTCGTCGCCCGCATGCTCGAACTGCTGGAGCTCACCCCTGAGGACCGCGTTCTCGACATCGGCACCGGCTCTGGCTATCACGCCGCGCTGCTGGCGCGACTGGCGCATCACGTCTGGGGCATCGAACGGCACGCCGAGCTCGCGAACCAGGCGCAGTCGGCCCTGACGTCGCTGGGGATAGCCAACGTGGAGCTGTATATCGGCGATGGTTGGGACGGCCTGCCTGAGCATGCTCCCTATGACGCCATCAACGTGGCCGCGGCTGTGCCTGAGCGCATCCCCCCGGCGCTCACCGGTCAGCTCGCGCCGGGAGGCCGGCTGATCGCCCCGGTGGGTGGGGCCGAGCAGCACCTGATCCTCGCCCGCCGCGGCGCGATGGACATCACCACGACCAGACTCGAGCCGGTCAGATTTGTCCCGCTCGTGCGCGGCGCGGAGGCTTAGCCGCCGTGTCCGCCGCAGCGCCCGCCGCGGGCTGGGCGCCGTCCAGCCGGGTCCGCATCACCTCGACGGCGGTGGCGCTGATGTCGATCAGCACAAAGCGGCGGTCGAGTTGCCGACACACCGCGCCCACCGTGCCCGAACCGGCGAACGGATCCAGGCACCACCCACCGGGACGTGAGGACGCCGCCACGATCCGGCGGAGCACGCCCTCTGGTTTCTGCGAGGGATAGCCGGTCTTCTCCCGGCCGTTGGTGGGGACGATGGTGTGAAACCAGACATCGGTGGGACGCTTGCCCCGGGCGGCCTTCTCGGCGCTGACCAACCCGGGTGCCATGTAGGGCTCGCGCTCAACCGCCTCGGAATCAAAGTGGTGCCCGCCGGGCGTGCGCACATACACGAGGATCGTGTCGTGCTTGGCAGGCCAGCGCCGCCGGGGTTTGGCCCCGTAGTCGTAGGTCCAAATCAGCTCGTTGAGGAAGGCCTCGCGGCCGAACAGCTCGTCGAGCAGCAGCTTGCAGTAGTGCGCCTCGCGGTAGTCGATGTGGAAATAGAGGGTTCCGTGGGGCGCGAGCAGCTCCCGTATCCGGACCAGCCTGGGGTGCAGGAACCCGAGGTAATCCGTGAACGAGTCCTCGTAGCTGAGCTTGCTGAGCAACTGTGAGCTGTAGGTACGCCCGCCGAACCCACGCCGGTGTCCATGCTCATTGGCGAGCGTGGCCAGCGTCTGCCGAGTTTGGGCCCGGCCGGTGTTGAACGGAGGGTCCAGGTAGACCAGATCGAACTTACCGTCGGGGAGATTCCGCAGCACCTCGTCGTTGTCCCCCCAGACGAGAAGATCGTCGTCGAGGAGCAACTGCTCGGCTGCCGATTGGATCCGCACCAGCCGGGACCGTACCGCGGCCCTCGGCGGCCTCCTGAGCCGCTAGGATTGATGTTTCGTGCTGCTTGATCGTCTTCAGCGGCTGCGCCGCCGCGTGCTGAAACGGCGGTTGGCCCGCTTCGCCATCTCCTCCGCGGTCGCCGCGGCCACGAGCGCAGTGGTGTTTCCGATCCTCTATGTGCTGGGGGCTTCGACCACGGCTTGCTCGGTGGCGGCGTTCGCCGCGGGCGCAATTCCGAATTGGACGCTGAACCGGCGCTGGACCTGGAAGGTCGAAGGACGGGTGGCGTTCGGACGCGAGATCCTGGCTTACATCGCGGTGTCGGCCACGACGTTGCTGGCCCTGTCGCTCGTCACCGGCTGGACCCACGATCAGGTACAGGGGATTCCGGCGGGCCACGGCCTCCGCGTCCTGCTGGTGACGGGCTCGTACTTCGGAGTCCTGGCCGTGCTCTACGGCCTGCGGTACTTCCTCTACGAGTTCTGGATCTTCTCGGGCGAGAGCCGGGTGCGCGCGGCTCTGCGGTCGCGCCGCCAGGTGTGGATGGCCGCCCGCGCGAACCGGACCCCGTAACCGAAGTTCCCGCCCTTCTTGGTCTTGGTCGCGTGGTCACCACGATCCCGCATGGTGGTCGGGACCTCGGCGAGGCGATAGCCGTGCAGGGCGGCGCTGATCATCAACTCCGAAGCTTGATACTGCGGCTGCTCGAGCACCACCGCCGCGGTCACGTCTGAGCGCATCGCGCGGATGCCGCAAGCCGGATCGGTGATTCGGTGGCGGACGAGCGCGCTGATCAGCGCGCCGAACACCAGCACGCCCAGATGGCGGACCTTGTCGGTGGTCAGCTCAGCGCCCAGGCGCCGCGAGCCGGAGACGAACTCGGCGCGACCGTCGAGGATCGGCTGGACGACGCGGCCCAGCTCCTCGGGCTCGTATTGCCCGTCGGCATCGATGGTGGCGATCACCTGGGCCCCGCGCGCCCGCGCGAGCCAGTAGCCGAGCGCCAGGGCGGCGCCCTGCCCGCGGTTGACCGGCACGTCGCAGACCAGCGCGCCGGCGGAGGCGGCCTGCGCGGCCGTGGCGTCCTTGGCGCCGTCGACGACCACGATCACCTCGGTCTGGAGCCCGGCCGCCTCTGCGGGAATCTCTGACACCACCTCGGCGACGGTGGGTGCCTCGTTGTAGGCGGGAATCACGATCGCCAGCGGCGCGCCGGCGCCCGCCGGATGGGCGGACAGGAAGGTGGCGGCCGCGCCTCGCTCGTGCGGCGCGAGACGGGCGAGCTCCTGCTCGGCCTCGAAGGGCTGCCGGGTCAGGAGGCTCATCCCTGGCCGCTCGCGACCACCGGCGCGGGCGGAGCCCCGCCGGCGATCGTGTCCAGCGTCAGCGCGTGACCATTCCTCCCAGACTGCCGGCGAGTCCCTCCTCGAAGGTGAAGCGGGGCGACCAGCCGGCCGCGTGGGCCTTGGCCGGGTCGACGATCACCGCCGGCATCTCGCCGGCCTTGGCCGGGCCGTGCTGGACCTCGAACTGAGCGCCGGTGACCGCGCGGACGTGCTCGACTACCTCGAGCACCGACATCGAGTGGCCGGACCCGATCACCATCGGGCCGTGCCAGCTGTCGCTGGACAGCGCCAGGCGGAACGCAGACACCACATCCGCGGCGTTGACGTAGTCCCGCACCTGGGTGCCATCGCCGTAGATCTCGAACGTGCCTCCGGTCCGAATCACGCGCATCAGCCGGGCGACGATGCTGTCCTTGGCCTGCATGCCCAGCCCGTATACGTTGGTCAGGCGAATCGGCAGCGCAGCGCATCCCGTAGGACGACGTGTAGGCGGACATCAGCATCTCACCGGCCGCCTTGGTGGCGCCGTAGGGCGTCATCGGCTTCAGCGTCGCCTGTTCGGTGATCGCCGGAGCGTCCATCGGACCGGTGACGGCGTTCGTCGAGGCAAAGGCCAGCGCCTTGACGCCGGCCTTGCGCGCACCCTCGAGCAAACCGTGGGTAGCAGCGACGTTGGTGCTGAACGTCAGCTCCGGCTGCTCGATCGAGCGCAGCACCGAGGTCACCGCGGCCAGGTGCACGACGGCATCAAAACCGCCTTCCAGAGCTGCAGCGACCACATCCGGGTCGACCAGGTCGCCCTGGACAATCTCGACCTCCGGATCGGGATGCGGCTTGAGATCGACGACGCGCACGTGCGCGCCATCTGCGCCGAGCTCCGCCACCATGTGCCTGCCGATGAAGCCCGAGCCTCCGGTTACGAGGACACGGCGCCCACTGAGCGCCCCCGCGCCGGCCCCGCTCACGTCTGTGCCAGCGCGCTCGCGGTCTGAGGCAGCTCGCTCGTGGTCCGGTCCCAGCGCACCGTGGCCGTGATCGCCGCCAGATCGACGCGTTCCTTGTGCTGCTCGACGACGTCGAACATGTGGTCGATCAGCGCGTTCGACAGCAGCGTCGGCTTCAGGCCGAGCCCCTCGAGTGCGGTATGGACGACGTTGTAGTAGTGGTCGTAGATCTCCACCCGGGGATTGTCGACGTGATCGATCTGAACTCCGCCGGGGAATTCCTTGGCGATCGTCTCGGCGATCTGGTTGATCGACATCGTCTCGGTCATCTGGTTGAACACGCGGAACTCGCCCCGGTCGGCCGGGTTCTCACAGGCCAGGCGGATGCACTCCACCGTGTCGACCAGGTTGATCAGTCCGCGGGTCTGCGATCCGTTGCCGTACACGGTGAGCGGGTGGCCGAGCACGGCCTGGATCACCATCCGGTTGAGCACGGTGCCGAACACGCCGTCGTAGTCGAAGCGGGTGGCCAGGCGCGGGTCGAGCTTCGTCTGCTCGGTGTCGACGCCGTAGACCACGCCCTGGTTGAGGTCGGTCGCGCGCATGCCCCAGATCCGGCAGCCGAACTCGATGTTGTGGCTGTCGTGGACCTTCGAACAGTGGTAGAAGGAGCCGGGCTTCTTCGGGTAGATCATCCGATCCTTGCGGCCCTTGTGCTCGATCTCGATCCAGCCCTCTTCGATGTCGATGTTGGGCTGCCCGTACTCGCCCATCGTCCCGAGCTTGACCAGGTGGATGTCGATGTCGGTGTCGGCGATCGCGTACATCACGTTGAGGTTGCCGACCACGTTGTTGGTCTGGGTGTAGACCGCGTGGGCCTGTGAGATCATCGAGTACGGCGCGGCGCGCTGTTCGGCGAAGTGGACGACCGCCTCGGGGCGGAAGTCGCCGATCATCTGATGCGTGAACGCGGCATCGCAGAGATCGCCGACGTAGCTCTTGATCGTCTTGCCGCTGATCTCCGACCATGCGCGCAATCCGTTCGTCGAGCGTGGCGATCGGGACGAGGCTGTCGACCCCCATCTCCTCGTCGTATCCGCGGCGGGCGAAGTTGTCGTTTACAGCGACTTCGTGACCCAGGGCCGACAGATGGAGGGCCGTCGGCCACCCGAGGTACCCGTCACCACCAAGAACCAAGATTTGCATACGGACGCTCCAATACCCTTCAAACTCGATGTGGATCTTCAGCGCGCTCGACCTGCCAGGCGGCCTGGAAATCGGCAAGGGCTGAAGAATCGCCAGCTTGCGAGCGCACGAGAATAGCCGACCGGACAAACGGAAGTAGGCCGGAGGGAGCCAAAGGTTACGGGAAACCCACGCGGCCGCGGGCTCTGGGGGTCGGCTGCTACCGTCCGCGCCTGCTCCGGGCCGGCCCTAAGGCCGGCCCGACCGCTCTCGGTAAGAGGGTCTCGTGTCTCAACCAGCCGCCGAAGCACAGCCGACTCGCGTCTCCCCGACGTCGCCGCAGACACCCCGCCGCGGTGCGCTGACGGCTGCGCTGAGCTCCCGCTACCGCTGGGCCGCTCGCCGCGTTCGTCCTGCTGGTGATCTCGACCGTGCTGGTGCTGTGGGCCGACACGCGGCCCGGCTATGACCCCTACGGATGGCTGGTATGGGGCAAGCTCACCGTCCACTGGAAGCTCGACACCAACGGCGCCCCCTCTTGGAAGCCGCTGCCGTTCCTGTTCACCGTCCCGTTCGCCGTGGTCGGCCACTACGCGCTGTGGCTGTGGATGATCCTCTCCGTCGCGGTGTCGCTGAGCGGACTGGTCTTCGCCTGGCGGATCGCCGTGCGTCTGACCGACGCGCCCCCGGGCCGCCGCTGGGCCGGCTACGCCGCCGGCGCGTTCGCCGCGCTGGCGCTGCTCGGCATCCGCGACTACACGCATTTCATCCTCAGCGCCCAGTCGGACACGATGATCGTCTCGCTCTGCCTGGGGGCGGTCGACTGTCAGTCTGGCCGGCCGGCGAAGATGGGCCTTCTGGCTGTGGATCCTCGGCTCGCTCGGCCGCCCGGAGGTGTGGCCGTTTCTGGGGCTCTACTCCGTCTGGGCGTGGCGCAGATTTCCCTCGATGCGACGAATGCTCGCGGCGGGCGTGGTGCTGATCCCGCTGTTCTGGTTCGGAATCCCGGCCCTGACGGCGAAGAGCGCGTTCATCGCCGGCAATAACGCCCTGCACTCCCCCCGCGAGCTTCACAGCAACAAGCTCCTGGGCACGCTCTGACCGCTTCCTGGACCTGCAGGAGCTGCCTGTGTGGCTCACCGGGATTCTGGCCGCCGCGATCGCAGCGGTGCGCCGTCAGCGGTTCATCCTGCTCCTGGCGGCTGGAGCGGTGGCCTGGGTGGTGGTCGAGGTCGCGTTCGTGTTGCACGGCTACCCCGGCAGTTCCGCGCTACCTGTTCGAGCCGGTGGCGATCGTCTGCGTACTGGCGGGTGTGTTCGTCGGGCGGGCGCTGCTTGACGGTGCGCCGCTGCTCGGCGCGGCTCGGCCCGCGGCTCTCGCCCGCGTCTCGGCACAGCAGCTGGCCGCCGTGCTCGTGGTCGTGGTGGTCGCCTCGCTGGTTCCCGCGGCACGCTCGCGGGTGAGAATCGAGCGCGCCGATCTCACTCACGAACGCGCGCGGACGAAGCAGATCAACCACCTCCATGCGGTGATCACACAGCTGGGCGGCATCCACCGGATCCTGGCCTGCGGCCGTCCGAACATCCAGATCGGCTATCAGAGCATCTTCGCCTGGTACACCGGCCTGAAGATCGGCGAGCTGTACGTGAGCCAACACCACGAGCGCCTGCACCCCAGTCCGCTGGTCAACATCTACCCGCTCAGCCACGGCTGGAAGGTGTTCCCAAGCCACATCCATGGGGACCGGATCCGACTCTGCCGCGGGCTGAAAGTCTCGCTGAGGTTCAGCGGATGAGGATCTTCCTCGCGGGCGCATCGGGCGTCCTGGGTCGTGAGCTGACCCCGCTGCTGCTGCAGGCCGGCCATCAGGTGACGGGGATGAGTCGCTCCTCGGAACGGGCCGCGCAGATCCGGGCGCAAGGAGCGGACGCGGTTGTCTGCGACGCCTTCGATCCTGAGGCCCTGAGCGCGGTGGTGGCGGCGGCGAGACCAGCAGCGGTGATCCACCAGCTCACCGACCTCCCCCAGCAGCTGGATCCACGCAAGTACCAGACCCAGCTGGCCGGCACCAACCGGCTGCGGCGGGAGGGCACTCGGAACCTGCTCGCCGCCGCCCGAGCAGCGCGAGCGGAACCCTTCCTGGCCCAGAGCATCGCCTTCGCCTATGCGGCCGAGGGCAACTGGGTGAAGGATGAGGAAGCGGCACTGGGACTGGACGCACCGGCCCCGATGTCCGATGCCATCCAGGCGGTGGCCGAGCTCGAGCGACAGGTCCTCGGCGCCGAGGGGATCGTGCTGCGCTATGGCTTCTTCTACGGCCCCCGGACGCAGTTCGCGCGCGGTGGCTTCTATGCCGAACTGGCCCGCAGGCGGCGCTTTCCCCTGGTCGGTTCGGGCGATGGACACTGGTCCTTCATCCATGTCGAGGACGCCGCGAGGGCGACGCTCGCCGCGCTGGAGCGCGGGGCGCCCGGGATCTACAACATCGTCGACGACGATCCCGCGCCCGCGCGCGAATGGGTTCCGCGGTATGCGGCCGCGGTCGGAGCCAAGCGCCCGTTCCGTGTGCCGGTGTGGCTGGGCAGGCTGGGTGGCGGCACAGCGGCCGTGTCCGGCATGACCACCCAGCGGGCCGCGTCCAATGCAAAGGCCAAGCGGGATCTCGCCTGGACACCCCTGCATCCCAGCTGGCGCGATGGCTTTGGGGCCACAGCGCCCTAGTCTCGGGAGCCGGCGGGGGCACCGGCCTGGCGGCGGCGCCAGCGCGCCCAGGCGCCTGCGGCTGGCGGTCGCCGGGTCCGCCGTGGTCCTGCTGATCGCCGTATTCCTCACCGCCACCCGCTCCGGCTCGGTGGCGCCCCCGCCGCTGCCGGGCACGGGCCAGATCCCCCGCTCCGGTGATCCGTTCGCCTACTCATCCTCAAGAGAGGCCGCGTTCATCGAGCGCGCCACGGCGGGTGACGGCCAGGTGCTGTTCACCAAGAGTCCCGGAGGCGCGCTGGCCACCGCCGCGCGCGTCGCGACCTACCGGGGCGTTATCGATGCCGCGACACAGGGCACGGGCATCGACCCGAACATCGTCGAGGCATTGGTGTTCGTCGAGAGCGCCGGACGCCCGGACGTCGTCGCCGGTCGCGATCCGTCCTCGGCGGCAGGGCTCACGCAGATCCTGTCCGACACGGGGCGCTCCCTGCTGGGAATGCACATCGACCTGGTCCGCAGCAAGCAGCTGCTGACCGCGATTGGCAGCGCCTCCTCGCCCGCCCAGCTGCGCCGCCTGCTCGCCCGCCTGGCCAAAGTGGACGACCGTTTCGACCCCCGCAAGTCGGTGGCGGCAACCGTCAGGTATCTGAAAACCGCCGAGCAGAAGTTCGGGCGCCAGGACCTCGCCGTCGTCTCCTACCACATGGGCATCGGCAACCTCCAGCAGGTGTTGAGTGACTACGACGGCGGACATCCGGTGTCCTATGCACAGCTGTACTTCGACAGCGCGCCTGACCGGAACTCCCGCGTATTCCGCCTCCTTGCGGGCTTCGGCGATCAGTCCTCGCTGTACTTCTGGCGGGTCCTCGGCGCCGCACAGATCATGCGCCTGTACCGCTCCGACCGGCGCGCGTTGAAGCGCCTGAGCGGACTCGAGACCGGAGCCGACTCGAGCGCGCTGGTGCTCCACCCGCCCGATCGCGTGCGGACGTTCGGCGACCCCGGTGCCCTGTCGGCCGCCTACGCCGGACGGACGCTGATCCCCCTACCGGCCAACGCGTCTCAGCTCGGACTCGCCTACGCGCCCTCAATGGGCGCCCAGGCCCACCGCCTCGGTGCCCCGGCGGCGCTCTACCGCGGACTCGCGCCCGTCGCCGTGGACCTGCTGGTTGAGCTGGCCGCCCGCGTGCGGGTCCTGTCGGGTTTCCATGGGCCCCTGACGATTCACAGCACGGTGCTCGACAATCGCTACCAGGCTCTGCTCGGTACCGCCGATCAGCCGGCGGCGACGGGCTACACGTTTGAGATCGCCCGCCGCTACGGCAGCCCGGCCCAGGCGCAGGCGCTTCAGGCGATGCTCGACCGCCTCCAGGCACTCAATCTGATCGCCTGGGTGCGGCATCTGGACACGATCGAGGTGACCGTGGCCGACGATGCCTCAAAGGTCATCGGTGGCGGGGTCTGAGGCCGAGGACCCGCGCCGCCCACCTGGTTTACGTGTAGGTTCAGCGCCATACCCGACGCCATCCGCACCCCCGACGAGGTCCTGGAGAACCTGCCGGACTTCCCCTACCAGCCCCACTTTCGCGAGTTCGAAGGCCTGCGACTGGCGCACATCGACGCGGGCGGCGGGAAGCCGGTGATCTTCTTTCATGGTGAGCCGACTTGGTCGTTCCTGTGGCGGACGGTCATACCGCCGGTGCTCGAGGCCGGCTATCGCTGCATCGCCCCGGACCTGCCCGGGTTCGGGCGCTCGGACAAGCCGGTCGACCGCGGCTGGTACAGCTACGACCGGCACACCGCCGCGGTGGCCCCGCTGCTGGAACAGCTCGATGTGCGCGACGCCACGGTGGTCGTGCACGACTGGGGCGGACCGGTCGGTCTGCGGCTGGCCACCGAGCACCCGGACCGAATCGCCAGGATCGTCATCCTCGACACCGGACTGTTCACCGGCCACCAGAAGATGACCGCCGCCTGGCAGGCGTTCCGTGACTTCGTCGAGCGCACCGAGGATCTGCCCATCGGCTTTCTGGTCAAGGGTGCCTGCAAGCGGGAGCCCGGCGACGAGGTGATCGCCGCCTACGACGCCCCGTTTCCCAACCCGGAGTCGAAGGCCGGCGCCCGCGCGTTCCCGCTGATGATCCCGACCTCGCCGGAGCAACCAGGAGCGCAGGCCGGCCAGCGGGTCCTGGCCGCGCTCAAGGACGACGACCGGCCCAAACTTGTGCTGTGGGCGGACTCCGATCCGATCCTCCCGCTGGAGGTCGGGCGCCGGTTCGCACAGGCGCTCGGCACCGATGTGGCGCACGTGATCCCGGAGGCGAGTCACTTCCTGCAAGAGGACGCCGGCCCGGAGATCGGGCGCCTGATCGCAGACTGGCTGGGCCCGGGCGCCTGACGCCCCCGGGCCCAGCGAAAACCTCGCCCTAAACCGTCTCCGTCTCCCGCTCGGCGGCGACCGGGGCGGCGTCGCTGCCGGCGTGCGCAGCGGTCTCCGACTCGGCCGGGGCGATCGTCTCGACCATCCGCGCCTCGTAGGCCGCGCGGGCGCGGTGGTCGGGCGCCATCAGAACCTGGTCGCCCTTCATCAGCCGGCTCATCGCCTCCATCGCGCGACGGGGCATGAGCGCGTTCAACCGGACCATCCCGCTCATCTTCTTCGGTACGAAAACCTCGAAGCGACCCGTCTGCAGGGCCTCGACGATCGCGTTGGCCACGTCCTCGGGCTCAACCGGCTTGAACCCGCGCGTCTCCGGAAGCCCGGAGCCCAGCTCGGTGTGGACGACGACCGGCATCACGATCGCTGACGTCGATGTCGGTACCGCGAACTTCAGCGCGGATCGCTTCGCTCAGCCCGACGACGGCGTGCTTGGTGGCGCAGTAGGTGGCGCCGCCCGGGAACCCGGCCTTTCCGGCCGCCGAGGCGATCTGGACGAGATGCCCGCGTCCGCGGGGCAGGAACCGGTCAAGCGCGAGCTTGGAACCGTAGATGACCCCGTGCAGGTTGATGTCGATCATCCGCTTGGCCGTCGCGTCGGTCTCCTCGGCGAATGGGCCGATGGGCATGATCCCCGCGTTGTTGATCAGCACATCGAGCGGCCCGAGCGCGCTCTCGGCCGCGCGCATGAAGGTCTCGAAGCTGGAGCGGTCGGTCACGTCGAGCGGGAGACCGACGGTGCCGGCGCCGAGCTCCTCCGCGGTGCGCTCGGCCAGCGACGTGTCGATGTCGCCGATCGCCACCCGCGCGCCCTGCGCGATCAGTGCCGACGCCGTGGCGCGGCCGATGCCGCGGGCGCCGCCGGTAATTGCGACGACCTTGCCGGCCAGCGATCGTGGGGGGTTCGCCATGAAATCTGTCCTCCTGTTGGTGCGTCCGGATGGACCCGTGTGCTTGGCGCACAGACGGTACCGTGCCCGGGCCACCGGTGCCGAAAGCGGGCCCGACGGTGGGCCGCGCAGACGCGGTCGTTCAGGTCCGGCGGGGTACCGGCGGCCCGGGCGGCTGCACGATGTCGCGGCCGGTCGGCCGCAACGACTCGTCCAACTCGAGCTGCCAGAAGTAGCGGGTGAAAGTGATTCCCGCTCTGAACTCGCCAACGTGCGGCTCGACCGTCTCTCCGCGTGCCATGCGGACGATCAGCTCGGGGTAGCTGCGTCCGGGGAGGGCGGCGTACACGGGCGCGGGAAAGGCCCCGCCAAACCGCGTGTTCACGTCGGTGATGCCCAGTCCGATCTCCCGGTCACGGAAGGCCTGCACCGTGCATGGCCCGCGGACCCCGAGGGCCTCCACCACCCGGCGGCCCAAGTCGATCAGCTCGGAATCGGCGATCACCTGGCCCTTGATCGACTCTCCGCCGCGTGACTCGATCATTGTGCGGGGGATCGCGTTCAGACATCGTCCGTGTAGGTCCGAGAGGCAGTCGATCGAGAACTCCGGTCCGTCCATCAGCCGCTGGATCATCGTCGGCTCGTCCACGTATTCGACGAAGAACTCCGCAGCGCGGGCGTCGTCGGCGCGATGAATCGAGCGAGCACCGGATCCCTGGCGCGGCTTGACCATGACCGGATATCCGGGCGCCGAGGTCCCGGGCAGAACGGTCGGAGGCGACGGTAGACCGAGGCGCTCGAGCAGCCGATGCGCCTCGTACTTGTCGAACGTGGCCCGCGCGATCTCGGGGTCCGGGACAAAGGCCGGCAGGAGGCCCTGCGCGCGAGCGCGGGCGAGCACCTCGATGTCGAGATCGGTCAGGGGGATGACGGCTCCGACCTTGTGCGCCTCACACAACTCGCACAGCGCGGGAACGTAACTCGGATCGTCGATCCGAGGGACGGCGCGGCGGTGGTGAGCGGCGTACTGCGCAGGTGCGAGTGGATTGGGGTCGGCGGCGACCACGGTCGCATGCTGGGCGAACGCCGACACGATGTCGTATCGCTTGCCGACGCCCGTGAGCAGAACGCCTACGTCGCGCTCGGTGGATGCCATCCGCCGGTATCTCCTTTGTAGAGACCATGTCCGCTGAGGACCATGCCCACCGTTTTGGCGAGGATCTTGAGATCCAGCGCGAGCGATCGGTGCTCGACGTACCAGAGGTCGAGCTCGATCCGCTCCGACCAGGGAAGCGAAGCCCGGCCGTTGATCTGAGCCCATCCGGTGATGCCTGGTTTCACGGCCAGCCGCCCCCGCTGGCGGTCGGTGTACTGCTCCACCTGAACCGGCACGGTGGGACGTGGCCCGACGATCGACATTTCTCCCCGCAGGACGTTCCACAGATTCGGCAGCTCGTCCAGCGAGTACCGCCGCAGAAACGCCCCCGTCCGCGTGATCCGGTCGTCCCCGGCGGCAATGGCCAGGCCGGCTCCGGTGAATTCGGCGTCGAGCACCATGGTGCGCAGTTTGTAGATGGAAAACACCGCCCCGTCCTTTCCGGTCCGCGTCTGGCGGTAGACCGCGGGGCCCCGGGACTCCGCGCGGATGACGAGCGCCAGGAGCGCGATCAGGGGGGCAGAGAGGATCCCGCCAACCGCCGCGATCACGATGTCCAGCACCCGCTTGATCACCGCGTACCCTCCGCCGGCTCCCAGCCCGCTGCCGTGCCGCCGGCCAGCCAATCCCACAGACCGGCGGCCAGCGACGCCGTGGTGAGCACGTAGTAGCGCGCGACGAGCAGAGGCCGGGCCGGCAGCACCGGAGCCAGGAGCGCAGCGAGGAGGACTGCCAGCTGGATCACGACGGACGCCACGTAAACCCAGCCGCGGCCGAGCAGCGCGAGGCTCGTGGCGAACGCGATCACGTGCAGAAACGGCGACGCGTACCTGAGCACCCGGTGCGAGAAGATCATCAGCGTGTACAGGGGCCCGTAGCCGCGAGGAGACAGCATTCCCCCCCGGAGCACGATCGGCCATCCGTGACTCATCATCCGCCGCTTGCGGGCGAACTCGCCCTCGATCGTCGGGACCATCTTCTCGCTGGCGTGTGCGTCCGGCGCGTACACGGCGAGCCAGCCACGCTTGACCATGTTGAACGGGAACGAAAGGTCATGACCCATGATCGGGTCAACGATGATGTAGGAATCACGCCGGGTGGCGTAGATCGCCCCATTACCGCCCGTCACCGAACGAACGCGCGACTCGAGTCGGCGCAGTGCCATCTCGTAGCGCCAGTAAAGGCCCTCCTGATTTGTGCCGCGGGCATTGAGGAACCGAACATCTCCGCAGACGTATCCAACCCGCCGGTCCGCAAAGCAGGCGACGAGGTTAGCCAAGGCCTCGGGCTCCCACAGCACGTTGGCGTCGGAGAACGCCACGATCTCCCCGCGTGAGCGCACCACGGCGGCGTCCTGGGCGCGGATCTTGCCGCCGCGCTCGAGCTCGAGCACGAGGTCGGCCCCGGCGGCGCGCGCGCGCGCAGCGGTGTCGTCGGGGGATCCGTCACAGGCCACGATCACCTCGACGCGATCCGACGGATAGTCGAGCGTGCGCAAATTCCTCACGCGCGCCGTGATCACCTCCTGCTCGGCGTAGGCCGCCACGATCACCGAGACCGGCGGGTGCCAATCGGGCCCGGCCACCTCGAGCGTGCGCCCCCGGCGGGCTCGCGCAAGCAGCGCGAGCACCAGCGCATAGCCAGCGTGCGTGTAGAGCAGCAGGGCCACGCAGAGCCAGAACACAACCGCAAGAGCATCCACGGCGGCGGATTGTGAAGTACGGCTGCCCTGCGCGCCTAGGCCCCGGCGCTTCGGTAGACGGCAAGTGTCCTGCGAGCCGCCTCGTTCCACGAATAGGGACCGGCCGCGGCGGCCGCGGCCACGCGCTCCAGGCGCTCGCGAGCGCTCCGGTCGGCGAGCAGGTGCATGAGCGCGGCACGCAGTGCCGCCGGATCGCCAGGCGGGACGAGTTCTGCCGCCCCGTGAGCCGCAACCTCGCTGAAGCCACCGACGTCGGTGAGGATCACGGCTTTGCCGAACGCCAGCGCCGTGGCCAGGACTCCTGACTGGTCAAAGCGCTCGGTGCGGGTATACGGAAGCACGATCACGTCGGCGCGGCGAAACAGCGCCGGTAGCGCCGCGTCGGAGATGAAGCGGGGCACGAAGCGCACCCCCGCCGGCGCCGCGGCGCGGAGCGGTTCCAGCGGCATCCGTGAGCGTCCGACGACCCACAGTTGGCCCTCCTTGATCCCGCGCCAGGCCTCGAGCAGCGTCTCGATGCCCTTGTAGGGCCGCAGCAGCCCGAAGAACAGGGCGACCGGATCCTCCGCGGAGGCAGCAGTCAATTCGGCCGGCAGCGCTTCTTCGTGCTCCTGCGCGGTCAGATGGGTAAACGCCCCGTGCGGGACCACATGCACCTTGTCGGGCTCCAGTGCCAGCTCTTCGATCAAGGTCCGGCGGCCGTACTCGGAGTGGACGATGAGCGCGTCGACGCGCTCCAGCAGCTGCTGCTGGGCATGAGCCTGTCCGGGTCGGGGTTCACGCGGCAGCAGATCGTGCGCGGTCAGCACCACGGGCCCTCGAGGCAGCAGATGACGGTCAAGCCACGGCACGTCGAACCATTGGAAGTGCGCCACGTCGGCACTCGCCGCCATCCGCCGGTAGCGAAGCATGTCGGGACCGTGCTCGGCCAGCTTGGTCAGCCGCCGGGGCCAGGAACCAGCGGCCCCGCGAGCATGCCGGTAGAAGAGCTCGCGGCGGCGATATCCGTCGGGCACCGGGACCGAGGCGTAGGCGAAGCGGCTCGTGACGAGCGTGACGTCGGCGCCGGCCCGGCCCAGAGCCTGGGCCAGGGCGTGGTCATACGGCGGCGTGAACGCTGAGGGATCAACGAGCTGGACCCGGGTCATGGCGCTCCTCCGTCGAGCGGCCGGCCGGTCAGGGCGGCGAGGCGAGCCGCGACCTGACGCGCCGGCTCGCCGCCCAGCGCGTGCAACCGCGCGTCGGGATCTCTCCGCACGCGCAGGGCCACGGGTGCGAGCGCGGCCAGGCCCACGCGCGTGGGCCGCGCCGGACCCGCGTCTCGTCCAGCGAAAACGTCCCGCCACACCCGCAGCGGATGGCGGGCTACGAGGATCACGAGCGCGCGGACACGAGCGCCGGACCCATCGTCTTCGCGGTAGACGATGTCGAGCGAACGGGCCGACTCGAGCGCCAGAGTGTCCGGCCGGGTCGCCGCCTCGACCCGGGCGCCCTCGAGCGTGCGCGCAAATTCCGCCAGCGGATCGCCGCGAGCCGGGAAGCGATCGGCCACGAGCACGACCTTCGCCGGCTCAAGTGAGCGTCCGTCCCCGGCGGGACGATTTGACAGCGCAAATCCGCCGAGCTCCTCGGCGGCGAGGAGCACGTCGACTGCCAGGTAACGACCCCGGTCGAGACGTCCCGGTCGCCGCGGTGACACTGCGGAGGCGATGTCGACGGAGCCCCGGGCCGTGGCGCGCCGGGGGGCGCCGCCCCCAGGGCTGCGGCCAAGTCGGCCCAGGCCGCGTTTGAGACCTCTGCGGACCGACGGCTCGGGGCTGAAGCCGCCGTATCTGCGGGCCAGCCAGGCGCGACCGGCCGCATAACCTCGCCATTGGCGACGCAACTCGCCCAGGGTGGCGCGGTAGGTGTGCTGAACCGCCGCCGCGGAGCGCAGCTCCAATCGCCAGCCGGCGCGCTGCAGACGCCAGCTGAAATCGGTGTCCTCGGCGGCGCGGACGCCCTCCAGAAAGCCGCCTACCTGCTCGAAGGCGGCGCGCCGGACCATCAGATTGGCCGCCGCCGCGCGCGGAAGATAGGGGTGCGAGACGTGGGCCTGCTGGCCGAGGAAGCTGCGCTCGGTGGCGTAGCGTGCGGCCAGCGTTGTCGGGTCCGGTGCCGGCACCACCTCGCCCGCCATGGCGCCGACGTCGGGGTCCACCGGCGCGGCGAAGTACGCCTCCAGGAGCCCGGGCAGGGGGGTGCAATCAGCGTCGAGAAAGAGGATCCATTCTCCGCGGGCGGCCTTCGCGCCGGTGTTGCGCGCGTGCGCGGGGGAGCGCTCGGCGGTGGCTCGCACCACCCGGACTGGGTCGGTGCCGGCGATGGTGCCGGCGTTGTCGACGAGGATCAGCTCGTCCCCCGCGGAGATCTCGAGGCCCAGCAGCGTGGCCATGGCCGCCACGACCCGCTACCGCATCGCCGGCGAAGGGCATCACGACGCTGATCGACGGCCTGCTCATGACCCGCTCCGCGGCGGGCGCGGCAAGCGCACGCGGGCGGCCAGGCGGCCGACGTGAGCAACTTCCTGCGGATGGGCAAAGCCGATCAGCCACAGGACGGGCGGGATCGCCGCGAACGCGGCCAGCCGAGTCAGGAACCCGACCGCGCCGTGGGTGGGCAGGAGCAGATCCCCCGCCGCCGCGGCCCCGCCCATCACGAGCACCAACTCCAGCAGCCGTCGCCACTCGAAGTCGACCCGGAACAGACCGCCGCGTGAGCAGGTACATGACCACGAGCATGACCACATAGGCGCCGCACAGAGCGATCCCCGCGCCCGCGATCCCAAGCGGCGGGACCAGCACCACGATCAGCACCACATTGGCGATCAGCCCGGCGATCGAGGCGGGGAAATTTCGCCGCGTGGCCTGCGCGCGCCCGGCGATGACCAGGAAGACCACCCACAGCCCGTACATCGCCCAGCCCAGCGCCACCCACGGCAGCGCGCGATAGGCGCCGTAGTAGGTGTGCGCGGCGAGCAGACGCAGAACCCATCGCCCGAGCAGCGCCAGGCCGGCCACCACCCATCCGCTGACCAGCACGTAGTAGGTCGTGACCAGGCCATACAGGCGCGCGGCCTCGGCGTCGTCGCTGACCGAATAGGCGAGCGGCGGCCACGCGTACTGGAAGGCGCGCACGATGAAGGCCACCGATCCGGCCAGCTTGATCGCCACCGAGTAGAGGCCGACGAGCGACGTGCCCTTGGCGTGGAGGATGTAGTAGCGGTCGAAGATGTTGAGCGCGTAGACGGAGATCTCCGCCGGCATCGTCGGCAGGCCGAAATGCAGCAGCTGGGACAGGCGCTCACCCGCGGCCCGGCGCGCGGGACGACGCAGGCGGTGACGCATCGAGAACCACAGCGCGAGGAGCACGAGGGTCGAGGCGCCGTAGTTGCCGATCAGCAGCCCGCGCGCACCGTCGCCCAGGCCGACCACGAGCACGAGCGACGCCGTGATGGTCAGGGCGACATTGGTCAGCGACGCGATCGCGTAGGTGCGAATCCGTTCATCGACCCGGAGCAGCCCGTAGGCAAGCTCGAGGTTGGTGAACGTCCACAGCCCCAGCACGGCGATCAGGAAGGTCGTCGCGTCACGATGGCCGAGCACCAGCCGGGACAGCGGCGCGGCCGCCGCGGCGAGCACGATCGCCGCGAGTCGTCGTCGTCAGCAGCAGGAACATGCGCCGAGCGGCGAACGAGGGCGTCTCGGCGGTCCTGATCCTCGTCGGCGAAGTAGAAGCGCAGAAACGCCTCGATGATCCCGAAGCGGATCACGATGCTGGCGAAGATGACGCCGTTGGCCAGCAGCTCGACGATGCCGTACTGGGACGTGGTGAGGTACCGGGTGTACACCGGCAGCAGCAGCACGGCGATGAACTTCGAGACGATGTCCGCGACCTGGTAGGCCGCCAGCGAGCTGGCGAGTCGCCTCAGATAGCCGATCACGCCGCGGTACGGAGCGCTCCAGGGCGGCGCCCCAGCACCTGCCACAGACGCGCGAGCAGCTCCTGGGCGTCGACGTTATGGGCGAGACTGGTGCCGAAGCCCTCCAGCCCGATCTCGACCACGACGCCGCGGCCCAGCGGGAAGCCGGCAACGCTCGCCGCCTGCCCGCCGACACCCGCCGCCGAGGCGAACGCGGACCGTCCCGGGAGCCAACTGCTCGTAGTTGCGATAGCCGGGCAGCGCGCCGGAGGTGGTGGAGAAGATGCCCAATGCGTCCTGGTTGACGGTGATCAGGTCACGCGCGGTCGAGACCACCGGCCCCCGGCCGGACCCCGAAGATGTCCTCCGGCGCGGGGGCGCTCGGGCGCAGCGCCTGCCCGGCCCGCACGGTGACCCCGCGCGCAGAGAGCCGATCCCGATCGACAACACTCGCCCGCCCGTCTGGACGTAGCCCCGCAGCGCCCTGCCGAGCGTCCCGGGGCAGCCACCGCTCCGAACCGGCGAGGACGACTGCCACGGTGGGCCGCCAGCGACGGCCCGGTTCCGTCGACCAGGCCGAGATCGGTGGTCAGCTCGTAGCCCAGATGCGCCCGGTCGAGATGCGACAGCAGCGCGGCCTCGTCGGCGAAGCCGGCAGGCAAACCATCGGCCAGCGGGCGATGCAAGCTGACCGGACCGCCGGCAGACAAGGTGTTCGGCAGACCGTCGCCATCGTCGTCGACCGGATTCAGTCCTTGCCAGGTGAGCGCCGGGAGCACGACGAGAATCCGACGCGGAGCGCGGGGCGGTCCCGGAGGGGCGCTGGCCACCAGCGGCACCGCGGTGTGGTGGGGGCCCGAACGGAGCGAGAGCACGTAGAGCCCGGGCGCCCGCGGTGGAAGCCGCACCGCTGAGCGCGAACGAGCGCGCCCGCGCCGTGGGCCAGCGCGCGTCGTCACCCCCGGACGCTGGAGCGTCCAGGTGTACGGCTGCTGGCGGGCGTCCACGTAGACGGTCGCCGGCTGCCGGCCGGGACCGGGTCCAGCGGTGGCTGCTGCGGCCAGGTAGCGGACGGTGATTCCGGCGTGCGGAGTCGAGCCCGGCACGGGCGGGATCGCGGGTGGGAACTCGCCCGAGTTGCAGGCCGCGTCCGTGCACCTCGAGGCCGAACAGGTAGGTGCCCGCCGGCGCCGGGCGCTGGTCGATCTTGCCGTCCCAGATGGCGCCCCGCCACCCGGCGCGGAAGCGCTTGACCAGCCGCGGGGCGCCCGGCAGGTCGGTCGCGGTAGATGCGTACCGTGCCCGGTCGCTGCTCGTTGCCGCGGTAGCGAACCTGCGCCGGGGCGCCGCCTTGGGGAATCAGAGCCGGCGAGACGCTCGTCACCACCGGATGGGGCGGCGATGATTTGACCGTGACCGGGACCCTCGTGTACTCGACCGTTCGGTTCTGGTGCAGCAGCGCGACGCGGAAGTAGTACGTCCCGTCGGGGGCGACCCGGCCGTTGTCCTCCCGCCCGTCCCACTGGAACAGCCCGTCCGGGTTGCGCACCCCGCGGCGCATGTGCCGGCCCGAGGCGAGCGTGCGGACGATCGTGCCGGTCTGGTCGACCACGTAGACAGCCACATCGTCGGCACGGTGCAGCAGGTAGAACGAGAATCTGGCGACGCGGTGGCTGCCGCCGCAGCCGTAGCCCGCTGGAGAGATCACCGCAGGCGTCGGCTTGGGGAAGCCCGCGATCAGCGGCGTGGAGACCTTCAGGTGCTGGGTGACGAAGAAGGCACCGACGGTCGCCGCCGCCAGAGCGGCGAAGGCCGCCAGCGGCAGCCTGCTCACAGCGGCACCACCGCCACGTTGGCAACGGAGAACTCGTGAAATGCGTCGAGTCCGCGCGGATCCCGCCGGCAGAGCATCACGCGGATCGAACCGCCGTGGCAGACGACCAGCGCGGGCAGCTGGCCGACGGCGTGGATGTCGCTCACCGCCGCGCTCACGCGGTCAAGCTGATCCTGCAGAGATTCTCCGCCGGGAAAGCGAAACGACGCGCCGGCACCGCGCCAAGCCCGGTAGAGCTCCGGCTCGTCGCGCTCGATGTCGACAAACAGCCGACCCTCCCAGCGCCCGCGATTGGCCTCCCGCAGGCGCTCGTCCAAGCGGGGGCTGAGTCCGATCCGGCGGCCCACGATCTCCGCCGTCTCCTTCGCCCGGCTGAGATCAGATGCCCACAGCGAGACGAACCCATCACCGGCCACGCGCTCGGCCAGCCCCGCTGCCTGCCGGCGCCCGGTGTCGTTCAGCGGGGTGTCGCGGAAGCCCTGCACGCGCAGCGGCTCTCGGTTGTCGTCGGTCTCGCCGTGGCGTGCGAGCAGGACCCCCTCCGTCGCCGTCCCTGAGCCCGTCAGCCCGGACCCGCCGTCACTCATCCGTGATCGGGGACGCACCCGCGCCAGCCGTGTCCGAGCGCAGGCCGAGCCGGATCGTCTCCAGCGAGAGCACGTCCTCGGGCGGGATATTGCCCAGGTTCACATTGGGTCCGAAGCGGCGCACGAACCACACCTGCTGATCCTTGCGCGGCGCTTCGAACAGCATCAGCTCGGGCTCGACCGCGTGCACGATCTCGTCGATCAGGCCCATCCGCACTTCGCCATCGTGGCGGAAGATTCCGACGTTGCCGCTCTCCCGCGCCTCGGCGATCACCTTCCACGCTCCGGCCTCGAGCTCCTTCTGGATCAGCTCGACCCATTTGTACGGCGCCATGATCCGGGTGTCGTCCTTGGAGCCGACCTCGGACAGCACGGTGAACTCCGGGGCGAAGCGCTCGATCAGCTCCAGCTTGCGCTCGTGGGCCAGCGTGATCGTGCCGTCGGAGATCTCGATGTGCTCGAGACCGAGCTCGTGCAACCAGGCGACCAGTGCCTCGAGCCGGTCCTGGGCGATCGCCAGCTCGGTCAGCGTGCCGCCGAGGACCACCGGGATCCCATGCTCGCGGTAGCGCGCCAGCTTGCCGTGGAGGTTCGCCGTCGCCAGCGAGGTGCCCCATCCGAGCTTGACGAGATCGACGAAGTCGCCGGCGACCTCGATCAGCCCGTCGACCTCTGCCAGCGACAGCCCGCGGTCGAGCACGTGCGTGATGCCCAGCTGGCGGGGCTTCGGGCTTCGATCCGGAAGGTCGAGCAGGTCCGTCACAGATCCGCCAGGGCTACTGGATGTTCGCGAGGTCCGAGCCGACCGTGACCACCACGCCCGAGGTGCAGGCGCCCGGCGGCGGGCAGGCCACGGCCTGCGTGTTCTGATCGAGCGGCTGCACCGATGCGGGCCCGAGCTTCAGTGCCGTGGCGACGGAGACGGCATCCTTCCGGTGACCGGGCATGAAGGCCACGACCGTGGCGGTCCGCGTCTGGTCGGTGGCGGTGGCCACCGTTCCCTGTTTGTAGCCGCTGGCGGCGAGCTTGACCCCCACCCGGTGAGCCAGGCCCGAGGTCGCGGTGCCATTCAGCACCGCGACGGTAATCGACGACGGCGTGACCGCAGCGGGGGGCTTGCGACCCTGTCTGGTCGTCGTCGGCGCGTTGCTGGCTGCCGACGAGTTCGTGCTTGACGCGCTGCTGCCTCCCCCGCTCGAGGTCACAACGAGCAGTACGACGACCACTGCGGCGATGCTCAGCGCCACCAGCACGGCCGCCAGGACGCGCCGTCCGCGTCGACGAGCGGCTCTCGCACGGAACCTCGCGGCGCTGGCCGGGCGTCGTCCCGGGGCGCGGCGGCGGACGGGCGGATCTGGATCCGCGGTGGCGGCGGTCGCGCGCCCCGGAGAACTGGGCCGCCGGCGCGGATGGTGTCTGGGCCGTCCCGTTCGCGGCGCCGGCAACCGTCGCCGGCGCCTGGGCCCGCGGGCTCGCGGGAGGCTTCGTCCGCGGGAACCACCGGCGCCGCTGGCGCGGGCGCAGCCTGAGCCATCGCGGGGGCGGCGATCGGGGATCAGCCTGGTCGCCGCGGTCAGCGCCGGCGCACCGACCCCGGCGGGAGCCGCGGGAGCGGCGGCCATCGCCGGTACGGGAGCGGGCGAGCCGGGGGCCACCGGCACCGCGGCCGGAACCGGCCGCGTGAGCGGCTGGGCGGGGGCGCTCACCGGCGCCGAGGTGGGTTGCGCCGGCGGCTGCCGGGCCAGCTGGCGTGATCCGGGCCTCGAGCTGCTGGACGCGCTGAGCGGATTCGTAGGCCTGCTCACGCAGCGACGAGGTCTCCCGGGCGTGGGCGAAATACAGCAGCACGAGGACGGCCAGACCGATGATCGAGGCGAAGCCGGCATCGGCACCCACCGAGTTGATGAAGTGCGAGACGGAGAAGGCGAAAGGAATGGGCCCCATGACGTCGCGCGCAGTCTACGTGCCGACCCGGGCGCCTGACCCGTCGGTCGGCCTTGCCCGCAGCCCGGCCAGCCTGGAGACGTGCTCCGCGAGGCCGGCGGCGTCGCCTTCGAGGACCAGCAGGTTGATCTGCGAGAACGTCTCCTCGACCCAGGCCGGGTCCAGGGCCTCGCGGTCGGCGCGGAGGATCTTCTGCGCCGGCGTTGGCTGCGGGCGCTCGTAGGGGTTGAACAGATCCTCATGGAACTTCTCGCCGGGACGGGCCCCGACGATCTCGATGGCGATGTCCTTATCGGGCTCGAAGCCGGACAGGCTGATCATCGTGCGGGCGAGGTCGACGATCTTGACCGCGTCGCCCATCTCGAGGACGAATACCTCGCCGCTGCCCTCGCTCAGCGAGCCGGAGCGGATGATCAGCTGGACGGCCTCCGGGATGGTCATGAAGTACCGGCTCATCCGCGGATCGGTCACGGTGACCGGGCCGCCAGCCGCGATCTGGCGGCGGAAGATCGGCACCACCGAGCCCGACGAGGCCAGCACGTTCCCAAAGCGAACGGTCGAGAATCGCGTGGCCGGATGGCGTTTGGCGGCGGCCTCGACGGCCCATTCAGCGAGCGCTTTGGAGGCACCCATGACCGTCGCCGGCTTGACCGCCTTGTCGGTGGAAACCAGGACGAAGGTCCCCACCCCGGTCTCGCCGGCGATCCGCGCCACCAGCCGGGTGGCCAGCGCGTTGTTGCGGACCGCCTCGACGGGATTCAGCTCCATCATCATCACGTGCTTGTAGGCGGCGGCATGGAAGACGACGGCAGGACGATGTTCGCTCATCACCTCGCGCATCCGCTCCTCCTCCTTGCAGTCGGCCAGGACCGGTACCGCCATCCGGACATGCCGGTCCTCCTCGAGCTCGCGGAGGATCTCGAACAGGTTGTCCTCCGCGTGGTCGACGAGCACCAGCCGGCGGGGACCGACCCGGGCGATCTGCCGGCACAGCTCGCCGCCGATCGAACCGCCGGCACCGGTGACCATCACCACCTGCCCGGCCAGATAGGACCCGACGCGCTCGAGCTCCATCCGAACCGGCTCACGCCCGAGGATGTCCTCCACCCGCACCTCGCGCAGCTGACGGGTCACCCGCAGCTGACCGGAGCCATCCTGGAGGAGCTCGAACACGGTCGGCGTGGTGCGTACCGCAATGCCTCGCTCGCGGCACGCGGTCACGACCCGGCCGCGGAGGGTTCCGGGCGCGGACGGGATGGCGATCAGCACCTCGTCTGGCTCCACCTCGTCGAGGATCCGCGTCAGATCCTCGGCGGAGGTGGTGCCCAGCACCTTCAGTCCGTGCTCATCCTTCGTCCCCTGCTTGCGGGGATCGTCGTCGACAAAGCCGACAGGCCGCAGGCGCAGCCCGGGGTTGCGAATGAGCTCCCGCACGACGAGTCGGCCGCCGTCGCCTCCGCCCACCACCAGCACATCGCGGGCACCCTTGGCCGCGCGGAAGCTGGTCACCCGGCCCTCGGCCACCAGATGGACCAAGAAGCGCGCGCCGACCAGCAGCGCCAGCGTCAACAGCAAGAACAGCACGATCACGCTGGCGGGCAGCGTCACCCCGCTCGACTGCAGGCGGAACGTCGTTTGGACCGGATGCACGAGGGCGATGCCGCCGACGATCAGCAGTGTGGCCAGGACGACGCCCTTGACGACCGCCTCGTAGTCCCGCTGCCCGACGTAGGTCCACAGCCGCTGGTAGAGGCCGAACCCGGCGAGCACGACCAGTGATACGACGACGACCCACGGGATCGTCGTCTCGAACAGATGCTCGTACTTCCTCGGGACCGCGCCATCGAACCTCAGCCGAAAGGCGAGGAAGTAAGCGAGTGCGACCAGAACGCCGTCCACCAGCAGCTGGGGCAGCGAATGGCGGTGGATCGGGAAGGCCGCGGATCGGATCCGCCGGCGCATGCGGGAGAAATTCTAATCGGGAAGGCGCAGCGTCCGGCTAAGGCCGCGTTAGCGGTTCTCAGGCCGCGCCTCGAGCATTAGATCCACCATCAGCGCAGGATCGCGGCGGACTCGCTCCGCGTCGCCGGCCCCTGCACGTTGGCGCTTGACCAGTTGCACGTCGTCTGGTGATTCGAGCCGCTGGAGGCGACCTTCGGCGATCAGCTGCTCGTCGACCGCCCCCGCTCGCCCCTCAAACACGGTGAACACCGGCGTGGCCAGCGCGACAGCCTCGCGGTTCATCGTGCCCCCGGCAGAGACGACCAGATCGGCGTAGGCGATCAGCGATTGGGCGTCGATGGCGCGCTCCGGGACGATGAATCCGCCATCCGCCGAAAGCTCCGCTCGCTGCGCGTCGGTGCGGGGCAGCACGACCGCCTGTGAGCCTCGCAGGCGTTCGAGTACCGCGCCGAAGAGGTCGTTTTCGAAACGGTGATACAGGGATACGGCCGGGGGCGTCCGAACCACCGCGAGCGGCCGCTCATGGTCGAGCCCGAGTTCGAGCAGCACCGCCGGATCGGGCTCGAAGTCCGACAGGTAGTACTCCTCCTTGAGGCCCGGATAGGCGTGGAGCTTGCCACGGGCGCCATAGCGGTAGAGGCGCTGCGGCGGAATCGCCTCGGGGACGACCACGGCGGCCGCCAACCGGCAGTTGACGTTGTGCTGGATCGTCGCCCACTCATAGTCAAACGTGGTGGCGCTGGGAATCCGCAACAGCGCCGAGGCCACGGTGATGTCGTTGGAGCCGTGACCCAGGGCGAGGTCAAACTGCCGTCCGCGCGCCCACCGCGCGAGCTCCAGCGAGCGGGCCGCCAGGCCGACCGCCTTGCCGGAGAGGCTCGAGCCACGATGACGGCCGATGGGTGTGTGCTCGATCCCGAATCGCTGGCACAGCCCGAGCGTCTGGGCAAAGTCGCGTGCCGTCACCTCGACGGTGTGACCGCGCGCCTTGAGCACCGCGATCAGCGGTCGCATCACCAGAACGTGCGGCGAATTGGTGAGATCGATCCAGACGTTCACGAGGCGGCGAACATCGCCAATGCGGCGGCCACCGCGCCGACCTGGCCGTGATCAAGCACCGGACTCATCGGCAGCGCGAGGTTCGTGCGGGCGAGCTCGTCGGTACCGGGAAGCGCCGGGCTCTGGGACACATACGGTGCCATCGCCGGCTGCCGGTGCAGCGGCGTCCGGTAGTAGGCGCGTGACTGGACGCCCGCTTCACCCAACGCAGCCCGCAGCGCGTCCGCGCGCGGGTGGCGGACCACATACAGATGCCAGGCCGGCTCGGCTCCAACCGGCACAACCGGGAGGCCGACGGTCTCCCCCGCGCCCGCCTCCTCGTACATGCGCGCAGCAGACCGACGCCCGTCCGACCATGTGTCGAGGTGGGGCAGCAACACGCGGAGAATCGCCGCCTGCAGCTCGTCCAGCCGCGAGTTGTAGCCGACGTAATCGAAGGTGACCTTGTCCCGCGAGCCGTGAAAGCGCAGGGCGCGGGCATATTCGGCCGTCTCCCGGTTGTCGGTGGCGATCGCGCCGCCGTCTCCGAAGCAACCGAGGTTCTTCGAGGGATAGAAGGAGAAGGTGGCTGCGTCACCCAGGGAACCGGCGCGCCGTCCGTTCAGCCTCGCACCCGCCGCCTGGGCGGCGTCCTCGAGCACGGGCAGCCCCAGCTCCTGGATCTCCCGCGTCGGCGCGGGGCAGCCGAACAGGTCGACGGTGACTACCGCCCGCACGGCAGGGGTTATCACTGCGCGCACAGTCTCCGGAGTGACGTTGCCGGTGCCGGGGTCGATGTCGCAGAAGACAGGGCGAGCCCCTGCGCCCACGACAGCTTCCGCGGTGGCATAAAACGTGAACGACGGCACCACCACTTCGTCTCCCGGGCGGATGCCGAGCGCGCGGAGGGCGATGGTGATCGCGTCGGTTCCGTTGGCCACGCCGACGACGTGAGCCACTCCGAGGTAGTCGGCGAACTCGCGCTCGAACGCCGCCACCTCGGGGCCGAGGATGAAGCTGCCCGCCTCGCACACCTCACGTACGCGCTGAATGATCGTTTCCCGCAGGGGAGCGAGCGGAGTTTCAGTATCGAAGAGCGGGATCGGCATCGGCCCACAACCCTATCCACCCCGATCGCCGCGAACGATGCCGTCAGGACTCGGATCGCTACGCTTGGCGCGCGTGAATTTGATCATCGCCTCCGTTTCCGAGCAGCTGGCAAACAGCGCCACTAATGTCGTTCACGACCTCGGCCTTGCCGGGATCTTCTTGCTCATGGTGCTGGAGAGTGCCTGCATCCCGATTCCCTCCGAGGCGACAATGCTGTTCGCCGGATTCAACGTGGCCAACGGGCACTACAGCCTGTTTGCCATCACCGTCGCCGGCGTGTTCGGGAACCTGGTCGGCTCATGGATTGCCTATGCGGTCGGGTACTACGGTCGCCTCGAGCTGCTGGAGAAGCACGGCCGCTGGCTCCACATATCGCCGAGACAGCTGGAGCGAGCCGACCGATGGTTCACTCGCTATGGCGCGATCACCGTGCTCGGCGCGCGCGTGCTGCCACTGATCCGCACCTTTATCTCACTTCCAGCCGGCGTCGCGCGGATGCCGTTCTGGCGCTTCACCGTGCTGACGCTGGTCGGCTGCATCCCGTGGGTATTCGCGCTGGGCCTGATCGGAGACCTGGCGAAATCCAACTGGAAGACCTGGAAGCACGATCTGCAGTACCTCGACTACGCGGTCCTCGCGGCCGCCGTGCTCGGGATCGTGTGGCTGATCATCCGCTGGCGGCGCGGGCGCAGAGGCGAGGGCGAGCCCGCGGCCGATGCACCGCTCTGAGAGCTCGCCGCCTCTGCATGAGGCTGTGGCGCTGGGCGCACTCCATGGACCGGCGGAACTGCTTCCCATCTCCTCGTCCGGGCACGTAGCGCTGATCCCCTGGCTGCTCGGCTGGCGATATCTCGAGCTCGACGACGGGCTGCGCAAGTCGTTTGAGGTCGCGTTGCACGCTGGCACCGCTGCCGCACTGATGATCACTCTGCGCGAGGAGGTGTGGGACGTGATCAGCGGCATGAGGCCGCGCCGTCTGTCGCTGATCGCGATTTCGTTCGCGCCGCCGGCGCTCGTCGGCTACAAGCTCGAGCGGCCGATCGAATCGCGGCTCGGCAAGCCGGGGACGATCGCCGCGGGATTGATCGCGGGCTCGTTGAGCATGGCCTGGGCCGACCTCGCTCCGCAACGACGTGGCCACGAGGACGCGCGCGCGCTCGATGCGCTCGCGCTCGGCGTCGCCCAGGCCTGTGCGCTGATGCCGGGTGTTTCCCGCAACGGCGCCACGCTAGCCGCTGCCCGCTTTCGCGGCTTCACGCGCGAGGACGCGAATGTGCTCTCCCGCCATGCGGCTTTGCCGATCATCGCCGGAGCCACATTGCTCAAGACCGCGCGGATCCGCCGGCGAGGCCTTCCTGCCGGCACGGCACTGCCGTTCCTGGCCGGGGCGACGGCGTCGTTTGCCTCCACCCTCGCCTGCACCTGGCTGATCCGTCAGGTTGAGCGTGACCGCTCGCTGCTTCCGTATGCGGCGTACCGGTTGGCGCTCGCCGGAGTCGTGCTGCGGCGCCTGCGGTAGTCCGGCCGATGAGAGAGAATGGATCGGTGAGCGCCTACGCATCAGCCGGGGTCGACACCGGCCAGGCCGACCTCGGCGTGGAGGCGCTGGTCGACGTTCTGAAGACGATCGACCCCGGCCGATCTCGCCTCGCCATCCCGCTCCCAGGCCACTACGCGAGCGTCATGCGGATCGCACCCGGGCTCGGCATCGCGCTGGCCACCGACAGCGTCGGCTCCAAGGTGATCATCGCCGAGGCGCTCCGGCGCTTCGACACGATCGGGATCGACTGCATCGCCATGAACGTCAACGACCTGATCTGTGTCGGCGCGGAGCCGCTGGCGCTGCTGGACTACGTGGCCGTCGAGCGCGCCGACCCAGCGCAGCTCCGCGAGCTGGCCGTCGGACTGCGGACCGGCGCCGAGCTGGCCGGCATCGAGATCCCGGGCGGCGAGGTGTGTCAGCTGCCCGAGGTGATCCGCGGACATCCCTCTCCGTACGGCTTCGACCTCGTTGGCTCGGCATTCGGGACGGTGTCGCTCGAGCGCATCATTGACGGGTCGGCGTGCGCACCCGGAGATGTGCTGATCGGGCTTCCCGCCTCCGGCGCGCACTCCAACGGACTGACGCTGGCGCGGGCGGCGCTCCTTGACAACGGGAGCCTGACCATCGAGGACCGGCCCGGGGAGCTCGGCGGCGCCAGCGTCGGCGAAGCGCTGCTGGAGCCGACCGTGATCTACGTCCGCGCCGTGCTCGCCCTGCTGGGCAGCGACCTGCCCGTCCACGGCCTGGCCCACATCACCGGCGGCGGAGTGCTCAACCTACTCCGTATCGGTACGGGAGTCGGCTACGAGATCGACGCGCCGTTACCAGTGCCGCCGATCTTCTCGTTGATCGCGGAGCGGGGCTCGGTTTCGCCTGCCGAGATGTGGGAGGTCTTCAACATGGGCTGCGGGTTCTGCGTGATGGTCCCCGCGGAGTCTGCGGACGACGCGGTCTCCCTGCTGGAGGATCACCATCCGGGCGCCGCCGTGATCGGCTGCCTGACCGCCCAGGCCGGCGCGCTCAGCCTGCCAACTGTGAGCCTGACCGGGGGACCTGCGGGTCTGACGCAACGGGCGTAGCGGGCTGCCCGCCGCGGCGTCCGCGGGTCAGGGCGCAGGCAGCCAACACCAGCACCGACACATCGGCGGCGACTCGGAAGCGGCCGATACCCCAGCCGAGCGCACTGACGATGGTGACCATGACGACCGGCGCCAGCAGCACCCAGCGCGGCAGCCGTGCGACCCTGAGGCCCACGGCAGCCGACAGCAACAGCGGGTAGAAGAGCACCAGCCCGACGATGTCGACCCATCGCCGCCTGGGCTCGCGATTGCCCTGACGCAACGGCTGAAAGAGATCGAAGGTCCTCAGCACGCGGGTGGCGGCGATCAGCGGCAACCGGACCAGGTGATCGCCGGCATAGCTGAACGCCTTGTCCGTCGAAGCGTCCCCGTGGAGCAGTTGCGACCGGGTGCGGGTCCGGGCCAGACAGTCGAGGCTCCACCAGCCGATGTCGTGCCCATAGTAAGTGTCCCGGCAGTTCGCGCCGGCGATCAGCGTGTTGGCATCGGCGGCCAGTGAAGGCTGTCCGAACACGACCGCGTTGCGCGCCACCCAGGGAGCGAGCAGGATGAGCGCCGCCGCCGTGCTCGCGGCGATCCGTTGGGGCCGGGCTGCTCTCGCCCCCAGCCAGGATGCGGGCCACGCCACCAGTGGGAGCAGGAGGATGCCCTCGCCGCGGGTCAGGGTGGCCAGACCGATCACCGCGCCGAGCAGCGCGGCGTCCCGGATGCGTCCGGTCCTCTGCAGGCGCAGCGCCATCAACAGCGTGACGGCCGTCAAGACGACGAACAGCGGTTCGCTCATGACCAGCCCGTCAGCGGTGATGAGCGGCGGGTAAACGACGGCGATCGTTCCCGCGAGGTAGCCGGCGCGACGCCCGCCCGCGCTCTCGCCCAGAATCGCGATCAGCACCACGGCCAGCGACCCGAGCGCGCAACCGACAATGCGATGGGCGAGCAGTGAATCGCCCCCAAACAATGACGGCACCGAGAGCACGAGCGGGAACAGCGGTGGGTGCTCGGCGGTCACGTAGGCGTGGCCGAAGATCCCGCGGTAGAAGAAGTGGCCGTGGGCAATCAGGTTGGCGGCGCTGTGGTAGAAGCCCGCATCACCGCCAACGCCGACGGGTGCGCGGGCGATGACCAGGATGTAGACCAGGCGAACGGCGAAAGCGAGCAGAAACAGGCCGGCCAGAGGCCACAGCTCCGCGGGGCCACGCCGAGGGGGGACCTGGGTCCCGGGGCCGGGAGATTCACGCGCCATGCCGCATGCGACGGGGGTGAACCGTACGCTCTCAGCAAAGACGCAACGGAGCTTGTGCAGCGAGAGCTCGGGCGCCCATGACCAAGGGCGGGCCGGATCGGTGTCGTAGAGGACCTGGATGACGGGCACGTACCGCAAAATAGAGGGCGAAAGATGAGCACGATCCTTGGCACGACGCTCAGCGGGCGCTACCGATTGGAAGCGCGGATCGGCGCCGGGGGCATGTCCACGGTCTATCGGGCCCTGGATGAGACGCTCCAACGCCAGGTGGCGATCAAGCTGATGAATCGCGAGGTGGCGACCGATTCCGACCAGTTGGAGCGCTTCCGGCGCGAAGCCCGCGCCGTCGCCCAGCTCTCACACCCTCACATCGTCGGCGTGATCGACGCCGGCGAGGACGCCGGCCGCCCCTACATCGTGTTCGAGTACGTCGAGGGCGAAACGCTCAAGGAACGGATTCGGCGACTGGGCCGGCTGCCCATCAATGAGGCCGTGGCCTACGCGATCGAGATTGCCCGTGCCCTAGGCGTGGCCCACGCGCGCCACATCGTCCACCGCGACGTCAAGCCCCAGAACGTGATGATCGACGAGGAGGGCACGGCCAAGATCACCGACTTCGGGATCGCCCGGACGCTGGACGAGGAGGGACTGACCGCCGACGGGCGCGTGCTCGGGACCACGGACTACGTCTCTCCGGAGCAGGCTCTCGGCCAGCACGTGACCGGCCAATCGGACCTGTACGCGCTCGGGGTCGTGCTCTACGAAATGCTCACCGGGGAGGTCCCGTTCAAGGGCGAGAACCAGGTCGCGGTGGCGATGAAGCACGTCCGGGAGATGCTGCCCGACGTTCAGGCCAAGCGGCCGGAGGTGTCTGCGGCGCTGGCCGCCGTCGTCGACAACGCGACGGCCAAGCGTCAGGAGGACCGCTATGCCAATGATGCCGAGCTGATCGCCGACCTGGAGGAAGTGCTGGCGATCGAGACCGCTCGGGCGGGGAGCGCCACCGGTGAGGTGACAACCGTTCTGCGCACGCTTCCTTCGGGTACTCAGCGCCGGGTCCCGTTTGGCATTCGCCACCGGATGCGGATGCTGCTCGCCGGGCTCCTGGTCCTCGCCCTGGCCGGCGGGGTGGCCATCTGGCTCGGGACACGGGCGCACCACGGAACCGGGAGGCTGGCAGCGCCGCCTCCCTCGACGGCGCCGACCCAGGTGCCCTTGTGCCAGTCCTGCGCGCAGGGCTTCAACCCCCTCGGCAGCCCCGGGTTCGAGCACCCCGATCCCGGGTTGGCCATCGACAACGATCCGAACACGGCCTGGCTGACCCAGCACTACTACGCTGGCAACCTCGGCAAGGCGGGGGTCGGCTTGTACATCGACGCGCGCCCAGGCACCCCGGCGCGAGTGCTCGAGGTCCGTACCAAGACTCCAGGCTGGAGCGCGACGATCTACGGCCGCACGAGCCCGCCTCCGCTGACTTGGCCGGACTCAGGCTGGCAGCAGATCGGCAGTGCGGCCAACGTAAAGTCCACCCAATCGATCCCGCTGAGCACGGGCGGCAAGCGGTTCAGGTTCTTCCTGGTCTGGATCACCAACCTGGCCGGTCACGATCAGATCGCCATGAACGAGATCACGCTCTACAAGTAGGCGCGGCGCGGACCCCCTCAGAACCGATGCCGGCGCTCGGCCTCGTAGCGCTCCAGCGCCAGCGCGACCAGCCGGTCCAGCAGCTCCGGGTAAGGGATGCCGCTGGCCTCAAAGAGCGTCCCGAAGACACTGGTCTGGGTGAAGCCCGGGATCGTGTTGAGTTCGTTGACCAGCACCCGTTCGTCCTCGACAAAGAAGTCGACCCGGGCCATGCCGCTGCAGCCCACGTGCGCGAAGGTCGTGAGCGCCAGTTCACGGACGCGCTCGCGTACCGGCTCCGGAATGCGGGCCGGAACCACCAGCTGCATGCCACCTGGGGTGTACTTGGCCTCGTAGTCGTACCAGCCGCTCTCGCCCGCGGACAGGAGGATCTCCCCGGGTTGCGAGGCGATCGGATCGGCGTTGCCCAGCACCGAGCACTCGACCTCGAGTCCGGTCGCCGCCGCCTCCACGATCACCAGTGGGTCGTGCTCGAACGCGGTCTCCAACGCGGTGGGCAGATCCGCCAGATCTCCTACCCTCACGATCCCCACCGAGGAACCAAGCCGCGCGGGCTTGACGAACACGGGCGAGCCGAGCGACTCCAACGCGCTCACGACGCGCTCACGATTGCCGCGGAACTCGCGCCAGCGCACGGCCCGGTAGGCGACCTGCGGGATGTCCGCCCGGGCCATCAACTCCTTGAATATGACCTTGTTCATGCACAGCGCGGACGTCAGCACGCCTGCTCCCACGTAGGGAACGTCCAGACACTCGAGCAGACCCTGAACCGTTCCGTCCTCGCCGAACGGACCGTGAAGCACTGGGAATGCCACCTCGGAACCCGGTAGGCCGCGACCGGGTTCGAGTGTGACCGACGACTCTCCCTCGCGCCACACCCCATCCCGGCCGATCTCGATCATCCTGACGTCGTGGCCGACCTCGCGCAGTCCCTGGGCAACGGACGCTGAGGAAGCGATCGAAACGTCATGCTCGGATGAGCGGCCGCCGCCGAGCACCGCCACGCGTCGTGGGGTCATCAGGTGGTGGCAGAGCTGGTCGTCGTAGTGGAGGACGTCGTCGGCGTGGTGGTCGTCGTCGTGGTCGTCGCGGTGAAGCGGCCGACCACGATGCTCACCGCTGACCCCTTCTTCGCGGTGTTGTTCCCGGCGGGACTCTGGGAGATCACGATGCCGTCGCGGTTCTGCTGGGTCACGTCCTGAAGTTGCTTTTTGACCTTGAACCCCGCGGCGGTCAGGGTGTTCGTGGCCCCCGTCACCGTGTCGCCGGTTACGAGTGGCACGGTCGCGGTCGTCGGCGCCGTGGCCACGACCAGGTTGACCGTCGACCCCGGAGCGGCGGGCGTGCCGCCCGACGGACTCTGGCTGATGACGTTGCCCGGAGTCACCGTGCTGGAACTCTGCTGGCTGACGGAGACGTTGAATCCCTGCCCGCGCAGGGTAGCGGCGGCGCTCGCCTGGGGTTCTCCGGTGACGTCCTTGACGTTGAGCTTCGGCTTGCCCGAGGAGATGTAGAGGGTTACTCCCGATCCCAGCGGCACCGACACGCCGGCCGACGGATCGGTCCGGGTGGCCTGACCGGCCGGGACGCCGGCGGAGGTCTCCCGTTCGATTCTCGCCACCTTCAGCCCCTGGCGCCTGAGCTCACGGATCGCCTGCGCCTCGGGGAGCCCGGCGACCGAGGTGATGCTGGTGTTGCCGCGGCCCTGGGAGACGGTCAGCGACACCGTGGAGCCGGCGGGGGCCTCTGTTTGACCCAGCGGATTCTGGGCGATGACCGTGCCGGCCCGGTGCCCATCCGGGCGGTAGATCAGATTGGGGGTGAACCCGGCATTCTGGACCTGTGTCTGGGCGACACTGACCGACTCGTTGACGACGGTGGGGACGATCTTCTTGTCCGGGCGGGTCAGCAGATAGGCGCCGGCGCCCGCTCCGGCCAGGAGCAGCAGCGCCACAAGCCAGGCCCACCAGTAGCGATTGCCGCGTAGCGGCGGCGGCGGCTCCTCCCCAGCCACCGCGGCGGCGATGACCGGCAGCTCGCCCGGCGGGGGCGTGTGACCGGGTGGCGCGTGGTCGGCGGGCGGGACGGGTGCGATCGGCATCGCCGCCGCCAGCGCGGCGAAGCTGGCCGTGCGCTCCCCGCGGGCGCCGGCCAGGATCCGCTGCTTGACCGCCTCGAGCGCCTCGATCATGGCGTCAGCGTCCTGCGGGCGGTCGGCCGGGTTCTTGTTGAGTGCCCACAGCACCACCTGCTCGAGCTCGGCCGGCACCGCCGGATTGATCGCGGTCGGCGGACCAGGCGCCTCGGAGACGTGCTTGATCGCGATCGTCACCGCGGTCTCGGCGTCGAACGGGACGTGCCCGGTCAGAAGCTCGTAGAGCACGACGCCAATGGCATACAGATCGGATGCCGGGCTGACGGCGCGGCCCTGGGCCTGCTCCGGAGAGAGATATTGCGCGGTGCCCATGATCGAGCCCGTCTCGGTCATGTCCGAGGCACCGGCGCGGGCGATCCCGAAGTCGGTGACCTTCGCCTGATCCGCCTCGTCGACGATCACGTTGTGCGGTTTCAGGTCGCGATGGATCACGCCGCGCCGGTGCGCGAAGCGCGCGGCCTTGAGGATCTGGATCGTGATGTCGATCGCCCGGACCGGCTCCAGCGGCGCCTCCTCACGGATCAGCTGCTTGAGCGTCCTCCCGGGGAGATACTCCATCGCGATGTAGTAGGTGCCGTCGCCGGAGCCGCGGTCGTAGACGCTGACCACGTTGGGATGCTGCAGGCCGGCAGCGGCTTGGGCCTCTCGTCGAAATCGTTCGACGAAGTCCGGGTCCTCGGCGAAGCGGCGGTGCAGGAGCTTCAGCGCCACCTTGCGTCCAAGTTGCTGGTCCTCGGCCAGGAACACGTCGGCCATCCCGCCGGAGCCGAGCCGCGAGAGGATCTTGTAGCGGCCGTCGATCACAACGCCCTCCATCACGTCAGGCATCGATCACCCACCATCCGCGAGTAACTGCTGGACGACGGCCTTGGCGATTGGCGCGGCCACCGTGCCGCCGAAACCGCCCTGCGAGGTTTCGATCGTCACCGCGATCGCCACACGGGGACTCTGCAGCGGCGCGAAGCCGATGAACCACGGCTGCGTGATGTTCGAACCGGTGGTCCCCTTGGAGGCGGTGCCCGTCTTGCCCGCGAACTGGATCCCGCCCCCTAGCTGGGCGGGCGTGCCGGTGCCCTCGTCGACCACCTTCTGCATCATCTGCGCAACCGCCTGGGCGGTCGAGGGCTTCATCACCTGGCTCATCACGCTCGGCTGGATCGTCTGCACCGTGCGACCATCCGGGTCCACGATCCGGTCGGTGAGTCGCGGAGTCATCAACCTGCCGCCGTTCGCGACCGCCGCTGCCACCATCGCCATCTGCAATGGCGTGACCAGCAGGCCGCCCTGCCCGATGGCGATGCGGCCGATGTCCTCGTTGGGACTGGCCGCGGGCAGCGCCCGTCCCCTGGACGAGTACGGGCGGCTGGGATTCAGCTCGCTCGGGGGTAGGTCGATCGGCGGCTTGGCGTAGAAGCCGAAGCGCTTCATGTATTCGGTCATCGTCGCGCGTCCCAGATGCTCGGCCACCTGCGCCCACACGGTGTTAATCGAGAACGTCAGCGCGGTGGTCAGGTCGACCGGGCCGAAGCTCTGGTTGTTGTCGTTGTTGAGCGGAACTCCGGAGATGGTGACTGGGGACTTGCCATCGACCACCGAGCTCGGCGTGTACTTGCCGCTGTCGATCGCGGCGGTCGCGGTCACCACCTTGAATGTCGACCCGGGCGGATAGCTGGATTGCGTGGCGCGGTTGAAGGTTGAGGTATTCGGTCCCGTGGCATCCGGGTGGTTGTCGTCGTAGCCGGGGAGCGACACCATCACCTTGACCGCACCGGTCCGCGGGTCGAGGGCGACCACCGACCCGGCCTGGCCGGCGAGCTGCTGCAGGGCGAGGCGCTGGGCCTTGGGATCAAGCGTGGTGTGAACGTCGTCGCCCACGCGATGCGAGCTGAGCTGACCGAAGATCGAGCTGAGACCAGTCTGCAGCCCGCGCAGCGCGTCGCCACGTGAGCGCTCGAGGCCCGCTGCTCGCCCCTGGGCGGCGATCGAGAACCCGACCGACTGAGCGAACAATGAGCCCGTCGGGTACGTCCGGCCCCAGATGCCGCCAGGCTGCGGAACCGACTTGGCCAGCACCGTTCCGTCGGCCGCCAGAATCTGCCCGCGCTTGATCCGCAGCTCATCGATCAGCGTGCGCTTGTTGAGCACGTTGTTGTTGAGCGAGCTCGCTTCGAGCACCGTCCAGCGCGAGGTCCAGCCGACCAGCAGCGCGAACAGGACAATGATCAGCCCGAACAGGCGGATGATCGGGCTCCTCATCGCCCCGACCTTCGCGCGCGATCGGAGATCAGCAACAGCAACGCCAGCAGCACGAAGTTGGCGATGATCGACGAGCCGCCGTAGGAAATGAAAGGCAGCGTGACTCCCGTCAGCGGAATCACCCGGGTGACTCCGCCGACGATCACGAATACCTGCAGGGCGAACACCGAGGCGAGACCGACCGCCAGCAGCGTCGAAAACGAGTCTCGGGCCATCAGCGCCGTCTTGAATCCCCGGGCCACGAACAGCAGATAGATCAAGATCACCGCGGTGGCGCCGAACAGCCCGAGTTCGTCGGCGATGACGGCGTAGATCATGTCCGTCTGGGGCGCGGGCAGCAGGTAGTGGGGCGTGATGAAGCCGGGAATGGTGAGCGTCGCCTGACCGAACCCCTGGCCGAAGAATCCGCCCGCCGCCTGCGCGAACATTGAGTTGGCGACCTGATAGGAGCCGCCCACCTGGTTGTAGAGCGTCGGCGAGAGCGGATGCAGCCATGCCTGCACACGGTCGTGGACGTGGGGCACGTGCGTCCCGATATACCACGCCCCGATGCCGAAGGCCACGACCCCCACGGTCACGAACGAGAGGCGGCCGGTGGCCACGTAGAGCACGGCGAGTAGGCCGCCGTAGAACATCAGCGATGAACCGATGTCGTGCAGCAGGATCATGATCAGCATCGCGATCCCCCAGATCACCACGACCGGACCAAAGTACTTGACCGGCGGAATCGTGACGCCGAGGATTCTTCGTGCCCCCAGAACCATCACCTGGCGGGTGTCACGCAAGTAGCTGGCCAGGAAGATGACCAAGCCGATCTTGGCGAATTCGGCGGGCTGAAAGACGAACAGGCCGGGGATCCGAACGCCCAGGTAGGCACCGTTGGCCTGGTAACCGATCCCGGGCAGCCGTGGCAGAACCAGCAGCGCCAGTGAGCTGAGCACGATCACGTAGCGGTAGCGCTCGAGCTTGCGGTAGTCCCGGAAGCCGATGATCGTGGCCGCGAACAGGATCAGTCCAAGCACGAACCACTGCGCCTGTTGGCGCGCCAGGGTCGGATCGATGCGATAGATCATCACAATCCCGAAGCTGGCCAGCAATGCCACCAGCGGGAACATGTACGGGTCGGCGTGCGGAAGCGTCATTCGAATCACGACGTGGCCCGCCACGCACAGCGCCAGGAAGATCACGCCATAGGTGAGCGACACGTTGGAGAGCGCGTTCGAGCGTTGGATAAACACGCCGGCGAACCCGGCGGTCACCAGTAGGGAGGCTGGGATCAGCCCGAACAATTCCCGGTTGCGAGCGCTCATTTGCTCAGTTGGCCGAGTTCAACGCTCCGCACGAGGCTGGCGGCATCGCTCTGCGAGCGAAGGTGGTGATTGAGGACGGTCCTCCGCCGGTCGGCGGGTACCACCGAGGCGGGCACGCCCGAGACGTAGAAGGTCTCGTAGAGACGGATGCCGCCCGGCAGGTCGTAGGGCAGACCGCGGTAGACGGTGACGATCCCCTGGTCATTCGTGCCCAGGAAGTACAGCTGTCGGCTCGCCAAGTAGCCGCCACCGAGAACCAGGAACAGAACGACCACCACGGCCAGCAACGCAGCCAGCGGCTTGGCGTAGCGCCGGCCACGTTTCCGCTCGCCGGCCGATCCTGGCGGGCGCCCCTGCCGCCCGGCGGCCGGAACGGTGGGCGGGGTTTGCGCCCGCGCCGGATGTCCCGGAGCCGGTGCGGGGACCACGGGAGCATCGCTGGCCCGCGGCGCACGAGTTTCCTCTGTCTTCGGGGTGATCGTCGTGGGTTGATCGACGATCCCTTCGGCGCCCACCTCCTCAAGGCGGAACAAAACGACCGTGATGTTGTCCCGGCCGCCGGCGGCGTTGGCGGCGGCGATCAGCTGGTCGCCGGCGTCGCTCAGCGACGGAGCGCTGCCCAGTATTTCGGTGATGCGCTCCTCGGGAATCATCGAGGTCAACCCGTCGCTGCACAGCAGGAGTACATCGCCCGCGTTCGCCGGATACGTCCAGGTGTCGACCTCGACGTCCGGCTCAGGCCCCAGGGCGCGAGTGATGATCGACCGCTGGGGATGTTCCTCGGCCTGTTCCTCGGTGAGCTTGCCCTGCCGAACCAGCTCTCCGACCAGTGAGTGGTCACGGGTGAGGCGCTTCAGTGTCCCGTTGCGGAAGAGATAGGCGCGGCTGTCGCCAACGTGGGCGATCGCCACCTGCCGGTCGTCCAGATACGCCGCCGTCAGGGTGGTGCCCATACCAGCGCGCTCATGCTCGAGGCGGGAAAGCTCGTGAATTCGGCGGTTGGCCTCCTGGACGATCTCGGCCAGGCGCGCCTCCGGCGTGCCGGTGCTCGGCAGCCCCTCCTCGAACGCCTCGACGGCGATCTGCGAGGCGACCTCGCCGGCCTGGGCACCCCCCATTCCGTCCGCCACGACGAACACCGGTGGCCGCGCAAACGAGGAATCCTCGTTGCCCTTGCGCTGGCGACCGGTGTCGGTCCGCCTGACTGTTTCGGCTGCTCGCAGCATGTTCATTGGAGGTAAGAGAACTCGCAGTCGCCGATACGGATGCGGTCTCCCGGGTGCAGCGGTTGCGGTCCGTTGAGCGGCTCCTCGTTCAGATAAGTGCCGTTCGTAGAGCCGAGATCTTCGATCACCACCACATGACCATCGCGGGATATCCGCGCATGGCGCGACGATGCAAACGGATCGTCGAGCTTGATCTCGACGTCTCCCCGGCCGAGGGTAGCGCCCCCCGAAAGGTCGTAGGCGATGCCCGACTCGTGGCCGGAGGCCCGCTCGACGAGCAACCGCGGCTCAAACGCCTCGTCGCCGGTCGATGACATCCCGTCGGCCGCGGCGTACATGCCGGTGGCGTCGCCGGCGGTGATCCGTTCTGAGTGGTCCTGTCCGCCTTCGCCGCGGCGGAGATCCTTGAGCACGCTCCGCGCCACCCAGAGCAGGAACAGATAGAGGACGGCAAGGAAGCCGAATTTAAGGCCGACGGAGACAGGCTCGAGCAGCATCGCGTCTACTCCAACTCGAACCGCATCAGCGAGGTCCCGATCTCGATCTCGTCCCCCGGCTTGACGACCTCAGGTCCGTTGATCCGTCTGCCGTTGATGCTGGAGCCGTTGGTCGACCCAAGATCCGTCAGCACCCACGACCCGCCGCGAGGACGGATTTCCGCGTGCTGGCGAGATACGTTCGGGTCGTCAAGGACCACCTCACACTGGCGACTGCGGCCGATCGTGACGCCGGTGGGGCCGACCATCAGGCGCTTGCCGTCAAGGAGCAGCAGCGCGTTCTGCTGGCGGGCCCGCGCGCGCTGTTCGAGCGGTTCGGCGACCCGGCCGGCGGTGCTGTAGATCATCGTCCGCCCAGACTCCTCCTCCGTCTCGCCGGCCGGCGGCGGCGCCTGCGGTTCGTGCTCAGGCTGCACCACGCGGGTCTGGATCCCGAACTCCCCCAGTCCCAGCCGGTCGTCGGTTTCAAACTCGATCACCGGACGCGAGAGCATGGCCAGGCGCTCGCGGCGCGCATGCTCGAGCAGGTATCCAGCGAGCTCGGATGTCAGAGCTTCCTCGTAGGAGGCGAAGCGCTCGCGGTCACGCGGCGAGAGGAACACCCGATATTCGTTGGGCACGTACGTCCGCGATACCGAGAAGGATTTGTGCTCCTCCATCTCCCGCGCGAGCTTCCGGGCGATCTCGACTGGGCGCACCTCCGAGCGGAAGGCGCGACTGAACGTGCCTTCGACTAGGCCTGCGATCTTGCTCTCGATGCTTCTGAGGACGCTCATGGGTGGGCCGACAGGGCGGTTTCATGCTACGGAAGTTCGGGGCGAGTACCCGCCTGGTGGTACCCGGTGCGGACCGCCGCGAATAGGCCTGGAGAGAGTGCCACGACCATGGCGGCGGCGGCTCCCAGAATCGCGGTGCTGGGAAGCCCGATCCGCCCCGATCGATCGGCGGCGGCAATGGAGACCTCGGCGGCACTCAGCATAGCCGCCGACCAGGCACAGGCCAGCACCGTGTCCAGCGCCAGCGAGCGGCCCCGCACCAGCCACGGGAGGACCGCGGCCCCGGCCGCCCACGCCAGGCCCCCGGCGAGGATGCCGGAGCTGAGAATGGGCCCGAGGACGTCGTGGACGGTGACGGTGAGAGAGCTGACCCACACCTGAGGGGCCGGGAGTCCGGACGGACGCCTCGCGTACAGCTCACCCGCGGTCAACGGCGCGGCCAACGCGAGCCAGATCCAGCCTGTCAGGCCCAGCGCGGCGCGCCGCCAGACCGTTGCCGAGGCTCGTCCTACGACCGCCGGCCACGCCCCCGCCAACCCCACCAGCCCAAGCGCGGGGGCGCCCGCGGACAGCGCCCAAGCCGCGCTGCCACGGGGGAGCAGCGCCATTGAGACCGCCGCAGCGATGACCAGCATCAGCGCGGCGCCCGTGCGGCCCTGGGTCAGCGCGGCGATGCCCAGCGCGGTGGTCACGGTGAACCAGCCGATGCGGGGGAGCGCCAGTACGAGCCCCGCGGAGATCAGGGCTGCGGCGGCCGGCGGCAACGAGGAGGGAGCGAGCAGATGTGCGCTCAGCCAGCCGGTACTGAGGGCGGTGGCCGTGGCCGCCAGGCCACGGTCACGCCAGTCGCCACCGGGCGCGTCGGTGGGTGCCGGCGCACGCGCGCCGGGGACGGGGAAGTGCAGCGGAGGGGGCTGGCGATGGGCGCCTACGGGAGCGAGAAATGCGGAGTCGACGTCGGCGGGAGCGGTTTGCGAGGCCGGGGCGCTGGGCCACGGACTTGTGACGACGCCCGGGGTGTCCTCGACCTGATCCAGCGAGACCACCAGGGCCTCGCGCAGCTCCCGGAGCGTGCCCCGCTCCCGGGCCCGAGGACGCAGCGCCAGGTCGATCGCCCGGCCCAGCTCCCGCGGGAGATCCCGGCGCTGGCGCCGCAGCGGCGGGAGGTGAGCGCCCAAGCGGCGCGCCCGGACCGCCGCAGTGCCTGTCTGCACAGGGTTGACTCCGGTGAGAGCCTCGTAGACGACGAGCGCGAGGGAGTAGAGATCGGCCGGCGGACCGGCCTCACGTCCCTCCGCCTGTTCAGGTGCCATGTAGGCGGCCGTGCCGATCACATCTCCTGTGCGCGTGAGCGAGTCGCCACCGATCACCCGGGCCACGCCGAAGTCGGTGAGCTTGGCCGGATGCGCAAGGCTGCTCGGGTGCTCGGGAACGAGAATGTTCGAGGGCTTCACATCCCGGTGGACGATGCTCTGGGCGTGCGCGTGCATCAGCGCGTCACAGAGCGAGATGGCGATGGCGACGATGTCCCGATCGGACAGGCGGCCCTCATCGAGCAGCGCGTGCAGCGTGGCTCCGCGTACGAGCTCGGAGACCAGGTAGGCCCCCTCATCGTCGACCGCGGCCTCGTACAACGTGACGATGCCGGGATGAGCCAGTCGCGCCGCAGCCCGGGCCTCGCGCTCGAAGCGGCCGTCGACGATGCGCTCGCGGGCCACGACCTTGACCGCTACCTCGCGATCGAGGCGTTCGTCGTGGCCCATCCATACCGTCCCGAACGCTCCGGCGCCCACGCGGCGGAGCAAGCGGTAGCGACCGAGCACCAGCGGAGACCCCGGCTCGGCGCGCCGAGCCGGGTCCGACTCGGACCTCCCGCGGCGCGTCTCGGCGGTCGCTGAGAGGTGCGCGGTCGGCAGCTGGCTCGCGCTCATGGGGCGCTTTTCCACGCCGGAGCCCAGGTCCCTGCGCCGGGAAAGGGGCAGTCGCGCGGGTCCGGATCACCGCGCCGCCGACTAACCCGCGGAGGCTGAGCGCATGCAAGGCAGCTGCCGGACTTGCTTTTCTGGCCGTGACGCCGGTCATACTTGGCTTTTCCGATCCCCGCAAGGAGCGAGAACGGTTGTCGTTCTTCGACGAGGCGGACGAGCCTCCCGCAGCGCCGCGAACTTCCCCGCGTAGCCGACGCCCTCCCGGGAGCGGTGGCCGACCCCCCGGCGGCCAACAATCGATCCAGACCCGGCGTGCGATCGCTGCGGCGGCGATCCTGGTCGTGCTCATTCTGATCATTCTGGGCGTACACAGCTGCCAGGTCAGCGCTCGCAACGGCGCCCTGAAGGACTATGCCAACGCAGTCTCCTCCTTGGTGGCCCAGTCCAACCAGACCGGAGCGCAGCTGTTCCAGCAGCTGTCCGGTGGCGCCGGCCAGGGCGGCGCGACCGCCCTGCAGACTCAGATCAACCAGACGAGACTGAGAGCTGACAACGACCTCAGCAAGGCAAAGGCTCTGAGCGTCCCCGATGAGACGCGCGCCGCGCAACAGAACCTGCTGCTGGCCATGCAGATGCGCCGAGACGGGATTGCCGACATCGCCCAGAGGATCCAGCCTGCGCTGGGAACTTCCACGAGCAAAGACGCGATCAACGCAATCGCCAGCGACATGGCGCGTTTCTACGCCTCGGACGTGCTCTACAAGGGCTACACCGCGCCGCTCATCGCCGCCGCGCTGAACAGCGCCGGCATCGGGGTCGGCGGCAGCAACGGCGTGCAGATCGACGGCGGCCAGTTCCTCCCCGATATCCAGTGGCTGCAGCCGTCATTCGTAACCAGCAAGCTCGGCGCCCAGGCTGCCGCCCCGGCTGGTAAGCCGACCCCCGGATTGCACGGCCATTCGCTTGACTCGGTCAGCGTCGCCGGCACCACGCTCCAGACCGGATCGACGAACACGCTCACCGCAAACCCGCCGCCGACGTTCACCTTGAGCCTCACCAACACCGGTCAGAACACCGAGCACAGCGTCATCTGCAAGGTTTCGGTGAGCGGTACCACCATCAGCGGGCAGGCCACGGTCTCGCAGACGACGGCCGGCCAGTCGACGACCTGCAACGTTCCGCTGAGTTCCGCGCCGCCACCCGGCTCGTACACGGTGACCGCGACGGTGCAGCCCGTGCCGGGCGAGAAGAACGCCTCCAACAACACGGTGAGCTTCCCCGTGAGCTTTCAGTAGCTGAAGCTCGGGACGGGGCGGCGGCCTGACCCGCTGCGGTCGCATGCCTGCGACGACCGCGACCTGCCTATTCTTACCCGGGTGCACGACCTGACCAGCACCGCCGGAATCGTCGCCATCGCGGCCGCAGGCATGGCCCTGGTCTCACTCGTGTCGATGGTCGCGTTGGCCGTGCGGTTGCGGCGCGTCCGCGCTGATCAGCGCGCTGTGCTCGGCGGTGGTCAGCGGGATCTGGTCGAACATGCGACTCAGCTGCAGACGCAGTTCCAGTCGCTTTCAGACTACGTCCAGGGTGCGGCCGACCGCCTGGACGAGCGCATGCGGTTGGCCGAACAGCGCCTGGATGGGGCGATCGCCTACCGAGCCCTGGTTCGCTACGACGCGTATGGCGAGATGTCCGGGCGCCAATCCACTTCGATCGCGCTGCTTGACGCGACTCGCTCAGGGGTCGTCCTCTCCTCCATCCATCACCGCGACCAAGCGCGGCTCTACAGCAAGCAGGTTCACCAAGGCCAAGGCGAGCTTGAGCTCTCGCCTGAGGAGAACGAAGCGATCACGCTAGCGCTCACCCAGGGCTCGGCGCAGCCGGATTCCAAATAGAACCGGCATGCGCGTCGGCTACCTCGGTCCCGAGGGAACGTTCACCCATGAGGCACTGGTCCAGGCCACCGGGGGGGCTCCGGGGCTTGAGCTGGTTCCCATCTCGACGATCTACGACACGGTCATGGCCGTGCATGGGCAAGCGGTCGAGCGAGCGCTCGTCCCGATCGAGAACTCACTCGAGGGCTCAGTCAACGCGACGCTTGACTCGCTGGCGATGGAGACCGAGGACGTCACCATCCTGGGCGAGGTCGTCCTGCCCATCCGCCATTGCCTGATCGCCCGCACCGAGCTCGAGCTCTCCGAGGTGCAGGTGGTCCTCTCCCATCCCCAGGCCAACGCGCAGTGCGCGCGGTTCATCCGCACCCGCCTCCCCAACGCGCAGGTGCAGATCGGGACATCCACGGCCGAGGCGGTACGGACAGTCGCCGAGCACGACGGGGCCTGGGCGGCGCTCGGCAACCACCTCGCGGCCGAGCTCTATGGCTGCGTCGTGCTGCGGGCCGGCGTCGAGGACGTACCCGACAACGAGACGCGGTTTGTCTGGCTCGGGCAGGTTGGCGCTCCGGTCGGCACCCCCGGCGATTCGGCACCACCGAGAGGCCCGTGGAAGACCGCGGTGGTGTTCTGGGGGAGGGGCTCGGAGGCACCCGGCTGGCTCGTTCGCTGCCTCTCGGAGTTCGCCGCTCGGCAGGTCAACCTGACCCGGATCGAGTCGCGACCACGCAAGCAGGGGCTCGGGCGCTACATGTTCTTCGCCGACCTCGAGGGGCGCGATAGCGAGGCCGACGTCGCCGAAGCGCTGGACGGCCTGCGCGGCCACGTCGAGGCCCTGCGCGTGCTCGGCTCGTTTCCCGTCGCCTGAACCTGACACCGTTGCCCCTGCGTGCGACTGCCTGTGAACGCAGTCATGGCGGTGATTATGCCCTGGAGCCCCGCTAAACTGCGGCCCACGCCATGGCCAGCTCAGTACCAGCGCCAGCATGGTCCGCGTCGCTTCCACAGCACCAGCGACGCGGGCGAGAGGTTGGCCGGGTGCTGGTATTGAACGCCACGTTTGAGCCGATCAACGTCTGCACCGTGCGCCGCGCGGTCGTGCTGCTGCTCAAGGAGAAGGCGGAGATTCTCGAGCACGCTGACTGGGAGCTGCACTCGGCCACGCGGTCGATGTCGCGGCCCGTGGTGATCCGACTTGTGAGCTACGTGCGCATTCCGCGGGACACTCACCGGCGCAAGATCACCCGGCGCGCGGTCTTCGCTCGCGACGACTGGACGTGTCAGTACTGCGGTTCACGCTCCAATCTCACCGTCGACCACATCGTCCCCCGGTCCAAGGGCGGCGCCTCGACCTGGGAGAACATCGTCGCCTCCTGCGCACCTTGCAACCGGCGCAAGGGCAACGCTTCCCCGAGCCAGGCGGGGATGCAGCTGCTCAAGCAGCCGCGCACACCCAGCCCCCACGTGTTCATCCAGGTCGCGAGCCCGACGATCCCCACCGCGTGGGCGCAGTACCTGGCCGCCGCGTAGGCCCACGCAGGCGCCTGCGTGGCCACGGCCGGGATGGCGCGCCTAGGCCGTGGCGTACCGCTGCGCGGAGCGGGCGCGCGCCTTGGCCGCCTCGGCCTCCCGGTTCTTGGGCGGCGCGCTGGTCTGAAGGCTGGCCAGCAGCTCCCGTGAGATCTCGGCCACGGCGGCGACCGCGTGCTCGAAGGCCTCGGCGTTGGCCTGCGAGGGCTTGGTGAAGCCGCTGATCTTGCGCACGTACTGCAGCGCGGAGGCGGCGACCTCGTCGTCGGTGGCCGGCGGGTCAAAGTTGTGGAGAGTTCGAATGTTTCGGCACATGGGTGAAGCGTAGACTGGACGCGCAAGCCCGGCGTGGAGCGTGCCCTCGGAACGACGAAGGGCGCCGTCGACACGGCGCCCTTCGCTAACAACATTTGCTGACGAAAGTCGGACTGGGATCTCGACGCCGGAGGGACTAATCCCGGCTCCCATCACGACGGTGTCACGGCTTGGACTCCGCTAAGCGGGGTCAGCCTCCGACCTAGCGGCCGGACACCTCCAGGGTCCCGCAAAACATGTCAGACAAGCTCGGACCACCTCCTTTCTCTGGTGATCGTCAGATTAGCGAAAGCGGCGGCGAAACAAAACCGGTTCCGACGCCCGCGGCCCTGACTCGCTAGGCTCCGTCCTCGGGTTCTGGCGTCCGTCGTCGGGCTCGCGCCTCCAGCGCCGGCCACGGAGCGCTCGGGCGGGCCGCCTCGGTGTCCTCTACGCCCACCTCACCCTCACCGGCGACAAGCCCCGGGTCCTCCTCGCCCAGCACCCGGGCGGCGGTGGCCGCTTCGGACTCGACGACCAGCGCGACGGCGCTGACCTGGTCGTCGTCGCGGATGTTCATCACCCGGACGCCCTGGGACGCGCGGCCGTAGCGGTTGATGCCGCGGACCGAGGTGCGCTGGACCATTCCGTTCTGGGAGATGAACACGAGCTCCTGATGCTCGCGCACCACCAGCGCGCCGGCCAACTGGCCCTTGTTCTCGGTCAGCGTGATCGTCTTGACGCCCATCGTGCCGCGGCCCTTGACCGGGTAGTCGGGGATCGGGGTGCGCTTGCCGTAGCCGTTCTCGGTCACCACGAGCAGCTCCTGGTCGTCGCGAGCGACGTCCATGGCCAGCACCGAGTTGTTCTTCTGCGAGACGTTCATGCCGCGCACGCCGGTCGTGTCACGTCCCATCGAGCGGACCACCGTCTCGGTGAAGCGTGAGGCCTGACCGGAGCGGGAGACCATGATGATGTCGTCGTGGCCGCTGGTCCGGCGAACCGCGATCAGCTCGTCGTCGTCGCGGATGTTGATCGCGATGATGCCGTCCGCCTTGATCGGCGTGTTGTAGGCCAGGAACTCGGTCTTCTTCACGAGGCCGTTGCGGGTGGCGAAGACGAGGTACTTGCCCTCGGTGAAGTCCCGCGTGGACACGACCGACTGCACCCGCTCGCCTTCGCGCAGCGGCAGCAGGTTGACGAGCGCCCGCCCCTTGGCGGTGCGCGAGGCCTCCGGCAGCTCGTACACCTTGAGCCGGTAGACCTTGCCGCGGTTGGTGAAGAACAGCAGGTAGTCGTGCGTGGAGGAGACGAAGAGGTGCTCGATGTAGTCGTCGTCCTTCATGTCCATCCCGGTCACCCCGATGCCCCCGCGGCGCTGCTGGCGGTAGGTGGACAGCGGCAGCGACTTGATGTAGCCCGAGTGGGTGATCGAGATCACCATCTGCTGATCGGCGATCAGGTCCTCGATGTCGATCTCGCCCTCGGCGTGGGTGATCTCGGTGCGCCGCTCGTCGCCGTAGGCGTTGGCGATCTCGGCCAGCTCGTCCTTGATCAGCGCGTTGACCCGCGTCTCGTCGCCGAGGATCTCCCGCAGCTCCTTGATCCGCTCGATCAGGTCGGCGTGCTCCTGCTGGATCTTGCCCGCCTCGAGCGCGGTCAGGCGGCTGAGGGTCAGCTGCAGGATCGCCTGCGCCTGGACGACGGTCAGCTCGAACCGGTCAACCAGCCCCTTGCGCGCGGCTCTCCGGGTCACGCGAGCTGCGGATCAGGGCGATCACCTCGTCGAGGTTCTCGAGCGCGATCAGCAGGCCCTCGAGCACATGGGCGCGCGCCTCGTCGCGGCGCAGCTCGAACTGCGTGCGGCGGATGATGACCTCGCGCTGGTGGTCGACGTAGTGACCGATCACCTCGCGCAGCGACAGCGTCCGGGGGACGTTGTCGACCAGCGCGACCATGTTGACGCCGAAGGTCGTCTGCATCGGCGTGTGCTTGTAAGAGCTTGTTGAGCACGACCTTGGGGATCGCGTCGCGCTTGAGCTCGATCACGATCCGCATGCCGTGGCGATCGGACTCGTCACGCAGGTCGGAGATCTCCGGGATCTTCTTCTCGATCACCAGATCGCGGATCTTCAGGATCAGCCCGCCGTCGCCGCCCTTGCGCACCTGGTAGGGAAGCTCGGTGACGATGATCGCCTCCTTGCCCTGGCCGATCGGCTCGATGTGCGCCTTGGCCTGGACGCGGACGCGGCCGCGGCCGGTGGCGTAGGCGTCACGGATGCCCTCGCGGCCGAGGATCGTGCCGGCGGTCGGGAAGTCGGGGCCCTTGACGTGCGCATCAGTCCGTCGACGTCGATCTCCGGGTCGTCGATGTAGGCGATCGTCGCGCCGATCACCTCGCGCAGGTTGTGCGGCGGGATGTTGGTCGCCATGCCGACCGCGATTCCCGAGGAGCCGTTGACGAGCAGGTTCGGGAAGCGCGACCGGGAGCACGACCGGCTCCTGGCGCGTGCCGTCATAGGTGGGCACGAAGTCGACCGTGTCGGCGTCGAGGTCGCGGAGCATCTCGGTGGCCAGCCGGTCGAGCCGGGCCTCGGTGTAGCGCATCGCCGCGGCGCCGTAGCCGTCGATGTTGCCGAAGTTCCCGTGGCCGTCGACCAGCGGGTAGCGCATCGAGAAGTCCTGGGCCAGCCGCACGAGCGTGTCGTAGATCGAGGCGTCTCCGTGCGGGTGGTACTTGCCCATCACCTCGCCGACGATCTGCGCGCACTTGACGTGCTTGCGGCCCGGCTGCAGGCCGAGCTCGTTCATCACGTAGAGGACGCGGCGGTGGACCGGCTTCAGGCCGTCGCGCACGTCGGGCAGCGCGCGCCCGACGATGACGGACATCGCGTAGTCGAGATACGCCGAGCGCATCTCCTCCTCGAGCCCGCGAGGCTCGATGTTGCCGCCGCCGATGGTGTCAATCGCAGACATTTGTCTACACGTCCAGGTTCGTCACGAGGCGGGCGTTCTCTTCGATGAAGGCCCGGCGTGGCTCCACCTGATCTCCCATCAGCATCGAGAAGACCTGGTCCGCCGACGCGGCGTCCTCCATCGTCACCTGGACCAGCGTGCGTGACGCCGGGTCCATCGTGGTGTCGCGCAGCTCGTCGGCGTCCATCTCGCCGAGGCCCTTGAAGCGCACGTAGTCGACGCCCTTCTGGGCGACGGCGAGGATCGTCGCGCGCAGCTCCTCGAAGTTCGCCGCCTCGCTGCGCTGGTCGCCGAGTCGGACCGTGAACGGGGCCGAGCCGACCAGCGCCTCGAGCTCCGCGTGGACCTCGGCCAGGTGCTGGTACTCGTTCGCCTCGAGCGCGGCGCGGCGCACGCGATGCGTGCTGGCCAGGCCGGTCTTGGCCTCGATCGTCCGGACGACGATCTCGATCGGGTCCTCGGAGAGCAGCTCGGTCTTGTAGGGGGCGCCGTTCTGGACGTCCTTGCGCACGTGGCGCAGGAGCCCGTCGACATCGGTGATCTGCTCCTCGAGCAGCCGGCCCTCCTGCAGGAACGAGACGATCCCGTGTCCGTGCGCAGCCTGCAGCGCCGACGCCCAGCCCTCGTACTGCTTGAGCAGGCGCGAGAAGCGCTTCCACCGTGCTTCGGTGAGCTTGAACTGCTTGTTGAAGCGATCGAAGACCTCGATCTTCTCGAACTTGTCGCCGAGCAGGATGTCCTCCAGCTCGGACTCGCGCTCGATGTAGCGGTGCTTGCGGCCCTGCCGCAGCGCGTAGAGCGGTGGCTTGGCGATGTACACGTAGCCGGCCTCGATCAGCGGCTGCATCTCGCGGAACAGGAGCGTCAGCGCGAGGGTGCGGATGTGCGCGCCGTCGACGTCGGCGTCGGTCAGCAGCACGACCTTGTGGTAGCGCGCCTTCTCGATGTCGAACTCGTCCCGCACGCCGGTGCCGATCGCGGTGATCAGAGCCTGGATCTCGGTGTTGGCCAGAACCTTGTCGATCCGGCTCTTCTCGACGTTGAGGATCTTGCCGCGCAGCGGCAGGATCGCCTGCGTGTTGCGGTCGCGGGCGCTGACCGCCGAGCCGCCGGCAGAGTCGCCCTCGACGACGAACAGCTCGGCCAGCGACGGATCCTTGACCGAGCAGTCGGCCAGCTTGCCGGGCAGCGTGGAGTTCTCCAGCGCCGACTTGCGCCGGGTGAGATCGCGCGCCTTGCGCGCCGCGAGACGGGCCTGCGCGGCCTGCACGGCCTTGGTGATCACGTCCTTGGCGTCGCGGGGGTTCTCCTCGAGGAATTCCGACAGCCGCGCGTTGACGATCGACTGGACGAAGCCGGCCATGCCGGGGTTGCCGAGCTTGGTCTTGGTCTGGCCCTCGAACTGCGGATCGGTGAGCTTGGCGGAGATCACCGCGGTCAGCCCTTCGCGCACGTCCTCGCCGGACAGGTTGTCGTCCTTCTCCTTCAGGAAGCCCTTGTCGCGCGCGTACTTGTTGAGCACGCCGGTGAGCGCCGAGCGGAAGCCCGACAGATGCGAGCCGCCCTCGATCGTGTTGATGTTGTTGGCAAACGAGAACACCGACTCCTGGTAGGAGGCGTTCCACTGCATCGCCACCTCGACCGCGCCCTCCTCGCCCTCGCCGGAGAGCGAGATGACGTTCTTGTGGATCGGCTCCTTGTTCTTGTTCAGGTAGTGGACGAAGTCGACGATCCCGCCCTCGTAGCGGAACTCGGCGTGGTGACCCTCGCCGCGCAGATCGTCGATCCTGATCCGCAGACCCGCGGTCAGGAACGCGGTCTCCCGCATCCGCTGCTCGAGCGTGGTGAAGTCGAACTCGAGCGTCTCGAAGATGTCGGCGTCGGCCAGGAAGGTGATCGTCGTGCCGGTCTCATCGGTCGGCTCGCCCTTGATCAGTTCGGTCACCGGCTTGCCGCGCTCGTACTTCTGCGTCCACAGGAAACCGTCGCGACGCACCTCTACCGTCAGCTCCTCCGACAGCGCGTTGACGACCGACACGCCGACGCCGTGCAGGCCGCCGGAGACCTTGTAGCCGCCGCCGTCGCCGAACTTCCCGCCGGCGTGGAGGACGGTCAGCACGACCTGGACTGCGGGCAGCTGCTCCTTGGCCATGATCGAGACCGGGATGCCGGCGGCCGTTGTCGCGGACCGTGACTCGGTTGTCCGGGTGGATGACCACCGAGACGTCGTCACAGTGGCCGGCCAGCGCCTCATCAACAGAGTTGTCAACAACCTCGTAGACGAGGTGATGAAGGCCGCGCGGACCCGTGGACCCGATGTACATGCCGGGACGCTTGCGAACCGCCTCGAGTCCCTCGAGGACGGTGATGTCCTGTGCGTCGTAACTTGTTTGCTGCTCTGGGCGCCGAGCGCCGTCGTCGTTAGCCAACGATCCTCCGATGACATCGAGACGCCCCGGGACCGCGCTTCGGTTTGGCGCGCCGGGGCGTCGAAAGCTGGTGTACAGAACAATAGCACAGCGACCCCCGGAAAGACCGTGGCCGCGTTCGCTAATTAACCTGCAAATGTGCGTAAAACGGTACCGCTTGCAACGCCCTTGTGACAGGCTTCCGCCCGGGTCTCCCCCACCAGGCCGCGGACGCTCATGAACGTGACGCCGGATCGGGCTCGATCGGTGCTGCGCCGAGGCGCTGCCGAGGCCCGGTTTGCCGCGTCGCTGCGTGCGCTGCCGGCCCCCGTGGCGTGGTTTCAGTGGCGCGCTCGGCGCGCCGCCCGTCGCGCTCGTGACGACTTCACACTGGCCTCAGCGACTCGGGCGCGTGACCTCGCGGTCCTGCTCTCCCTGGCTCGCGGCCGCAACCGTGTGGCCGAGCTGGGCACCGCCACCGGCTGGACCGCGCTGTCACTCGCTCTGGCCAGCCCGGGTCGCCGCGTATGGACCTATGACCCGGCCTCCCGGGCCGAGGTAGAGCATTACCGGCGGCTCGTCGCTCCCGAGGTCCGCAGCCGCGTCGTGCAGGTGACGGCGCCGGGATCCTCGGGCCCACCCCCGGAGTCACAATCGACCTCCTCTACATCGACAGCTCTCACGATCGTGATGACACGGTCGCGGAGGTGGAAGCCTGGAGACCAGCGCTGCGTACCGGCGCCCTGATCGTCTTCGACGACTATGACCATCCCGGCTTCCCGGGCGTACGCGCGGCGGTGCAGGCCCTCGGCCTGAGTGGCCAACAGGCGGGAACCCTGTTTGTGCACGAAGTCCGACGCTGACGCTGCTCACCGATGCGAATCGGACACCGCGACACACCGCAGGCGCTCGATCCGCTCGCGGCCGAGCGCGCTGTTCAGGCGCGCGACGATCATCGGTCCCATCAGGTCCAGCTCCTGAGCCCACACCGACGCCGAGCAGGTCACGGTCACGACGCCGGCTCGCTCGCGAGTTGGGCTCGCCTCGGCGGCAATCGCCGCGCCGACGACCTCCGGCCACATCCGCTGGACCACCGCCAGCACCGTCTCCGGCGCCCAATCGTCACGGGCATGCTCGAGCGCGAGTCCGATCGGGCGGGGACCCCGGCGGGACGGACTCATGCTGCCGCCAGCCGCTCCTGGAACAGGGAGCCCGATGCGACCTCGAGCCGCACGATGCCAGGCTCGCGGGCCCCGGGAACGTGATCGACGTCGGTGGTGGTGATGACCGACTGGCCGTCGCCCGATCGAAGCATCTCCACCAAGGCGGTCCGGCGGACGCCATCGAGCTCGCTCATCACGTCGTCGAGCAGCATCAACGGCGGGGCGGCCCGCGTAGCGGCCAGCGCCTCGCGCTCGGCGAGCAGCAGCGCGAGCAGACCTAGGCGCTGCTGCCCCTGCGAGCCGTAGGTGCGGAGCTCCCGACCCTCCCTGAGCGTCGACAGGTCATCGCGGTGCGGACCATGTCCGGTGAAGCCTCGCTCGAGGTCGCTGTCCGTCCGCTCCGCCAACTCGGCGGCGAGGCCGGCGGCCTCCTGCGCGCGTGAGCGGGGTCGATAGGCGACCTGTGGATCGCCGTCGAGCCCGAGCTCGGCCGCCAAGCGGCCGAACGGTGACCGATCGCCTGGACGCCCCGGCGGCGGTCAGCCATCAACTCGACTCCATGCCGAGCGAGCTGCAGGTCCCAGCTCAGCAGCGAGTCCCGTGAGCCGCGCCCGCTGCGGATCCGGCTGATCAGGGCATTCCGTTGAGCCAGGGCCTGGGCGTAGGCGCGGCGGGTCGCCACGCGGGCGGGCCACATGGCCGCGACGAACTGGTCCAGGTGAGCCCGCCGCAGCGACGGCGCCCCCTTGATCAGCTCCAGTCGATCGGGCAGGAACACGCTGACGAGCGGCCGGACCTCCACTTCGACCAGGCGCTCCACCGGAGCCCCGTCCACCTTCATCCGCTTTGGCTGGCCCGGGGCGAACCCGACGGTGAGCTCGTGAGGGCCGTCGTCAGCCAGGGTGCTCACCACCACCCGGGTCGCCTCGGCGCCAAAGCGCACCACCTCGCGCTCGTTGTTGGTCCGGCATGAGCGGCCCGTGCAGCCGAAGTACAGCGCCTCGAGCAGATTCGTCTTGCCGGCGCCGTTGGGGCCCGAGATGACCGTCAGGCCCGCCGCCGAGCTCGGCCTGCGCCTTGTCGTAGCCGCGGAAGTCGCGCAAGCTGACGGCGACCACGCGCACGGCGCACCCGCTACACGTTCAGCCTGATCGGCATGATCAGGTACTGAAAACGGCTCTCGTCCGCCGCTTCGATCAGCCCTGGCCTGAGCGGGCTGATGAGCTTCAGCAGCACATCACCTTCCTCGATCGCCTCCAGGCCCGCCCGCAGGAACTCGGGATTGAAACCGATCTCCACGGGCTCACCCTGGAAGGCCACCGGCAGTGATTCGCGGGCCTCACCCACGTCCGGCGTCTGGGCGGAGACCGTCAGCTCGCCCGTGTCGAAGGCGAGCCGCAACGGCGCGTTCTTCTGGGCCAGCAGGCTGATCCGACGCACGACATCGGTGAGCTCACCGCCTGCGATCCGCAGCTCATGCTCGAAGCTCTCGGGCAGCAGCTGCCGGTAGTTGGGGAACTGACCGTCGATCAGGCGTGAGGACAGGATCACCCGGCCGATCACGAACAGCACCTGGTTCTGGCGCACGCTGATGCTCAGCTGTTCTTCCTCCCCATGGCCGGCCACTCGGGCCAGCTCCTGCAACGCGCGAGCGGGCACGTTGACCTCAAAACCCGACGAGAGCGGTGAGTCCAGCGTCGTCTCCTTGACGCTCAGGCGATAGGAGTCGGTGGCCACCATGCGAAGCTCGCGGTCAGACGCCGACACGAGGATGCCGGTCAGCACCGGGCGGGTCTCGTCACGCGATGCCGAGCCGGCAACCTTCAGGGCGGTGGACACAAAGGCTTCGGCCGGCAGTGAGATCGCTGAGTCTGGATCTGGCTCCGGAAATGGAGGGAAGTCCTCGGTGCGTAGGGTTCTGATGTGAAACGTCGCCTTGCCGGAGACCAGCTCGACGTCCTGCTCGGCGCCGCGAAGCTCGAGCGAGACAGCTGACGAGGGAAGTGAGCGGACCACGTCAACGAGCAGCCGTGCCGGCAGAACAACCACACCCTCCCGGGTCACCTCGGCCTCCAGCGGGACGCGCAGGCCGACATCCATGTCGGTGGCACGAAGCTCGCAGGTGTCGGAGAATGCTGCGAGCTGAACGCCGGATAGAGCCTGGATCGCGCTGCGGGTCGAGGCGACCCGGCTGACGGTCTGGAGCTGTCCGAGCAGAACGTCTCGCTCGAGGGAGATCTTCACGATGAATACCTCAGAAGGAAGATAGAAGTCATAGAGCGAATAGAAGCTGTGGATAAGTGCGCGTTCATCCGCAATGAGCGAGGAAGTTGTCGCTGCACGAGGACAGGCCAGTGTGTCAGCAGCTGCGGTCGTTTTCGCCGCGGGTCAGGCTCGTCGTGAGTTCGCGGATGTCGTGGGCCGTCTCTGGGGTCTCCAGCATGCGCTGCGAGACGCGCTTGCACGCATGGAGAACCGTGGCGTGATTGCGCCCGCCAAAGGCGGCTCCGATGGCTTGTAGTGATTCGGTCGTGAGTTCGCGCGCCAGGTGGATGGCGATCTGGCGTGGCCACGAGATCCGTGCGGCCCGGCTCGGAGACTGGAGGTCGAGCGTGGTGACGTCGTAATAGCCGGCGACGGCGGACTGGATCCGCTCGATCGAGGTGCTGCGGTTTTCCGGGTGTGGATACATGCCGTCGAGGACGGCCGTGGCCAGCGCGACGTTGATCGGTTGGTTGGTCAGCGAGTGGTGGGCGACGATCCGGATCAGCGCGCCCTCCAGGGCCCTGACGTTGTCGGTGACCCGCTCGGCGATGAGCTCGAGGACCGACCGGTCGGAGATCCCGATCGCGTCGAGGGCCGCTCGCTTGCGAAGAATCGCCACGCGCGTCGCAAAGTCCGGCGGGGCGATGTCGGCGACCAGGCCGGATTCGAAGCGCTCCCGCAGGCGCTCCTCTACGCCGACCAGCTGACGCGGCAGCCGGTCGCAGGTCAACACCAGCTGCCGGCCGTTCTCGTAGAGCGCGTTGAAAGTGTGAAAGAACTCCTCCTCGGTCTTGGCCTTGCTGGCCAGGAACTGGACATCGTCGATCAGCAGCACGTCCGCATCGCGGTAGGCGCTGTTTGAAGCGGTCCAGTGACCGGGTGCCCAGCGCGGTGATGAAGTGGTTGGTGAACGCCTCGACGGTCGTGTAGCGAACCGTCGCACCGCCCCCGAAGGCCAGCACGTAGTTCCCGATGGCATGCAGGAGATGGGTCTTTCCGAGCCCCGGGGGGGCGTGTAGAAACAGCGGGTTGTAGGCCTGCCCGGGGAGTTCGGCGACGGCCAGCGCGGCCGCATGCGCGAGGCGGTTTCCGTCGCCGATGATGAACTGGTCGAAGCTGTAGCGCGGATTGAGCCCTGAGCCACTCGCCGGGCTTCCGTCCTCTCGCCGGCGGGTGGCCTGGCCCGCCCGTGGCCGACATCCCGCCTCGCCGCCCGTGCCTCCGACGCCGGTGAAGGAGACCTTCGCGGCTGAGCCGACGACGGCCCGTGCGCAGCTCTCGAGGACGCCGCCGAAGCGCTTGGCCACCCACGCCTGGGTCGACGGGGGCGCTTGGAGGAGCAGCACGGCTCCGTCCCACGCCTTGACCTCCAGCGGGGCGAGCCAGATCTCGTAGGTCGACTCACCGACCACGCGCCGCAGTTCGGCGCTGATCTCGCGCCAGGCAGACGCGAGCTCGAGGTGCGCGGGCAGCTCCAAGCGGCTCCTCCCAGGAGCGTCGAGGGGACCAATTCGTGAGGACCGGACGAACCTGTCCGGGGCGGCGAATATACCAGCGGGTATCTGAGCCGAAGACGGCATCGTCGGGGTGTTGGCGCAAAGCGCGGGAAAAAGGCGCAGCAGGAGTTCGGCGGCGCACCGTCGTCGCCAACCCAGAGCACCCCCACGCCGTGCGTATACTGGCTCGCGACCCGCCTCGGGGACGTGAACAATGAAACGCACCTACCAGCCGAAAAAGCGCAAGCGCGCACGCACGCACGGGTTCCGCGCCCGGATGAGCACCCGTGCGGGCCGCCTCACCTTGAAGCGCCGGCGCGACAAGGGCCGCAAGCGCCTCACCGTCTGATGCGCGCTTCGGCCGGTTCCCGGCCGCGGCCCGGACGGGGCAGACTCTCGCGCAGCGCGGACTTCGACCGCGTGTTCCGCAGCGGGCGCTCCCACGCCGGCCGCGAGTTCGTGCTCTACGTGTTCCCGCGCGGCGAGGACGACACGCCCCGGTTGGGGTTGTCGGTTTCCCGGAAGGTCGGCGGAGCGGTCGAGCGCAACCGGATCAAGCGGCTGCTCCGAGAGGCGTTCGCCCTCGAGAGCGAGCGCCTGCCCGCCGGGACCGACGCGGTTGTCGTGGCCAGGCACGATGCCAAGGCTCTGGCTGAGCGTGAGGGTTTGGCGGGGATCCGGCGTGCCTTGGTAGATCTAATGGCCCGGGCGGTCGGTGGTGAGGGGTCCGAGGCCGCTGCGCGGCGCCGGAACCGACCTTAGATGAGCGCCCTGCGATCCATCGCCGTCTTGCCGATCAGGCTGTACCAGCGCCTGATCTCGCCCCTGGTCGGCTCGCGCTGCAAGTACTACCCCTCATGCTCGGAGTACGCCGCGCAGGCGATCTCCAGATTCGGCATACTGCGCGGGCTTGTTCTGGCCGGCTGGCGGTTGCTGCGCTGCAATCCATTCAGCCACGGAGGGTTTGATCCCGTCGAGAATCAGCGGCTGTTCCAGTCGCAAACGTCGGCCACAGGCGCCTGATCATGCTCCTCACCGCGAACATCTTCCAGCCCCTGATCGACGTGTTCGAGGCGGTGCTGAAGTTCTTCCACAACTCCGTCGGCGTGCCCTGGGGTTGGTCGATCGTCCTGCTCACCGTGGTGATCAGGGCGCTGCTCGTTCCCTTGACGCTGAAGCAGTTCTCCTCGATGCAGAAGCTTCAGCGCCTGCAGCCGCAGCTGAAGGCGCTTCAGGCGAAGTACAAGGAGGACAAGCAGCGCCAGCAGCAGGAGCTGATGAAGTTCTACAAGGAGAACCAGGTGAACCCGCTCGGTTCCTGCCTCCCGCTGGTCGCCCAGCTGCCGGTCTTCATCTCGCTGTTCTACATGCTGCGCTCGAGTCTGCGGATCGATATTTGCCCGAATCTGCAGCCCAAGATCCTCGTCCACGGGCTCAATGTCATCGACAAAGCCCACCTCAAGCCATGCGGGCCTCACGGTGGCGCGGGCTTCCTGTTCGTCCCCGATCTCACCAACAAGGCCACCGGCGCGGTATTGATCGTGCTGATCGTCCTCTACGTCGGCACGCAGCTGGTCTCCAGCCTGCTGATGTCAAGCCCGACCATGGACCAGACCCAGCGTCGAATCATGCTGCTGATGCCGCTGTTCTTCGTGGTCTTCATCATCAGCTTCCCGGCCGGCGTGATCGTCTACTGGATCACCACCAACTCCTGGACGATCCTTCAGCAGTACATCGTCCGCAAGCGCATCGGCCCGATCGGGCCGCCGGTTGCGGCCGAAGCCACCGCGAGTGCGGGCGGGGGCGGCGGCTCGGGCGGCGGCGCGGCGAGGACCGCTGCCAACGGCGCGGGTCTCGGCGGTCTCGCCGGCTTGCTGAAGGGGCGTACCAAGACTTCTGATGAAGCCGTTTCCGTCGGCGCCGGCTCCCGGGGAGGCGCCGGAGCTCCACCGCCTCCACCCCCGCGTAAGAAGAAGAAGCGCTCGGGGCGCAGGAGGTAGCCGGATGACAGGTACCGGCGAAGGCGCGGTCCGCGTGCAAGACCTTATGGAGCGGCTTGTGGAGGCCACCGGAGTCGAGGCCACCGTGGACGTGCACGAGAACGATGAAGAGGTTTCCGGTCAGTTCGTCGGCGACGGACGTCGGCCTGCTGATCGGCCATCGCGGCCAGACGCTGGATGCGATCCAGCACCTCGCCTATCGAATCGCGTTCAAGGGGGCATCGGCGCGCAAGCGCGTCGAGGTGGACGCAGCCGGATATCGCGACCGCCGTGCCGTGGCGCTGCGTGCGGCTGCCGACCAGGCCGCAGAGACGGCCGTCCACGACCGTCGCCCGGTCGAGCTCGAGGCAATGAGCCCCCTGGAGCGGAAGGTCGTCCATGAGCACCTGAAGACCCGCCACGACGTCGAGACGTACAGCGAAGGCCAGGAGCCCGCCCGCCGGCTCGTCGTGGCCCCGCTGGTCGACTAGTACCGACGGGCAGTTCCCGTTTCACGTTTCTTCTCCCGGTGAAACAGCCGGGGGACGCGCTACAACCCTCCTGTGCGCGCGTTGACCGAGTTCGAGCGGGGTGTTGTCGTGGGGTTGCTGGTCGGCGAGGGATCGTTCGGCGGGGACGGTAAGCAGCCGCAGGTGACCCTGCGGATGCACACGCGCCACGCGGCTCTGTTCGCGTGGCTCATGGAACGCTTTCCGAACACCCGTCTCTACGGGCCATATCACCACGGCGGCCGATCCTACTTCCAGTGGATGGCACGCGGACGAGCCCTGGTCAACGACGTTCTACCTCTGCTCGAGGCCGAGCTTCACGATCAACTCGACGGTCATGCCCACGCTCGGCTCACGGCAATGACCGAGCGTTACCGGGCGTACATCGCCCGCGAGCGCGGGCGGGCCAGCACATGACGCGCCCAGCGAGCCGCCAGCCAACCGCCCTGCAATCGCTGAGTCGCCGCTACTCTCTTCCCCTGGGAGCGGTGGATCGCTTATCCGCCTTGCTGGACCTCCTCGAGCGCGACCCTCTGGCACCGACCACGGTTCGTGCACCAGAGCGCGCGATCAACGACCACATCGCCGATTCCCTGGTCGCGCTCGAGCTGGGCGTCGTCCGCCGGGCGAAGGCGGTCGCCGACCTGGGCTCGGGCGGTGGCTTCCCGGGGCTGCCGCTGGCGATCGCCCTTCCCGCAGCGGAGGTCGTGATGGTTGACAGCAACGCTCGGAAGACGGGATTCGTGGATCGGGCGATCGCTGCCTGCGGGCTCGAAAACGCCCGGTCTGTTCACGCGCGCGCGGAGGCCTGGTCACAGGGGCTCGGCCAGTTCGATCTCGTGACCGCCAGGGCGCTGGCGGCGCTCGATGTCGTCGCGGAGTACGCCGCCCCACTGCTGCGGGTCGGCGGCACGCTGGCAGCGTGGCGGGGTCGGCGAGATTCCGAGGCGGAGGGCGCGGGAAGCCGCGCGGCGGCGATTCTCGGCCTCGAAGTGACCACGATCGTCCCGGTAGCGCCCTATTCGGGCGCCCAGCACCGGCACATACATCTGATGAGGAAGACCGGTGAGACCCCGGGCCGTTTTCCGCGCCGGCCAGGGATGGCGCGTAAGCGTCCGCTGGGCTCGGGGGCGCTCACGTCTGACCGGCGCCAGCGCTAGCGTGAAGGCGATGGGCACCGTCTACGCGATCGCCAACCAGAAGGGTGGGGTGGGCAAGACGACCACCGCGGTCAACCTCGCCGCATGCGTGGCCGAGGCGGGGTACGAGACCCTACTCATCGACATCGACCCGCAATGCAATGCGACGCTTGGACTCGGGTTGGCCAAGGATGCCGCCGTGACGGTCTACGACGTCCTCATTGGCGAGGCCTCGCTCGAAGCGGTCATCCAGCCGACGTCAATCGAGCGCCTGTCGGTCGCGCCGGCAGGGCCCGACCTCGCCGGCGCCACGGTGGAGCTGCCGCGGGTCGCCGGCTCCGAGGACAGCCTTCGCACGGCGCTGGCACCGGTGCGCGAGCGGTTTGCGTTCACGCTGCTGGACTGCCCGCCGTCGCTTGGCCCCTTGACGGTTAACGCACTGGTCGCTGCAGACCGGGTTATCGTGCCGGTACAGGCCGAGTATTTCGCCCTCGAAGGGCTCGCCGGCCTGCTGGACACGCTTTCGCTGATCCAGCGTGAGCTGAACCCTCGGCTGACGGTCGCCGGGATGCTGCTGACGATGCACGACGGGCGGACGCGGCTTGCCCAGGACGTGGAGAGGGAGGTCCGCGAGCACTTTCCCGAACTGGTGTTCGATACCGTGATCCCGCGCAATGTTCGGCTTGGCGAAGCACCAAGTTTTGGTAAACCGGTGATACATCACGATCCCCACTGTGCCGGCGCGGATGCTTACTTCGAGCTGGCCAAGGAGGTGGCTGCACGTGGCTGAACGCCAGAAGGGTATGGGCCGGGGCCTGGCGGCGATTCTCTCGGTCGCCCCAAAGGAGGACCAAGAGGACCTCCGGCAGCTCCCAGTCGAGCTGATTGCACCCAACCCACAACAGCCCCGAAGGTCGTTTGACGAGGACAGCCTGCTCGCGCTGGCCGAGTCGATCCGTCAGCGTGGGGTGCTGCAACCCGTGCTCGTGCGACCACTGGTTGGTGGGCGCTATGAATTGGTGGCAGGCGAACGTCGGTGGCGAGCCGCGAAGCTCGCGGAACACGCAACGGTCCCGGCCCTCGTTCGTCCGCACGACGACGCTGACTCACTTCAGGTGGCGTTGATCGAGAACATGGCGCGCGAGGATCTGAACCCGGTCGACGAGGCGCGAGCTTGCGCCGCGCTCGTGGAAGAGCTTGGCTTGACGCGTGAGGACGTGGGGCTGAGGGTCGGCCGTAGCCGGGTGGCTGTCTCCAATCTGATCCGCCTGCTTGACCTCCCTGACGAGATCCTCGAACTGCTCGAGCGGGGCGATCTGACCGAGGGTCACGGCCGGGCGCTGCTCCTGGCCGAGGATCACGCTGCCCGCCGCCGCCTCGCGCGTGAGGCCGTGACCGCTTCGTGGTCGGTGCGCGAGCTCGAGGCTCGCGCTCGGTCGGAGGCCTCGGGTCCACGCCGTGCTCGTCACACCAACCGCGACGCGAACGTGCATCCCGATCAGGAGGCGGCTATCGAGCAGATCGCCGACGCGCTGGGGCAGGCCCTCGGACGTGAGGTCGACGTGAGCATCAAGGGCCGCGCCGGCTATAGCGCTCGCGTGAGCTTCGATTCACTCGATGATGCACTCGAGCTCGCACGGCGGCTTCGCATCCGCGCCGCCGCCTGAGGGTCTGGGTCACGAGCGTCCGCGCTGGGAACGCCGCCGAGGCTAAAATCGGCGCACCTGCACCCGCGGGCGATTAGCTCAGTCGGTTAGAGCGCTTCTCTGATAAGGAAGAGGTCCCAGGTTCGAGTCCTGGATCGCCCATAGCGCCTCACCGGCGAGGCAACGGCTGCCACGTCGTCAGGAAGACTGTCTCGGCGGCAGGAGACCTGCGGCTGACTGTCCGCCCGGACAGGGTGATCACGAGGACCTGGTTGTAGGATGAAACCGAGGCAATGCGCTTTCCGTCGGGCGAGAAAACCGGGCAGTCGTACGCTTGGCCGTGCACCTTCGTCGATCGACCGTCGGCAATGCGCACGATCCGATCTTGTCCGCCCGCCGTCTCGTAGATCACCGAGCGGCTGTTGGGGGAGCAGTCGGGTTTCGTTGCGTTATGAGCCACCAGGAGCCTGGTGTGCCCGTGTGGCCCCCGTAGGTACAGTGCGCCGTTGTCACCGATGTAGGCGATGCTTCCGTTCTCGCAGGGGGCGGGCCAGGACCCGCCCGACTTGGTGAGCTGCGTGAGGTGGGTTCCGTTCACCCGCACCTCGTAGAGGTTCGTGTGTTTGTTCTCAGTGCCCTCGAACACGAGCGTCCTGCCGCCCGGAACGAAGGCGGGGTTTTTGTCCTGCTGGGTCAGCAGCGGCAGCTTGCTCACGTGCCGACCGCTCGCGTTCAGAACCTCGAGACTGGTGCCGTCCACCTCGGCCACGATCTGCCGGCCATCGGGCGAATAGCTGAAGCGCCCCAGGGTGCAGGGCGCGGGCTCGTTGCCAATACCGTCAGGGGCGGTGCAGTTCGCCCCGCTGTCCTGCGGGATGGAGCTTATGTCCGAGAACTGGATGTTGCCGGTCGCGCTGTCGGCGGTCTCCAGTCGGTAGGCGAGCTTGCCGTTGCGACCCGGATAGCTCGCCCAGGCGGACGGGGTGAGCGCCCCAGTCAGCACGACCGAGCCCGCCAACGCCGCGGCGATAGCACACCGCCTCACCTGGTGCTGCAGATCTCCCGCCAAGTCTTCTCCGTGTCAAGGCCGGAGCTACCGGCCGGCATGTTGTTGGCCTGAAGGCTACCGACGTCCCGGCTTGCCGACAAACGCGCCTATGGGGGTTGCCGCCGCCCGGTTCGGTCGAGCTCAATCGTGATTCCACGACTCCAGCTTCGGTACGCGACACATAACTGACACGCAGATGCGGCCCCGCGGGCACATCGACGCCCACACGGCTTGCTCATCTAGGTGACTCCACGAGGACCCCCGTGGACCCGGGTGGACAAAGCCGATCCCTGATAAGGACGAGGTCCCAGGTTCGAGTCCTGGATCGCCCATAGGAAGAAGACCCGGAAACCCTGGGTGTTTGTTCTATCGAGGATTGTCAACAGGAGCCGAAGAGTGCGCCAGTTTCAGGAACCGAAAAGTGCACCACGCGCCGTTTGAAAGCTAGGCCACTTGAGGGTTGCGGCTTCGCGTGGAGCGAGCCGTAGGCGAGCGGAGCGCGATGCCGTCGGCGCGTCGTGGCTGGGGGGGTCAGTTTTCAAACCGGCGCCGGCCGGGGTGCTGGGGTGATGCCGGTGCCGCGTTCGCGTAGGCGGTAGCTCCTGCCTTTGAGGGTGACCATGGTGGCGTGGTGCACGAGCTTGTCGATCAGGGCGGCGGCGACCATCGCGTCGCAGAGGATCTCGGCCCCACGCCTCAAATCCGCAGTTTGAGGTGATGATGATCGAGCCTCGTTCGTAGCGGCGCGAACGAGCGCGAACAGGAGGTTGGCGGCTTGGCGCTCGTGCGGGAGGTAGCCGACTTCGTCGACGATCAGCAGCTGGTAGCGCTCGAGGCGTTTGAGCTCCTGATCGAGGGTGTTGCGCTCTTGGGCTTCCTCCAGGCGTGAGACCTATTGCTGGGCGGTGGCGAGCGTGACCCGGTAGCCGCGCTGGCACGCTTTGATCCCGAGCGCGATCGCCAAGTGGCTCTTGCCAGTCCCTGGTGGGCCGATCAGGCAGACGGTGGCGTGCTCCTCGATCCAGGCCAGCTGCGCGAGGTGCATCACGAGCGGTCGCTCAACCGAGGGTTGGGCGGTTAAGTCGAAGTCCTCCAGCGTTTTGTGCGCGGGAAACACAGCGGTGCGGGTGCGGGTCCGAGCGCCGGAAGCGTCACGGGCGAACACCTCCGCTTCGCACAACGTCTCGAGGAACTGCTCATAGGGCCACACTTCTCCTCCCGGGCGCGCTCAGCGGTGACCGTGAGCCGCTCGGCGATCCTCGGGGTCTTCAGCGCGGAGAGCAGATAGGGCAGCCGCTCCCCGACCTTTGCCTGCTGCTTGGCGGGGCTCATGCGCACAGCTGTGCATAGTCGGTGAGCTCCGGCACGTCGATCCGGCTCACGGTGATCACTGCCGGCACCCGGGGTGGGGGTGGCTCGGGACGCATCCGCGGCTCCGGGAACCAGCTGCCTGGCCGATATGACCGGCGGTAGTGCGCGACCTGCTGACCGCGCCAGCTGATCCACACCTCATCGCGGGAAGCGTGAAGCTCCACGCGCTGATGCACCAGCTCAACCGGCGCGCGATAGAAGCATGCCCCGTGACGCAAATAGCCATCAGCCGGCCCACTTCGCGAAACCCCTGGTTGGATCTCGTAGGTGTTCCCGATCGTCGTGGAAGAGGGCGCAGTGTCAGCGCGCGCGCAGGTCACGGGCGCGGCTTGAGAGGTCGCGGAAGAAGTCGGTTTCGACGATCTCCTCCACCTCGCGCTCGGTGCGTGACTTGTCGATCTCGATCTTCAGCTGCTGAACCTGATGGACGAGAGCGTCCTCGCGGGCGCGCACCTCGACTGCCATCTTGGAGAAGACGCGGGCCAGCCGACCGAGGGCGTCATCGCGCTGGGACACGTCTTCGAGGGTGCCCGGCTCGTAAATGCCCTCTTCCACCGCGGCGGCGGCGCCGGCCACCACGCCGACCTGGCGCAGGTAGTCCTGCTGCATGTCGTGCAGGCGTTTGCGCACGAGGCCAGAACTCATCCGGGCGCGCAGCAGGATCGGGTCGACCGGCTTGTTGAGGTAATCGTCCGCGCCGAGCTCGATACAGCGCACGGCGCTGGAGAGGTCATCGAGCCCCGAGATCACGACGACGGGCAGATGGCGGTGGGCCTCGGAGGCGCGGATCTTCTCGAGCACCTGATAACCGTCCATGTCGGGCATCAGCACGTCGAGCAGGACTATGTCCACGGACTCGCGCTCAAGCGTCTCGAGCGCCTCGGCCCCGCCGGGCGCGGCGACGACGTGGTAGTCGTCGAGCTCGAGGCGCCGTGTGAGCATCTTGCGGACGATGGCGTCGTCATCGACGACGAGTACGGAGGCAAGGCTCATGTGACGAGCTCCTTTGCTTGGGAGGTAAGGGCGGGGCGGATGCGCGCGAACTCGGTGGCGATCAGTTGGGGTAGCGCCGGATCGTAGGACCCTTCGTGCACTCCGGCTTCGAGGGTCCCGCAGAGCTCGGAGAGATCGAGCGCGCCGAACGTGGCGGCTCCGGACTTTAGGGTGTGCGCGGTACGGCGGATCTCGTCCTCGTCGGTGCTTTGCAGCAGCGTGCCCGTAGCGTCGACGGCCTGGGCGAGGAAGTCGTCGATCAGCTCCGCGGCGAACTCGGCGTCGCCACCCGTGGTCTCCATCAGACGACCGAGAGCGGCTTCGTCAAGTTCGGCGGCGTAGGTCCCGTTCGTTGCGGGGGCCTCGTCGGGCACGGGGCCAGCGACCGGGGTGGCTGCGTTGGTCATGGTCTCGGTGGAGGCCTCCGGTTCTGGCTCGGGAGTCGGTTCGGGCGCCGGCGCCGCATGCGACGGCTCATCCGCCGCCGTGAGCTTCGGCTCGCACTTGCTCAGCGCCTCGGCCAGCACGGGGATGCGGATCGGCTTGCTGACGTAGTCGTCGGCGCCGGCGGTGAAGCATGCGTCGCGGTCGGCGACAAAGGCGTTGGCGGTCATGGCGACGAGACGCGGGCGATCCTCGCCCCAGCGCTCGACGATACGTCGCATTGCCTCCAAGCCGTCCATCACCGGCATCTCGATGTCCATCAGGACGATGTCGTAGGTCGCGAGCTCGAGCTGATCGAGCGCCTCCTGACCGTTGCCCACCACGTCGGGCTCGTAGCCGAAGCCCTTCAGCACGCGTATCGCAAGCTTCTGGTTGATCAGGTTGTCCTCGACGATCAGCGTCCGCAGATTCGGTGGCGGGGCCACGTCGCCGTGACGGTTGCGCGCGGCGGCCGGCGTGTCGTCCTCGTCGCCGAGCACGGTGACAAGGGTGTCAAAGAGCTGCGAGGCCTTCAGCGGCTTGGTCAGCGTGGCGGCGAAGAGCTCTGAGTCCGCCGGTTCAGGTCGGTGCACAAGCGACGAGAGCAGGACCAGAACGGGGCCGTCGTCGGCGCGCCGCTCCTGGATCTCGCGGGCGAGCGTGAGCCCGTCGACCTCGGGCATCATCAGATCCAGCAGCGCAAGTTCGAAATGCTGGCCCGAGTCGATGAGGGCGAGCGCCTCCTGCGCGCTTTCGGCCAGGACGGGACGCATCGACCACGCTTCGGTCAGGCGCCGCAAGAGTTCACGGTTGGCGTAGGTGTCGTCGACGATCAACACATCCAGATCCTCCATCGAGGGGCGACGGGTCGCGTGCTCTGGTTCCGGGGCCGGCGCCTCGCGAGCGGGGAACGTGGCATGGAAGGTCGAGCCCACACCGAGCTCGCTCTCGACCCAGATCCGCCCGCCCATCATTTCGATCAGCCGCTGGCTGATCGTCAGGCCGAGGCCGGTGCCGCCGAACTCACGCGTCGTGGAGGAGTCGGCCTGGCTGAAGGAGGTAAAGATCGCCTCCAGGCGGTCCTCGGGAATACCGACCCCAGTGTCGGTGACGGTCAAATGCAGCTCGTGCCAGGTTCCGCTCCCATCCTCGGCCTCGGCGCCGGCCGGTGCCTGCGCCAGCTGTTGGGCATTCATAGCGACGACAACTTCGCCGGTCGAGGTGAACTTGATCGCGTTGGACATCAGGTTGATCAGCACCTGACGCAACCGCGTGTCATCGCCGACGATCGCGGCAGGTACCTCGGGTTCGACGAGGCTGACGAGCTCCAACCCCTTGGCCGAGGCGAGGGAGGCGACGAGGTCAAGCCCGGACTCGATCCAATCGCGCACCACGTGTGGGCGTGCCTCGAGGTCGAACTCCCCGGCCTCGATCTTCGAGAAGTCCAGCACCTCATTGATCAGCGTCAGCAGCATCTCGCCGCTGCCTTGCACCATGTCCGCCAGCTCGCGCTGATCCCTGTCGAGCTCAGTGCGCAAGAGCAGCTCCGTCATGCCGATCACCGCATTCATCGGCGTGCGGATCTCATGGCTCATGGTCGCCAGGAACGAGCCCTTCGCAGCCGCCGCGGCCTCCGCGGCCTCCGCTAGCCTGGCGTTCTCGACCGCCGTCGCCGCCTGCTGCTCGGCCAGCGCCCGGATGGCGTCAAGTAGCGAACCGACGACGACGGTGATGATCGCGCCGGTGATCAACGGAATCAGGATCCGTGCCGCTAGCGCGTCACTGCCGGTGCCCGCAGCGATCCCGACCGAGTAGGCGACCCCCGACATCGCGCTGAATATCAGGCCTTCGGACCAGCCGAAGATGATCACTACGTTCATCGCCAACAGGCACGTCATCGGGGCGAGGACGACGCCGAGCGACCCGGCGGCCCACGTGCCGAGCGCGAAGGCCAGCAGCCCGATCACGTACGCCGCCCGGAAGTAGGTCATCGACTTGGGCCGGCGGTCGGCGAGGACGCTGATTGCCGCCGCCGCCGTTAGCACGCTGAGGAAGATCCAGGGACCCGCATGGAACCCCGTGCTGTGAGGGAGTACCAGCAGGAGCACCCCCGTGATCACGCCCGTGATCCAAAGGGCTGCGCGGGTGTAGGCGAGATGCCGCGCGCTGAGCAAGCTCGCCGTGCCCTTCAGCAACGACCCCGCGTGCAGGGGTTCGTCCGTCTGCAGGCTCACGCCACCGGGCTCCCGAGCACACCGGCGAGCAGCGTGCGGTACTCGGCGGTCAGCGCATGGTCGGGGAAGCTCTCGACGAACGGGCCATTGCTGGAGTGGGTGAGCATCTCGTCGGAGTGGACCATCGCGGCGCCAACGACACACTCGTACGTATCGGTCGCCATCTTGCGCACCTCGGCGACATCGTGCAGCGGCGACAGCTTGTTGATGACGAGCAGCATCTTCGGGACCTGCAGCTTGCGGGCCACCGTCACCGTGACCATCGTCCCCTCGAAGTCCTGCTGGTCGGGACGCAGCAAAATGATCAGGACGTCGGAGAGCGCAATCGACAGCAGCGTCTCCTCTCCTAGGCCGGGGTGGGTGTCGAGGATCACGAGGTCCAGCTCAAGGTCCTGCATCAACCGCCGCACCCCGTCGGCGAGCCGATTGACGTCGTAGCCGTCACGGACCATGCGAGCGATGGCACCCGCATCCATGCTTGCCGGTACGAGATGCACCGACCCGTCGCCCCCGGACTTGCGCGGCACGGGGTAGGCGGCGTCGCCGATCTCACAACTGCCGTCGAGGTAGTCGTTGAGTGTCTTGGTAAACGTGGCCTGGTCGACGCCGAGCACGATGTGAACTCCGGGTGAGTGCATGTCGAGATCGATGACGGCGACCTTCTTGCCCTCGGCGGCCGCGAGCATCGCCAGGTTGGCCGTCGTGTTGGACTTGCCGGTCCCACCGCGGAAGGAGTGCATCGAGATGATCTGTTGCATCATGCGTGTTCCCTTGTCTCTGTCATTTGGGGTGCGTTGCCGTTGATGAGGCCGAGGTCGGCCCCGTGCTCGTCGAGCGCTTCGCGCGCTGCGTCCGCGCCCGCCTGGACGGCGGTGTCGATCTGATGAAACTCTGTGAGACCCACGGCGCCGACACGGACCTCGATCAGCCGATCGGCATAGAGCGCCGCCTGCGCCGAAGTGTTCGCGCTGGCGAGCCAGAGGACGCGGTTGAGGGTGTCCATCAGACCCGGCGGGCGCGACGATACGCGTGCGGCGGCGCCGTTGTCTTTGCCCGGCGCGGGGGACCGCTCGGTCTGTTGCTTGATGTCGATGGCCAGCACGGGACCCTCCCCAGCGGCTGCCATCGTCTCAACTGGGAGGTTGTCCATCAGCGACCCGTCGACCAGCAACTGACGGCCGACGACCCGCGGCGCCGCGAGGATCGGCAGGCACATGCTCGCGATAACGCCTGACCACACAGGCCCATTCCGGTGCACGACCGCGACCTGAGCCCTCAGATCCGAGGAGACACAGTAGAAGCTGCGATCGAGATCCTCAATCTGCCGTTCACCGAACACCTCCTTGAGCATTGCCTCCATTGTTCGGCCGCGGACGAACCCGGCGCGCGGCACCGTGTAGTCGCTGATCGGATTGCTGCGCACCCAGTTGTCGTAACAGCAGGCGTCGACCTCCTGCATCGACATTCCGCTAGCCAGCAGTGCTCCGATGTAGGCGCCCATGCTCGTGCCGCCGACGCGATCGATCTCGATACCCGCGGCCAGCAGCTCGGACAGAACCCCGATGTGCGCGAAGGCGCGCGCGCCGCCACCGGAGAGCACAAGACCGATCGAGCGCCCCGCAAGGCGCCGCGCGAGCCGGTCGACGCTACCCGCGGCCTTGCTGACGCGATGGGTTGCTCGCGGGTCGAGCGCCGCCAGCAGCGCGGCGGCCACGGAGCCCTCCCCCAGCACGACGAGATCGCTGCCGCGAAGCGCAGCGATCCCTTCCGGCACGTCGGTGACCTCCGAAGAGGCGACGACAAGGACGCGATCGGCATGCCGGAGGCAGAAGTCAGTCCACGGGTCGTTGACGTCGGCCTTGGCCACGAGCAGGGTCCGATCGACGTCACGCTCGCTGCCGGCCAGCAACGGCCCAAAGACGTCGGAGACCGACTCGCCGTCGCGGACCACGCGCTCGCCGCCGTTGAGCAAACCGGCCGACCCCAGTCGCCCGCAAGCGTCGGAAAGCTGCGACGTGAGATCGCGGATCCGGATGCTCTCGTGCACCGGGACGACGGCGATGATCGCCGGCGCCTCAGGGCGGATCGGCGCGCGCGGCGCGCGCTCCAGACGCTGGTTGGCCGCCTTGACCATCAACATCGACAGGTCGGGGCGACCGCCGGCGAGCTGGGTGATCGTGTCGCGATCGACGACGATCAGCTCGGTGTCACGCAGCGCGATCACCGACTCCCCGTGGGTGCTGCGGGCAAAGGCGGTGACGGCCCCCAGGACCGTGCCACGCCCGAGGTCCACGCCCGCGGCATCGCCCTTGCGCAGCACCTGAACCCGGCCGGAGCGCACGACGTAGATCATGCGCGCCTCGTCACCTTCGGCGTAAACGGTTTGGCCCGTAGTCACGGTCGCAGGTTTCGAGCGATCCGCGATGGTCGCGACGAGCGATGCCGGCATCGCTCCGAAGAAATCGGTGCGCGACAGGACATCCGCGACGGTCTCTACCCTCGGCGCCGCCGCCTCAGCGAAGAATGCGCTCAGGCGCCCGACGGCGCCGGCGCCGGCGGTGACGGTCAGGGGCTTGAGCGCCCTGACCAGACTTGCTCGTTCGCGCAGAACAGGCTCGTCTGAGTTCGATTGCAGCCCGCCGAGCGCAAGGCCACCGACGGCCACCACGGCGAAGATCACAGCAGACATCGTCCATCCGTGGTGGAAGGCACCGAGAACCTCGGTTGGCCCGGGCGTGCCCACGATCGCCACGAGCAGTGCGATCCCGAGCGCCGCGCCAAGTTGGCGGGCCACGGAGTTCAGCGCGGTCGTCGTGGCGAAGGGAGCATTGGGCGCCGCTGCCTGAGCGGCACTGCCGAGTTGCGGAAAGACAGCCCCAGCGCCGATACCGAGGATCGCCATGCCGGGCAGCCATTGCGAGACAAACGCCGGTTGTGAGCCGACCTGGGTGATCATCCACAGCACGCCGCCGCCCCAGACAAGCGCCCCCGGGAAGAGCGTTGTCCGGTAGCCGAAGCGCGTCGTGAGCTTGGCGAACAAACCGGACACCGCAGCCGCGATGAACGGCGCGGGCGTAAGCGAGAGCCCAGCGTCGAGGATCGAGTAATGCCAGATCGTCGTCAAAAACAGGACGTTGCACAGCAGGTATGCGTAAAACGCCACCCCGGTGAGGACAGTGAGCACGTTGGATACCGCAAAGGCCCGTATGCGCAACAGCTTGAGATCGATGAGTGGCGCGCGATGAACGCGGGTGCGCCGCACGAAGGCGACCAGCGTGACGACGGCGATGACGGCGGCGACGATCACCCCCGCAGACCCGATCCCCCAGTCGTTGGCCTTGACAATGCCCAGAATCAGGGCGGCGAGCGAGATGGCCAGGAGTCCACTGCCGAGCACGTCTGGAACGACGCGCTTCCCCGGGGAGCGGCTCTCGACGATCGTACGACCCGTGGCCACGAAGATCGCGATGCCGAGCGGCAGGTTGACGAGAAAGGCCATCCGCCAGCCCGATAGCGCGACGAGGGAGCCGCCGACGGCCGGCCCGACCCCGGAGGCGAGGGCCGCCGCCGCGCCCCACAGTGCGATTCCGTGCGACCGCGACGTCGCCGGGTAGGCATCGAGAACAAGCGCAAGAGAGGTCGGGATCAGCAGGGCACCGCCCAGCGCCTGGATGATGCGCGCGACGATCAGCAGGTTCAGCGACGGCGCCGCAGCGCACAGAACCGAGCCCAGCGTGAAGATCGCGATGCCGAGGCGAAAGACCCTTCGCCGGCCAATCACGTCCGCGATGCGCCCGGCCGGGATCAGAAACGCGGCGGCGACGATGCTGTAGGCGTTGAAGATCCACGACAGCGCGCCGATCGAGGAACCCTGGAAATCGCGCTGGATCTCAGGAAAGATCGTGTTGACGATCGTCGCGTCGACGAAGGCGGTGAAGACACCGCCGGCGGCGACGAGCAGGACGATGCCGGGCGGGGTGACGCGCCGCACGCGGCCAGTCGGTTCTTGCGGCGCCTCGTCCGCGGGGTCGGGCAGCACCTCGGCGGGCAATCCTTCCTCGTCCGTGCCGTGGCGTACGCGCGCGCGCATCAGTTTCAAGCTGAGCCTCTCCTCGTTTATGGCCTCACCGCGTGGCGCCGCCCCGTCGCCACTACGGGCGACCCTACAGGGTTAGGCAAGCTAGAGCGCGCCGCGAAACAGACGCATCACCCTACGATGCGATCCGCGGGTCGGACACGCGCCGTTCCCGAAGACTGCGCTATGGCAGCGCTATGGAAGCGGCAGAGCCCGCAATCCGGCCCGCAGACACCTGCCCCGAAACCAACAAGTGGCGCAGTTCCGGCGTTTGTCGTGACCTGACCCGCAAACGGCCTGCACCTGCCCGCTTCTGATACGAGGTCCCAGGTTCAAGTCCTGGATCGCCCACTCAGCGTTTCGCCTGTAAAACACAACCTTTTCGATACGGGTCAACTCCGCTAACTAACCCTCGAGCCGCCGCGGGGTTTTTGGACGCGGAAGCAGGCCGCCGTCCCAGTTCGACCGAAGCGACACTCTCGCCACCTGAAGTGCGCTATCGATCAGGCGTCGTTCGGCTCCTCGCGCGCCAGGTTGTCGGAGATGATCGCCAGCATCGTCCCGTCGCCACGCATGAGCGCCGTTCGGGTCTCGGCGTCCATGGCGAACGCCCGGTGAACCGCGGCGAGTTTCGCAACGGCTTGCGTCCAGTAGTCACCGATCATCATGTCGCTGACCCGCCGCACACCGAAATAGCTGTCGTAGTCGTTCATTGCTGAGTCGCTGTGCACGACTGAGGAGATGTAATGCTCCGGGTCGAACTCGGCGCTTTCGCTCTGGAGTCGCTGCAACTTGTCGCGCAGCAGCGAGCTGCCCGGGTGAAGTTCCCGAATTACCTGACCGTGGTGGCGCATCCAGAACCGGTCAGCCTGTCTGAGTACACCTCGGATATCGTCGTATTCGGCGCCCTGCGCGTCCAGTAGCTCAGCCAGGCGTCCGCGAACGGAGACCATGGCCAGGAAGTCACGGGACATGTCGCCCGCGAAATCGTCTCGCTCGGCTTTCATCGAGAGCCTCAGACACGGGTCATAGCGGCTCGGATCGAACGCGGCGCAGTAGTGCAGCAGCGCGCCGCTCCCCGCCACGAGGGTGGCGATCCGCCTGATCCAGGCGGCTGCCAATCCAGCGTCGCCGGCTTCGATCGTCTTGATTGCGTGCTGACACGCTCCGGCTGTCGCCTCCCAGTACAGAAACTCGACGTGGTGGCCGGTACAGAAGTGAAACCACGCGACCACGTCGCGATCGTCACGCAGATCGAGATGCTGGTTGGCGAACTGCCGCTGCCAGTCCTGATCCTCGTCGACCCGAGCCTCGCGGACGGCCAGCGATTTCGGTAGCCGGGCGTCCGCAGGCAGTGTGAGGCCGGTTGGCAGCTCAACGTTTGCTCCCACGAAGGACGCGCGCACCCCGGTGGCCATCGGGGCACTGTACCGCCGGCGGCAAGGTTGCCCGGTGGTGTGGACTACAGAATTGAAGCCGTCACCCCGATCTCCCGTGGGAATCCTTCGTGTGTCGGCGATCGGCGCCCCGGTAATCCATCGCTGGCCCGGCCAAGGCGGTGGCTGGATGCTCTGCGCGCTACCGTTCGTGGACTCCAGCGTCACGTGGTTTGTGACGTCGGGATGTAGCCCCGCTAATCGCGCAGGCGTTTGACTAAAGCCCGCGGCGAACCGAGTCCCATGAACGCAGGAACGGTCCCGTCCCACCTGGAGACGCTGAGCGGGCGGCGGCGATTGATGAGACCGGCACCGACCCGGTGGAGCATCCGCTCGCAGATGGCATCGCCATTACCGTGGTGACCATCGCGCCCCCCGCGCTCGGTCTGGGATGACTGGGTTGAGATTGTCTTCCGATTGGTGATACGGTGACGTGGCCGGAGGGCGCGTGGCTGTTCAGAAACGCCAAGCGGGAGGGGTGGGAGAGTGAAGCGCAGAAAGACGCTGTTTTCGGCATGCCGCAGGCCCCGAGTTTATGGCACGCGTCGTGTCCGGTTCACAGTACTGAGCGCCGGCGGTGGTGTATTCGCGCTCGCCTGGGCCCTCACCTTTGGGCTGCCGTTCGCCGCGGGCGCGCAGGCAGGCGCCGCCCGAGCGGGCGCCTCGCACGCTCACTGCGCTAAGCGATTCCCGAACGTCATCCGTGACGGCTTCCCCGAGCCAGCCATGCGGTTCAGCTCGCGCGGCACGCTGCGAACGACGCTGCGTATGGCTACCGGCCCTGCAAAAATCGCCGGCGACCGGTACATCACCGAGACCTACGATGGGACCTTTCCGGGTCCGACGCTGGTTATATGTCCTGGCGACCGCGTCACGGTGCGCGTTGTCAACGACATGGCTACTGGAGAGCCGACGAACCTTCACGTGCACGGGCTGCACGTATCGCCGACGGCCGATCACGACAACATCTTCCTCGTGATTCCGCACGGCAAGACCCGGACCTACCACTACTCCCTTCCCCTGGACCACGACCCGGGGGCCTTCTGGTACCACCCCCATCTCCACCGTTTTGTGGCCCCGCAGATCTTCGCCGGGCTGTCGGGGGCGATCGTCGTGCAAGGCGGCCTCGATAACCGCCTCGCCGGCATTCCGCAGCGGTTGATGATGATCCAGAGCACCGAGCTCTGTGGCCGTAACGGGCGCTCGTTGCCGTTCGCTTTGTCATCGCGCCAGCGGACGAGCGGAACCGAGCCATGCAGCGTCCCGGGGCACGCGATCCTGGATGCGAACTCGAACGAACGCTACACGCCGCTGTTCATCAACGGCACCCTCAACCCCACGGTGAAGATCCGGCCCGGGCAGCTCCAGCGCTGGCGCATCTTCAACGCAAACAACAATCGCATCGTCCGGCTCAATCTTTCAAACCAGCCGATGTGGGTCCTCGCGCAGGATGGCAACACGCTCCCTCGCATGCAACGTGTGAGAACCCTGCTGATCCCTCCGGGATCGCGTCGAGAAGTTCTGGTACGCGGCGCGCGCCGGGGGGCGTACCGGCTCACGGCCCTCCCGTTCGCCCAGTTCCCCGGCGGCAACAAGGCCGACCTGAAGTCCAGGGGCGGTGGGCCGACGCCAGACCAGACAGTGCTAACGCTTCGCTCCTCAGGGGCCGTCGCTAACGTCAGACTCCCGCGCGGAGCGCTGTCCCATCGGGGCGACCTCCGAAAGGCTCACGTCGACCGCTACCGCAACATCGTGTTCTCCGAGGCGCCGAACCCGGCGGGAGGCACCTTCTTCAAGATCAATGGCCAGGTTTTCAACCACGAGGTCACGCCGATCACGCTGAAGCTGGGGTCCGTCGAGCAGTGGCGACTACTGAACACCAGCGTTGAGTGGCACACGTTCCACATCCATGTGAACCCGTTCCAGGTTGTGAGCGTGGACGGTCGCAGGGCAGGAGCAGGGGATTACATGGACAACGTCGGAATGCCGCCGTGTCACATCAGACCTCATCCCGCCGATCCGGCAAACCCTGTATGCGCGAGGCCGAGCGTGGTGGTTATCCGATTGCGCCCGATCGATTTCACCGGGCGTTTTGTGTTCCATTGCCACGTCGTGAATCACGAGGACCGCGGCATGATGATGGCCGTGCAGGTTTTGCGGCATCCGACGCGCCGGCAGCTCGCGGGATCAGTCGTGCACTCGCCGGGTATGCGGATCGAGTCGGCGGCATATGGCGGTGGCCCGTCGATCGCACAAACCGCCGTGCAGGTCATCTCCTACATATGCCACCTCAAGCCAGCGCCCACTACCCCTGCATCGGCCGGCGCCGGATGGGGGCCTCACGTGTAATCGACGCGCCCGGGAAGGCGTCTGAGGTGCGCAACGTTTCCGACCGACACGATGGCATCTCAGCTTTCCCAGGGCGAACGTTTGCGGATGGCCGCTTCGTCTTTCCTGTGCGCGCTGCTGGCGGCCGCCGCGCTCGCTGCCTGCGGAACTAGTGTCTCATCGCCGTCGGCGGGCACCTTCCATCCCCACACGCCGGGCGTGCTCACAGTTGCGACCACGGCGGTTCCGAGCTCGGGGTTCTGGGTCGGGACGGCGGCGCATCCTACCGGCGGGCTCGAGTACGAATTGGCCAAGGATTTGGCCCATCGATTCGGGATGAGGTCGGTAAAGGTCCGGCTCGTGCATTTTCATCGCATCGTCGCGGGGCAGCTCGGTGACGCTGATCTGGCGCTCGACCTAGTCACGCCGACCCCTCAGCGGAACCAGGTCCTGGACTTTTCGACTCCCTACCTGGACGCGGCACCGACGATCCTGGTTCGAAGCGGCACCGCTGTTCCTGACCTGGCGAGCGCCCAAGGGCTGAGGTGGGGGGCAGTGCGGGCAACGACGTTCGTGAGCATCATCGGCGATTCCGTCGCGCCGAATGACCCGGTCAAGATCTACGACAACACCGACGAGATGGTTGCTGCGCTCCAGGGTCACAAGGTCGACGCGGTGTTGCTCGACATGCCGCTGGCGGTGGTGACCGCTCAGCGCTCACGCGGCCGATTGGCGGCCGCCGCGCAGTTGCCGGCGAGAGAGATGATCGCTGCCGCGCTGCCGAAGGGGTCGAGCAACGTCGAGGCTGTCGATTCGGCGATTCGGGCGTTCCTCGCCGACGGAACGCTGCATCGCCTTCTCCAGGTCTGGATCGGCTCCGCCGCGGCCGACGCCGAGTCTTCGATCCCACTTTTGCGTACCACGCGGTGAGCCTCGTGAGCGGATCTCCACTCTCATTCGCGGCGATCTCGATCAAATCTCCGTCGGGGCCGCCGTGGGAGTTTCTCGTGCTGTTCATCGTCGTGATCGTCGGACCGCCGCTGCTGCAGCGGGCGCGAGTCCCGGGAATCATCGGCCTGCTGCTGGGCGGGTTCGCCATCGGCCCTCACGGCCTCAACCTGATCGGCGCCGGAAACACCACCGTTCCCGAGCTCGGGCAGATCGGGCTGCTCTACCTCATGTTCGTCGCGGGCGTGGAGCTCGATCTTGCGCTCCTCCGGGTCCATCGTCGAGCGGTGATCGCGTTTGCGCTGATCACGTTCGCCTGTCCGATGCTGCTCGGCTCTGTGGTGGGTTTCTCGATGAACTGGAGTGCGCCGGCGGCACTATTGCTCGGGGCCGTCTTCTCCTCGCACACTTTGCTGCTGTATCCGACGGTTCGGCAGGCCGGGCTCACCACTCACCCCGCTGTCGCGACAGCGGTAGGGGCCACAGTGATCACCGACACCCTCGCGCTGGTGGTGTTGGCGGGCGTCTCGGGATCGCAGCTCGTTGGCGGCTCGCCTGTCTCGATCGCGTTACAAGTCGCGTTCGGGCTGGCCGCGCTGCTGATCTTCTCGCTAATCGTCCTACCGCGCATTGCGAGATTCGCGTTCCGCGTGATCGGAACCGATCGCGTCGTACGGTACCTTCTAGCGATCGCGGCCTTCCTCGGCGCTGCGACGCTGGCCAACAGCCTCGGGATCGAAGGAATCGTCGGGGCGTTCTTCGCCGGCCTGGGCCTGAACCGCCTGGTCCCCAACGAAGGTGTGTTGATGGATCGGATCGACTTCTTCGGCGCCGCGGTGTTCGTGCCCATTTTCCTTGTCTCGGTTGGGATGCTGCTGGACCCACACGTGATGATCCAGGGCGAGACGCTAAAGCTCGCCGGCCTGTTCATCGCTGCGGCCATCGGCGGGAAGGCGGTTGCCGCGGGAATTGCCAGGTTGACGTTGGGCTACTCCACGCCCGAAGCCGGGCTGATGCTGGGGCTGACGATTCCCCAGGCCGCGGCGACGCTGGCGGCTACGGTGATCGGCTTCAACATCGGCCTCTTCGGTCAGTCCGTCGTGAACGCGATCCTTGTTCTGATCCTCGCGTCGATCATTGCTGGCACGCTGCTAGTGGACCGGACGAAGGTGCTCGTGCCGGCTCCGAGCTTGGGCGACCAGCGGCTGGGCAGGCGAGTGCTCGTCGCCCTGGAAGACTCAGCTCAGGCGCCGCTCGGCTTCACGATCGGAGCGCGTGTGGCGGCACCCGACAGTGGCGTGGTCCGTGGAATGCTGCGCTCCTCCCCGGTGGAGGCACTGGAGCGCGAGCGCGAGCTGACACAGCTCCGTGCTGCGGGTTTCGCCGTGGGGCTCGACACCGACCCTTCGCTGCTGGTGCATGGATCGCTGGTGGAAGGCGTGATTAACACGGTTGCCGCCCACCAGCCATCCCTGGTGCTGATCGGGCAGCGGAGCGCCTCGTCGGCCTTGGCACTCGGAGGTGCTGGGGAGGCAGTCGCTGCAGCGGTCGCCTCTCCGGTCGCGATCGTGGTCGGAGATGCGACGACGATTGCAGGGGTGGAGCTGATCGAGATCGAATCCCCCGAGGTCCACCACGACCGGGTGGCGAGCCGCCTTGCGGAAGAACTCGCGTTGAGGATCGGCGGCAAGGATTTCGTCCGCCACCGAGTCACCGAGCTGCCATCCAAGAGCCGTCTACGTCCAGGGCAAGTCGCCATCGCGGCGGTCACGTCAGGGGAGATGCTCGTCGCTTCTGATCCACCGGAGGGGGCGGCCGTCATATTCGTGCTGAAGTCGGGTTCCGGGCGCCCCGCCACGGCTGCCGCCGAGCTTCGCCTCGATTGAAGGCCATCAGCCAAGGGATCAGGGCGACCCGGGAGAGTGGAGTATGGTCGCGCGCCGGGAGGCTGTGCTGGGATCACCTGCGAGCAACGACGTTGTGATCGGAGTCGTGCCTCCGGTCGAGGTGATCTAGGCGCCCCGGTTGACAAACGGGTGATAAGCGCGGCATGGTTCGCCGCGCAGGCCTGGGCAGGGCGGTAGGCTGGCACCGACGTGGATGCCGGGCACGATCGGCAGGATCAGCCGCGACGGCATCTGAGCTGAGAAGGCGAGCGAGACGGATGCCCGTCCTACTGGGCTCAGACTGCCGAAGGCCCAGATCGGTTGGTCGCCGCCCGGGGCGGTGATCGTGATGCGGATGCGAGATGCTCGCCGGTAGACGTGACCCTCGTAGTAGAGCGGGACGGTCGCCTGCGTCCAATGTCCCCCTGGGCAGCGGTGCGACTCCGCTCGGCGCAGACTCGGAACCGGCGCCAGGAGCGTGCTCTTGGTCGGATCAAGCTTGCGCTCGCTGGCCTGCAGCCACCCTCCCTGCACAAACGTCTCGTGTCCGTCCGGCCTGACCTCGGAGCCCGTGACCTGCAGATCGACGCTCGGCACGGACGCCTTGATCCACGTTTGCAACGCACCGCCCCCGACGCCAGTGGTGTCAACGCCCAGTGGCACGCTGACATGCGCCAGTGCGCTTCCGGCTGGGGGCTGCTGCCAGGTGTGGTGGGGGTAGGTCCACAGGCCGTTGGTCCCTGAACTGGTGTCTCCGGCAAGGATCGCCCCACGCGCGACGCGGCCTTCGGCCAAAGCCCTCACCTCAGCAGGTACACCCTGTCACACCCGGCGGACTGCGGCGGCGGTGGACGGCTGGCCCGGTCAACGCTGGCGCCGCCCCCGGTACCCTGGTCTTTGGATGAGCGAGTCGGATGTGCCGGTGCCGTCGCACGCCGCTGCGTGGCGTTTCGTGATCCAGAAACATGCCGCCTCGAGCCTGCACTATGACTTTCGCCTGGAGGTCGACGGCGTGTTGCGCTCGTGGGCTGTGCCCAAAGGCCTTTCCACCGACCCTCGGGTGAAACGGCTCGCGGTCGAAGTAGAGGACCACTCGCTTGAGTACGCGGACTTCGAGGGCGCGATCGGTACTGGCGTGTACGGGGCGGGCGCGGTGATCGTGTGGGACGCGGGCAGTTACAGAAACCTCGACGAGGAGCGCTCGATGACGCAGGCGCTCGTTGCCGGTCACGTGAAGATCTGGCTCGAAGGCCAGAAGCTCAGCGGTGGCTGGACCATGCAGCGGACCCGGGGGGGTAGGAAGCCGCAGTGGCTTGTGATCAAGCGTCGCGACGCGCGCGCCGATGCTCGCCGGAACCCACAGAGCACCCAGCCGGGGTCGGTGAAGAGTGGGCGAACCGTCGAGCAGGTGGCGCTGGAGGGACGGAACGGCGGGTCGTGATCACGGTGCTCGACTCGCTGTCTGCGCCCGAACGTCAACTCCTGCAGCCGTCTTACGCGCCGCGGGGCTCGGACGCGATGAAGGCGACGTTGACCCGGGAGCGCTTCAGTGATCCGAACTGGGTCTTCGAGCGAAAGCTCGACGGGATCCGTTGCATAGCGATCCGCTCGGGCACCGGCGCGAGCCTGCTCTCGCGCAACGACGTCTCGATGAACGCCCGCTATCCGGAGGTCGCCGCCGCGTTGGAGACGCAGCGCTGCGAGCGCTTCGCCGTCGATGGGGAAGTCGTGGCCTTTGATGGCTCGTCGACCAGTTTCGCGCGCCTCGCTCAGCGCCGCCGACACTACGTGCCGGTGTTCTTCTACATGTTCGACCTGCTGTGGGTAGAGGGCTGTGACATCCGTGGGCTGCCGTGGCGAAAGCGCAAACAATTGCTCCGCCGCGTCGTGACCTCCGGCGGCCCATTGCGCGTGACCCCGCACCGTAATGGAGATGGCAGAGCGTTGTTCGAGCAGGGGTGCAGAAACGGCTGGGAGGGCCTGATCGCCAAGCGCGCCGACAGTCCCTATGGCCAGCGCCGGTCCCGGGACTGGCTGAAGTTCAAATGCGACCAGGGGCAGGAACTGGTGATCGGCGGCTACACGGCGCCGCGCGGAAGCCGGACCGAGTTTGGCGCGCTGCTGCTCGGCTACTACGAGAAGAGCAATGGCCTCAGATACGCGGGCAAGGTGGGGACGGGCTTCGACCGGGAGACCCTGGCCGAACTCGGAGTTGCGCTACGGGAACGCCAGGTCGCTGACGCGCCTTTCGTGGACGCCGGCGAGATCCGAGAGCGGGATGTGACGTGGGTCAGGCCGTCGCTCGTGGCCCAGGTGGGCTTTACGGAGTGGACCAGCCACGGCCGTTTGCGTCACCCGCGGTTTCTCGGCCTGCGCGAGGACAAGGCCGCATCTGAGGTGGTGCGTGAGCGATGAGTGAGATCATCAGCGCCCGCGGACGCAAGATCGAGATCACGCACCCGGACAAGGCCCTGTTCGCCACGCCGCGCATCACCAAGCTCGATTTGGCGCAGTACTACCAGCGAGTCGGCTCGGTGATGCTTCCCCACGTGCGCGGCCGTCCCCTCGCACTCGAGTCGTTTCCGCAGGGGACCGAGCATCGCGGCTTCTTCATGAAGGCGATCCCGGCTCACTTTCCCCACTGGATCAAAACCGCGGAGGTGCCTAAGAAGGGTGGATCGCTCACCCAAGCCCTGGCCGAGAACGTTGCCACTCTGGTGTATCTCGCCGGTCAGAACGTCGTCACTCCACACGTCTGGCTGTCCAGGGTCGACGAGCTGGATGAGCCCGATCGCCTGATCATCGACCTTGATCCCGCGCCCGGGGTCACGTTTGCGACGGTCCGCGCCGCGGCTCGGCAGGCCGGCGCGCGCCTGACTGACGCCGGACTCGTACCGCACGCGATGGTCACCGGCTCGCGCGGGATTCACGTCGTCTGTCCGCTCCGACGAGGTGCGTCATTCGGAACCGTCCACCGCTACGCACGAACGCTCGCCGAGGCAATGGTGGAAGAAGACCCCAAGCGACTCACGCTGGAGTGGCACCGGGCGGAACGCGGGCGCCGGATATATCTCGACGTCAATCGCATCAACTACGCCCAGCACGCGGTGGCTCCGTACGGCGTGCGGCCGAGACCCGGCGCCCCCGTGGCGATGCCGATCCGGTGGGATGAGCTCGAGGACTCGCGGCTGAAACCGGACTCGTGGACGGTCGCCAACGCCGCGGCGCGCGTCGAGTCCGATGGGGACGCCTGGAAGCGGATCAACCGGCGCGCGCGAAGGCTGCCGGCGGTCAGCCCAGCTTGAACCGCGCGGGAAGAACTAGTGCCCTCCGCGCGTCCTTGTCGGCGAGGATCAAACAACCTGATGAGGAGATCGACCATGAGAAGGGCAATCGGCCTGTTGATGACAGGCGTCGCGCTGGTAGTCGCTGGATGCGGTGGATCCAGCAGCAGTAGCACTGCAAGCAGTGCGCCGGCCAGCTCAACCACCGCGGCCTCATCGGTCAGCAGCTCGACGTCGGCGCCGGCTCCAGGCGCTTCCTCCGGCTCCGGGCAGACGGTGCATCTCTCCGCGGTCCCGGGCAAGCTCGCCTTTGACACCAAGACGCTGAAGGCCAAGGCCGGAGAAGTGACACTGACGATGTCGAATCCGTCGAGCTTCCCCCACGGCATCTCCGTGTCCGGGCACGGGATCGACAAGGACGGCAAGGTCGTTCAGCAGGGCGCTACGTCGACCGTGACGGCCAAGCTGAAGCCCGGCACGTACACGTTCTACTGCCCCGTCCCGGGCCACGAAGCAGCGGGGATGAAGGGCACCCTCACGGTTACCTGACCCGAACACACAGACTCCCCGGCGCGGCATCCGTGCCGCGCCAGGGAGACCTATTGCTGCGCGCGGCTCAGCTCAGTGAGGTTTGAGCTGGTGGACCGCCGGACGCTTCAGCGTCTGCTTCTTGATCTTGTCGAACTCGTAGAACTTGCCCGGGCCCTTGCCCTTGGCGCCGAATCCAAAGCCCGCGCCCTGGAGCAGAGCTACGGCCTTCTCGATCTTGGTGAAGTACGGCGTCGACCCTGACGCGAACGCCTGGTCGTTGCCGGCCTTGCCGAGCGACTGCAGGGCGAGCGCGCGATGGACCGACTCGATGCCCATGATCTCGGCGGCATAGCGAGCGAAATCACCCTTGCCGGCGTTACCGAACGCGGTAACTCCGATTTGATAGGCGTTGACAAACACGCCGTCGCCGAACACTAGTGCGGTGAGCAGGTTGTGCTCGTTGGCGAACAAGGAGTCCGGGACCCAGATCTTCTTGGTCGCCGGCTTGGCGCCGAGGGCCTGGGTGAGCACGTTGTAGTGGTCGAGTTCCTGGTAGGCGGCGTTCAGCACATTGCGCTGAGTCACAGCCGTGGAGAACCTGACCTTCTGCGCGCCCACCGTGTTTACGATCGTGGCCAGGACCTCGGCGGTCGCGGCGATGTTGAGGATCGTGGCGGCGTCGTTCGCGGCCATGGCCGATGCGGGAACCGAGAGTAGGCCAAGGCTGCCGATGGCTCCGGCAGCGCCGGCGACGAACTTACGGCGCGTAGACGCCGATTCCCCGCTAAAGCTGTCGTCGATCGACGCATAAACGCCGTTGATGTGATCTGACACGTGTTACCTCCGTAGTGGATTACTTAGAGTCCGGCCTCTTCAAGTGCAATACGTGTCACCGCACGGTGCAGATCACTCGAGTGGACGTTTTAAGTGTCAGACCCCGAGGTCGGCCGCCGCTCCGGCCGCCAGGGCCTCGCGACGGTCTCGTGCCCGTTGCCGACGGTCCGCGAACGAGGCGAACAACACGCCGATCTCGAACAGCAGGTACAGCGGCACGGTCTCGAGCAACATGGTGATCGCATCGCCCGGCAAGATGGCGGCCACTAGTGCGCAAGCTCCGACCGCATAGCGACGGTTCTTGCGCAGCTGGCCGGGCGTGATCACCCCGGCGGAGGTCACGGCCATGATCGCCACGGGGACCTCAAACAGGAGCCCCATCGCCAGCATCGTCGTGGCCGCGAACTTGTAGTACTGGCTGGCTTGGACGAGAACGTTGAACTGGCCGCTGTTGAAGTTCTGGAAGAAATTGACTGCGGCCGGTAACACCACCAGGTAGCCGAAGGCCACGCCCGCGATGAACAGGAACGGGACGGCGAGGGTGAGCGGAAGCATCTGCCGGCGATGCCTCGGATTGACTGCCGGCATCAGGAACGCATAGGCCTGGTGCAGCAGTATCGGCAGCGCCAGTATCAGCGCGAAGATGAATGACACTGTCAGGGTGGTGGTGAACGGTTCACCGATCCCGAGGGTTACCGGCCGGTCGCCGTGAGGGGCGGCGGATAGCCTGGCTACGTCCTGCTTGAGCTGGGCTTGCACCGTGCTCAGCGTTGCGTCGAGCCCGCTGTGGGGGCGCTCGGCGCGAAGGGCTCCGGCGACGGTGTTCAGCTGGACGGCCACGTTGCGAGCGCTCTGCTGCACCAGGTAGGTGGCGCCGAGCGGGCCGTGCCCGTCTCGGACCTGCTGCTGGGTTTGGTGGGCCAGGGGGCTGTCGATCAGCTTCAGCAGCTGATGGTTCTGCCAGAAGCAGACGCCAAATGCGACGACCAGAGCGAGTCCGGACACGATTAGTCGTGTTCGCAGCTCGTCCAGGTGGCCCACGACGCTGAGGCGATCCTCATGGCCGACGGGTTGCAGTGCAGCGGGTATCCGCTGCCGCATCACATTTGGCATCCGCATGGTGTGGTCAGACAGTCCGGATCGAGGCGGGGGCTAAGCGGCGGGTTGAATCGGCGTGGCCGAGTGAATCGGGGCGTGCTCAGTCGCGGTCTCGACGACCGGCTCAGAAACAGCCGTGGCCACAGACAGCTCGGCGCCAGGGGCCGCGTCGCCGTTGATCGACTCCTTGAAGCCACGCAGGCCGTGTCCTAGCGAGCGCCCCATCTCCGGCAGGCGCTTGGCGCCGAACACGAGCAGCAGAATGACCAGCAGGAAGGCGAGGTGAATCGGATTGTCAAGTCCCATCAGGTTTGCTCCGTTCGATTGAAGTTCGTAACCATTCCTGCGCACCGTCGCGGCGATCGGATCACCGGGGCCCGTGAGGACGGGTGCTTCGCAGGGGGTGTGAGGGCGCGACCCGCCGAGGAGGAGGATCTGGGGCGGGCCGCGCCGTCACGTTTGTCGCCGGCACTAGGCTTTGATCAGCGGCCCAGCCTTGGCGAGCACCTGGGCCTTGGTCAGCGGCTTGTCGAAGCCGCCGTCAGGAGTCACGGACTGATTCGTGAGCAGGCCGATGGCCGCGGCATGCCGCGCCTCGACTTGGACGATCGAACCGGCCGCGGCCAGGTACTGAGGGTTGGAGAGCGACGGGCCGGCACCGTTGTAGGCGCCTACTCCCGTGTTCTCGAGGACATAGGCGAGCTTCAGGAAGCTGGTCATATCAGTCACCGGGAAGACGAACTTCGGCTTCTTCGCCGGCGTTCCGCCGGCTGCCTTGATCGCCTTCGTCAGCGCGTCGACGTGCTGACTCTCCTCGTCGCCGAACATCGACGCCAGGCTGCGCGCCTCACCGCTGAGACCCACGGCCTTGCCCTTGACCTTGTAGAAGTCGGTCTCGAGGTACTCGAGCGTCAGCGCGAAGTTGAGGATGTCGATGTCCCCGCCTCCGGCGCCCAGGGCATTGCCGACATAGGGGCCGACCGCAGCCGCCCCATAGACGGCACCAGCGGTCATTGCGCCGCGCAGGATGAAGCTCGCGCGGGTGACGCCGTGAACCTCCACGGCGGCCAGCTCGGGGCTGGCGATATCGATACTTGTCATTTGAGTGTGTTTCCTCTCTGGAAGGTCGGTGTCGTGCTCAGGCGATGAAGGGCTTGACGACCTTCAGGACCTCGTCCATGCTCATCGGCTTCGCGAACGCGCCGTCAGGCGTCGGAGACGTCTTCAGCACCAGGTTCAGCGTCGCTGCGTGACGTGCTTCAACGGTGTGGATCGCCAGGGCCGCAGCAAGGATTTCCTTGCTCTTGATGTTTCCGGCCTGGCCCAGGTATGCGGCAGCACCGAGGTTCTCCACTGCAGCGGCCAGCTTGGTCACCGAAGCGGCGTCCTTGAGCGGGAATTTGCCCTTGGGCTTGGCGGCGGGGGTGCCGAGGCTCATGGCCACCTTGTGCAGCGCGGTGACATGGTCATGCTCCTCGGTGCGGAACATCTTGATCACCGACAGGTTGGCGCCGCTGAACAGTCCGCTGGCCACCACCTTGTCGTAGAACTCCGACTCGAGGTACTCGAGCGTCAACGCGTAGTTGACGATGCGCGAGGTCGCCGGAGCCGCTGCTCGAACTGGAGCTGGTGGCTGCGGACGAGCTGCTTGCGGCGCCGGTGGCCGCCGACGAGGAGCTCGAACTGCTGGAGCTGCTGCCACAGGCGGCAATGAAGGCGCCTAGCGCGGTCGCGGCGGCGCCGGACCCCATCGTTTTACCGGCCATTCTGAGGAACTTCTTGCGCTCGACGTCGTCGCGCGCAAGCTCCTTCACCACGCCTTCGGTCGGCCGCTCGGCCGCCGTGTTGGTGGAGTCAGTCATCGGGTCTCCTTCGTGTAGGCCCGAGTGCGTGCGCCCGGGTTTCGACTTGTCTACGTCGCCGGTCGTCGGGCGGATCACGCCCGGATGCGGGACAACACGTTTGCAATACTCGCGCTGTGACCAGACCACGCGCTCACCGCGCAGCGCCATGGCGGCGCTCGCCCTCGTCACTGCTGCCAGTTCCACGCGTTCATGCATGGGACGGTGACCGTCAGCAAGCGCGCTTGACAGTTCCGCCAAGGTTCAGTGCGGAGCCGAACGAGACGAGGAGAAAGCGACCATGGTCAGCTGCAGTCATCTCGACCAGGTGATGGTGTCAAGACCCGAGCGAGTCGCCGGCTGCGAGGACTGCGTGGCGATCGGCGGCCAGTGGGTCCATCTACGTGTCTGTCGTACCTGCGGTCACATCGGCTGCTGTGACTCCTCGCCGAACCGCCACGCCTCTGCCCACGCCCGGGGGGTGGGGCATCCAATCGTCACCTCGACCGAGCCGGGAGAGTTCTGGTCCTACTGCTATGTCGACGACGTGGCGTTCGAGATCGCGAAGTGAATCGCTAGGGGCGTCGAAATAGAGCGGCGCTTCGTGAGGTGGTGACGCCCGACCATCCGGCCCTCCGTCCGCTCACGGAGATAGCTTCGTGGCGTCGTGATGGCCAGTGTCTTCACCGGGATCTGGGACGTGCTCCGTTGGACCTGGCATGACCCTGACGGGTACGCAATCATCAGCGGCCCGCTGGCTGACCTGACATTGCTGGGCGGGGGCTACGCGATCTACCGTCGCCACAACTGTCACGCCAAAGGATGCTGGCGGATCGGGCGGCACCCTGTGAGCGGAACGGACTACATCGTCTGCCGCAAGCATCACCCGCACAGCTCCCCGAGCGCTGAGCAGATCCTGCAGGAGCACCATGCGGCGGTAAGCGGTGCCTCGCAGCCTCCCGCGGCGGTGCCACCCGTCGTCACCGAGCCGCCCGCTTAACCGGCCGTCCCGCCTGCACGCGGGGCGACCGGTTGGGGATAGCTCGGCCGACTACGCGGCCTCGCGAAGCTCCTCGAGCTCAGAGCTGTCGGCGAGACGGCGGAGGCCCCGCTCCTCAAGCGCTCGCGCCTGCTCCAGCGGGATCCCGAGTTCCGTGCCTGTCTGCCTGAGGGTCCTGGGCTCGTCGCCGGCCAGTCCGAAGCGCAGCGCGATGACGTTGCGCTCGGCCTCTGGGAGCTGTGCGACCACCGCGTGCACCTGCTCACCTCGCTGAGCGACGGCTACTTCCTCGATCGGCTCAGGCCGATCGCTGGCCAGGAGATCCCCGAGCGAGGTCTCGCCCTCTTCACCGACCGGCTGGTCGAGGCTCGCCAGGCCGCGAGTGATCTCGCGCAGCTCGATCACCTCGTCGACCGAGAGCTGCGCCACTTCCGCGATCTCCTCGTCCGTCGGCTCCCGGGACAACTTGGCGTTGAGCTCGCTTTCGATCTTGCGCACCTTGACCTGGCGCTGCGCCACGTGGACCGGGACCCTGATGGTCCGGCCGTGGTTCTGCAGGCCCCGCTGGATCGCTTGGCGAATCCACAGCGTGCCGTAGGTGGAGAACTTGAATCCGCGGCGCCAGTCGAACTTCTCGACCGCGCGAATCAGGCCCAGCATTCCCTCCTGAACCAGGTCCTCCATTGGGAGCCCATGGCCCTGGTAACGCCGCGCCTGGGACACGACCAGGCGGAGGTTGGAGTTGATCATCCGATCCTTGGCGGCCAGGTCGCCGCGCTCAATTCGCTGGGTGAGCTCGACCTCTTCCGCCGCGGTCAGCAGCGGGTAGGCGCGAGCGCGCCGCAGAAACAGGTCCAGCGAATCCGCGCCTACGGTCTCCTCAGCGCCGCCGCGCACCTTGGCCTCGGCAGAATGCTCGGTACGGCCGGCCGCATGGGCAGACTGACGCCTGCTTTGGCGTCGGTTGCCACCGCGTGCCGCTGTCCGTGCGGAAGCGCTCGGCGTGCGCGTGGTTTGGTTTGAGTCATGACGATCGCCCCGCGCACGCGGAGCGGCGTCACGATCGTGGGTTTCAAAGCTGCTCAGTTCTGTCTCCGATAGTCCGGGTGTTCGATAGGTATCGAATTATAACACTTGTTCGACGAAAATCGAACAACGGGTCGCTAAGATCTTGCCTGCCGCCGCGCGAGCAAAAACCCTGCAAACAAGCAGCTTCTAACAATCCCGGCACGCGCCCGTCTCGATGTTTTAACAGCTGTTGATAAATCGGAGCCCAAGAGTGCGCTAGGCGCCGTGAAGAAACACACCTGCACCTAGATGCGGCGTCGTGAGCAGGTTCCGAATGCGGCACTACCCGGATAGGGTCACGATCGCATCGGCGCGGGCGATCAGCTGCTCGTCGTGGGTCGCGGCGATGACGGTGTGGCCGCGTCCGCGCACCGCCACCTCGAGCAACTCGCCCACCCTCACGGCCGCCGGCTCATCGAGTCGAGACGTCGGCTCGTCGAGGATCAGCAGACCTCGCGCGCACGCGAGCGCTCGCGCGAGCGCGACGCGCTGAGACTCACCAGCGGACAGGCGGCTGACCCGCTGGCCGGCACGCTCGGCCAGCCCCACCCAGGTCAGGGCGGCCTCGGCGCGCACGGCGGCAACCGCTGGCGTCACACCACGCCAGGCCAGGGCCAGGATGATGTTCTCGCGTGCGCTGAGGAAGCCGACCGGGAACGGATCCTGCGAGAGGTATCCGATGCGCTCCCGCCGCAGTGTCGCCAGGCGCTCCCCGTCGGCGCCGGGAAGCGTTTGTCCGTCGATCAGAATTTCGCCGCCGTCGGGAACCTCGAGCCCGGCAATGAGGCGCAGCAGGGTCGACTTTCCGGCGCCCGAGCGTCCGGTGACAACGGTGAGCTGCCGCGGCTCGAATCCGCAGGAGAAGCGATTGAGTACCACGCGCGTCGAGGCGCCGTCGCGGTGCTCACGGGCGACGGCTCGCAGCTCGACGCGCGCGGCGGTCCACTCTGACTCGGATTCGCCGGCACCTGATGGCACCGGGGACGGTCCTGCGGATCCCGGTGACGCGACCCGAGGCGACCCGTCACTCCCGCTGCTCACCAGCAAGCCCGCCTCGGCCCGCCGTATCTGTACGCGATCCCCGATGTCCGCCGGGCCGAGCAGCTCGGACGGCAGGCGCACCCAGCCGCGGGCGTCGATGAGCCGAAACTCCCCGTCCCGGCCGAGCTCGGCTTCGATGCGCCCGTCGCGCATCCGCAGGGTGCGGTTGGCCTCGGTGGCCGTGTCTCCGTCGTGCGAGACGAGGATCACGCTCGCCCCTTCGGCCTGCGCGAGCTCACGGATCAAGGCCCGGACCAACCCGGCGCTGGCGCGGTCGAGCTCCCCTGTCGGTTCGTCGGCGAGGAGGAGCGCAGGACGGTGGGCGAGCGCCACGCACACCGCGGCGCGCTGACGCTCCCCGCCCGACAGCTCGTGTGCGCGCGCCGACTCCCGCCCCCGCAATCCGGCCGAGTCCAAGAGCTGCATGGCTCTCATCCGAGCTTCACGGGCACGGACCCGGCGGAGCATCAGCGGCAGCGCGACCGCATCGCGCAGTGGCAGCTCGGGCGAGAGGACCGAGCTCCAGTTCTGTCCGAGCACGCCGATGTGGTCGCGACGGATGCGAGCCCGCAGTCTTATGGGCAGGCGCCCGAGCTCCCGACCAAGGACGAGCACGTCTCCGGCTGACGGTGTATCGATCCCCGCCACCACGCGCAGCAGCGTGCTCTTGCCGGCCCCGCTGGGCCCGATCACGCACACCATCTCACCGGCCGCCACCGACAGCGTCAGCCCCTGGAGCGCCACCGCATCGCCCTCGGCACTGCGATGCACACGGAACACCTGTTCGAGCGCAACCGCCGGCCCGCTCATGCGCCTCCAGCCGTTCCGTCTCGGCGCCCCAACGTGCCGATTGAAGCCGCGACGAGAGTGGCCCCCAGCATGATCACGCACCAGAGCACGAGGACGGCCCATGGGGTGACGGCGACCAGCGGCGGTCGTTGATCGCCGCCGTGAGCGGCCGCGCGGACCGCTCCCACCGCGAGCGGCGCCAGCGCCAACGCGAGCACGAACCCCGCCAGGCATCCTCCCACGCCAGTGAACAGCGCGCGCAATCGCAACTCGCTGCGCAGCGCGCTTGGCCCGAGGCCCTGCCCCGCGAGGTCCGCAGAAACCAGCGCCTGCTCAGCGGAACCGAGCATCGAGACGAGGACGCCGATCAACGCCAGCAGGGCTGAGAGCGCCGCCACAGCGACCAGTGACCCCTGTACGGCTCGAGTCACCCCCTCGGCTCGCAGAGCGCGCTCGACATCGATGCGCATCGTTGAGGCCAGCTGCGAATACGGAGCTCGATGCAGGATCTTGCTCAATGCGGCCGGCTGGGTGGAGCTGATCCACAGCTCGTCCGAGCGGCCCTGACCGGGGAGCCAGGCATCCAGAGCGCCGGCCAGGTGGGACTCGTCGGCAACCACGAAGCCGGCGGACCCCGAGGGAACGGTTGGAAAGCGTTTGAGGACCGCTGCCACCCGGGCGGCCACAGGCGCCCCGTCGACGGTCAGTTCCAGGTTGCCGGACGCATCGGCGGCCGCGGCGGTCACGGGATCGACCAGGACCGGGATGGGCTGCAGGTCCCCGGGCTGCGCTGGGCGGAGGACCGCGGCGGCGCCGCTGGTGGCAAAGCGGAAGCGCGCGCTCCCGGCGCCCGGGGTGCCCACCGGGCCGGGGCGCAGGCCGGTGGCAGCTCCGTGGGCTCGCCAGTGCCGGAGGGAGAGCACCCACCGGCTGCGGCCGCGGTTGCCGACGGCCTCGAGGCCGGTGATCGAGACCGGCGTGATCGATTGCGTAGCGGCGGCGATGTTCTCGCCGTTCTGGTGGCCGGCGGTGATCTCCAGGCCGATCGGCTCGTGGAGCTCGAGCGCTTGGAGTTCCCACCGGCCACGCGGTATGAGCGCATGCAGGTGAGCGCCGGCCGCGCCGAGCGTCAGCTGCCTCAGGGTTCCGTCGCGGCCGCGCAGATCGGCGGTCAGTCCCAGTCCCAGCCCGCCGGCGCTCAGGCGCGCCACCAGCGCGTGCGCCCTGGACGGGAGCATCGGACCGGGGGTCCGGGCCGGGCCGAGGGGCGCCAGCGCCCTGGACATCTGCTCAAGCGACACCGACGCGTCGCCGGGCCGCCAGCCGTGGATCTGGCGGAGAGCGCCCGCGGGAACGCCGAGGGCGGGAACGGTTGTGCTCGCCGCTCCGGCCACATAGGTCGCGTCGGTGCGCCGGACTTCGAACGCCGGGCCGCCGGCCAAAGCCCGCCATCTGGCCAGCGAGGCAACCTCGAGTGGTCTCGTGAAGTCACGGCTCGCCGCGACGAGCGCGTCTAGCGGCACGCGGTTTGCGGCCTGGTCGGCGGCGCCGCGCACGAGTGTCGCGCGATATGCCAACGCAAACCCGCCGATGGCCGTGCCTACGGTCACGAACGCGATCGCCAGCGACGGCACGAGGGGAGCCCGGGCCAAGCCCACGAACGCGAGCCGCGCCGTCGCGGGGCCAGCGCGGCTGAGCCGCTCTCCGGCCCGCGACAGCCGAGCTCCGGCCCGAGCGACGAGCACCCCCCCGGCCAGACAGGCGAGCGGGGCGAGCAGGATCGTCAGCGAGTCACCGCCGCCACCGCCGGCCAGAGCCAGCGCGAGGGCGGCGACCGAGGCCAGGGCCGCCGCGTCAGCCAGACCGGAGCGCCGCTGGGTGAGCAGGAGGACCACGAGCCCCGAGGCCCCCAGCCACCCAAGCCCGAGCGCGGCGGCGCCGCTTGGCGTGAGCAGGCTGTGGCTCAGAGCGGCGCCGGCGGAGACTCCGGCAGCGTGGGCCAGAACGGCACCGCTGGCCACCGCGACGGCGCTGCCGGCGAGGACGCCGACCGCACAGATCGACGCGGCCTCGGCGATGACGAAACCGAGCAGCGTGCTCGACAGGGCACCGGCGGCCCGCAGCCGCGCGAGTTCGGCCACCTGATCCTGGCGAAGCGTTCCCGCGGCGAGGGCGAGGAACAGGGCCAGGACCGCGATTGCGCCGCCCCCGAGCAGCAGCAGTCGCCCCGGAGCGCTCTCGGCCTCCCTGCGCGCGGCCGCCAGCGCCGCGAAGGGCGCGGTCAGCGTGAGGTCAGCTCCCGATTGCGCCAGCTCCGCCTGGACTCGCTCCAGGCGGGCCTGCAGCGAGGCGAGCTGCCACGAATGCAGGGTGTCGGCAGAGAGCAGCGAGAACCAGCTATGCGTGCGGTAGATCCCGTCCAGGGCACCCAGGCGCGCGAGCCCGCGCGCATCTCCGGTGAGCAGTACCGGCGGCTCGGCTGCCCCGGCTCCACCAGCCGCATCGGCGCCGGCCGAGAATCCGAGCGGCGCCGCTGATCCCAGTTGCGTCCGCGCCACCACGGGAACCCGCAGCCCGGGAATCTCCAACGTACCCAGTCGCGAGGCGGTGCCGACGGAGAGCATCGGGCACGCTCCTGGTCGGCAACGGGCTGAGATGCCGGTCGTGACCCAAGGCGGGAGCGGATCGATCGCCGCTGGGCGCACCACGGTCATACCGAGGCGCACGGGATTGAGCAGCACCACCTCGGTCTGTGTCGAGAATCCCAGCTGGCGCAGCGCTGAACGCGCGGCGTGCTCGATCGCCGGGGTGAGCGCATCTGAGGTCGTGACCCGAACGACGCGCTCGGACGCCGGGAGTGCGCGCAAGACCCCCCTCGCCGCCTTGTCGCCGGCGATCGTGGCCTCGGTGAGGATCGCGCCTGCGTAGGCGCTCGCCACGGCAATCCCGACGGCGGTCAGAAGCCAGCGCCCCGGCCGATTCCGGGCCCGGTGGCCCACCAGCAGCCACACGGCCCTCAGCGGGGGAAGTACTGCGCGCCACGGACCGGCCGTCACGGGGTCCCCTGTCGGTGGCGGCGGTAGTGGGTCTGGGCCTTGGCCCGGCTGCCGCACACGGACATCGAGCACCATCGGCCGGTGCGGTTGCGCGAGCCGTCGTAGAACGCCCACGCGCAATGCAACCCAGGACAGATCTTCAACCGGGCCCACCGACCGTCGATCATCGATCCGGCGGTGATGCCGAGAATCAGGCCGACAGCATCAGAAAAGGTGCCGGCGCGTGCGCGCACAAATTGCGGTCCGTCGCGGTCAAAGCGAAACTCGACCCCGGCTCCAACACAGGCTGCGTTCAGCGCGCCCAACCGCTGCCCGCGATCGATCGACGCGTCCTCACCGACGGCCAGCCACCGGAGCGCTGCTCGCATCTCCAGCGCGCGTTCCAGCTCCTGCCACCCAACGCGTGCTTCGGGGGAGATCAGGTCACAAGTCCGCAGCCACGCCTTGAGCGAGTCCGGGGAGGCCCACAGCTCCGCGCCGCGATCGTCCCCGAGGCTGTAGTGGGAGTTGAGGAATGACTGCACCAGCGCAAGCTGTCCCGGCGCGGGCGCGCGGCCACCGGGTTGAATCGAGGCTGGCACGCGAATTGACTTCTTACCTGTCATCGACCGTTGACCGGTTAGCTTACGGCTTGTGAGCACGCTCGGGGACGCCCGAGCGAGACGGCCCTCAGTACCCGAGGAGCCCCCGGAGCAGGTGCGGCGCCAGGTAGACCTCCCATAGCGCCGTCAGCACCAGCACCGGCAGCGAGATGGCCACGGTGACCAGCGTGGCGGCGAGAAGCTTGTCCCACTCGCCCCGCCGGCTCGCCAGGATCCACGCCGCGAGCGGGAGGAACAGCGCGGTCAGCTCCGGCATGGCGTGAGGAAGCAGTCCGACCAGCAGCAGCCCGGCCGAGGTGTGCAGGGCATGCGCGACGCGCGCGACGCTGGTGCCGAGCACGTAGGCCTGGGCGCTGAGTGAGAAGGTGGTGGCGGCGAACACGAAGATCATGGCCAGCCGCCCGCCTCGCTCGTGGAGCGTGCGCATCAGCCCGGTCCGGTCTCGGGCCTGGAGGGGCAGCGAACTCCCGGCGATGAAACCAGCGACGCAGGCCATCGCATGGAGCGCCAGCACCAGCAGGTTGCGGATGAAGATGCGTGCGACGTCCGCGAGGTCCCGACGATCAGCGGGGGGCGTTGGATCCCGACGGGTCCCGGGCCCGAGGTGGTGGTGGCGATCAGCCACACAACGGCCAGCAGGGTCAGCGCGGCCAGCATGCTCCCGGCCAGCCATCCACGCAGAATCGGCCACGGGTGGCGATTCCAGAGCGATAGCGCTGCGCGGGTCGATCGGATCCCCTGAACGAGCGCATATGAGGACGCGTCCACAGTGAAGAGATCGGCCGCCGGTGGCCATGAGTTGAGCCGCCATGGATCCGCCGCCGGCTTCGCGAGGGCACCTGGTGGGCAGCCTATACTTGCCAAACCCGCCGATTAGGAGCGCGACTTGCAGGAGATGGTGATCTACGGTGTGAGCTTCGACATGGTTGGCAAACAGCCGATTGTGTTGCTGAAGACCGTTGAGAGCAACAAGTTCCTGCCCATCTGGATCGGCCACCCGGAGGCGGCGGCGATCCTGATGAAACTCCAAGGCGCCTCGACTCCGCGTCCGATGACCCACGACCTTCTGTCCGACATGCTCGGCGAGCTCGAGGTCGAGTGCACGCGCGTGGCCGTCACCGAACTGCGTGAGAACACCTTCTACGCTTCGATCACCCTCCGCACCGGGGGACGCGACATGGAGATCGACTCCCGCCCAAGCGATGCGCTCGCACTGGCGGTCCGCTCCGGCGCCCCGATCTTCGCCGCCGATGACGTGATCGCCGAGTCGGCGATCGAGTTCGAGCACGAGGTGGAGGACACCGAAGAGGTGGTCGAGAAGTTCAAGGACTTCCTGGATCGCGTGACCCCGGAGGACTTCGCGGGCGAGTAGGTCGGCTACGTTCGGGCGAGGGGTGTGGGCGTACCGCTTCGGACGTCGCTGACCGCAGCGGCCGCGAGCGCCAGCTCGACCTGCTGATGGTGGTGGATCAGCGCCGGTTCGTTACGGCCGTACACCACCTCGGGCATCAGGCCTGAGCGCAGCGAGCGGTGGATGTCCTGCTGCTGGCCGAAGTCCTCCTCGAACACCACCTTGGTTGTGAAGCGGACGTTGGCGTCCCAGAATGCGCGCTCCTCGTCGCTCGCCGGCGCGCGCGGCGCGTAGAAGCGAACCGTGACGCGGGTCCGATGCGGGTCCTCGGGCTCCGGGTACATGTCCCACAGCTCAGCGTGGCCACTCATCGGGAGGTTGATCGCGACGCTCGGGAACAGGATGTAGACGATCGACGCGTTGGCGCGCAGATCCCACTCGCTCTCCGGAAGCTCGAGCAGCTTTGCCACCTCCTTGCGCACCACAACCCCCCGGGTGTGCGGACCAAAGTTCTCGCCCACGAATGGCGTCGAGAGCATGTCCGGCGCCAGCGTGTTGCGGTGTAGCGAGAAGACGTGGTAGCTCTCGAGGAAGGTGTCGTGGATCAGCTTCCAGTTGGCGTCGAAGAGGCCGGTCCGCTCCGACAGGAAATGCCAGGAACCAAAGTCGTAATCGGCGATCTCGGGACCGAGCCCGGCGAGGACCGACTCGATGTCGATCGTGGGCTCCCCGCCCGCTCCCACGGCCGCGAAGATCAGTCCAAAGCGCTCGGCCACGGGCAGCGGGACGAGACCGAACTCGCACCGATCGAGCTCCTCGAACGCGTCGCGAGCCAGCGGCTGGCCGAGCAGATCCCCGTTGAGGTCATACGCCCAGGAGTGATAGGGACACTTGAGCGCCCGGCCGGGTCGGCCGCGGCCGGTGAACACCCGCCCGCCGCGATGCCGGCAGATGTTTAGGAACGCCCGCACCTCCGCGTCCTCGCCGCGGATCAACAGAACCGGCACCCCGGAGACCTCGCGGGCCAGGCAGTCGCCCGTGGCCGGTAGGTCGGCGCTCAGGCCCACCACCAGAGGCTGGTCCCGGAACAGTCCTGCCGTCTCGGCGGCCAGCCGCTCGGGGTCGGTGTAGACAGCGGCGCGCTGGCGGAACACCGCCGGCGCCATCGTCGTGGTGTGCGCAGAGCGCAAAGCGAAGAACTGCCGCAGCAACTCTCGCTGTGTCGCCTTGTTCATCGTCTCCGTCCCGCTTCGAGGATCCTGCCGATCAGGTCGTCAAAGCCTATCCCGGCGGCGTCCGCGGCCTGTGGCAGCAAACTCGTCTCGGTTAGTCCGGGGATCGGATTGGCTTCGAGCACGTAGAGCTGGTCGGTCTCATGCTCCAGCATCAGGTCGATCCGGGCGAACCCCGAGCAGCCCAGGAGCGTATAGACCGAAAGCGCCACCTCGCCGGCACGCTGGGCCAGGGCGTCGTCGAGCGCCGCCGGACAGACGAAACGAGTCCGCCCGATCTCGTAGCGACTCTCGAAGTCGTAGAAGTTCTCCTCCTGGGGCAGCGCCTCAACGATCGGGAGTACCCGCGGAACGCCATCCTCGTCGATCACCGAGACCGCCAACTCGCGTCCAGCGACGTAGCGCTCGAGCAGGACCTTGCGGTCATAGGAGAACGCGGCGACGAGGGCCGACGGGACGTCGGCCGGCGTGCGGGCGAATTTGATCCCGAGGGCTGATCCCTGGCTAGCGGGCTTGACCACGATCGGGAACTGAAGACGCCCCTCGATCGCCGGCAGGGCCTGAGCGGCCCCGAGCTCCTTGAACGCTGTCTCGTTGAAGGCAAAGAAGTCTGGCGTGAGGATTTCTTCATCGCGCATCGCGTGTTTGGCCAGCACCTTGTCGGCCGCGCGGATGCATGCGGACACCCCGGAGCCGGTGTAAGGGATGCCCATCGCCTCGAGCAGCTCCTGCACGGTGCCGTCCTCTCCGTCGCGCCCGTGCAGAGCCACGAATACGATCTCCGGCCGCGCGTCGCTCAGGCGTTGGACAAGATCCCCGTCGACGTCGATCGGGATCACCCGGTGGCCGAGGCGCTCGAGCGCATCCTGGACCCGGGCTCCCGACTTCAGCGACACCTGGCGCTCAAGGGATCTACCGCCCTTGAGCACTGCCACAACGCTCATCCGACGCGCTTGCGCGGAAGTCGCAGCACCTTAGCCAGTTCGGCGTCCGGCTCGGGCACCATTGACACACTTACCGACTCTCCACCCGCGGGGGCGTCCGCTCGCCGCCCGGCGTCCTTCGATGCCATCCCGGTCAGCGTGCCGTAGAGGCCGACCTGCTCTCGTACGACCTCGCCGATCCGGCGGATTCCCTCGCGGATCTCATCCTCGTTGACGCCCGAGAAGTTCAGGCGCATCGCCGAGCCCCCGCGGCCGTCGACGTAGGCTGCCCGCCCGGGCACGAACGCGACATGCTCCTGAAGTGCTCGCGCCAGCAGGTCAGTGGTGTCGATGTACTCCGGCAGCGAGGCCCAGATGAACAGGCCACCTTGCGGGTGGGTCCAGCGCGCCTCGCGCGGGAAATGCTCGGCCAGCGCATCCAGCATCACGTCGCGCCGTCGGCGATAGATCTCTATCAGCGAGCGAACGTAGTCCTCCCACGGGCCTGAATCGAAGTAGGCGCTGACGAAGTACTGCGAGATCGAGGACGAGCAGAGATCGGAGGCCTGCTTGCCAATGTTCATCTTGGCCAGCACCGGCGCCGGGGCGACGCTCCAGCCCAGGCGGACGCCGGGGGAGAGGATCTTCGAGAAGGTGCCCGCATAGATCACGAATTCGTCGTCGAGCGAGTACAGCGTGGGCAGCGGGTCACCCTCATAGCGCAGCAGCCCGTACGGGTTGTCCTCGAGTATCAGCAGCTCCCGCTCGCCGGCGATGCGCACGAGCTCGCGCCGGCGCTCGAGCGACATCGTCACCCCAGCGGGGTTGTGGAAGTTGGGCACGGTGTAGATGAACTTCGGGCGCCGGCCGCTGCGTTCGAGCTCGGCCAGCGTCGCCTCCAGTTCATCAATGCGGATTCCATCGCGATCCATGGTCACTTGGACGACGTCGGCCTGGTAAGCGCAGAACGTCGGGACGGCTCCCGGGTAGGTGGGCGCCTCGCACACCACCACATCTCCCGGGTCGACCAGGGTCTTGCAGACCAGATCGATCACCTGCTGGCCACCGGTCGTGACCAGCACCTCGTCGGGCTCGACCTCCATCCCCTCGGCCCCCATGACCTGGGCGACGCAGCGCTTGACGAGCGACAGGCCTTCCGTCGGCCCGTACTGCAGCGCGCGCGCGCAGGACTCCGCTGCCACCGTCCGCATCAGGGACGCGTACGAGTCGGGCGGGAATGTGGACGTGTCAGGCAGGCCTCCGGCCAACGAGATCACGTCCTGGCGCTCGGTCAGCGCCATCAGGTCCCGCATCGCCGAAGACTTCATCACCTTCGTCCGCTCGGCGAACAGGCCCGCGTATCGTTCGATGTCACGAGCCGTAGATCTTCGCCGCCGGCTCCCGGTTACGGGGCCGTCACCACCGGAGCCGCGGCTCATCGGCGTCTCTGCACTATCGTCACGCTCCCTCACGGTACAGCACGATGCACCTCGTCTTCGACATCTTCCAGGGGATCGGCATCGCGGCAGCGGTAGGAATTCGCCCCTTCCTGCCCGCCCTCGTAGCCGGCGGCTTCGCGGCCGGAAACGTCGAGATCCATTTCAGCCACACGGATTATTCTTTCCTGCAGGGCGGACCTTTTCTGCTCGCCCTGGCGGCACTGGCCGTCGTGCTGGCGCTGGCCGAGCGGCGCCTCTCCGCCCGCCGGGTCGAGGCCGGGCCGGGCGCGCTCCTTCTGGGGGCCACGTCGGTAGTCCTCGGCGCATTGTTCTTCGCGGGATCGCTGGGTCGCGGGCACTACGCGGTCTGGCCTGGTTTCATCGGCGGCGCGGTCTGCGCCGGGGTCGGGATCCTGGCCACGCGCCCCCTATTCGGGCGGGTGCGGGCGCGACTTGACGACAGCGCGGCGGCGGCGGTGCCCCTCTACGCAGAGGCGCTTGGGGTTCTCCTCGCGGCCCTTTCCGTGATCGCGCCGCCGGTCGGCGTGATCGGGCTCGCACTGCTGCTGTGGTTGCTGATCGGCGGCCGCCGGCGAGACGGTCAGAAGTACGCCGGCCTGCGGATCCTGCGGTGAGTGACGCCACGACAAAGAAGCTCGTGCTGGTGGTGATCGACGCGCTCAAGCCGGAGATGCTCGAGCGGGCGGTCGCCTCCGGGCGCGCGCCCGCCCTCGAGCGAATTCGGGAGCAGGGGGTGTACGTCGACGACTGCGTCGCGGCCTTCCCTTCCGTGACCCCGGTCTGCGCCGCCAGCATCACGACCGGCGTGGGGCCCGACCAGCATCACATTCCAAGCATGAACTGGTACCACCGTGAGGAGCAGCGCTACGTCGAGTACGGCTCGAGCTTCTCCGCCAGCCGGCAGTTCGGCGTGCTGCGCTCGCTCACCGACACCGTTTATCGGATGAACGCCGAGCACCTCTCCGACGACGTCGAAACCGTGTTCGAGTCCCTCGACGACATCGACGTGCGAACCGCCGGGACGACTTATCTGATCTACCGGGGCCGTCACCAGCACGAGGTGGCCAACGAGTCGGCTCTGGCTCGGATCGTCACCTCAACGCTGTTCCGGCGCACCATCGATGGGCCGCTCGAGCTGTTCTACGCGGATCTGTACGCCAGTCGCAAGACCGGTTGCCGCGGTCAGCTGGGGATGCCGGGCATCCGTGATCAGCACACGGGATGCGTCGGCGCGTACCTCGTCGAGCACGATCTGTTCGACTTCATGCTGTTCTCGCTGCCGGACAACGACGCGTTCTCACACAAGAACGGACCCCACGCTCAGGTGACGTCGATCGCCGCCGCCGATCGGCAGATCGAGCGATTGATGCACGCCGGCGGCGGGCCCGACGCGTTCCTCAAGGACCACGCGGTGATCGTCTGCTCGGACCATTCGCAGGCTGCCGTCGAGGAGCGCATCCGCCTTGATCATGCCTTCGCCGACTTCGACATCGCCACGCCCGGCGGGTCACGGCCGGCCACGGGTGAAGTCGCCCTGAGCCCGGCGCAGCGCTCCGCGATGATCTACGCGCTTGACGAGGAACGCCGCGCTGACACGATCACCCGCGCGCTTGACGTGGTGGGTGAGCTTGACGGCGTTGATCTGGCGATGTGGCGCGTCGAGGCCGGCACCGGCGAGGCCTGCGTGCGCGGCGCAGGCGGCATACTCCGCTTCTCTCCGGGTGGCGACGTCGAGGACCTGCGCGGTCGCCGCTGGAACCTCGACGGAGAGCTCGCCACACTTTCGGCACGGGTCGAGGACGGCCGCTTCCTCAGCCTTGACTACCCCGACGCGCTCGAGCGCATCTGGTCGTCGCTCACCTGCCCGACGGCCGGCGATGTGCTCCTGTCCGCCGCCCCGGGTTATGAGTTCGTCGATTGGGGGGGATCAGACCACGTCGGCGGAGGCAGCCACGGTTCGCTGCACCGCTCGGACTCGTTAGGCGCGCTGCTCTGGTGCGGCACGGGCCCGGATTCACGGGACGCCCGCGCGCAGTGGTCGTTGCGCGACATCGCCCCGATGATCCGTGAGCATTTCGGAACCTGACCCTTCCCCACGCTATTAGGAGCCGGTTAGCGTGTGGCCAACTTAGGGTGCTTCGACATCCCGTCGATACATTCACGACATGTCGGAAGACCTGACCACGGCCGTCGAACTGCCGTTCCGCGTCCGCGTGCGCCACGGCGTGCGGCAGACGCAGAACTGGTTGCAGCTGATCCGCTTCGCCACCGTGGGCGCGAGCGGGTACGTCGTCAACCTCAGCGTGTTCACCGGATGCGTGCACCTGCTGGGCATCGACTACCGCGTCTCGGCCGTGATCGCGTTCGTCGTCTCCGTGATCAACAACTTCTGGTTGAACCGCCACTGGACTTTCGATGCCAAGCACCAGCACCCGATCTTCCAGGCCGCCCGCTTCTTCGCCGTCTCCCTGGTCACGTTCGCGTTCACCTATGTCGTGCTGGTCGCTCTCGTCGACAGTGTGGGCTTGAGCAAGGTCCTGGCACAGGCGATGGCCATCGCGGCGGGGACTCCGCTGTCCTTCATCGGACAGAAGCTTTGGAGCTTCCGCGCGTAAACGCGCGGCTGGTGACGTTCGCGGCGCTGCTGACAGCGCTTCTGTGTGGCGTCGTCTGGGCTCCCGGAGCTGGCGCCAAGACGACCGCGCCGGGCCAGACTGACCCGAACACGCCGGTTCTCGTTCTCCCTCAGGACGCTCCCCCGCGTGGCTACCGCCTGACCGCGGCGCAGGTGAAGCGCATCGCTGCCCGAGCACCGAAGATCGTCGGCGAACTCCGTCGCCATCCTCGGGCGATCTCCTACGAATACACGAAGGGGCCTGGGCGCTGGCAGGTGAGCTGGTTCTCGCCGGGCGCGAGACCGAAGGAGCTCGCCCAGGTCTATGTCGGCGATGCCAGCGGCAAGGTGACCGAGGCCTGGACCGGCTTTCAGATCGCGTGGACCATGGCGCGCGGGTACAGCGGCGCCTTCGGGCGCCGCGTCAACGCTTGGTACGTATGGATTCCGATGTGTCTGTTGTTCGCCCTACCGTTCCTTCCCTGGCGTCGGCGGCTTTCGTTGCTGCACCTGGACCTCGCCGTGCTGCTGGCTTTCTCGATCTCCCTGGCTTTCTTCAACCAGGGCAAGATCGGGATCTCGGTCCCGCTCGCATATCCGTTTCTGCTTTACCTGTTCGTTCGCATGCTGCTGCTCGCGTTCGGCCGGGGCCGCCCCCGCGAGCCGTTGCGCCTGATCGTGCCCGTGCCCTGGCTCGCCGTGGGGATCGTCTTCCTCGTGGCTTTCCGGATCGGCCTCAATGTGACCGATTCCAACGTCATCGACGTCGGATATGCGGGCGTGATCGGGGCTGACAAGGTCGTGCACGACCAGTCGCTCTATGGGGGCTGGCCTCACGACAACGCCAACGGTGACACGTACGGACCGGTCACCTATCTCGCCTACGTGCCCTTCCGCGAGGTGTTCGGCTGGAGCGGCCGCTGGGACGACCTGCCGGCTGCCCATGCCGCCGCCGTCTTCTTTGACCTGCTGACTCTGCTGGGGCTGTTCCTCCTCGGCCGGCGCGTGAGAGGACCGACGACCGGCATCGTGCTCGCTTATGCGTGGGCCGCCTATCCCTTCACGCTCTACGCGCTTGCGTCCGACAGCAACGACGCACTGGTGCCGCTGCTGATTGTCCTCGCGCTGCTGGTGGCCGCGTCCCCCCCTGCTCGGGGAGCGCTGGCGGCGTGGGCGGGCCTGACCAAGTTCGCGCCGCTGGCGCTGGGACCCCTGTTCCTGCGCGGAACCGGCGACTGGCCGCGCAAGCGCTCACTGGTCGCCTACTTCGGTGCCTACGCCGTGGCTGGCGGCGTGGCGATGCTTCCGGTGCTGCTGCATCACGACCTTCGTGCTTTCTGGGAGGACACGATCTCCTACCAGTCCGGCCGGGGCTCACCGTTCTCGGTGTGGGGTTTGTGGGGTGGACTTGGCCTTGCGCAGCATCTCCTGCAAGGCGCCGCGGCAGCACTTGCGCTGGCTCTCGCCTTCGTGCCGCGGCGCCGCGGGCTCACCGAGGTCGCGGCGCTCGGAGCTGCTGTCCTGATCGCCCTCCAGCTGGGCGTGTCCCACTGGTTCTATCTCTACATACCGTGGTTCTTCCCGCTGGTGATGCTGGCGCTCGTGCTGGTCCATCCGCGCAGTGCCCGAACCCTCCCTCTCGCAGGCTTGGAGCATGATCGCCCGCGGGCGTTGGCCGGTGCCTACGCCCGCCTAGCTGATCCCGGGAGCCGGCTCGAGCACCGGTTCAATCGCCTCCGCGCGCATGCCCACGCCGGCTCGGATCAGGACCCCATTCAGCCACGGATCCTCTGTGGAGGTCTCAAACTTCACCGGCATCCGTGTGATCATCGACTCCAGTGCCTGCTCGCGCTTGACGCCGATCACGCCGCCGCGCGGGCCGGTCATCCCCACGTCGGTGATATATGCCGTGCCCCCTGGCAGCACGCGGGCATCTGCAGTCGGCACGTGGGTGTGGGTCCCGACCACCGCGGTCACGCGCCCGTCAAGGTGCCATCCCATCCCCACCTTCTCGCTGGTGGCCTCGGCGTGCATGTCCACGAGCACATGATCGACGCGTCCCTTCAACGTGTGCAGAGCCGCGTCAATCTCGGTGAAGGCCGGCCGGCCGGCGTTCATGAAGAGATTCCCGGAGACCGAGATCACCCCAACCGGGCGGCGCCGCGGGTCACGATGCAGGTTCCGTGCCCCGGCTGGCTGCGCAGGTAGTTGACGGGCCTGAGGATCCTGTCGTGCTCGTCGAGGTAAGGGTAGATCTCGCGATGTCGGTAGGTGTGGTTGCCGAGCGTGATCACGTCTACGCCTTCGGCGAACAGGGCGTCGGCGATCTTCGGGGTGATCCCGAGGCCGCCGGCGGCGTTCTCGCCGTTGATGACGACAAAGGTCGGCGACAGCCGCTCTCGTAGCCTGGGGAGCAGCGACAACAGCGTCCGGCGACCGATCCCGCCCACGACGTCGCCGATGAACAGGATGCTGACGGCGTCAGGGCTCACGTCTGCTCGACCCGCATACTTCCATTGGAATGCTTGAGAGGCTTCACTTGCGCCGGCGATCAGAGCCGGTTGTCGCTCCGCCCCGCAACGGCGAGGGTCCCGACGAAATAGCCGACGCCGCGGCGCAGGAAATGGCGGCCGAGGACGCCGCCGCTGAGGACCGCGCCGCTGAGGACCCAGCCGCTGAGGACCCCGCGTCCGAGCGCACGCCGGCCGACGAAGCGCCGACACCCAGCCAGCGACCCACTCCGAATGTGCCGGTGGCACCGGTGGTGGTCCCCCGGTGGATACAGCTCGTGTTGCTGCCAATCGGGCTGCTGGGTCTGTGGGCGCTCGCGCGGGCGGCGGGAACGGTCCTTCTGATCCTGGTCGCGGCGAGCACCGTGGCGCTGATCCTAAACCCGCTGGTCAAGATGATCGAACGCCGCGCAGTTCCGCGTGGGATCTCGATTTTGCTCATCTACCTGTCCGGCTTCGCGATTCTCGGAGGCGTCGGCGTACTCCTCTCAAACACCGTGAGCACCCAGGTCAGCCACCTCCAGAAGGATGTACCGCAGCTGGTCGACCAGGCCAACAAGGATCTCGTCAACCTGCAGAACTGGCTAAACAGCCACGGGATCAAGGTCCACATTCAGCAGCAGGGCCAGACCGCGTTGCAGTCGTTGCAGAAGACGATTCTCAAGCGCTCGAGTGCGATCGTCTCCTTCTCCCGTGATCTGCTGACGCAGATCGTGACCATCTCCTTCGACCTGGTCCTCGTGCTCGTGCTCTCGATCTACCTGCTCGTGTACGGGCGGGAAATCGGAGCGTTGGTCAGGCGGATCATGCCGCCCGGAAACGGGACGCCCGAGGACGACTTCCAGCTTCTAGTCCAGCATGCGGTGTTCGGCTATGTCCGCGGTCAGCTGCTGTTCAGCTTGATCATGGGCACGAGCGCCGCTCTGTCGCTGTGGTTGTTCGGCATTCTCGGCATCTTTCCCGATGGCCAGCACTACGCACTGTTCTTCGGGGGTTTCTACGGGCTGATGGAGTTCATTCCCTACATCGGGCCGATCATCGGGCCCCTGCCGGCGATTCTGGTCGCCCTGTTCAACGATCCGATCTCCGCTCTCTGGGTGCTGCTGCTGTTCGTCGCCCTGCAGCAGCTCGAGGGCCACATCGTCGCGCCGCAGGTGTTCCGGCTCTCGCTGCGCATCAATCCGATCCTGATCATCCTCGGGCTGTTGATCGGCTATCAGCTGTACGGAATCGCCGGCGCGCTGGTCGCCCTGCCCGTGGCGGCGGTGATCCGTGAGACCATCATCTATCTCCGCCGACACCTGGTGCTCGAGTCATGGCCTGTGAGCACGAGCCCGGACGTCGTCGGCTCGCCCCGAGAGCCGCCGGACAGCGCGGAGTGAGCAGTTCGCACCAGGGCTTGTACTAGCCTCTCCGGCCGTGTCCACCACCGCGCCCGCGGGCCCGAGCAGCACGACCATCGCCGCCCGTTCCTTGACCCGCCGCTTCGGCCCGCGGACCGCTCTGCGCGCAGTCAGCTTCGAGCTGCTCGCTGGGGAGCTGGTGGCGATCATCGGGCCCAATGGCGCCGGGAAGACCACGCTGCTGTCGATCCTGGCCGGGATCCTGGAGCCGAGCGAGGGTGAGAGCACCCGGTCCTCACGGGAGATCGGTTGGGTCCCTCAGCAGCCCGCCCTCTACTCGAAGCTGTCCGCGGCCGAGAACCTACGGTTGTTCGCCCGGCTCGAGCGGCTGACCGACCCCGAGGCCGCAGTCAAGCGGATGCTGGCCCAGACCGGCCTCGAGGAACGCGCGGACGAGGAGGTCGGCCGGCTCTCAGGGGGCAACCAGCAGCGGGTCAACATCGCCATCGGCTTGCTGCGCGAACCCGCGGTGCTGCTACTTGACGAGCCTTCAGCGTCGCTGGATCCGCGCCAACGAGAAAGGCTGTGGGAGTTCATCGGCGCGCTCACGGGGCGGGGGACCACGGTTGTTTTCACCACCCATAACGTGGCCGAAGTGGAGCGCTACGCCGACCGCGTGCTGGTCCTGGTCGACGGCGAGCTGTTGTTCACCGGAACCCCACCGGAGCTCGAGCGGGCTGTCGGTGGGGGCTCGCGTGACTTCGAGGGCGCGTTCGTCCGCTTCCTCCACGAGCGCGGACACTGAATCGAAGACGGTGAGCTGGTGCGTTGGCTGCTGGTCAAGGACCTTCAGATCCTCAGGCGCTCGCCGTTGCTGGTCGGGCTGCTGATCGTGTACCCGATCGCCATCGCCCTGATGATCGGGTTCGCCCTGTCGAGCCCTCCGGGAAAGCCGAAGGTAGCGTTCTACAGCGAGGTTCCCACGGGCAAGGGCAAGATCGCCTTCGGCAATCAGCAGATCAACGTCTCGAAGTACGCCAGCCAGTTGTTTCAAGCGATCCAGCCGATCCGGGTACGTTCTCGCGACGAAGCGATCGCCAAGGTCCGCGACGGCGAGGCGCTGGCAGCCCTGATCGTCCCCTCAGACATCCCGGCCCAGATCCAGAGCCTGGTCACAACAGGCGTGGGCACGCCGACGGTGGAGCTCTATCTCAATACGCGGGATCCGATCGAGCGCCAGTTCGTCGAACAGGCGATCAAGTCACGCCTCAACGAGGTCGAGCAGGCGGTGTCCAAGCAGGTGCTCCGGGTGGCCACCAGCGACCTCCAGCAGGTGCTCAACGGGGGCAGCATTCAGTTCCTGGGGCAGAACTTTCCGCTGCTCGGGTTGCGCAACTCGAGGACGATCCTGCAGGGGACGCTGGCTTCGCTGCCGAAGGGTTCGTCGCTGCGGCCAGCGGTTCGGCAGGTAATCGGCTTCGCCAGCCTGGCCATCGAGGGGCTGGGGTTCGCCAGCCCAGTCCTCGGCTCGATCGGGACCCCACTGACGGTCGACCAGACCGAGTTGGCGGGCCGCACCACGCCGAGCGACCTCTACGCCGCGGCGATCGCCGTGATCATCTCGCTGATGTTCGTGACGGTGCTGCTGGCTGCCGGAATGCTGGCCATTGAGCGCTCCGAGAACGCCTACGCCCGCCTGGTCCGCGGCCTGGTCACCCCGGGCCGGTTGCTGTGGGAGAAGATCTTGCTCGCCGGAGGATGTGCCGGCGCGGTGACTGTGCTCATGTCGGTGTTCGTGTCCCTGTTCGTACACCTCGACTGGGCCCGGTTCCCGCTCTGGGTGCTGGCTCTCGCCGTCGGAGGCGTCGCCTTCGGGGCGCTGGGGGTCGCGATCGGCGCCCTCGCCCGCGAGGTCAGCGCCTCCTCGCTGCTGGCCTTTCTGCTCTCGCTCCCAATCGCCTTTGTCGCGCTCGTCCCGGCCAACGCAGTCTCCGGAGCGCTGAAGTCCGTGCTCAACGCGGTCGCGTTCCTTTTTCCCTTCCGCCCCGCGCTGCAGGCGGTCAGCAACGCGTTCAGCGGAGCCTCCCCGGGAATCGGGTGGCCACTGGTTCACCTGGCCGTGCTGACCGCGGTCTTCTGGCTCCTCGCTCGGTTCGGTCTGCGCCGCTTCGCCTAGCGCCCCGGTCTGTCCTCGGCGTGGTAACCGCCGCGATCAGCGGCCGACGGTGCGGCGGAACATCAGCAGGCAGATGGCGGCCACCACGAGCGCGATGACCGGCCAGCCCGCGCTGGTGACGCCGATCGCCGCCAATACCAGTCCGACCACACCGAGGGTGCCGGTGACTCCGCCCGCCACCACCAGACGATAGGCGCGCTGCTCGCGCGCTCGGCGAGGCGTGTAGCTCCCGCGCTTCTGAATGTCGGCCATAACTGGAGCGTACCCGGTGTCCCAGTTAGGGTGTCCGCGGTGAGCGAAGCCGCGGTCCACCACATCCTCTTCTACGACTACGTCGAGAACATGGCCGAGCGCCGCGGACCGTACCGCGACGCCCATCTGCGGCGACTCGCAGCTGAACGCGAGGCGGGCCGACTGGTCATGGCCGGCGCCCTCGGTGATCCTCCGCATGGCGCGGCGATCGTTTTCCGCGGCATTGGTCCGGCTGACATCGAGCAGTTCGCTGCGTCCGATCCGTACGTCGAGGCGGGGCTGGTGACCGCGCGGCGGATCGAGCGCTGGAACGTCGTTTAGGCCGCCGCCCACCCAGGCGCGCCAGACCGGGGCCCGCCCGCCGGTATTCTCGTTTGAACTATGACGTTCCCCCAAACCCGCCTCCGGCGACTGCGCGCCACCAGCGCGCTGCGCGGGCTGGTCCGCGAAACGCGCCTGGATCCGGCCGATTTTGTCCTGCCGATGTTCGTGGCCCACGGGATCGACCGGCGGGAACCGATCCCGGCGATGCCGGGCGTGGATCGTCTGTCGATCGCCCACGCCGTCGCGGAGGCAGCTGAGGCAGCGCAAAACGGCATCCCGGCCGTGCTCCTGTTCGGCCTGCCGGCGGCCAAGGATGAGGAGGGCTCGGGCGCGTGGGACGACGAGGGGGTGGTCCAGCTCGCGACCCGGGCGATCAAGGAGGCGCTCCCCGATCTGATCGTGATCACCGATCTGTGCCTGTGCGAATACACGAGCCACGGCCATTGTGGGGTCGTCGCCCCGGACGGGACGGTCGACAATGACTCGACGCTCGAGCTGCTCTCCCGAGCGGCGGTCTCCCAGGCCCGAGCGGGCGCCGACCTCGTCGCGCCGAGCGACATGATGGACGGCCGGGTGGGAACGATCCGTTCCGCGCTCGATGACGAGGGCTTCACCGACACGCCGATACTCGCCTACGCTGCCAAGTTCGCCTCGGCCTTCTACGGCCCCTTCCGAGAAGCCGTCGACTCCACGCCGGCCTTCGGCGACCGTCGCGGCTACCAGATGGACCCCGCCAACGGGGACGAGGCGATACGCGAGGCACAGCTCGACGTCGAAGAGGGGGCCGACATCCTGATGGTCAAGCCCGCGCTTGCCTATCTCGACCTGATCCGTCGGATCAAAGACGACACGAGAATGCCGCTTGCTGCGTACCACGTCAGCGGCGAGTATTCGATGCTGAAGGCAGCGGTCGCTGCTGGGTATCTCGACGAGCGGGCCGCCGTGCTCGAGACCCTGACCAGCATCCGCCGTGCCGGGGCCGACATCATCATCACCTACTACGCAAAGGAGGCCGCGCGATGGCTGCACTAGGGCCGAGCCCGGCCGCGGGGACCAACCCTCCCGCTCCAAGCGCTGGGAATCAACATGGCCCCAAACTCCGTACCCGCAAACACGGGGCGGCGATCGCGTTGGACGACCTGGACAAGCGCCTGCTCAACCTCATGCAGGGCTCGTTTCCGATCGCGCCCCGACCCTACCTGCACGTGGCCGAACAGGCGCAGATCACCGAGGAGGAGGTGCTGGCGCGGGTAACGCGTCTGCTGCAAGAGCGGATCATTCGTCAGGTCACCCCGATCTTCGACACCCGCGCGCTCGGCTATTCCTCGATGCTGGTCGCGGCCAAGGTCGATCCCGAGAACCCCTGGCGCGCGGCGAACATCATCAACGAGCACCCAGGGGTCTCGCACAACTATCTCCGTAATCACGAATTCAACATCTGGTTCACGATCGCCACCGAGCCGGACTCTCCGCTCGGCCTTCAGGGCACGCTTGACGCGCTCGCCGAGCTCGCCGGCGCGGAGTCGGTTCGGCAGCTGCCGACCCTGAAGCTGTTCAAGATCAGGATGGATCTCGAGATGGAGGGAGGCACCGATGCGCTGTCCAAGTCGGTGGAGGCTGCGGAACCGGCCGAAACCGAGCGCCAGCCCTATGACGAGCTGGACATCGGCGTGATCAGGGCCCTCCAGGGTGATCTCCCGGTGGTGCCCCAGCCCTACGCACCCGCGGCGCGGGCCCTGGAGATGCCCCAGGAGCAGCTGCTCGCCCATCTGCAGGGCATGCAGGAGCGCCGGTTGTTGCGGCGTGTGGCAGCGATCCTGTTTCACCGTCGCGCCGGATTCAGCGCCAACGGCATGGGGGTCTGGAAAGTGCCCGACGAGCGGATCCTCGAGCTCGGCGCCCAGATGGCCTCCTATCGCGGGATTTCCCACTGCTACCAGCGTCCGACCTACCGGGACTGGCCCTATTCCGTGTTCACGATGGCGCACGGGCGCTCCAAGGAGGAGTGCGATGCGATCCTTGACACGATCGCGGCCGAGACCGGGATCTCCGATCGGGCGACGCTCTACTCCTCGACCGAGTTCAAGAAGATCCGCCTGCTGTATTTCACCGGGGAATTTCGCGCCTGGGAGCGCGAGCACGCTGGGGTGTGAGCTCCGCGCTGCTCACCACCCGCTCGCACGAGCTCTACCAGCGGGCACTTGAGCTGCTGCCGGGCGGCGTCAACTCGCCCGTACGCGCGATGCGGGCGATCGGCCGTGACCCGATCTTCATCGATCGCGGCGAGGGGGCGACGATCGTTGATGTCGACGGCAACGAGTACATAGATTGGGTCGGCTCCTGGGGTCCGCTGATCGCCGGTCACGCTCACGCCGCGGTCATCGATGCGGTCGCGAGCGCGGCCACGAAGGGCACCACCTTCGGAGCGCCGACGGAAGGCGAGGTCGAACTGGCCGCTGAGGTTGCGCAGCGGATCCCCTCGGCGCAGATGCTGCGCATGACCTCCTCTGGCACCGAAGCCACGATGAGCGCTCTCCGGCTGGCGAGGGCGGCCACCGGGCGGGAGCTCGTGCTGAAGTTCGCCGGCGCCTACCACGGCCACGTCGATGGTTTACTGGCCCAGGCCGGCTCCGGCCTGGCGACGCAGGGAATACCGGCCAGCCCCGGGGTTCCGGCTGCCGCCGCGCAGGCAACGGTGATCGTCCCCTGGAACGACGCCGAGGCGGTGCTAACGGCCACCGAGCAGCATCCCCTCGCGGCGATTCTCGCCGAGCCGGTTCCGGCGAACATGGGCGTCGTCGCCCCGCGGGATGGCTTCTTGGAACTCCTGCGGAGGCGGGCCGATGAGACCGGGGCCCTGCTCATCTTCGACGAGGTGATCACGGGCTTTCGCGTCGCTCGCGGCGGCGCGCAGCAGCTCTACGACGTGATGCCCGACCTGACGATCCTGGGCAAGATCCTCGGCGGCGGGCTGCCCGCGGCCGCCTACGCCGGGCCCCCGGTGCTGATGGAACGAATTGCTCCCGCCGGCGACGTCTATCAGGCCGGGACGCTGTCCGGCAATCCACTCGCCGTGGCGGCCGGGCTAGCCACGCTGGAGCTGCTCGACGAGCGCGCCTACAGGCACCTGGCGAAGGTGACCCACCAGCTGGCCGATGGACTGACGAAGGCCGCGCAGCGAGCCGAAATTCCGCTCCAGGTGCAGAGCGTGCCCGGGCTGCTGACTCCGTTCTTTTCGCCTACCCCGGTCAGCAACTACGCCGGCGCTGCGGCGTGCGACACGGCAGCCTACGGCGCCTGGTGCCGTGGGCTGCTGGCGCGCGGGGTCTATCCGCCCCCGTCTCAGTTCGAGGCCTGGTTTCCGTCGCTGGCCCATGGCGAGGAGGAGATCAGGCGGACCGTCCGAGCCGCTGCCGAGGCCTTCCAGGAGATCGCGTGAGCCTAGGTGCGCCCAGCCTGTCCGCCTTGGCCCTCCGGGAGGCCCTGTCCGAGCAAGGCGGAACGCTCGCGGAGGCGCTCGCCGATAAGGCCGAGCTCACCGACAGTGCCCCCGGCTTGACCCCGCCGCGGCACGCATCGGTCGGACCCCGGGCCGGTGAGAACGAGGCGCAGTACGAGCTGCTGCTCGAGATCATCCGTGAGGGCTCCCTGCTGCACTACGGCGAGCCACGTGTGGTTCGACCCGCCGACCCCGACCTGGCGCTCCTGCTCGGTGACCAGCTCTACGCGCTCGGACTCACCCAGCTCGCCGCGCTCGGCGATTTGGAAGCCGTCGGCGAGCTCGGTGACACGATTTCCCTTCTCGCCCAGGCGCAGGCCCTGGGCGACCCGGTGCTCGCCGCGGCCGTGTGGCGTGCGGGCGCCGCGGCGATCGGCTGGGGGGGTACCGAACGGCTCCAGCGCGCAAAGGCCATGGCCCGGGCTGGCGATCCACGGGCCGCCGAGGCGCTGCGCGCGGCTGCCCTCGCCGCAACCGCCGGGGGTGAAGGCTCGTGACGGTCGTCTCGATGTTGACGATACCCTTCACGACCCGTTCAATGGAGCAGCCCCCGGGCAGAGGCAAACGTGGCCGACAGACATAAGAAAGTAAAGCCGAAATACACCGAGGGCCGGGACATGCCCGGAGCCTTCGAGGGCGAGACCGTGACGCGCCGGCGCTTCATGACGGCCTCGGTCCACACGATGGGCGGAGTCGCTGCCGCAGCGTTCACCCTTCCTGCCCTGGGCTTCGCGCTCGGGCCGCTGTTCAGCCGGGTTCCGTTCCAGTGGCAGCCGATCGGGGCCACCTCGGACTTCTCCAACACCAACTACGTGACGAAGGTGCTAACGATCGTCCCTGGAGTTGGGGAGGTCGGCAAATCCATCGCCTACGTGCGAGCGCGCAACCCGTCGATCGACACCGAGCACGAGGACCAGTACAACCAGTACGTCGCGCTGTCCTCCCGTTGCATGCACCTGGGCTGCCCGGTTCGTTTCACGCCGGCCGCCGGACGCTTCATCTGCCCCTGTCACGGTGGCGTCTACGACTTTCGCGGGATGCCGACGGGTGGACCGCCCGTGCGTCCGCTGGACCGTTTCTACACCCGTGTGCGTAACGGCCTAGTCGAGCTCGGGCCCCGTTATTCGGTCAACTCAGAGCTGCAGCGCTTTTCCCCCCGTGATCCGGGCGAGCCCCTCGACGGGATCGGCCAGTATCTCTATCCCAAGCGTTTCTCGACCTCGGTCTTGCCGAAGAACTGACACCCAGCATGCCGCGTCTCCCCGCTCCCCCGCTTCCTAAGATCCTCCAGCCCAAGCCGGCCCGACCCGGGTCGGGCAACGGCAAGCTCGCGCCGGCTGATGCCGCCGCCGAGGCGGGCCTCACCGTCGTCGACTGGATCGACGAGCGCACGTCGCTGTCCGGCGGAGTCCGCTGGATGCTGTTCCGCAAGGTTCCGCGCGGGGTCAACTGGTTCTACACGCTCGGCTCGGCGACGATGTTCGCCTTCCTCTCCCAGGCCGTGACCGGAGTGTTCCTGGCCATGTACTACCGCCCCGATGCCACCGGCGGCGCCTACGAGTCGATCCGCTACATCACCGACCAGGCCTTCCTCGGACAGTTCGTGCGCGGGATGCACAAGTGGGGGGCCTCGGTGATGGTCATTCTGGTGTTTCTGCACATGGCGCGGGTGTTCTTCTTCGGCGCCTATAAGTATCCGCGTGAGCTCACCTGGATCATCGGGGTTGTGCTGCTCATCCTGACCATCACCATGGGGTTCACCGGATATCTGCTGCCATTCGATCAGCGTGCCTACTGGGCCACCATCGTCGGCGTCAACATCAACGGGACCGGCCCGTTCGTCGGGCCCTACCTGTCGGACTTCCTGCGCGCCGGTCCGGAGTTCGGAGCGACGACGCTGTCACGGTTCTACGCGATTCACATGCTGCTGATTCCGGGGGCCATCGCGGCGTTGATCGGAGTGCACCTGTATCTGGTGACCAAGCTCGGAATCTCCGCCCCTCCGTGGCTGAAGTCCGAGCCCGACCCGGATCCAAAGGCTGACCTGCAGCCTGAGCGAGCCGAGGTCTAGGTGGTCGCCCTCATGACGACGAACCGCACCCACGGCGGAGACCGACCGAGATGAACCAGGCCCAGAAGGAGGCATATCTCCGCGAGTACTCGGTCCTGAAGAACGAAGGCAAGCCGTTCTTCCCCTACATCGTCGCGAAGGACGCCGCGATGGCGGTCATCGTGATGATCGTGATCATCCTGCTGACCCTGACGTTCGGAGCGGAGATCGGGCCCAAGGCCGACCCGACGACGACCACCTATGTGCCGCGGCCCGAGTGGTACTTCTTCTTCCTGTTCGAAGTCCTGCGGGTGATCAAGCCGCCGCAGTTCACGCCCTTCGCCACCATCGGCGTCCCGACGCTGTGCATGATCCTGCTGTTCATGCTGCCGTTCTATGACCGCAGCCCGGAGCGCCGGATCGAGCGCCGGCCGATCGCGCTGGCCGCAGGTCTGGCCACGATCCTGGCAATCGCCTACCTGACCTACGAAGGCGCTGCCGCCGGCTCGCCGAACTCGATCGACATGCAGCCCCCGGCCAGTCTCACCGCCTCGCAGCTTCCCTCGTTCCAGGCTGGAAAGTTGGTCGCCGCCCAGTCCGGTTGCCTGGCCTGTCATCAGATCGGTGAGAACGGCAACAACGGTCCCGGGCCGCAGCTGACCCACATTGGGGCAAGGCTCCGCCCCGGCGCCATAGCCTCGACGCTGCGCAACCCAACGGCGCCGATGCCGTCGTTCAAGGGCCTGGCGCAGCAGTCTCCGCAGAAGTTCCGGAACCTCGTCAGCTTCCTCTCCGAGCTGCAGTAGCTCCGCGTGTCGCTGCCGTGACGGCGAGCGCAGGATCCGCTTCGTCGGGGGCTCCCGGCACTTTGGAGGAGAACCAGGTTCGGGCGATGTTCGACCGCATCGCGGGTCTGTACGACCGCATGAACTCGGTGATGACGGCGGGTTTGCACCACCAGTGGCGGGCGCGAGCGGCCGATCTGGCCGCCCTCTCGCCGGGCGACAACGCGCTGGACGTGGCCACAGGCACCGGCGACCTGGCCTTTGAGCTCCTGAGGCGGGTCACGCCCGGCGGGAGCATCGTCGGCAGCGACTTCTCCGAGCGGATGCTGAGCATCGCCAGGGAGAAAGCGGCGGACCGACCGGCCGACGGCGGCGCTTCCCAGCTTCGCTTCGAGACCGCGAACGCCCTTGCCCTTCCGTACCGCGATGGCGAGTTCGCCGCCGTGACCGTTGGCTTCGGCGCGAGGAACTTCGCTGACCTGGAAGCCGGGCTGCGAGAGATGTCACGTGTGGTGAAGCCCGGCGGGCGAGTCGTCGTGTTGGAGATCACGACTCCGCGCCGACCGCCGCTGTCGGTGTTCTTTCGCCTGTGGTTTGACCGCATTGTTCCTTCGCTGGGTCACCTCGCCGGCGATCCGGACGCATACAGCTACCTGCCGAATTCCGTCCGGCGCTTTCCCGGTCCGGAGGAACTTGCGGCGACGTTGTCCCGTTGTGGACTGATGGATGTGCGCTACGTCCTCACCGCCGGCGGCATCATCGCGCTGCATGTCGGGGTAAAGCGTTGAGCGCGGGGTCGGTCCAGGCGGTCGTCCAGGCGGTGGTGCAGGCCGGCGGGGCGGAGGTCCCCCGGCTGATGGAGCGGATCGAGGGGCGGATGGATGAGCTGGCCCGCGGGCATGGCCCGCTTCTGGGACGGTACGCCGGTGAGACCATCGCCGCCGGAGGCAAACGCCTGCGGCCGTTGCTGGTCTGCCTGGCGGCCGGTGTTCCGCCCCCGGAAAGCGACGCTCTGGTCCGGACGGCTGTCGCGGTGGAGCTCGTTCATGCGGCCACGCTGGTTCACGACGACGTGCTCGACAACTCGCCACTGCGCCGCGGTCGGCCGACCGTCGTGGCGGCCGCCGGGCGACGGGTCGCCACCGCCACCGGCGATCTGTTGTTCTCCCGCGCGTTCGCCGAGCTCGCCGGTACCGGCGCCCCGGAGCCCGTGCGAATTCTGTCCCGGGCCAGCTCCGCGCTCGCTGCCGGGGAGCTGATGCAGCGGGCGGACAGCTGGTGCACGGAGATCACCCGCGAGCGCTATCTCGAGCGCTGCCGCTTGAAGACGGCGGTTCTGTTCCGCGCGGCGTGCGAGCTGGGGGCGCTCGTCGGCGGCGGCGATGTCGGCGGTCTGGCGGACTTCGGGGAGCGCATCGGTTTGGCCTTCCAGATCCTCGACGACATCCTGGACGTTTCCGGTCCTCCGGAGCGCACCGGGAAGCCCCAGGGCGCCGACCTGCTCGACGGCACTGTCACGCTGCCGTTGATCGTGGCGCGTGAACGCGACGCGCGCCTGGCCGCGGTTGACCTGCGCACGGTCACGAACCCCGACCGCGCGCGCGAGGTCTGCGAGCACATCTCCGCCACCGGTGCGCTGGAGGTGGCACGCGATCAGGCGTTTGCGCTGGTGGCGGGCGCTAAGGCGTTGCTACCGACGATGGCGGACGGTCAGCGCGCCGCGCTCGGTTTGGTCGCCGCCAGCGTTGTCGAGCGCTACACCTGAGCGCCGGGGCGGTTCAGAAATCCTCAGGGAGAATAAAATCGGCCTGCAACGCGGCCGCGAACCGGTCGAGCTCGCTGGTCATGTTGGCCTGGGTCAATCGCTGAAGGTCGTCGAGCATGTCGGCCAGACCGTCGTCGAGATGTTGCTCGAGCAGCTCGATCTGCTCACGGTCGAACGCGCCCGCTTCCATCCAGCCGCAGTTCGGGCACTCGAGCGTCAATTCCCAGCGACCCTCGCCGGCCTCGGCCCAGGCCGTCGGCTGCACGAGCTGCGAGTCGCAGGCGACGCAGACGTGAAGGTCGCGCCGTGCGTGCTCGTCTTCGTGGAAGCGGACGACCTCGATGCATCGGCCGCTGGGGAGAACGATTCGGCGTACTGAATGGCGTGGTGAGTTCTGGTTCATCTGATGCGTCCTGGCATCGCTTCTATCGGCGGCTCGCCCACAGAGCTTGAGTGCGATATCTCACCCAAGGCACACGCGCCCGCTACGCTTCTCACCACCCGTCCGGAGGCCAGGAAATGTTCCGTAACCCCACCACCGATCTGATCGTCGTTTTGGTGATCGTTCTGTTGATTTTCGGTCCCAAGCGCCTACCCGGCCTCGGCCGCTCGCTCGGTGGCGGGCTGCGTGAGTTCAAGGACTCGATCACCGGCGACTCGGATTCCGAGGACGGGCATGAACCGTCAGCGCTCCCCCGGGGCGACGCGGCCCCAGCGTCCGGCGCCGGTTCCTCCCCCAGTGGCCAATCCTCCTCGCCACCGGCATCCTCACCCATGCCGGCTGCCGGTACTCCCGAGAGCGCTTCAGAGCGTCGCTCCTAGCGCCCCCGGACGGTAAGGGCGTCTATGCCGAAGGTCATACGGCCCATCGGGCATGAGGACCGCCTGAGCGTTGTCGACCATCTCGACGAGCTCCGCACACGGCTGATCATCTGCGCAATCGCGCTGGCGATTGCCTTCGCGGGCGCCTTCTGGCAGAACCATGCGCTGTTGAACGTGCTCAACCGGGCGCTGCCAGGCTCGACCCCGAAGACCAGCGCCAACCATCTCTCGGGGCTGACCGCCGATTCTGTTCGGGCGGCCCGAGAGTTCGCCAGGGCGGCGGGGGCCGCGGCGGCACTGGCCAAGTCCCCGCACCAGTCGGCGTCAGACCGCGCGCTGTTCGGCCAGCTCTCGCGCGACGTCGCTCAGGCCGCTCGATCGCTTCCTCAGTCGACCCCGAAGCGGCTGCCCATCACCATCGGGATCGGCGAACCGTTCACGACCACCCTGACGGTTGCGTTCTACTTCGCGCTGCTGTTCGCGCTCCCGCTGCTCATCTACCAGGGGTATGCCTTTGTCATCCCGGCGCTGAACCCCAACGAGCGAAGCGTCGCCATCCCGCTGATGATCGCTGCGCCGATCCTGTTCGTCGCTGGTGTCGCGTTCGCCTATTTGATCGTGCTGCCGCCGGCGGTTCGGTTCCTCCAGGGTTACAACAGCCAGAACTTCGACATCCTGGTCCAGGCCAAGACCTACTACACGTTCGAGATCCTCACCATGCTCGGGATCGGGGTGGCGTTTCAGGTGCCGATCGGGCTCCTCGGACTCCAGCGAGCGGGGGTTATCAGCGCCAGGACGCTGACGCGAAACTGGCGCTACGCTACGGTCATCATGGCGGTGATCGCCGCGGCCATGCCCGGGGCTGATCCGGTAACCACGGGGCTGGAGATGGCTCCACTCGTAGTTCTCTATCTGGCCAGTATCGTCATGCTCAAGATCGCCGATCGCCGCGCCGCGGCGCGAGCCGCAGCAGACCTGTCGCACGCAGGCGACGGGCTCGACGTCACCTAGCACCCATGCTCTTCGACCTACGCAGCCGCGGCCGTCGCCGCACCGTCCAAGCCGTCTATCTCGGCCTCGCCATCATCTTGGGTGGCGGTCTCGTGCTGTTCGGGGTCGGGGCCGGGAACGGGTTCGGCGGCCTGCTCAACTCCTTCACCGGTAACGCTTCGAGCAGCAGCAAGCCCGTCGTCAGTCAGGCCGAGAAGACCGCGCTGCGCGCGACGCAGCTGCGCCCCAGCGATCCCCAGGCCTGGATCGCGCTGATTCAGGCTCGTGACTCCGCGGCCAAGCAGAACTTCGACTCCACCACCGGCACCGTAACCGCGGCCGGCAAGAAGGAGTTCGTCAGTGAGATCGACGCGTGGCAGCACTATCTGAAGCTCACCCAGAAGCCTGACGCGACGACCGCGATCCTGGCCGCCCGTGCCTACTCCATCGTTGGCAACTATCCCGGTGCCGCGACCGCGTGGGAGTACGAGACGCTGGCTGACCCGACGACCTCGCACGGATATCAGTGCCTGGCCGCGAACGCCTATGCGGCCAAGCAAATCCGGAAGGGCGACTTGGCCGCAGCCAAGGCGATCAGCCTGGCGCCGAAGACCACCCGCCTGACCCTCAATCAAGCCCTTCAGCAGGCGAAGACGAACCCACAGATCGCTCAGAGCTGCTGAGCGATCGCCGCCGCCGGACGCCGCCGGTTGACGGTTCACGCCCAGCGGACGGTGGGTAACATCGACCGACTTCAAAGGGCCGTTAGCTCAATTGGCAGAGCAGGGGACTCTTAATCCCAAGGTTGGAGGTTCGATTCCTCCACGGCCCATTAAGGGAACGAGCACTACCGTTCAGGCGTACCGGCTCAACCAGAGCGGTCAACAATCGCGACGACTGGGCACCAGACCGAGCCAGCACGAACACCGTACCCGCCCGTCACCCGCCAAGGCGCTTCTTCAAGAAGGCCGCCTGGTCGGACTGCGCCGCCGTGAGCACGGTGCTGTGCGTCGCTCCGGCGTAGGTGTGCTCCGTGACCGTGTCGCCGACCCCGGCCGGGCCGCCCAGCCCCTCGTAGTCGGTCCGCACGACGGCGTAGCCGGCCTTGATCCAGCTGTCGAGCATCGGGTTGTTGAGCCCACCGTTCCGCGCCGGGAGCTGGGAGGGTGCGCATAGGTCGGCGATGCCGGTGGTGCCGTGCGCCCAGGTGATCACCGGCCAGCCGCCCTTCGGCGCCGTTCCCCTGGGGATCGCGACCATGCCGGATACCGGGACCAGCCGGCCCTTGACGCCAACCTGCGTGTAGTCGACGAGGTAGTTCCTCGCGCCCGTGAGCGACTGGCCGCCGGCCATCGGACGCTCCCAGATCAGCGTGCCATGCGGGCCCTTCGGCAGTTTGCCTGGGGAATAGAACTTGAGCCCCTTGGGGCCAAGGGTGGGACGCTTGACCTTGGCCACCGCGACGGCCCCCGAGCGCGCCGAGCGCGTGCAGCGCAAACAGCGCGACCACCGTGAACCCTCGTTTCATCTCCGTCTCTCCTCCGCGGCGATCCCGCCCGGGCTGTATCTACTTCGTGAACACGCCAGCTCACCCGCGGTGCGCCCCTGACCGGCCATTCGCTGGGTCCGGCACGGAGTCCACTACGAGTGCGAACTTCCTCAGCGCTGCCCTAGCGGCTGAACCTGGCTAGGCTCAGCCGAGGCCGTCCGCTGCGATTGCCACGGCCACCTCCCCTCGAGCTCAACATCCAACGTGAAGCTCAGGAAGGTCCGCACGGCGACGACAACGGCTAGCACGCCAACACCTCGGAAGCTCGGGGCCACAGCTACGGTGCGGATGATGTCCGCAGCCACCAGAAACTCAAGGCCGAGAAGGATTGCTTTGCCGACCTGTTGGCGATAAAGGCGATAAGACAACGGGCGTTGGTCCCGCTGTCGTTGCGCGAGCACGAAGGCGCCCGTGGCGACGAGCAGTCCGCAGACCACGGCGAGCACACCGGCCGCGTCCATGACCTTCGAGATGAGGTCCACGGCGTTCTTGAAATCAACATCGCTCAGAGCGACCAGCCTAAAGCTTCGGCCCCCCTTTCCGCACCTCGCCAACACGTCAGGATGATCATCCGGCGGCCGGACCCCTCTGCGGACAGCGACGACCCGGGAGGGCGCACCTGGAGCACCAGCGGCACGTTCCGCCGCGACTTCGTTCTGTACGCGATGAGTCTCGTCGCCGCGCAGGGTCCTAGGATCAGATCATGCCGCTCGTCTGTGTCCACGGTGCACTTAGACAACTGGCCGGCGGTGCTGGGGAGCATCAGCTCCAGGCCGGCTCGGTGCTCGACCTGCTACGGGAGCTTGAGAGGATGTACCCCGCGCTGCGCGGCTGGATCGTTGACGAGCGCGGCCTGATCAGGCGGCACATCAACGTGTTCATCAATGGTGAGCGTGGCGGCGAGGGCACAGTGGTTGCCGCCGAGGCCCGCGTCGAGATCCTGCCCGCGATCACAGGAGGCTGAAGAGATGACCGAGCTGTTGGTGTCCACGAAGAAGGGGTTGTTCGCGCTCTCGGGCGAGCCTGGGGGCGACTGGGAGATCGTCGCCCGGGCGTTCGCGGGCGAGCCGGTCGACTACGCGGTCCGTGACCCACGCACGATGCGGGTGCTGGCGACGATGACCTCACCGTTCTACGGTTCGAAGCTGTTCTATACCGAGCGTCAGGCGCGCGATTGGGGCGCCGGCACCCCTCACGAGGAATGGCAGCAGGCCGCGGGTGTCGCGCTGCCGGAAGGGGGCGAGCAGGCGCTCGAGCGGATCTGGGTGATCGCACCCGGGGAGGCCGACGGGCTGATGTATGCCGGCGGGGATCCCGGAGTCCTGTTCGAGTCCGCCGACGGCGGAGCGACGTGGGAGATCAACGCGGGGTTGTGGGAGCACGAGACCCGCCCGAAGTGGCAGCCGGGCGGCGGTGGGCTATGCCTGCACTCAATCGCCCCGTGGCCCGGTGACCCCGGCAAGCTGTCCGTTGCGATCTCGGCGGCGGGCGTTTGGCATACCGACGACGGCGGGCGTTCGTGGCGGCGGGGCAACCACGGGCTGACACCGCGCTACCTGCCCGACGAGGTGATCGCCGAGTTGAACCTGCCCGAGCCGCCGCCCGACGCTGACACGGCGCTGTGCGTGCACCACCTGGAGCGAGCGCCGGCGCGCCCGGAGCGGATGTTCATGCAGTTCCATGGGGGTGTGTATCGCTCCGACGACGCCGGTTCCAGTTGGAGCGAGATCGGCACGGGGCTCCCATCGGACTTTGGCTTCCCGCTGACCGTCGACCCGGTCGACCCCGACAGCGCATACGTGATCCCGCTCGTGGCCGACATGGACCGAGTGATGCCCGAGGGGCGCCTACGGGTGTACGAGACGCGCGACGGCGGTGAGACGTGGGCGCCGCGCGGCAATGGGCTGCCGCAGCAGCACGCGTACCTGACCGTTCTCCGCCAGGCATTTCAGCGCAAGGCCTCCGGGCCCTCGCTGGAGCTCTACTTCGGCTCGACGACCGGCGAGGTTTTCGGCTCAGGCGACGCGGGGGCGACGTGGTTTGAAGTCGCGACGCGGCTCCCGCCGGTGTACGCGGTGTCAGCCAGCTGAAGCTACGGCCTCCAACAACCACCCACGAACCTCGCGGCTGGAACACCCACGGCGCTTGCATGCCGCCCTCGCTCACCATGGACCGACAACAGCCCAGTCCTAGCTGGCGTCGTACTGCCGGAGCGCCTGGGCAATCGCCGGAGTGTCAAAGCCGGCCCCAAGACAGCACAGCAGCACGATTCGTGCTGCCGGCGCCGAGAGGAAGGGGACGCACACGGCGCCGGAGCTGCGCAGGTCGTGCTCGGCCCCCTCGAACCCGTAGGTCTCGAACAGCATCGACGAGCGCTCGGGGCGGTTGGTGAGGAGTACCGGCACCGGCGCGGCTCGCACCGCGCGCAAAAGTGCCGGAGACAGATGACCCGCGCCGAAGGCGACGAGCACAACTCCGTCAGCGTTATGCGTGGCGCGCGTGAGCGCCGTCGCATCGTCGCCGAGGACTGCGGTCACGATCTCGACCCGGTGGGCGAGTGCCGAAGGCACGATCGTGGGCGGCGGGAGCGGTCGCGCGTGAAGCCACAGTCGTCCTTCGACAACGCGCCCAAAGGGCCCGGCGGTTGGGGATCCGAACGCCGCCGGTCCCGTGCTATCGACCTTGCGCACCGTCATCGCCGCGTGCAGCTCGCCACCGAAGCAGACGCATGCACCAAGGCCGGCCGCATGGGCCGAGCCGGCGACGGCGACGGCATCGACCAGGTTTGCCGGACCGTCCGCGCCCGGCGCCGACGCCGGCCGGTTGGCGCCGGTGAGGACGATCGGAGCGTCGCCCTCGTAGGTCAAAGCGCACACGACGGCAAGCTCCTCGAGCGTGTCGGTGCCGCTGGTGAGTACGACGCCGCTGCCGGCGGAGGCGAGCGTTGCTGCCCGATCGCCCAGCAGCAGGGCGTCCGCGAGTGAAAGATGTGCGCTCGGGAGCGCGAGCGCTGTCTCCGTCGATAGCCGCGGAACCGCGCCGAGCGCGGGCACGGAGGCAACCAGCTCCTGAGCGTCGAGCGCCGGCGTCGCCCGCACTCCTTGCATGGCGATCGTGCCGCCGGCACCCAGCACCACCACCGGGCGGGTGAGCGCCCGTAAGGCTTGATCAGCGGCCATCTGAGCTGGCGAGCCTACCGTTGCCCAGCGAGGGAAGCGGAACCGACCCGATCCTTCTGAACAGCATCGCCGTCGCACACTAGCCCCGCCGGCCGGGCGTCGCCCACTCCGCCATGCGCTCCTACGCCGCGCTTACGCGGCCGACCTGACCTTCCGCCGCAGCATGAAAGCGCACCGATCCCCATTCGTCCTCGTATCGCCTGCCGCGCTGCGTGCGCTGCCCGACGAGCGTCTCGCTGAACTGGCGCGCGATGGATCGGAGGCGGCCTTCGAGGTGATCGTGGCCCGCCATCGCCGGAGTCTGGTGCGATTGTGCGCACAAATCCTCGGCGAAGCCGACGCCGAGGGGGCCGTACAGGAAGCCCTCCTCAAGGCGCACGCGGCGATCATCCGCGGCGATCAGGTCGTGCGGACAGTTGCTCCATGGCTGCGGACGATTGCCCGCAGCACCGGCCTGAACATGTTGCGAGCGCGCGGCAGCCGTCCTACGGTGCCCAACGATGACGGCGCTCGGCGGGGCCAGTCCTGCGCTGGCGGCAAAGCGTCACCATCGCCATCACGCCACGCACTAGGTCACGAACTCGTCGAGCACTTCGTCGAGTTCGTCGAGGCCACGGCCACGGCCACGGCCACGGGATCGGGCGAGACGGCTCTGACCGGCACAACCTTGTCCTCCGCGTCGGCCGCGGTGATCGCCGCCGTGCCTGGTGGAACCGTGGACCGCGCGACCACGGAAACCGACGGCACCATCACGGGCGCCGCCTACGAGGTGCACGTCACCAAGCCGGACGGCTCCCACGTGGTCGTCATCGAGGACGCGAGCTTCACCGTCCTCAGCACCTCCGCCGCGACGGGGCACGGCAGTTGCGCCGGTGGGCCGGGCGGTCCGAGCACGACTACAGGCGCGACAGGCACGACCGCGGGCTAAGCACACTGGAAACCGCACACCGAGAGCGCCCGGTCATTAGACCGGGCGCTCTGTCGTTTTGTGTACGGTCGCCGCATGCAGGAGCTGGCCCTCGTCGAGTCCATACCGGGTTGGCTGCGGCCAAGACGCGACGAAGCTGTATGAGCTGGCCTTCTCCGGCTCCGGGCCGGTCCTCGAGGTTGGGACGTACAACGGCAAGTCCGCCGTCCTCATGGCCACGGCGATCCGTGACGCCGGGCGAAGGGAGCTCATCTACACCCTCGACGTCAATCGAGCCTCGATCAAGGCGGCCGCCGCGCAGGCCGAGGCACGAGGACTGGCGGACGCGATCGTGTTCGTTCACGGCACCGTGGCCGCGTTTGCGCGCGCATATCCGCTGCTGCGCCCCGGTCTGGTGTTCATCGATGGCGATCACAGCCGGGCGGGTGTCGAGCGCGACCTTGCCGTACTGCATCAGCTCGTGCCCGCCGGAGGCCGGTTGTTGTCTCACGACTTCAACGATCCGCTCAACGAGGACGCCGGCTGTGGGACGATCAAGGTCCGGCCGACGGTGCAAACCAGCTGGGTGGTTCGGGAATGCCAGTTCGACGGGGTGTTTGGCGCCTGTGGACTATTCACTCGCCGGACGGAACCTGCGCCGGCTGGGTCGTCTGTCGTCGAACTGCTGCGTCTGGAAAGCGTCCGGGACCGTTACCGGCACGGTTTGCGGTATCGAGCCGGCCGGCTCCTCCGGCGCATCTATCCGAATCGCTGAGCAGCCCGGAGAGGGGGCGGCCAGACGATAGGCCGCCGGATTTTCGCGCTCGCCGGACCGGTTGGACATCGCGGCCTTGAGTAGTAATCTGAACCGCGATAGAGACTCGTTGGCGTCGTTCGCGCCGCGTGGATCGCACTCCCGGCAAGTCAAGGAGCGTGTCCGTGCGACTGTTTGAAGTAACGATTTCTCCGGCTCTATCCGTCACCCGATTCGTGAGTAGGATGGTTGTGTTTGTGGGGCGATCTCTGCTCTCGCCAACCCCTGACGGTCGGGTGCTCGGTACCTGCGGCAGCTGTCAGCAACCGGTCTACGGCAACGACGCCTTCCTGCGCTATGGCGGCGGCTACTACCACGGTGATATCTGCGTCGAGCGTGATCCACCCGCCGAGCGCAGGCGAGCCGAGCCGGCGGGCCAGGTGCCGTGAGCTCGTCCCGGGGGTCCGCACCGCCGAGCTCGCCGCGACCAGGTGAGCTCACGATCGACGTGCTGGCAGATCGCGATGCCACGATTCTGCTGCTCCGAGGGGAACTCGATCTCGGATCGGCGCCCGTTCTGGAGCAGGCCCTGCGTGAAGCCGAGGACGGGAGGGGCCGCCTCGTTGTCGACCTGAGTGAGCTCAGCTTCATCGACAGCACCGGGATACATCTGCTTCTGAAGGCGCATCTGCGCACGGATGGGCGCCTCTCGCTTCGGCCGGGACCCCCCGAGGTTCAGCGCGTCCTGGCCGTGACCAAGGTTGCCGATCGCTTCCACTTTGAGGACGATCAACTCGACCCTGGCTCGCACGCTCAGGGGTTTCCCGCTCCGCCCTCACTATGAGGACGGCCGGCGGCCAGCCCGAGGGGCACTTCCTAGCCCGCGCCTGAGGCTTCATGGGCGCCGGGCTGTGGGCGCGAGAATGCAGGCGGCACTCGCCCAGAGTTCTTGAAAGGATGCCCGCATGCGCGCAGCTCGTGATGTCTCCCCGGCATTCCGTGCCGTGATGGCGGCGTCCGCGCCGGTTGTCCGCGGCTGGGGTCATCTGGAGGTCAGCGGCCTCGAGCACATGCCGACCTCGGGGCCGACGTTGCTAGCCGGCAACCACGACTCCTGGTGGGATCCGATCGTGATCGGATCGGCGGCGCTCGAGCGCCGCCAGATCCAGGCGCTGGCAAAGGCGTCGCTGTGGAAGAACCCGGCGGTGGCGAAAGTTCTCGACGGGATGGGGCAGATTCCCATCGAGCGGGGCAAGGCCGACGCGCACGCGCTCGAGCGCGCGATCACGGCTCTGCGCGACGGCGCGTGCATCGGCATCTTCCTCGAGGGAACGCGTTCAAAGGGGCGGACCCTCCGCGCGCGCAGCGGCTTCGGGAGGATTGCTCAGGCGGTGCCGGAAGCGCAGATCGTGTGCTGCACCGTCGAGGGGACTGTCGACGTGGTGCGCTTTCCCAAGCGCCCCGCGCTGCGGGTTCGGTTCTTTGCGCCCTCCCATGGCCCCCTTCGCGACGGTGAGAGTCCGAGCGAGTTCACCGAGCGTCTGCTGGCAGAGATTCGGGCGGCGGCCCCGATCGTGCCCTACGGCCGGCGAGCGCCTGCCGCAGCCTGAGCTCGGATCCTCAGGCTCCTTTGGCTGTCCAGGCGGGGCTCCGCTCAGTGCAGCACCGTCCGCAGCGCGACCACCAACAAGCCCAACACCATCCCCAAGGCGGCCTGAGCAGCGAACTCCCGTGGAGCCAGGCGCTCACGGGCTCCGACCGCTATCTCGATGATCACCACCATCGCAGCCGAAGTCCAGGTCGCGATCGCCACGGCGGTGGCGAGCTTGGCCCCGACCAGCCAGCAGATCACCAGGGCGGCAAGCGAAAACGACGCACCGAGGAGAATCGAAAATTCCTGGGCCATGGTCTCGATGAGGGCCGGGAGTTTCAGCGGCGCGTCGCCGTGCTCGACCCGGCGTTGTGTGAACTCGGCATACGAGTGCGCGAGCCAGTACAGCGTCAAGGCGACCACCACGGCCTCGAGTGTGCTCGCATAGGTTTCGCGCTGAGCGCTCTCCGCCGCCAGCAGCGCCCCGATGGTGATCGTCCCGTAGACCAGCGGCCCTGGATTAGCGAACATGGCGCCATTCTCGCGCCGAGTGCCGATGGCAGACTCGGCCGCCCGACCCTGAAGGGAGGCCGCCCGGTATACGTTCCCGGGTGCTTGCAGCCTCCGAGGGGAGGAAATTGAACCGGGTCCGGACGGCGTTGGGCGATTCCCGCACGACTCGTGCGGGAGTGGGTTACGCCGTATGCGCCGCGGTGGCGCTCGCCCTGGCCGCCGTCTCCCTGCTGTTTCCCTCGACGCCGACGTACGACCCATGGTCGTGGATCATCTGGGGCCGGGAGATCGTCCATCTACAGCTTGTCACCACCGGGGGCCCGACCTGGAAGCCGCTGCCCGTGCTGTTCACGACGCTGTTCGCTCCGTTTGGCGAAGACGCGCCGCAGCTCTGGCTGGTTGTCGCTCGAACCGGAGGCATCACGGCGCTCGCGCTCGTCTTCATGCTCGCCTTCCGGCTCGACCCGGGCGTCCCCGCCCGGCCCGGCGGTGGGCGACGGCAGGGCTGGCCGCCGAACGCCGGCTCCGCCGGGCGGCCTGATACCTGCGGTGATCGCCGGTTGCGCGGCCGCTGTGGGCTTGCTCATCCTCTCCCAGTACATCGACTACGTGGCCCTGGGTGACTCCGAGGGGCTACTGGCCGCGGCGACTCTGCTGGCGATCTTGCGTCACCTCGACGGGGCTCGGCGGCAGGCGCTGTTCTGGGCGTTTGTCTGTGCGCTCGACCGACCCGAGGCGTGGCCGTTCTTCGGGCTCTATGCGATCTATCTCTGGCGGCGGGATCCTCGGGCGCGGAAGCTGGTCGCCGGTCTGACGGTGGCGATTCTGCCGCTCTGGTTCGTTCCGGAGGTGCTTGGGTCAGGATCGTTGATCCGCGGTGTCCAAACCGCGCAGCATCCTCGTCCCGAGAGCGCCACCTTTGCTCGCTGCCCGTTCTGCACCGAGCTGACCCAACACGCATGGCAGCTCGTCGCCACGCCGTTCAAGCTCGGCGCACTGGCGCTTCTCGGCTTCGTCGTCGTCCGGGTTCTGCGCGCGCACCGGGCCGCGCGCGGCTGTCGGATCGCGGCGCTGCGGGGAATGCCAGCTACTGGGAGCGGGTCGTGCTGCGGATCGGGGTACTCGGGCTGAGCTGGTTCCTGGAGGAGGCGGCCCTCACGCAGGCCGGGTTCTCTGGCAACGATCGGTATCTGATCGCGGCTGCGGCGGTGATCGTCGTCCTCGGTGCCGTCGCCTGGGCCGGCGCGCTGAGCTGGGTCGGCATGCGTCTGATGCGACTCGGGCGGACGAACGCGCAGGAGTGCTGGCCGCGGTGGCGCTGTTTGCCCCGGGGGTGCTGCTGGTCTCCCGTCCGCACAGCGGACCACTGTTGAGCGTCAGCCCGACTGAGAGCTCGCTGCGCTACCAGGCCGATCTGCGGCGTGACCTCCCCAAGGCGGTTGAGCTGGCCGGCGGCGCCTCGGCGCTGATCACGTGTGGGCAGATCCAGACCAATCCCTCCGAGGCGCCGCTGACCGCTTGGACCTTGGGGCTGGAGCTGGCGTCGATCTCGGGCTCCCGGTGGCGACGTGATCATCCAGTCACGCAACGCAGTGAGCGCGCCGTTGCTCCCGGCGGTACCCCGGCATCCGCGCTATCGGCTCGTGTCCCAGGTTGGGACGGTCAGCATCTTCGTGCATTGCGGGCAGCCGCTGAAGGCGTGACGGCCGGACTGAACCCGCACCGAGGCAAGCGTGAAAGCCGACAGAGCGGGTAAACGTTTCGTGATGCCCAGCGTCAAGTCAGTATTCCCCTGCCGATCCAAAGCCACTGGGTGGCTACGCGATCCTGCTGGTGGTGTTCAACCTGCTGGTGGCGGCCCTCGCCGCCGCGTTCCTGAAGTCGCGCCGGCGCCTGCCGGAGGAGATCCCGCCCGGGACATCGCGTTGCTGAGCATCGGGACGTTCAAGCTCAGCCGCCTGATCACCAAAGACAAGGTGACAGCGGCGGTACGAGCCCCGTTCACGCGTTACCAGGGCGACGCCGGGCCGGCCGAGGTGTCAGAGGCGGCCCGCGGAACCGGGTTGCATCGCGCGATCGGCGAACTGCTGGCCTGCCCGTACTGCATCGGGCAGTGGGTGGCGACAGCCTGCGTGGCCGGTTATCTCTGGCAGCCGCGGCTGGTCCGGACCGCCGCCTCGCTGTTCGCGTGGTGACCGGGGCGGACTATCTCCAGCAGGCCTGGGTCGCAGTCGATAAGGCGGCCTGACCACAGCCGCCTCGAGCGTCGCGGCCGAGCTAGCCGCCCTTGATATTCCGAAGCAGTTCGTCGGCGGGTTGCGCGAGGGGTCTTCCTCGATCTCAGCGACCGCTTGGTCTAGCCGTTCATCCTCACGCTTCGCCGAGGTCTGGCTGGTTTGCGATTCCTCGCCGGGATCTGCGTCCTTCTGAGTCTCCTGCTCTGAATGTTCGTCTTCGTTGCCGTGGCTCATCTCGCCTCCTGTCGCTGTCGCTTGTTGCTCTTGCCGTTGCTCCCCGATTCCCCGCTCAGCTCGGCCAGCGTCTGTTCCAAGGCGGCCATCAGATCGGGCGCCGGCGGAGGGTTGCCTTGACGGTGTCCGGAGCTTTGACCGTCTGGCCCTTGCGCTTGCGTCGCACCACTGCCTGCAGCCGCTCTCGGTACCGATCCTTGTACTTGCCGGGATCCCACTCGATCCGAGAGCTCCTCGATCACCGCCACTGCGGCATTCAGCTGCTTGGTCGTCGGCTTGTGGGCCTTCTGGGTCGCCGCGTCGACGTCCTTGGGCGAGCGGACCTCGTCGGCGAAGCGCATCGTGGTCAGGGTCAATGCGCGGTCACGTACCCGCACGATCGCCAGGTATTCCTTTGCCCGCATGACGAAGCGTCCGAGCGCGGCTCGGTCGGTCTGATCCATCACTTCGGTCAGCAGGCGGTAGGCGCGGGTCGCGCCGTCATCGTCGGAGGACGGCAGCAGGAAATACGGATGGTCGAAGTAGATCGGGTCGACGTCGGTAAGGTCCACGAACTGCTCGATGTCGATCGTGCGGGTCTTCCGCGGCTCGATCGCCTCCAACTCCAGGTCGGAGATCGTCACCTGAGTGCCGTCCTCGCATTCGTAGCTGCGGGTGATCTCCTCGTACGGCACCTCGGCGTCGTCCCTCGGACACCACCGCTGGGTTTCGATCGGCGCTCCGTCCTTTTCGTGCAGCTGGCGAAAGTGCAGATCGAGATCTTTCGACGGCGCTCACCAGCATCACCGGGACGTTGACCAGCCCGAAGCTGAGCGACCCTGTCCATAGCGAGCGCGGCCATCAGCGCTTGCGCCTTGGTCTGGCGCGAGGACTTGCCGCGCGTCGACTTGCTGCCCGTGACTTGCTGCGCGCGGACTTGGCGTGCTGGACTTGTCGGTCGAGCGCTCGCCGGGCTGCGCCGACGCACCGCCACCGTCGCCGAGGCTCGCCTCGAGCGCGGCGGCCAGATCCGGCGCCTCCTCGCGTTCTGCCGGCGGCGCCGATCTCGGGCTCCTCGCCGCGGGCCTTGGCGGCGATCAGCTCGAGCACCCGGTCGCGGTAGCGGTCCTCGAAGGCCTCCGGCTTGAACTCAGCGTGCAGGGACTCGACCAGCTTCCCGGCCATCTCGACCTCACGCGCGCTGGGGGCCCGGCTGGGCTCGGGGATGTCCAGCGTCCCCGCGTCGACCAGCTCGTCGGCGAAGTGCATCGTGTGCAGCGCCAGCACGCCGTCGAGCGGCCGTACAGCCACGAGGTACTCACGGTTGTGAAACACCCAGCGGCCGATACCCGCCCGCGAGGCCTTCTCGAGCGCGTCGTGAAGCAGCCGATAGGCATCCTGCCCGTTCTTGCCCGCTCCGAGGTAGTAGGTCCGGTCGTAGTGGACGGGGTCGATCTCCGGCGCGCAGACGAACTCCTCCAACTCGATCAGGTGCGACTGCTCGCCGGCGGCGGCGGCGATCTCGTCCTTGGTCAGCACGACGTATTCGCCCTCGCGAGTCTCGTAACCCATCGCCACCTGCTTGTAGGGCACCTCCTTGCCCTCCTTGGTGCAGATCCGCCGCTGCTTGATCCGCTCGCCGTCCTTGGCGTGGACCTGGTGGAAATGAACGCTGTGGTCCTCCACCGCCGAGTGGACCTTGATCGGCACGGCGATCAGGCCAAACGTAATCGTCCCGTTCCAGATCGAACGCGGCATGTTCCTTGGCGCTACCCGCGCCGGCGGTGGTTTCAACCGGGCAGCCACAGGAGACCATCAGCGGACGAGCACGAACGGACTTGGCGCCCGGGCGCGCCCGGGGCTAAGCTAAACAGCGAAAGGAATCAACATGAAGGCGGTCACCTTCCACGGCAAGCGCGACGTCCGCGTCGACCAGGTGCCGGATCCGAAGATCGAGGAACCCACCGACGCCATCATCCGCGTCACCTCGAGCGGCATCTGCGGCTCTGATCTGCATCTCTACGAGGTGATGGGAGCTTTCATGGATGAGGGAGACATCCTTGGGCACGAGCCGATGGGCATCGTCGAGGAGGTGGGCTCGGCCGTCACCCACATCAAGGCCGGCGACCGGGTGGTCATCCCGTTCAACATCTCGTGCGGGCACTGCTACATGTGCGACCAGGACCTGTTCTCGCAGTGCGAGACGACCCAGGTCACCGAGCAGGGTAAGGGGGCCGCGCTGCTCGGCTATACGAAGCTGTACGGGCAGGTTCCCGGCGGGCAGGCTGAGTTCCTCCGTGTCCCCCAGGCGCACTTCGGCCCGATCAAAGTCCCGGAGGGGCCCTCGGATGATCGCTTCGTCTATCTGTCGGACGTCCTGCCGACGGCGTGGCAGGCGGTTGCCTATGCGGATGTCCCGGACGGAGGAAGCCTCGCGGTGTTCGGCCTCGGGCCGATCGGTCAGATGTGCTGCCGGATCGCCCTCCATCAGGGCGCGGGCACCGTCTACGGGATCGACCTGGTGCCCGAGCGGCTGGAGATGGCCAGCCGTCACGGGGTCCAGCCGATCGACGTCACCGAGCTCGACAACGTGGCCGACACCCTGCGTGAACTGACCAACGGTCGCGGCCCGGATGCGGTCATCGACGCGGTCGGCATGGAGGCTCACGGCTCGCCGATGGGCAAACTCGCCCATCAGCTGGCCGGCCTGCTGCCCGATGCGGTTACTCAGCAGATGATGGAGAAGGCCGGAATCGACCGCCTGAGCGTCCTGCACACCGCGATCGATACGGTGCGCCGCGGCGGCACGATCTCGCTCAGTGGCGTCTACGGCGGAATGGCCGATCCGATGCCGATGATGGACCTTTTCGATAAGCAGATCCAGCTGCGAATGGGACAGGCGAATGTCAAGCGCTGGATCCCCGAGATCATGCCGCTGCTGGATGGTGAGGACGATCCGCTCGATGTCGAGGGCCTGGCCACCCACCACCTGCCGATTGAGGATGCGCCTCACGCCTACGAGATCTTCCAGAAGAAGCAGGACGGCGCAGTCAAGATCCTGCTGCAGCCTTAGGTCAATGACGCGGCTCCTCGACCCGCGCGGCTGCCACACTGCGCCCGTGAGGGGCTGGGAGCTTTGATCGAAGAGCAGTCTCCGGCTGTCGATCTGACCCGGCCGCGCTCGGTGCTCGAGGTGGTGGGCAGCGCACTGGCGCTGTACGCCAGGTACCCGCTCATGTTCGCCGCGCTGGCGCTCGCGGTGATCGGGCCCTACGAGCTGGTCGTCCTCGCGGTGACCCACGCGGCGCCGCTCGGGCAGCAGCACACTCGCGCCTCAACCGCGTTCATCTTGTTCCTGCTGGACTTCGCGCTGGTCGGCCCGCTCGTCTCGGCGCTCCACGTGAACGCGGTCAGCCTGATCGGTTCCGGGCAGCGGCCGAAGCTGGTGAGCGTGGCCCGGCACGGGCTGCAGGCGCTGCCCGTCGTGGCCGCGGCACAGATCGTCGCCGGACTCGGTATCGGCCTCGGGCTGATCGCCCTGGTGCTGCCCGGGATCATTCTCGCGCTCCGCTGGGCGGTGGTGGCGCAGGTGGCGGCCACGGAGCACACCGACTGGCTGGGGGCGTTGCGTCGCAGTCACCGGCTGACCACGGGCCACTACCTCCATGTTTTCGGCGTCCTCGTGATCACGTCGCTCGTCGACTATGCCCTGGCCGCCGGCGGGGAGGCGATTGCCGGAACCGGACATCACGTTGGGGCTGTCGCCCTCGGTATCGCTCTGGTCACGGTCGCCCGGTCGTTTACCGCGCTGGCCACGGCGATGCTGTTCTTCGACCTCCTGGCCAGAGCGAGGCTGGCGCGCGGCTAGCCGCCGGCGGTGAGGTGCGATCAGCTCGCGAGGGGCTCGGCCAGGTTGGCTACGGACGCCTCGACCGGCCGGTCCGCGGGCTGTCCCATGCCGACCGGTCGCTCTCCGCCGGGTGCCTGGGCCCGGATCACCACCATCTCCTCCTGATCGTCCTCGAGCAGGAGCTGCTGCCGTCGCAGCCAGTCGGCGCGGGCCCGGAGGAGGGGACCGAGTCCGCCCCGGTGGCGCAGGACGACGCTGACCGACAACCCTTGATCGGCGAGCGCCGAAGTCGTCGCCGCCTCGCCGCAGACCGACGAGTGGACGAGCAGCATCACCCCGCCGGGACGCAGATGTGCGCCGGCGTCTGCACAGATGCGATCGAGGAAAACGCGGCCGGCCGGCCCCCCCTCCCAGGCGCGGGCGATGCCGCGCCGGGGAATCTCCCCCGCGGGGGTGGGGACGTAGGGCGGGTTCGAGACGATCAGGTCAAAGCGTCGCCCGCGAACGGGCTCGAACAGGTCGCCCCGGACGGACCGGACGCTGACGCCGTTGAGCCGCGCGTTGCACCACGACGCTGCCACCGCCCGCCGCGAGATATCGACCGCGGTGACGTGACCGCAGCCATGCCGGACCGCCGCGATCGCCAGCACACCGCTGCCCGTGCACAGATCGAGCCCGATGGCCCCGGGACGCAGTGGTTCGCGCTTCAGCTCACGGACGAGCATCCAACTGTCGCTCGGGGGCTGGAACACTCCTGGTAATGGAAGAAGTCGCACCGACCCGAGGTCCTATCCCCGCGTCCGAGCCGGCAAACCCGCAACCGCTCGACGGGAACGCGCTGCGGGAGGTGTTCGAGCGAGCTCCGCCGTTCACGGTTGGAATCGAGGACGAGGTGATGCTGCTGGACCCGGACACGCTTGAGCTCGCGCCGGTGGCTTCGGAACTGCTGCAGCGGGTGGGTGAAGACGACCGCTTCAAGCTGGAGCTGCCGGCCTCGCAACTGGAGATTCTGTCCCCGGTCAGCATCGACGTGTCCGCCGTAGGTGCAGGTCTGGCCGGAGCGCGACGCGCGGCCGCCGACCACGCGCGGGGTCTGGTCAAGCTCGCCTCGGCCGGGGTCCATCCGTTCAGTTCCGGGGTCGGCGCCCTCAACGGCCTGGATCGATATCGGCACACCTTCGAGGAGTACGGTTCGGTCGCGTCGCGGCAGCTGGTGTGCGCGCTCCAGGTACATGTGGCGGTGGGTGGGGCCGAACGAGCGCTCGCCGTATACAACGAGGCCCGCGGCTATCTCCCGCTGCTGGCGGCGCTGGCCGCAAACGCTCCGCTGTACGAAGGGCGCGACACGGGCCTCGCATCCGTGCGCCCCAAGCTGTCGGGGCTGCTGCCCCGTCAGGGCATTCCGCCGGCGCTCGAGAGCTGGGAGGAGCTGGCCGACGCGTTTCGCTGGGGAGCTGCCGCGGGGACGTTTCCCGAGCCGCGAACCTGGTGGTGGGATCTGCGCCCCCATCCCCGCTACGGGACGCTGGAGTTCCGGGTGCCCGACGGACAGAGCTCGGTGGCTGACGCGATCGCCGTGGCGGCAACCGTGCAGGCGCTGGTCGTCTCGCTGTCAGAGCGCCATGACGCGGGCGAGCGCTTCGGAGTCGCTCCGGCGTGGCGAATCGAGGAGAACCGCTGGTCCGCATGCCGGCACGGGGTCACGGGGAGGATGGCGGACCTGCGCACCGGCGCGCCGAGCGCGACGTCCGAGCTGCTGCACGGCCTGATCGAGCACCTCCAACCATACGCCGCGCGTCTCGGCGGCGCGGGAGCCCTCCAGCACGCTCACACCTTGGTTGACGTGCCCGGGGCGGTCGCCCAGCGCCAGATTTTCAGGGATTCTGGGCCACGCGAGGTCGCGTCCTGGCTGGCCGAGCGCTTCCTTGACGGTGCGCGCGGGTAGGACGTGTGCCATGAAGGACATGCCTCACTCCCGCGGTGAGATCACCGAACGGCTACTCGCCGCCCTCGAGCAGGAGGTCCACGTTCTGGACCGCTGGCTGCTCACCGACGAGCGGGATCCCCTCGACGATGAGGATCTCCAGCTCGCGTTGTACCTGTGCTATGAGCTTCACTATCGCGGGCTGCCGGGGGTCGATGAGCGCTGGGAGTGGGAGCCGTCGTTGCTGGCCCTGCGCCGGGAGCTGGAGACGCGCTTCGAGCGGGCACTGGAGGAGGCCGTCCCTCAGACGCAACGCAAGATCCCCGCGACCGAGATCGATCTGGCCCTGCGTGAGATTGCGGAGCGCGACTCACCTCCGCTCTCCAACTACATCCGGACGAGCGCCAGCCTCGAGCAGGTACGGGAGTTCCTGGTGCACCGCTCCGCCTATCAGCTCAAGGAGGCCGATCCCCACTCGTGGGCGATCCCGCGACTATGGGGGTCACCCAAGGCGGCCCTGATCGAGATCCAGACCGACGAATACGGAGGCGGCCGTCCCGACTGGATCCACGCTGAGCTATTCGCGCGCGCGATGGCCGCGGCAGGGCTCGACCGCACGTACGGTGCCTATTTGGACCGGATTCCGGCTGTGACGCTGGCCACGGTGAACCTGATGTCGCTGTTCGGCCTGCACCGCCGCCTGCGGGGAGCGGTCATCGGGCATCTGGCCCTGTTCGAGATGACCTCTTCTATTCCGAACCGGCGCTACGCCGACGGACTGAGACGCCTCGGTCTCGGCGGCGACGCCACGCTGTTCTTCGACGAGCACGTTGAGGCGGATGCCGTCCACGAAAATCTCGCCGCGGTCGACCTTGCCGGAGGGCTCCTCCGTCAGGATCCGTCGCTGCGCTCGTCACTGCTGTGGGGCGCGGAGGCGTTGGCTGAACTGGACTCGCGCTGGGCAGCTCACCTACTGGCGTGTTGGCGAGAGCGCCGCACTTCGCTGCGGCCCGAACCGGCCGAGAACGCGGAAGTGGACCGCGAGCCCGTCCTCAGCGCGAGCTGAGTCTGTCGCTCCCCGCCGGGGCGGTGAAACCGGTCAGCTTGTGCGTTCCATCACAGAAAGGCCGCATCCGGGATTTCCCGCAGCGGCACAGGGCAACCGTGCTGCGCCTGGTCTCGATCTTCGTCCCCTCGGGGTCGAGCAGCGTGAACGGGCCGCGGACCAGCAACGGCCCGTCGCGGTAAGGGGTTACGAGCACTGCATCCCTGGCGCCCATCCGCGCTGGCTTCCCCGCGGGCACCGTTTCCAAGCATCTGGAGGCCTTGGCCTCCTGAAATCGCCGCCGTTGGCGATTCGTGTTTAGCGAATTGACTCGCGGGTAATAGAAGCTCTGAAATGCAACCCCAGGGGCAGAGGCATAGGAGGGACCTAACGTGGCATCAACGTTGCAACGCGAACGTACGATGAGATCGGCGGCTGTCGCGGACCGAGTTCACTCCAACGAACTGTTCGTCCGCTGGCAGCAGGAGCGCGACCCGCGCGCTCGCGAGGAGCTCGTCCAGCGCTTTCTGCCGCTTGCCCGCAAGCTCGCGCGGCGCTACAGCGGTGCGCATGAGCCGTTCGACGATCTGCTTCAGGTGGCGAGCTTGGGCTTGGTCAAGGCGATCGATCGCTTCGATACGAGCCGTGGGACCGCATTCTCATCGTTCGCCGTGCCCACCATTTTGGGTGAGCTGAAGCGGTATTTTCGGGACCTCGGCTGGTCGGTACACGTCCCGCGCGGAGCGCAGGAACTGGCTCTCAAGGTCGAAGACGGCCGCCAACAGCTGATGAGTCGCACCGGACGGCCGCCCACCGTGCCGGAGATCGCCGAGTACCTCGAGCTCAGCATCGAAGAGGTGCTGGAGGCGCTTGAGACGGCGGGTGCACATCACACGGCATCGCTGGACTCTCCACGCGAGGACGGCGAAGAGGACTCAGGAACCCTGGCCGATGCATTCGGACAGGTCGACGAGCGCTTCGAACTCGTTGATGCGAAGGTGACGATCGCCGCCGCGGCTAAGCATCTCGGCGCGCGTGAACGGCGCGTGCTCGTGCTCCGGTTCGTCGAAGACCTCACCCAAAGTCAGATCGCTGAGATGATCGGCGTTTCTCAGATGCAGGTCTCACGCATCCTGCGGCGCGCGCTCGAGCAGCTGCGCGATCTCACCCAGGCCCAGACGCAGATCGAGGCTTAGATCGTCGGCGCGTGGGCGGGGCCGGACGGCGCCCGCCCACTGCGCCAGGCTTCACACCGGACCTCGGTACCTTGGCCGGCACGGCTCACGCCCCAGCGATCCGCGAGGTCTGCGACCATCTAGACCGCAACGGTTGGGTTGTGGGCCACCCTCCTCAGCTTCGATCCTGCATTTGGGCCGCACGCACGTACGCATGGTCCTTCTTTAAAACCCACTACCCATAGACGGCGGCTTGCGCGTCGTTCCTCCCCCCATCCGATGACCGCGACGGCTACGCCGATCGGAATTCAGGAAAGCCCATCTGTTCGGCTCGAGTTGGACAGCCGCCCGGAGACACTCACGCTGGTCCGCGGGATGCTCGGTGGCGTCGGTGAGCTGCTCGCCATCGATCCGGAGTTGCTCGATGATCTGAAGACCGCCGCCAGCGAGGCCTGCAACAACGTCGTGCTGCATGCCTACCCCGAGGGGGCCGGGGGCACGTTGTCGGTTCAGCTGTACGCGCTGGAAGCCTCGCTCGCGGTCATCGTCTGCGACGACGGCGGAGGCATCCCGGCGGAGGTGCTCTCCGATGGCCATGCGCAAGGTGTCGGGATCCCGGTGATCCGCGCGCTGACCGAGATCTCCGACTTCCGCCCGCGCCCGGGCGGCGGAACGCAGGTTTCGATGCGCTTTGCCGCCGTGCGGGACGGCAAGCGGCTGTTCGATCCGCCGTCGAGGGCGGTTGCCGACGACGGCTGGTCAGCGCAGCTCAGTGGCGACGCGGTCGCGTCGGTGTCGCCGGTGGCGCTGCTCGTGACCGTGCTCGGACGCCTCGCCCGCGCGCTCGCCGCCACCGCTCGGTTTTCCCTGGACCGCTTCTCCGACGTCTACCTGGTCACCGATGCCGTCGCCGCCCACGCGGAGGCGTCCGCCCGCGGTGAACGCGTTTCGTTCGCGCTCAAAGCCGGCGCTCGCCGGCTCGAGCTGGTCGTGGGCCCGCTCCGGGCCGGAAGTGGGGAGCGGATTCGAACCGGGGCGACCTCCGACTCGCGGCGCTCGCCGCTGGAATTGCTCAGCGACGAGCTCGAGGTGCAGGCCTTGGCTGACGGCGGTGAGCTGCTCCGCGTGGTGATGATCGATCAGCGACGCTGGCTGGCGGACTCCGCGTCCTGAGCCAGCTAGCCTCCGGCCAGGAGCTCCGCAGGCGAGTCGGCAAGCTCGAGGCGCTCGGCGACCCCGGTGAGACTCAATAGGCGCTGCACCTGCTGCGGACCCCGGATCAGCGCGAAGCGCTGACCCGCCTCGTCGGCACGCTGGTGAGCTTTGACGAGCGTGCTGAGACCGGTGGAGTCCATGAACTCCAACTCTCTCAGGTCGACGATGACCAGCTCCACCGATGAGTCGATCACGCGGGTCAACGCCTCCTCCAGCGCCGAACTGGATGCCAGATCGAGCTCGCCGCTGACCGCGATCACGCTCGCCCGACCTTCGTTACGGACCTCTACGCGGAAGTGGCTCTGCACGCTGGGCCGAGCCTACTGATATGACGTTGTCATGCCTCGCTGGATGCCGCTGGCGGGTTTCCCGTGCCGTTCGTGGGGTACCCTCGACTCATGGCCGACCGAAGCAGCGAACAGCGAGAGATTGATGCCGCGGCCGCCGAGGCGGCGGCGATCGGGGGCAACGTCAGCTCCGACCCTGATCCGATCGAGAGCGTCGACGAGGCCACGCGTCCCTTGAACGAGGCCGGCGAAGGGGAGTCGGAGGGGTTCGAGCTGGCCGAGCAGGAGCTCGTCGAGCACGCCAGCCACGGCGACATGCACGCCGCTCGCCGGGCGATCGAAGATGCGCCGGACCAGGCCGAGGACCCCCGGGCTGCCGCGGGAGGCGAGGCAGACGCCGAGTACTCGAGCGAGCTCGAGGAAGACGAGCCCTAGCCTGGTGCGCGAACCCGGCACGCGGCAGACGACCGGGGGGTCGCTTGAACGTGTCCTGAGCCGGGTATCTGGAAGCTACGGCGCCGGGAGGCCCGACAGCATCCGAGAGGAGTCCAAATGGTCGCGTTGGTAGTGCTGCTCCTGATCCTCGCGTTGTTCGGCGGGCTCGGTTTCGCCGCCCACATCCTGTGGATCGTCTTGATTGCCGCGCTCGTGCTGTGGGTGCTCGGATTCTTCGTCGGCGGCATCGAGTCGGGGGTCGGCCGACGTCGCTGGTACGGCCGCTGGTAGTGGCGGTGGTGATGCGCCGCCGGGTCAGACTCGGCGGCGGTCGCCCGTCAGCTCGCGCAGGCGCTGAAGGGATCGGCGCAACAGCCGCGAGACCTGCATCTGGGAGACCCCCACCCGCTCGGCGATCTCGCTCTGGGTGAGGTCGGCACCAAAGCGCAGGAACAGGATCTCCCGCTCGCGCTGCGGGAGGTGCTTGGCCGCGGCGAGGATCGTGGCCTGAGCGTCGACGACGCTGAGCCGATCGTCCTCGTCCCCGAGCGCCTCGAGACGGGTACCGGCTTCGTCGGGCCCCGCCTGCAACGGCGCATCGAGCGAGACGGCATCGTAGGCCTCCGCGGTCTGAAGTCCCTCGATGACCTCCTCATCGCTGCATTCCAGGTATTGGGAGAGCTCGGCGATCGTGGGCGGGCGACCCGTCTGAGAACTGATCTCTTGCTGCGCCGTGAGCACGCGCCGGGCATGTTCCTGCGCGCCACGATCGACATGCAACGCCCACCCAGAGTCGCGGAAGTAGCGCTTTAGCTCCCCCATGATGGTCGGCACCGCGAACGAGCTGAAGGCATAACCGCGGTCGGGATCGAAACGCTCTACGGCTTTGACCAGTCCCAGGCTGGCCACTTGGACCAGGTCCTCATAGGGCTCGCTGGACGAGGCGTAGCGCCGGGCGAGCTTGCGCGCAAGCGGCAGGAACCGCTGAATCAGCTGGTCACGCGCGTCCCGGTCTTCGTCGCTCCGCCACCGATGAAACAGCTCAGCGGAGGCGGTAGTTGCCACTGATGCGCTGGAGATCGACCTCAGCGTCATCGCTGACCTCCTCAGTCGTATGCAGACACGCGTGTTTTACCACACACGGGAACTCTGATCGAGCCCTGGGAGCATTAACCCCCCGTCGGGGCAACGTCGGATCGGTGCCGCTCAGGCGGCCTTGGCCTGCGGCACATGCTTCAGCGCCGAGGAGCTCTCGTCATCTTCAAGCAGGTCCAGAACCGCCTGCTCGAGCTCGGCCCGATCCTCCGGGTCGGTCACATCGATCTGCTCTATGTCCACCAGCGCGCCGGCGATCGTCCATCCAGAGAGGTAGCGGTCGAACACTCTCGGATCGATATAGGAGCGCCGGGCGACGGCGGGCGTGTTTCCGAGTATCTCGCTGACGCCACGAACGGCACGGTCGATCGCGCGCTTGCGAGCTGTCTTCGTCGTTGCGCCCGGTGCCTCGGCTCCAACCGATACTGCTGCGAGGACGGTCGCGTTCCATGTCCGAAAGTCCTTGGCACTGAACTCCTGACCGACGTGCTGCTTCAGGTATTCGTTGATGTCGCTCGAGCGCAACCCGACCCAGCGCCGCCCCTCCCGGTAGGCCAGCAGCTCTGGCGGGCCGCCACGCCGGCGTCTGAGCTGTCGCACGAGATCGCCGCTCAGCGGATCCTAGATCACCTGAACGCGCCTGATTCCACCCTTGGCGGGATAGTCGAAAACGATTCCGTCGCCGCTCACGGTGACATGGTTCTTGCGCACCGTGGCCAGCCCGACTCCGTGATCGTCCTCAGCGTAGGCCTCCGATCCGATTCTGAACAACCCCACATCGAGCAGTCGTACTGCGCCTGCCAGCACGCGCTCTCGTACCGGCTGCTCGCCGCTGAGGTCCGCTTCCAATTGCCCGCGCAACCGGGGCAGCGACCGAGCGAAGCGCTCCATCCGGGCGAACTTCTCCCGGTCACGCCGCTCGCGCCATCGCGGGTGGTATAGGTATTGCTTACGCCCTGCGGCGTCGATCCCCGTCGCCTGCAGATGTCCCCCTTCGTCGGCGCAGATCCACACCTCGTTCCACGCCGGCGGGATGGCGAGGCCCCGCAGCCGGTCGATCACCGCCGGATCGCTCGACCCGCTGCCCGTCGGCGTCCAGGTACGTGAACCCGCGTCCGCGGCGCTGGCGGCTCAAGCCTGGCCCCGAGCAGTCGGAGCGCCGCAGTCGCCGCCTTGAGAGGCTCTCAGCCATGGGTTGGGAGTTACCCGTTGCGGCGCTTGCCTGCGCGCCGGAGCCGATCGGAACGAAAAGAAGGCCCGCCCCTCTCAGGGCGGACCTGCCTTGCGGGGCGTGTTATCGCGAACCTAGGCGACGCGCTTGGCCTGACGGGAGACCTCGCGTCTGACGCCACGGACGTCGTGCTCGAGGTCGCGACGGCGCCGCTTGGCGGCGCGCTGGCCGCGCTTCAGCACCGTTTCGCCACGGCGCTCGAACCGGTTCAGCTCTCGCGCCACCCGGGTCAGGTTCGTGTAGGTCTGCGCCGTCTCGGCGAGTCGATCACGCAGCTCCGCCGCGGCGCCGACCTGAATCAGCAGCGCCCGCTCAGCCTGCCGGCCGACCGCGTCAAGGCGGGCGGCGGCTGCTTCCAGCCGCCGGCCCGTGGCTCGGGTGGCCTGGCGAGTCGTGCGCTCGGCGGCGCGAGTGGTCTCGCGCGCGGAACGCTGCGTGGCGCGGGCCGAGCGCTTGGTCGCCGAAGCGCTCCGCTTGGAGGCATTGCGCTTGCGGGTCGCTGCGGCCTTCTTGGCCGCGGCCTGTCGCTGTGTGGTGGTCTGTGTCGCCATGAACTGCCCTCCCCTTCGAGGTCGTTTTCAAGTCAGAAGCCCCGCTGCGTCTCTGCCCCATATAGGTCCTACCCGCGCGCCGAAAATACAAACATGCGTTCGTGTGCGCATCGTCACGTGCGGAGGCCGCTCGCGCCCCGGCTGGGCATACTGAGGAGCGCCCATGACCGACTCTCGCTACACGTCGGCGCTGGCGCACGAGCTCGCGGAGGACCTGCTGGAGCCGTTTCGTGCGCTACGTGCAGATCGATACCCAGGCGCGCCGTGACCGCGAGCGCTCGCCCAGCACGCCAGGTCAGCTTGAACTCGGCGCGCTGCTGGTGAAGGAGCTGCTGGCGGCCGGTCTGGAGGATGCCTCGCAGGACGAGAACGGCTACGTGACGGCCTCGCCTGGCCGGGACGCGGGCCGCCGATCGGCTTGGTCGCGCATCTGGACACGAGTCCTGACGCGCCCGGCAAGGGCGTCGAGCCAATCGTTCATCGCGACTGGGGCGGCGAGGTGATCGAACTGCCCCGCGGCGGCACGCGGCTGGATCCGCAGGCCATGCCCGAGATGACCGGAAAGCTCGGCCACGACATCGTCACCGCCAGCGGCGACACCCTGCTCGGCGCCGATGACAAGGCCGGGGTGGCGATCATCATGGCCGCCGTGGCGAGGCTGGCCGCCGACCCGGGCTTGCCGCGGACCAACCTGCGGATCTGCTTCACCCCCGACGAGGAGATCGGCGAAGGCGCCACGCTGTTCGACATCGCCGGCTTCGGCGGCTGAGTGCGCGTACACGATCGACGGGTCGGAACTCGGCGAAATCCAGGACGAGACGTTCAGCGCCGCAGGAGGCGATCCTGACCATCGACGGCGTCGATGTTCACCCCGGCCAGGCGACCGGCAAGCTGGTCAATGCTCTGCGGCTGGCGGCCAGGATCATCGCCTGCCCTTCCGCCCGAGCTGACCCCAGAGAGGACGGCGGGCAGAAAGGGCTTTATCCATCCATACGAGCTAACGGGGGTCGCGGGACGGGCTCAGATCCGCGCGATCATTCGTGATTTCGACGAGGACAAGCTGGCGGAGCATGTCGAGCTGCTGCGGCACAACGCTGAGAACGTGATCTCTGCGGAGCCAAGGGCTCGCCTGCAGGTCGACGTCAAGACCCAATATCGGAACATGCGCCGATATCTCGACGCCGTGCCGCAGGTGACCGAGGCCGCCGAGGCGGCGGTCCGGGCCGAGGGCATCGAGCCGCTCCGCACGCCGATCCGGGGCGGCACCGATGGCTCGCGCCTCAGCGAGATGGGCCTCCCCACGCCCAACATCTTCACCGGTGGCCACGAGTACCACTCGGTGCGCGAGTGGGCCTCGGTTCAGGACATGGCTGCCGCGGCGGCAGTGGTCGTGCGTCTTGCCGGAGTGTGGGCCCGCGGCGCTTCGCAGAGCACCATCTCTCAGGGCGTCTGAGTAGGCTTGCCGGGTGAGCGTGTTCGCATCGCTGGCCTGCCTCGACGGCGTGATCATGCCCGCCGCCGAAGCGATGATTCCCGCCACCGACGAGGGCCTGATCCGCGGCGACGGGATCTTCGAGGTCATCCGCGTTTACGACGGCCTGCCATTCGCCTTCGATGAACACCTCGCTCGGTTGCAGCACTCCGGGGCCAACCTGCGGCTGCCGGTCGACATCGAGGCGGTCCGCGCGGATGCGAACCGACTGCTCGCCCATGCCGGTCCCGGGCCCGATCACGAGGCGCTGCGGATCGTGCTCACGCGCGGTGGGCGCCGACTGCTGCTGACCGAACCGCTGCATGAGACGCCGCCACGCGTGCGGCTGGCCACGGTCACCTATTCCCCCACCCGAGTGCTCGACGGGGTCAAGTCGCTGTCCTATGCCGCGAACATGCTGGCCAGCCGTCTGGCCCGCGAGCAGGGCTTCGACGAGGCGCTGCTGGTCACTCCACACGGGCGCGTCCTGGAGGCGCCGACGAGCTCGATCTTCTGGGTACAGGAGGGTCAGATCTTGACGCCGCCGCTCGAGGAGCACATCCTCGCGTCGATCACCCGCGCAGCGGTGATCGACGTCACCGGTGCGAGCGAGCGGCCATGCACGCTGGAGATCCTCGCGAGCGCCCAGGAGGCGTTCCTGGCCTCGACGATTCGCGAAGTGCAACCGATCGCCATGATCGACGACATCACCTTTGCCGGGGACGGGCCCCTGACCGAGCGGGCCGCGGCGGGATTGAGAGACCGGATCCGGTCGGAGCTCGGCGCCGGGTGAAGATCCTCTCAGTGATCGGCAACCGCCCGCAGTTCATCAAGGCGGCGGCCGTCTCGCCCCGGCTGCGGGAAGCCCACGAAGAGGTCCTGATCCACACGGGACAGCATTTCGACGACGAGCTGTCCGCCGTGTTCTTCCGTGAGCTGGGCATCCCCCCGCCCGACCGCGAGCTCGGTATCGCGCTCGGGTCCAACACGTCGCAGACCTCGCGGATGCTAGCGGCACTCGAGCCGTTGATCGGCGCCATCAAGCCGGGGGTCGTGCTGGTCTACGGGGACACCAACTCGACGCTCGCCGGCGCCTTGGCCGGCGCACAGGCTGGGGTTCCGGTCGCCCACGTGGAGGCGGGTATGCGGTCGTTTGACCGGTCGATGCCAGAGGAGCTCAACCGGGTGCTCGCCGACCACGCCAGCGCCCTGTTGCTGTGTTCCTCTCAGGTCGCGGTCGAGAACCTCCGGCAGGAGCGGGTGACCGGTGACGATCGAGCTGGTCGGCGATGTGATGGTCGACGTCGCGCTCGAGGTGCAGCCGCGAGCGCGTGAGCGCCTCGATCTCGTCCGCGCTCACGGGCTGGTCCCGGGCGAGTACGTGCTCGCGACGGCGCATCGTGCAGGTAACGTCGATGTGCCCGATCGGCTGGAGCGGCTCGTGGAACTGCTGCTCTCGGTGCCGGCGCCGGTGGTGCTGCCGCTGCATCCCCGCACCCGAGGGCGGCTGCGTGAGGCCGGGCTGCTCGAGCGGCTGGCCGCCGGCGATGGGATCACAATCACGCCCCCGTTGGGATACGTCGAGCTGGCGGCGCTGCTGTGCAATGCGCGTGCGGTTCTGACCGACTCAGGTGGACTTCAGAAGGAGGCCTATCTTGCCGCCATCAAGTGCGTGACACTTCGGCCGAGCACGGAGTGGGTGGAAACGGTGCAGCACGGCTGGAACACGCTGGTGGACCTCGACGCACAGGCTGCGGTGCGAGCTCTGCAGGCGCCGACACCGAGCCATCGCCCACCTCTCTACGGCGACGGGCGAGCTGGGGAACGCGTCAGGGAGGCGCTTACACTGCACCTCCGATGAGCCGCGATCAGGACACCATCGGCCGCTCCCTGCGGATCGGCGTCGTCGGGCTCGGCTACTGGGGCCCGAATCTGGCTCGAAACTTCGCCTCGCTGCCCGGCTGCGAGCTTGCGTGGTGCTGCGACGCCGACCCGCAGGCCCGTGAGCGGATCGCCGCTCGCTTTCCTGGGGCCCGGCTGGCCTCGGAACTGGACGAGCTCCTGGCCGATCCCGACCTCGACGCGATCGTGATCGCGACACCGGTGCCCAGCCACGCCGCGCTCGCCGTCAAGGTGCTCTCCGCCGGCAAGCACTGCTTCGTGGAGAAGCCGCTCGCGCAATCGGTCGCGGCCGCTGAGCGTGCGGTGGCCGCCGCCGAGTCCTCGAATCGCGTGCTGATGGTCGGACACCTGCTCGAGTACCACCCAGGCGTGCAGAAGCTGAAGGAGCTCAGCGCGTCGGGTGACCTCGGGGAGATCTACTACATCTACGGGAACCGCCTGAACCTGGGCAAGCTCCGGGCGGACGAGAACGCGCTCTGGAGCCTGGGGGCGCATGACGTGTCGGTAGTGCTGCACCTCGCCGGCGAGGAGCCGCGGGAGGTCGTCGCGCACGGCGAGTCCTATGTCCAGGATGGGATCGAGGACGTCGTCTTCTGCTTTCTGCGCTTCCCCTCCGGGCTCTCGGCCCACCTCCATCTCTCGTGGCTGGACCCGCACAAGGAACGGCGTTTCACCGTGGTCGGGTCTCGGCGCATGGCCACGTTCGACGACATGGCCCTGGAGGGGAAGCTGACCGTCTACGACAAGGGCTTCGACGAGGACGCGCGCGGATACGGTGAGTACATCACGCGCAGTGGGGACATCTTCTCGCCACGGATTCCGAACCTCGAGCCGCTGCGGCTGGAGTGTGAGCACTTCGTCGACTGCATCCGCAGCGGACAGGCGCCGCGCTCCGACGGCGCCAGCGGACTGCGCGTCGTGCGCGTTCTCGAGCAGCTGCAGCAGCTCGCTGGAAGGCTCCCGTCGCGCCCGGACCGGACTGGCGGCCGGGGACGGGCATGGCTGAGATCGCGCCCGGTGCTCACGTGGACAGCAACGTGGAGCTTGGCGATGGCGTGTCGGTCGCTCCGGGGGCGGTGATCTACGCCGGGGCGAAGGTGGGCGACGGCACCGAGATCGGCGCCTGCGCCATCGTTTACGCGGGAACGGTGATCGGCGACGACTGTGTCATCGAGGCTGGAGCGACGCTCGGAAAGCGACCGCGTCTGCGACCCGGCTCGAGTGCCGCCCGGAGCGGTGAGCTGGCCCCATTGCGGCTCGCCGACGCGGTCGTTGTCTGCTGTGGCGCCGTCGTCTACGCCGGCACGACGATCGCCCGGCAGGTCATCATCGGCGACCAGTCGCAGGTGCGCGAGCGGGTGCACATCGGCGCTCGTAGCATCGTCGGCCGCGGCTCCTCGGTCGACTTCGACGCCCACGTCGGCGAGCGCGTGGCGATCCAGAGCGGGGTGTATGTAACCGGCGGCAGCGTGGTCGAGGACGATGTCTTCCTCGGGCCGGGCGTTCAGACCACGAACGACGACGCGATGGGGCGCCACGCCCGGGGCGAGGGGCTCAGCGGACCGGTGTTTCGCCGGGCCTGCCGGGTCGGCGGAGGCGCGGTGCTGGTACCCGGTGTGGAGGTCGGCGAGGAGGCATTCGTCGCCGCCGGGGCCGTGGTGACGCGTGACGTCCTGCCGCGTCAGGTGGTGATGGGCGTTCCGGCCCGCGCGGTGCGCGAGGTCAAGGACGAGGACCTGCTCGAGCGGTGGCGCTGAGCTCAGGCGGGCGCGGGCGCAGAAGCTCAGGCGGCGACCCGGGCCGGGGCCTCCGGCGCCCTCCATCTCGGCGCCGGCCTGCGTCCAGATCACCTCGTCGCGACCGGGCCCGACACCGATCAGCGCGATCGGCACCTTGACGAAGTCGGAGATGAAGCGCAGGTAGTCGCGCGCGGCCGGCGGGAGCTCGTCTTCGGTGCGGCACTCGCGCAGGTCCTCTGACCAGCCGGGCATTTCGTCGTACTCCCCCGAGGAGTGGTGAAGCACGGTCTGGTGGTAGGGGAAGTAGTCGAACTCGGCTCCCTCGGCTCCGCGGTAGCGCGTGCACACGCGGAGCGGTGTCGATCCCGGTCAGCACGTCGAGCTTGGTGATCGCCAGCGCGGTCAGCGAGTTGAGCCGTGCCGCGTAGCGCAGCGCGACGAGGTCGATCCATCCCACTCGTCGCGGCCGGCCGGTGGTCGTCCCGTACTCGCCCCCGCGCTCGCGCAGGTCATCTGCCGCCGGACCCTCCATCTCGGTCGGGAACGGACCGGCACCGACCCGCGTGCTGTAGGCCTTGGTCACCCCCCAGACCTCGTCGATGTCCTTGGGGCCGACGCCGGCGCCGACGCAGGCGGCTCCGGCCAGCGGGTTGGAGGAGGTGACGAACGGATAGGTCCCGTGGTCGATGTCCAGCAGCGCGCCCTGCGCGCCCTCGAACACGACCAGCTGATTGCGGTCGAGCGCCTCGAGGACGAGGCGGCTGGTATCGGCGATGTAGCGCTCCAGCCGGTGCCCGTAGGTCAGGTACTCATCGGTGATGGCCTGGAGATCCAGGCGCGGATCCTTGGCGAATGGGCGCAGGGACAGCCGCTTGGGCTCGAGCGCAGCCAGGATCTTCTTCTTGAGGATCTTCTCGTCGAGCAGATCCTGCACGCGGATCCCGAGCCGGGCGGCCTTGTCGGCGTAGCAGGGGCCGATGCCGCGCCGCGTGGTGCCGATCTGCAGCTTGCCCAGCTTCGCCTCACCGGCGTGGTCGAGCATCATGTGGTAGGGCATGATCAGGTGCGCGTTGGCCGAGATCTTCAGCGAGGTGGTGTCGACTCCGCGCCGGCGCAGCTCGTCGAGCTCGTCGGTCAGGACCTTGGGATCGATCACCACACCGTTGCCGATCACGCAGAGCTTGCCCGGATGCAGGATGCCGGAGGGCATCAGGTGGAGCTTCCAGGTCTCGCCCCCGCGCACGATCGTGTGGCCGGCGTTGTTGCCGCCCTGAAAGCGCACGACCGCGTCCGCCCGCTCAGCGAGCAGGTCGGTCAGCTTTCCCTTGCCCTCGTCGCCCCATTGGGCGCCGACGATCACGATTCCCGGCATAGGTCTCAGTGTACGAGGGAGGGTGGCCTGACTCGCGCTACGGTTTCAATCATGGAGACAGGGTCAAACACGCAGAAGCTGAAGCTGGAGCAGCTCGGCGCGGGCCACGCAGGAGGAGCGCCTCGCGCAGAGGCCTCGGATGAGCCCGACGAAGTCGCTCAGCACGAACGCCGGGCCGACAAGGCGAGCTACCTGCGCGAGAAGCTCGAGGAGCAGGAGGCTTCCGAGCGTGAGCGCACGGATTGAGCGATCACGGACGAGGCGCGGCCTGCGTGCTCTACGCGAGCCGCAGCTCCATCCGCCGGTCGTGACCGTGCAGCGGCAGCTGCATGCACATCTCGGTCAGCCTGGAGACCGTGCGGTCGGAGATCTGAGCGCTGAGCTGGTCGTGGTCGAGATTCGTGGTGATGACCATCGAGCGTTGGTCCTCGTAGCGCGCGTTGACGATCGAGTAGAGCTCCTCCAGCACCCAGTCCGTGGTCCGCTCGGCGCCGACGTCGTCGACGTGCAGAAGATCGACGGCGGTCAGGCGGTCCAGCAGATCGACATGCGAGCGCTCGGCGCGGTGGGTGTCCCGGATCTCGTTGAGCAGCCGGGGCAGCGAGTAGATCGCCACCGAGCGCCCCTGTTTGAGCGCTGCCTGAGAGACCAGCATCGCCAGCGTGGTCTTGCCGGTCCCGGTCGGCCCGACGAACCACAGGCCGCGTCCGGCATCGAGGTTCTCGTCGATCCGATCGGCGAACTTCTGGGTCTCCTTGACCACGGCCCGAGGTTCGATGTCGACCACCGGCGCCCGCTCGAACGAGCCGTCCCGGTAGCGCCGGGGGATCACCGCAGACAGGCTCCGCGCTTTCGCCTGCGCCACTCGTCTGGGGGCGGCAGCGGCAGTCGTAGGCGGTGTTGGTGGCGTCGTCGTAGAGGAACCCTGAGCCGTCGCACAGCCCGAACGCGCAGTCGCTCATGCCGCGAACCGCTCGCCGGCTGAACGCTCATGCCGCGAACCGCTCGCCCGCGTAGTTCATGAACTTCGGGTACTCCTTCTGGAAGGTCAGCACGACCTCACCGACCGGGCCGTTGCGGTGCTTGGCGATGATGATGTCCGCCTCGCCGGGCCGCTCGGACTCCTTGTCGTAGTACTCGTCGCGGTAGATGAACATCACGAGGTCGGCGTCCTGCTCGATCGCGCCGGAGTCACGCAGGTCCGAGAGCACCGGCCGCTTGTCGCCACCGCGCTGCTCTACGCCGCGGCTCAGCTGCGAGAGCGCGATCACGGGCACGTTCAGCTCGCGGGCCAGTCCCTTCAGCCCGCGGGAGATCTGGCTGACCTGCTCGACGCGGCTCTCCACGCGGCCCTCGTGGCGCATCAGCTGGAGGTAGTCGACGATCACCAGCCCGAGGCCACCGTCGATCTGGTGATGCAGCCGCCGTCGCCTTGGCGCGCACCTCGAGCACCCCGGTGTCGCTGGAGTCATCGACGTACAGCGGGTGCGTCGGCCAGTCGCTGGCAGGCCTCGAGGATCTTCGGCCAGCGCTGCTCTGCCACCTTGCCCCGCCGCAGGTCCTCGCCCTTGATCCGGGCCTGCGAGGCGACAAAGCGCTGCGCCAGCTCGGATTCGGACATCTCGAGCGAGAACAGGGCGACCGCGTGTCCGGCCAGCACCGCGTTCTCGGCGACGTTCGCCACCAGCGCGGACTTGCCCATCGAGGGGCGCGCGGCGATGATGATCAGGTTGCCGGGCTGAAAGCCGCCCGTCTTCTCGTCGAGGTCCTTGAATCCCGACGGCGTGCCGGTCAGCGCGGTCTTCAGCACCGACAGCCGGTGCAGCTTGTCGGTCTCCTCATGGAGGATGTCCGCGATCGAGCGGATCTTCTTCTGCCGGTCGTCGTGTGCGACCTCCAGCATCGCCCGCTCAGCCTGCTCCACGAGCTCCCGTGCGGGTGCCTCACGGGAGAGGACGCTGGCCTGGATCTCGTAGGAGGCGGTCAGCAGCGCGCGCATCTGCGAGTGGTCACGCACGATCCGGCCGTAGTCCCGGGCATGGCCGGCGGCCGGGACCCAGCCTGCTAGCTCCTCGATCGCATCCGGGCCGCCGATGTCATCGAGCTTGCCGTGCTGGCGCAGCGTCTCGGCGACGGTGAGGTGGTCGATCTTGCGATCGGTCTCGTGCAGCTCCAGCATCGCCGCGAACACCGCTCCGTGCTGCTCGCGGTAGAAGTGCTCCGGTCGCAGGTGCTCCTCCACCAGCAGCGCGAACAGGTGCCGCTCGTCGAGCAGCACCGCGCCAAGCACCGACTTCTCGGCTTCCAGGTTATGCGGGCGGAACCGCGATGTTCTGGACGGCGCTCATCTCGACGCTCCGAGTCTAGGTCGGCGACAGGCGGCTCGAATCAGTGCTTCCCGCACACAGCAAGAAGTTCGCGTTCGACGGCACGACAATGCCGGCGGGCGGGCGGCGAGGTGACTCGACAGGCGGGCGCTATCAGCGCCCGCCTCGGACTTAGGCGGCGACGACCATCGTCTTGACCGTCGCGGTCACCTCGTCCTGGACCTCGATCACGACCATGTAGGTGCCGACGTTCTTGATCGGCTCCTCCAGGTGGATCTTGCGGCGGTCAACCTTGATGCCGCGCGCGTCCCGGATGGCCTCCGCGATGTCCTGCGTGGTCACCGACCCGAACAGCCGTCCGTCGTCGCCGGCCTTCTGGGGAATCGTCAGCACCGTCCGGCTCAAGGTCGCCGCATTCTCCTGCGCGCGCTCCTGAGCTTCACGCACGGCACGCTCCGCACTCTCCGCCGACGGGTGGCGGCCTCGATCGAGCCCTTGGTGGCCGGCTCGGCCAGCTTGCGCGGGAGCAGGTAGTTGCGCAGATACCCGGCGGACACGTCCACCACGGCACCGCGCTCGCCCAGCGCGTCCACGTCCTCGAGCAGGATCGCCTGCGGCACGGTTCAGCCGCTCCGTCCGCTACCGGTCTCGGTCACGATCGCCGCGACCACCGCGCTCACGGTGATCGCTGCCGCCTTCGGCGACGTACGGCAGCAGCGCAAGCTCACGCGCGCGCTTGACGGCGCGCGCGACCTGACTCTGGTGACGGCGGCAGGCCCCGGTGATCCGGCGCGAACGAATCTTGCCCCGCTCGGAAACGAACCGGCGCAGCGACGAGATGTCCTTGTAGTCGACCTGCTCGACCTTGTCACGGCAGTACGGACACGGCTTCCTACGGGTGGAAGTCGGGCCACCTTTCCTGTCGCGCCGGCGAACCGGTCGTCTACGTTGCTTTGCCACTGGGAATCACCTAACTGTCGCTGCTTGCTCGGTCGCTGCCTCAGAACGGAATGTCGTCGTCGGCAGCTCCGGCAGGTACGGGAGCGGTCTGGAAATCGCCGGTGTCGATCGGAACATCGCTCTCCGTCGGGCGTGCGCCGCTGGAGAACCCGTTCCCATTACCGGCGTCATCGCGCCCGCCGAGGAACTGCACGGATTCAGCGATGATATCGACAGCCTGGCGCTTTTGTCCTTCGCCTGTCGTCCATTCGCGCCAGCGCAGCCGTCCGTCGACCGCCACGGGACGTCCCTTGCTGAGGAACTGGCGCAATTCTCGCCCTGCGCGCCCCAGACGGTGACGTCGAAATAGTTGGGCTGATCCTCCCACTGGTTGGTGTCGTTGTTCTTCCGACGGCCATTGCAGGCGACGCGCAGGCTGCAGACGGCAGTTCCGCTCGCCGGCAGCGTGCTCAGCTCGGGGTCCCGAGTCAGATTGCCGGTGATGATCACCCGGTTGATGTTTCCAGCCATGCCGAGGCTCCTTTCGGGGAAGTGATGAAAGCCTGCGACCGAGTCTAGGCGCGTGCCAGACGGCAGACCGGGGTCTCCGCGGAAAATGGACGGAAACGTTGCCGACCGGACACACTTCCGTGACCCCAGGGCGCAAAGCTGCTGCACATGGGCCCTCCTCGCGGTCGAGCACAACCAGACCCGCTGCCGTCGAGAGGCAGCAGGCGGTTCTCAGGATTCCGGGTCGTCCTCGGGCTCGGCCGGGACAACCGGCGCGGGGCCGGCGGACGGTGCGTCGGAGGGCGCGTCGGTCACCGGCGCGGCGGTGGCGGACGGGGCGGTCACGGACGAGACGGTGGCGGGGGCCACTGCCCCGGCAGGGGCCACCAGCGGAGGTGCGGAATCCGGGGCGGGAGGTGTGCCCGGGGTCACCTTGATGATCCGAAAGCGCAAAACCTCGTCGGCGATCCGCAGGCTGTGTGAGAGCGAGTCCAGCAACGCGGTCGGCCCCTGGAACTGCAGCAGGTGATATTCCGCCTCGCCCTGGTGGTTGATCCTGTAGGTCAGCGGCCGACGACCCCAGTCCTGATTGCGCTCGATCGACCCGCCGCTGCTGGCGATCGCCGCCTCGACGTCGGCCAGGATCTTGGCGCGCTCGTCATCCGTGCTGCTCTCCGAGAGCAGCAGCACGAGGTCGTAAATGGTCGGTTCCGTGGCCATGGCGAGATGCCCGTTACGGGCGGCGGCCGACTATAGCAACGGGGCTGTGAATCACCGGAGCTGAAGAACCCTTGTGCTCCCATCCGAGGCGGGGGCGCCCACCGGGGACAAAATCGTGCTTTGCCGGAAGGTCCCATGCGACCGTGAGCGATGCTGGCCCTGTTGGGGCGTTTCAATGCCAACGCCCACCCGTGACGCCAGGCAGTGCGCACTTTGGGCCCTGCGCGGAGTCCACCTAGGACTCGGAGTCTCCCTTTCGCCGAATGTCCGCCAGCTGATCGTCGATCCAGTCGCCAGGGTTGCGAGCGGTGACGATCGACTTCAGACCCTCATGGCGACGCTCGCGCTCGTCGACGGGCATCGTCAGCGCGGCATGGATCGAGTCGGCGAGCTCCTGAAGGTCGAAGGGATTGACCGACAGCGCGTACTCACCGAGCTCTTCGTGGGCGCCGGTGTTCTCCGAGAGGATCGATACCCCGGCCCGCTCGTTGACCATCGGTCCCTCCTTGGCGACCAGGTTCATACCGTCGAACATCGCGTTGACCATCAGCACGTCGTAGTGCTTGTAGGCAGCCACGGCCTCCTCGAGGTCGTCGCGCAGCTTGAGCTGGATCGGCATCCAGTCGGTCGTGCCGTGGCGGTGGTTGACGACCGCCACCACCGCCTCGATTCGCTCGAGGTATTCCGCGTACTCGGGAACATCGGTCCGGGAGGGCATCAGCTGGGCGATGAAGGTGACCTTCTCCCGGAACTCCGGATGCTGATCCAGGAACACGTCGAACGCGCCGAAGCCACGCAGCACATTCTTTGACAGGTCCGCGCGATCGACGCGGAGGATCAGGTGATCTCGTCGCCGGCGCAGGAGCTCGTCCTCGAAGCCCCGGGTCCGGTCCCGCCGGGCGACGGCCTGAACCGCGCCCGAGTCGATCGGCAGCGGGTACGCCCGGACCCACACCTCCCGGTCGCCGCACCGGACCACCCCACCCTGGTGGTCGACCTCGTAGCCGAACAGGTCCTCACAGCACTGGAGGAAGTTGCGCCGGTAGGAGCGCGTGTGGAAGCCGATGATGTCGTTGGCCAGAATCCCGTCGTAGATCTCCTCGCGGATCATCGAGGGCAGCACCCGCCAGGAGTCCGACTGGCTCCAGGGGATGTGCACGAAGTGGTGAAGAAACGCATCCGGTCGTACGCGCCGGATCAGGCCGGGAAGCGTGTAGAGGTGGTAGTCGTGGACCATCACCACCGGGTTCTCGACGTCCTCGATCTCCTCGAGCACCGCTCGCGCCAGGTCCTCGTTGACCGCGTTGTAGCCGAACTCGAAAGCTTCGGTCTCGTTGCGGCGGATGTCCGGCGCGTTCGAGAGGTCCCATAGGTAGTGCTGGATGAACCACAGCAGCGGGTTGGCGATGATGTTGTAGAAGCGGTCATAGGCATCACCATCGGAAGCGACGAGCTTGACGTTGTACTCGCCACCGTCGGGGGCCTGCACCGGGAATGGACGCCCGTCATGACGCTCGGCTACCTCAACGTCCTCGTCCGTCATCGCCGAGGCGATCCACGTGACCGCACGGTGAGAGGCCAGGCCGGTCAGAGCCGTGACCAGGCCCCCCGTGCCGCGCTTGATCTCGCCGCCGGGCTGGAAGGTCACCGGGCCTCGGTTGGAGACGAGTACAAGTGGGGAATCGGCCATCGCCACGCCGCTTTCTCAGACGCCGAGCTGCTCGAACATCTCGAGCCAGTCGCGGAGGAGCCGCGGAGTGAGGAAGCGCCGGCGAACGCTCTCCTTGCCGGCCTTGCCCAGCCGCATACCGAGCTCCGGATCGGCCAGGATCTCCAGCGAGCGCTGGGCGCATTCCTCCACCGTGGAGACCAGGAACCCGGTCTCACCGTCTGAGATCTGCAGCGGGATCCCGCCGACGTTGCCGCCAACGAACGGCCGTCCCTTCCAGATCGCCTCGGACACCGTCAGACCGAAGCCCTCGCGGGTCGACTTCTGGATCGCGACGTCACAGTGCGACTGGAACGCGTTCACCTCGATGGCGCCCACGTTGTTGAGGTTGTTGAGGATGTGGATGTCAGGATCTCCATCGGCGTGGGCGACCGTGGCATTGAAGAAGTCCCAGCCCTCCGGATCGTCGGTGGCCATCGAGCCCACGAGGGCCAGCTGCACCTCGGGCATCTGCTCCTTGACGATCCGGTAGGCATCGATCACGCCGAGCGGGTCCTTCCACGGGTCAAACCGCGAGACCTGGCAGAGCAGTGGACGGTCGACATCGATCCCGAACTGCTCGCAGATATAGGTTGCGTCGTCGGGCGCGAACGCCATGTTCTTCGGGTTGAGGGGATCGATCGCCGGCGGCACGATGTGGGCCTCCGCGTGAAGCCCCGCGGGGACGTAGGTCGGCATGTGGAAGACCGCCGCTGGGTAGCAGTTGAGCGAGGGCAGAAGCTGCGCCAGCGTCTGCTCATTCGGAGCGGAGAGATCGATGTGGCAGCGCCAGATCCAGTTGCTGGCCTTCTCTCCGACCAGTGAGCACATCGCCGCGGGTTGCGGATCGTGAACGATGCAGACGTCCCAACCCGTGGAGAGCTCGCGGGCGTTGATCTCGTTGTAGCGGCGCCAGATCTCCCATTGCTCATCGGTCAGATCTTGAGGATTACCCTGCAGCGCGTTGTGCATCACCTTGGTGGCGTTGAAGAATTCCTCGCGGCCGTAGATGACCTGCCACTCGACATCCAGCCCGACGTCGATCATCAACGGCACCAGCGTGTAGAGGATCTCGGAGACGCCCCCACCGAAGGCGGTCGCCGAGAGGTGGACGATCCGCTTGCCCTGCAAGCGCGCAGCCCGCTCGCGGATCTCCTCCACCAGCGAACGCCCGACGATGCTGGCGTAATCGGAGAGGTGCTTGTGGGCGACGGCGACGGGCTGGAGCATGGAGGGTGGTGCTAGCGGGCGGCGCCAAGATACACCTCCGCCTGCCTCAGGCCCCGGCCGCCTCCAGCCGCCGCACTCCGGCATCGACCTCGCGGACCAGCATTGCGTGCAACTCCCGGTTGGCCGCGGAGATCGACGACATCTGGAACTCGTGGCCGGAGCCGAGCAGGCGGTGACGATCGAGCGGCTCGCCCCAGCCGTCGGTGACCACCCCGCCGGCCTCCTGCAGACACAGCCAGGGCGCAGCCAGGTCGTAGGGGGAGTTGTTGAGCACCTGCCCGCCGCCCACCCGCTCGAAATTCCTCGCGCATCCCGGGGACGGCGTCGATCAGGCGCGAGCCGACCTCGATGACCGCGTCGAACTGTCCGGTAATGATCCGTGTCATCGCGAACGCCTGCGAGCCGAGCTCGAAGGTCCCGCCTCCGACCGAGGAGGCGTCGATCAGCTCGCCCAGCACCTCCACGCTCGGTCGCACCGGGCGTCCGCGGAACCCGTAGCCCCAGAACATCCGCCCGAGGTCGGTGTTCGGGCTGAGCCGGACCGGGCGCGTGGCGCGCACCCCCTCGCCACGCCGGGCCAGGTACCAGTCGCCGGTCTTGATCTCGACCACGCAGCCGATCTCGACGTCGGCCATGGTCGGCTCGCCGTCGCCGAGCGGCGCCAGCGCGACAGCAACGCAGGCGGACTCGAGCCCGGCCATCGCGGGCCGGGTGCCGTCGATCGGATCTACGACCAGTACATGGCTCGCCTCCGGGGGCGCGAGAAGGCCGCGGTCCTCGGAGTAGAAGGCCAGCCGGGGTGCCCGCTCGGCCATGAAATCGGCCAGCGCGGCCTCCGCCAGCTCGTCGACCGCGAAGGTAACATCGCCGCCCGCGCCGTCGCCAAGCTGAGCGCGCCCGGCGTGCGATCCGAGCTCGGGCAGCACGCGCTCGCGCAAATGCTGCGCCAGTTCCAGGACAAGCTCAGGACTGCGGGTCGCCGTGTCCGCGTGCACCCGACCATGATCGCTCAACCTGAGAGGATCGTGCGATGACCCAGGCCAACATCCACGCCGCCACATTCAGCTACGACGAAACCGACCCCGAGGGCTACCGCGCAGGATGCGCCGCCGTCGGTGATGCTGCCGGCGGCCGGGCGCTGAAGGTCAAGCTCTACGAGATCCCGTGCGAGCAGAGCCTCTGCCCCTACCACTACGAGTACGAGGAGGAATGGCTGCTTGTGCTGAGCGGCGCTCCGACCCTCCGCGGGCCCGACGGCGAGCGTGAGCTCGAGCCCGGCGAGCTGGTGTGCTTTCCGCCCGGGCCACGCGGCGCCCACAAACTCACCAACCGCAGACCGGGCACGGTACGCGCGCTGATGTTCTCAAGTGCGCGGGAGCCCTCGGTGGCTGTCTATCCCGACAGCGACAAGATCGGCGTGTGGCCGGGCAACGACGCGGACCACGCGATGCTGCGTCGCCGCGACGGAAACGTCGACTACTACGACGGAGAGCGCTGAGCGGCCCCGAGGCTCAGCCGGGCAGATCGAGCGTGAAGATCGTCTCGCCGCTGGACGAGACGACGGTCAGCCGTCCGTCCATGCGCTCCGCCAGCTCGGAGGCGATCGCCAGCCCGAGGCCCGAGCCCTGGGCATCGTCAGCGGTGTAGAACGGCTCGAAGATTCGGGGCACGGAGTGGACGTCGATGCCCTGGCCATCGTCGCGCACCGCCAGTCTCACGCGGCCGTCTTCGCGCGCCGCGGTGACGACGATCTGCGTCCCCGGAGGGGTGTGGGTGAGTGCGTTGTCAAGCAGGATCCGCATGATCTGCGCCACCCGGACCGGATCGCAGATCGCTTCGATGCGCCGGGCCAGGCGAAGCTCCAGGTGGGCGTCGTGCTGGACGAGCGTCGGCTCAAACTCGCCGGAGACCGAGCGGGTGAGCTCACCCAGATCGACCTGTTCCGGGCGGAGCTCGAGCGATCCCGATTCGAGCTTGGAGAGGTCCAGGAGATCGACGGACAGCTTGCGCAGCCGCTCGACCTGGTCTCTGACCTGATCCAGAAACCGGCGCCGCGTCTCGGCATCGAGGTCCTCATCCTCGAGCAGCTCGAGGAACCCGCCGAGCGAGAAGATCGGAGTGCGGAGCTCATGCGAGGCGGTGGCGATGAACTTCTTCCGCGCCAGGTCCAGCTGCGCCAGCTGGCGCTGCATGTCGTTGAATGCCTTCGCCAGCTGACCCAGCTCGTCGCGTGAGCTGACCGGGATCGGATGTTCGAACTCCCCCGCGGCGACCCGCTCGGCGGCTCGCTCGAGGCGCTTGACCCGCTGCGCCAGGGCCCGCGCCACGACGTAGCCCCCGATCAGCGCGAGCAGCAGCGCGATTCCGCCGGCCACGAGGATCTCGTGCCGAACCGTGGCGACGTTGCGCACGATGTCCGACACCGGATCGGAATAGACGATGCACGCGCGCGACGCCGGCCCTGGAAGATGACCGGGAGGGCAGCCTCGGCGACCGTTCCGCCGGCCGCGTGTTCGGTTCCGGTCTGCATGGTGCCGGTGGTGACGGCGCGCCCCGCCACGGGAAATCCGAGCCGCGCCGCCGCGCTCGGATTGCTCGAGTCCGCCAGCAGGGAAAGCTGGCCTCCCCCCGGGGCCACCGCAAATGAAACCGACATCAGGGTCACCCGCGAACCAGACGCGAGGGCGGCGCTGTTGACCTTGGCCTGGATCGCGCTCCGCGTGTCGGATGCTCCGACGGTGCGGATGATCGGACCGGAGTCGTTGCGCGCCGCCGCGGCCAGGCCGCCCAGCTTCTCGCCGATCAGCCGCGTCTGCAGCCCCGGGGCGACATAGAGGTAGAGCGCTCCGATGGCCAGGAACGTGATCGCCGAGAACACCAGCGCCAGCCGGTTGCTGAGCGAGATCGTCATCGACGGTCCTGCCTCTACAGCTCCGTGTCTCGGAACCGGTAGCCGACGCCGCGCACGGTGAACAGGTACTCAGGATCCTTCGGGTCTCGCTCGATCTTCTCTCGCAGGTGGCGGATGTGGACGTCGATGGTGCGGGGGTCGCGATAGGCGGAGTCGCCCCAGATTCGTGCCAGCAGCATGTCGCGTGTGAACACCCGGCCCGGCGCTCGGGCCAGCGCCGCGAGAATCTCGAACTCCACGAACGTCAGCTGCGAATCGTCGCCTCGCACCCGCGCGATTCGCTTGGGGAAATCGATGCGCAGCTCACGGATGACCAGCGGCGCCTCGTCGGCACCGGTTTCGACCGGGCGGCTCATCTCGGCGCGCCGCAGCGCAGCCTTGATGCGGCTGGAGAACTCCCGCAGCGAGAACGGCTTGGTGATGTAGTCGTCGGCCCCGAGCTCGAGCCCGAGTACCTTGTCGATCTCCTCGGACTTGGCCGTGAGCATGATGATCGGGACCGAGCTGCGGCTGCGCAGCCGCCGGCAGACCTCGAGTCCGTCGATCTTCGGAAGCATCAGGTCGAGCACGACGAGATCGAACGGTTGCTCCTCGAAGCGATCGAGCGCCTGACGTCCGTCGGTTGCCTGGACGACGTCGTAGCCCTCCTTGCGCAGCGGATACGACAGGAGCGTCTGGATCGACTGCTCATCGTCCACGAGCAGGATGCGAGCTGATCGATCGGTCATTGGATCCTTCCTCTCGACAAGAGTAGTGCCCCAGCGCTCCGGCTCGGTCGCGTCCCCGGATAACCTCTAGCTGCCGATGCTGGATCCGCGCATCTACCGGACGGGCTTCGTCGCGGTCGCGCTGGCTGTGGTCGTTGTCGCCTTCTCTCTGCTCGATCAGCAGGGACCGCTGACCGCTTCCCTGGCTCCCGACGCCTTCAACGGCCAGAACGCGTACACGACGATGGGTTCGCTGGCCCGGGACGACCCTGACCGCCGACCTGGCTCGACCGGCGATCTGGATGTCGCCTCGTACGTCAGCGCCAAGCTGGCGTCGTACGGCTACCAGGTCGACCGGCATCTGTTCAGCGGGCGCACGGTGGACGGCAAGCGAACCCTGGAGACGGTCACCGGTGTGCGCCCCGGTCTGTCCACCGGAAGCATCGTTGTCCTCTCGCATCGTGACTCGCTGCATGCTCCCGCCGTGGCGGAGCTGTCCGGAACGGCAGTGCTGCTCGAGCTCGCACGCGTGCTCGCCGGGGAGACGCAGCACCGCACGATCGTTCTGGCCTCCACCAGCGGTTCGGCCGGGCTGGCCGGCGCGGCCGAGTTCGCACGGTCGATCAGCGGCCCCGTGGATGCAGTGATCTCGCTGGGTGACCTTGCCGGCGCACGCGTCCACCAGCCTGTGGTCGTGCCGTGGGCGACCGACGCGAAACTCGCCCCACCGCTGCTGCGCAACACGCTCGCATCGGCGCTTGGAGCCCAAGCCGGACTGAAGCCCGGCGGGACCAGCCTCGGAGGTCAACTCGCCCACCTCGCCTTTCCGCTGAGCGCGAGTGAGCAGGCCCCGTTTGACGCCCGCGGGATCCCCGCTGTCTCCCTGTCGCTGTCGGGCGATCATCCCGTGGCCGCCAACGAGCCGACAAGTTCCGACCGGATCAACGCGCTCGGCCGCGCCGTGCTGCAGACAATCAACGCGCTGGACGGGGGGCCCGGGGTTCCGGCCGCATCGTCCTACCTCCTGTTCTCCGGCAAGGTGATACCGGCGTGGGCGATCAAATTGCTCGTGCTGGTGCTGATGGCTCCGGTGCTGTTGGCGATCGTCGACGGCTTTGCCCGCGTCCGCAGGCGGGGTCATTCAGTGGGCATGGGCGTGATTCACGTCCTGGCGGCATGCGTGCCGTTCGTACTCGCCGTTCTGGTCATCGTCGGGGCTCGGCTGAGCGGGGTGCTCGCCGCGACCCCGCCGGGCCCCGTCGCTGCCGGCCAAGTGCCTCTCCACGGGGCCGGGGCTGCAGTGATCGCGGTCGTGGCGGTGTTACTCCTGGGCGTCTCGTGGGCCATGCCCAGGGTCGTGGACACGCTCGCGGGGACGCCCCGGCGGCCGGCTGCGGGTGAGGGGGTCGATCCGGGACGGTCGATCAGCGTCCTGATCGTGCTGTTCATCGCGACGCTCGCGCTCTGTGTGTCAAACCCGTTCGCAGCGCTGCTGATGATTCCCGGTCTGCATCTGTGGATGTGGGTGGTCGATCCCGAGGCCCGTCCCCACCCTCTGCTGAGCGCCGGGTTCCTACTCGTCGGGCTCGCGCCGCTGGTGCTGGTGATCCTGTACAGCGCGGGTACACAGGGGCTGGGTCCGCTCGACGCGGTCTGGCACGGCGTGCTGCTGATCGCCGGGGGCCAGGTCGGCCTGCTCGCCGCGACCGAATGGAGCGTGATTCTGGGGTGCATCGTCTCAGTGGTGGTGATCGGGGTACGCACCCAGCGCCAACCGCGTCCCGAGGACGCGCCGGTCACCGTCCGGGGTCCGATCTCCTACGCGGGACCAGGCTCGCTCGGGGGTACCGAGTCGGCAATACGTCGATGAGACGGCTGATCCGGGACATCTCGTCCGTCCTGATCATCTCAGGCGTCCTGCTCGTGATGGATGCCGGGGCCACGCTTGTCTGGCAGGAGCCGGTTACGGCGGTCATCGCGATGATCAAGCGCAGCCAGATCGACACGCGGTTTCTCAGTTTCAAGAGTGCGCCGCTGTCGCGTCTGGACGAGCACGCGCTCGGGTCACTTCGATCGATGCAGGCGCGCATCCGCTACCTGGCGCGGCGCGAACAGCGCCTTGTGGTCACCGGGGCAGCGATCGGAAGGATCTCCATCGCGAAGATCGGCGCCAACTTCGACATCGTTCAGGGCACCGACACCTCCAGCCTGGAGAAGGGTCCCGGCCACTATCCCTCGACCTCGCTGCCGGGACTCGGCCAGACGGTGGCGATCGCGGGACACCGCACGACCTACCTGGCGCCGTTTCGCCATATCGACGCGCTTTCCAGCGGCGACCAGATCGTGGTGAAGATGCCGTACGCCCGCTTCACCTACGTCGTTCAGGCGCGCAAGATCGTCCTGCCCACTGCGCTCTGGGTGATCAAGAACGTCGGCTACGACCGCCTTGTCCTCTCGGCGTGCAATCCGCTTTACAGCGCGGCCCAGCGAATCATCGTTTTCGCCCGGCTAGAGGAGGTCCAACCGGTTGCGCTGACCCCCGGGACGCGTCTGGCGGCCGCGCCTGGACGCCCCCAGCGCAGTGGATCGGCGTGATTTCGCACTCGGCAGGGGTAAATCGTTGATTAGGGTCCAGACCCGATGCAGGCCCATCGGTGCGCTGCCGATGCAGGAGGAAAATCCTATGGAAGAGGATCGCGAGAACGTGGCCGGCATCAAAGCAAGAGTCCAGCATGGTGAATACGAGGTCGATCCGACCGCGGTGGCGGACGCGATGCTGCGGCACCTGCGTGAGCTCGCGACGGCTCAGGTGCAGCGCTCCGGATCCGCCGGCGATGCGGTGACGAACGCCGATTCAGAACCGGTGCTCGTATCCGGACAGGGGTTCGTCTGCGTCCGTGAACACGACTCCGGGCGACCCATCGGCGACCTCGCCGATCCAGGTCAGGGCGGCCGCCGGGAAATGCGCGGCCAGTAGGCGCTCGGTCGGCTGCCGCGCGTTGGGCGGCGCGCAGACCAGCAGCTCGTAGTCGTCTCCGGCGGTGGCGGCAAACGACCGCGGGTCCTTCGCCAGCTGCATCGCCACCTCGGCACGGAGTCCGCGAGCGGCAGCGCCTTCCAGAGACAGCTCGATCCGGACCCCGCTGCGGCGGGCCAGATGGTCGGCGTCCGTGGCGAGGCCGTCTGAGAGGTCGATCATCGCGCGGGCGCCCGCGCGAGCCAGCAGTCGCCCTTCGCGCAGGCGCGGCTGCGGGCGGGCGTATCGCTCGCGCAGCGTCAAGCTGTCCTCATCGGAGGCGAGGCGGGCGTCTCCCTGCAGCACGGCCAGACCGGCGCCGGCACCCCCCAGGCTCCCGGTGACGCCGACGAGGTCTCCAGCTCGCGCGCCGTCGCGTCCCACCAGCAGTCCGGGATCGTCGCTCCAGCCGACCACCGTGAAGGAGACGAACAGCACGGGCGAGCTCGTTACGTCTCCCCCCGCGATCGTTACGTGGTGGCGCTCCGCGAGGGCCTGGGCTCCGCCCAGCAGCGAGAGCGCGAACTCGCGACTGCTATCGGGTGGAAGCCCAAGCACGAGGTACGCCTCCCCAGCTTCGGCGCCCATCGCGGCGAGATCGGACAGGGCGCCGGCCAGGGCGCGGTGGCCGATCTCCTCAGGCGTGAGCTCGGCACTGAGAAAGTGCACGCCGTCGACCATGGCGTCGACCGAGGTGACCGCGTACGGCCGTGCGCGAACGACCGCGGCATCGTCACCGCGCCCGCGCACGGTCCGCGTCGAGCTCCGGCCCAGCACCTGCTCGAGCGCCCCGATCAGCTCGAGCTCGCGCACGGAGGAAGCTCAGCGGTGGCGGTAGACGATCCGCGCGCGGTCCAGATCGTACGGGGAGAGCTCTACCCGTACGCGATCGCCGGGCAGGATGCGGATCCGAAACCGGCGCATCTTGCCTGCGACATGACCGAGGACGACTCGGTCCATGTTGTCAAGCTTGACGCGGAACATCGCGTTGGGCAGGGCCTCAACGACCTCTCCCTCGAGCTCGACCTTTTCTTCCTTTGGCATCGCGCGACTACGCTAGCAGGGGGCTCGCGGGTCGCGCGGGGATGTTCCCCTACGTGTGCTTGACGCCAGCTCCGCCGGTGCTGGGCTTGTGGCCGTTACCAAATCCAGCCGGCGGTCCGTTGCCGTTACCGTTGCCGTTTTGGTTTCCGCTGGGCGCCGGCTGCGGTGGATGCGCGTACAAGCTCGGTTGTTGTACGGCGACGTCGCCGTGGAGGCTCCGGAGGAGGTGCTGCCCGTTCCGGAGCCGCTCGTCGACGAGTTTGCCGAGCTGGCCCCGCCCGCAGCGGAGAACGCGCCGCTGAACGTCGTGCCGCTGAACGGCGTGGTCGGTTGCGGGAAATCGCTGCAGTAGCCGTTGCTCGCCTGCGCCATGTAGTCGTGCCAGATCGGCGCCGCCAGCGTGCCGCCGAAGCCCGGACCGAGCCCGTTGACGTCGGTCATCGAGATCGTCGACTTCGGATAGCCGACCCACACGGCGGTGGCGAGCTGAGGCGTGTAGCCGTCGAAGTACGCGTCGGTGAAGCTGCTGGTCGTCCCGGTCTTGCCGGCCGCCGGACAGCCGTAGTCCGCGGCGGTCCCGGTTCCGCTCTGGATCACCGTCTTCAGCACCTGGGTGGCGGCGTACGCCTCGCCGTCGGTGAATACGCGCCGGCTGGAGGTGGCGCCGATGTCGCTGACGCTGCCGTCGGCGAACACGACCTTGCTGATCGCCGTCGCGTCGTGGTGGACCCCGCCGCTGGCCAGCGTCGCGTAGGCGTCTGCCATCTCCAGCGGCGAGACCGAGACCGCGCCCAGCGCTTCTGACGGGAATCCGGTCAACGGGGAGGTGATGCCCATCGCGTGAGCGGTGGCACTGACGTTCGCCAGCGTCACGTCCTGGGCGAGCTGCGCGAACACGGTGTTGTCGGAGATCGTCGTGGCCTTGGCCACGCTGATCGTGCCCTGGTAGCTCTTCTCCGACGTCTGCACGTGGTAGGAGGGATAGCCCGGGAGCCACCCCGGCAACAGCTCCTTGGATGTGTAGTACGTCTGGTTCGGGTCGCCGTGGAAGTCGTGGATCAGCGCCATCAGAGAGAACACCTTGAACGCGGAGCCGGTCTGCCGGTGCGCCTGGGTGGCGTAGTCGAAGTTCGTCTGGTCGTAGCTCGAGGTCGTAGCCATGGCCAGGATGTGACCGGTTTGCGGATCGATCGAGACCAGCGCCGCGGCCGGATCCCCGGGCTGACCCTCGTTGGCCAGGAGTGCCTGACGCGCCTCCTGCTGGCGCTTGAGGTCGATCGTCGTATAGACCTTGAGGCCGCCCCTCTCGACCGTCTTCAGACCGTATCGCTTGATCAGGGACTCCTTGACGTAGTCGAACACGTATGGCTCACGCTTCAGCGTGTAGGCGTTGTTGCGCTTGGTCTGCAGCGAGGACGCGTCGGCCCGTGCTTCCTGGCCCGCGGTGATGTAGTGCGACTGGAGCATCGCGCGGAGGACCTCATGGCGGCGGGCCCGGGCGAGATCGGGCGCCAGGAACGGGTTGTACTGGGAGGGAGCCTGGGGGAGACCGGCGAGCAGCGCGGCTTGAGCGAGATCGAGCTTGGCCGCCGGCTTGTCGAAGTACAGCTGCGAGGCCGCTCCGACCCCGACGGCGGTCTTGCCCCCGAGGGTGCCGTAGTCGACATCGTTGAGGTACTGGGTGAGGATCCAGTTCTTGGCGTGCTTCTGCTCCAGCTCTTCGGCCAGCTTGGCCTCGATGATCTTGCGCTTCAGCGACCTGGTGTCGGCGAGCTGATAGGGCAGGTAGATGTTGCGGACCAGCTGCATGGTCAACGTCGAGCCGCCCTGGATCGCTCCGCCACCACCGAAGACATCTCGCACTCCGGCGCGCAGGATGCCCTGGTAGTCGATCCCGCCATGGTGGTAGAAGCGCCGGTCCTCGATGGCGATCGTGGCGTTCTTGAGCACCTTGGGAATCTGGTTGTCCGAGGCGTAGACGCGAAGAATGTCCGAGGAGATGTAGCCGAGCAGGCTGCCATCGCTGGCGATTACCTCAGAGACCTGACCCTGATCGCGAGGCTTGAGCTGGTTGATGTCAGGGGCCGAATCCGCCACGCTGACCACCCAACCGGCGACACCGGCCACGCCGAGGGCGATGCCGGCGATGCTGAGCACTGCGGTGAGGACGATCACTCGCCGGATCGGAGAGCCGTTGTTGCGCTTGCGGCGGCGCTGTCTTTCGCGTCGACTCATGACTGAAGGACCCGCGTGCACACGAGCCCGGCCTCGGCGCCACGGGCGGTTGAGTGTAGCCACATGGTTGGTTCGGGCCGCCGGCGCCGGGTCCTCCCGAGCTGCTTGCATGGCGACGTGCACAAAGCTCCTTTCCCTCGCGTCTCCGCTCCCGGCGGATTGTTCCTCGACGCGCTCGGCACGCTGGTCGCGCTCGAGCCGCCGGCCCCTCGGCTGCGTGACCAATTGGAGCTGCAACTCGGCCTGCAGGTGACGCTGAGCCAGGCACAGCGTGCGATCTCGGCGGAGATTTCCTACTACCGCGCGCATCTGCAAGCGGCCAAGGACGCCGAGAGCCTCACCCGGCTGCGCCGGAAGTGCGCCGACGTGCTGCGTGAGGCGCTGCCGTACTCGCCCGCCGTGACCGCGATCCGCTCCGAGCAGATGGTCTCGGTTCTGCTGGCCTCGCTTCAGTTCAGCGTGTTCGCCGATGTCCGCCCGGCGCTCCAGGCGGCTCGCGCCCGCGGGCTTCGACTGGTGGTGGTCAGCAATTGGGACGTCTCACTGCACGACGTGCTCAGACGGCTTGGCGTTGAATCGCTCGTGGACGGGATCGTGACCTCCGCCGAGGTTGGCGCGCGGAAACCGTCTCCGGAGGTATTCCGGCGCGCCCTGGAGCTCGCCGGCATCGCCGCCACGGACGTTGTCCACGTCGGCGACAGCCTGGAGGAGGATGTTGCCGGCGCGCGTGCCGCCGGCATCGAGCCGATCCTGCTCGCCCGGGGACCGCGACCTGCCGGCGCGGAGGTGCGGGTGATCAACAGCCTTCGGGAGCTGGTGCCGGGCCCCTAATCTCCACGCCGATGCCGAGCCTTCCCCCTCCAGAGATCACCCGCTCGCCCGCGGCCAGCGGTCCAGGCCGGGTCAATGAGCCAGCCTTTCCGCCGTGGCGCCTCTGGATGGCGCCGGCGGCGGTCCTGCTGGGTCTGGCGCTGGGGCAGGTCGGGGTGATCATCGTGAACGCCATCGGGCAGGCCGCCGGAGGCTCGAGCTTCACCCATCCCTCGCCGGCGGTCAGCATCATCGGCGATGTCGTGGCCGACCTGGCGTTCGTGGCCGCGGCCATCTACCTGGCCGCGATCCAGCGCCATGCCCGGCCGCGGGACTTCGGATTCCGGCGCACGCGGGCGTCACGAGCGGTCGGCCTGGGTCTTGGCCGGGGGGGCCAGCTACTACCTGCTGACCTGGGCCTATGCCGCGATCTTCAACCTCCACGGCAAGGACAAGCTCCCGAGCGAGCTCGGTGTAAACCGCAGCACCGCGGCGCTGGTCGGTGCCGCCGTATTCGTGTGCGTGATCGCGCCGATGGCGGAGGAGTTCTTCTTCCGTGGATTCCTGTTCGGTGTGCTGCGCCGCTGGCGGATCGTCGTCTTCGGGCGCGACGTCGGCACCGCTGATGGCGGCTGTCGTCGTCGGCATGCTGTTCGGTCTGGCCCACACGGGCTCGGCTTCGCCGGAATACCTGGTTCCGCTGGGTTTCCTCGGCTTCGTCCTCTGCCTGATCCGCTGGCGGACGGGCTCCCTATACCCGTGCATGGCGCTGCACTCGTTCAATAACTCGCTGGCGCTCGGGGTCAACCAGCTGCACTGGTCCGCCGGCGCGATCCTCGGCCTGATCGTCGGCTCCCTGTTGGTGATCGCGGCGATCACGGCGCCGTTGGCTGAGGCGGCCGAACCGGCCGTCAACTAGCGGCTTCCCGGCGGATTTTCCCCGGCGCTCCGTGGCCGCCGCCCGGCGGCGCTCCCATTGCCGCTGCGGGCTGGTTTACTCTGCCTTCATGTTCCGGACCTTCAAGCGAGCTCTTGCTCTGTCTGCCGCGGCCGTCCTGGCCTCCGCGGCCAGCGCCGCCGCGGCCACCACGCCGACGACGACAACCACTACGCCGACGACGACCACCACGACGACGACGACCACCACCACGACGACGACCACCACCACGACGACCACCCGGTGGCGCCCAAGCCCGCTCACGGGTCGGTGACGCTGTTTCTGCCCGACGCGTTCTTCGTCAGCCATCAGCCCGTCAGCACCCCCGGGCGCACCGTGCACGTGGACGGCCTCGTGCGACCCTACGTTCCGGGACAGTGGGTCACGGTCCGCGCTTATCTGGGCCGGCGGCTGATCAAGACCGATCACCTGCGGGTCAAGGCCGTCGCAGAACCACACCCTCGGCCACTTTTCGGAGCGCGTCGCCAGCCCGGGGGTCGGGACCGTGACGGTGAAGGCGACGCACGCTGCGCACGCCCACGCAGGTCGGCTTCGCGGACCACCGTGAGTTTGCTGCCCTGGACGAGAACATCGGCTTTGGCTCCAGGGGCCGCTTCGTCCAGCTGATCCAGCAGCGGCTGGCGGCGCTGCATTTCTACATTCCGCAGACCGGCGTCTACGACAATGGCACCGGGCTGGCCGATCGATGCCTACCACCGGCTGCTGGGCTGGGGTACCTCGCAGACGTCTGGTCGGCGCCACGATCAGCCGGCTCCTCAACGGATCCGGGGCGTTCAAGATCCGATTCCCCGGACACGGCCGGCACGCCGAGGGCAACCTGGGCAAGCAGCTGCTCGCGCTGGCCGACGGCTCCAAGGTCGAGTACATCTTCCCGATCAGCTCCGGCAAGCCGTCGACGCCCACCGTGCTCGGCGACTTCAGGGTCTACCGGCGTGACCCGGGCTACCTCCCCGACGGGATGTACTTCTCAAGCTTCTTCATCGGGGGCTACGCGATCCACGGCTTCAACCCGGCTCCGGACTATCCGGCCAGCCACGGATGCATGCGGCTGCCGATCGCCGATGCGATCACGGCCTACAACTGGCTGACGTTCGGCGACTGGGTCGACGTCTACTACTAGTGTCGCGAGTCGGAAATTCGCCACCGAATCTGTGAATCGGGGCACTAGGCGTTCAGCTGAGCCCGCTCGAGTACCGGGCCAGATAGCCCAGCCCGACCCCGTAGACGAGCAGCGCGAAGATCGTCGGCACGCCGCGGATGACCCATAGCGCTGTCCGATGTGCACGATGGAGGCAAACGGGGAGTCCAGCGCGTGGCGGCGCCGTCGATGAAGCGGCGTGGCTGGGCGACATGATGGGCGGGGAAGCGTGCCGGGCGAGATCGTGGTCCCGGAGGCGAGCTCGCTCTGCTGATGCTTTGACGCGCCCGCCAGCTGATCGCGGGCGAACAGGGCGAACGAGGCCAGGACCAGCGCGGAGCAAGCGAGGGCCAGCAGCACCAGGATTCGATGGATCACGATTGGAGTAATCGGCCGCTGACGCGGCTAGCATGAGCCGCCGCTCATGCAGCTCGACGCCCAGACGACCGCCCGGGAAACCCTGCTCCAGGAGCTGCGCACTCACGCGCTGGTGATCGGCGAGGTCGTCCTCACCAGCGGTCGCACGGCGCAGTACCTCGTCGACGCCAAGCGCGCGATCCTGCGGCCCGCGGGCTTTCTGGCCCTGGCGGAGCTGGTCGCGGCGCAGGCGCGCGAGTGGGGGGCCACCGCGGTCGGCGGGATGACGATGGGCGCTGACCCGATCGCCTGCGCCGCGCTGGCCGGCGGGGCCGACGTCAAGGCGTTCTTCGTGCGCAAGGAGGCCAAGCAGCACGGACTCGCCCGGCGCATCGAGGGACCGCTGCTGGACCGCGATGACCGCTGCATGCTCGTCGAGGACGTGGTCACGACCGGCGGCTCGACCGTGCGGGCGCTCGAGGCGGTCCGCGGCGAGGGCCACCAGATCTGCGGCGTGCTGGCGATCTGCGACCGTCTGGCCGGAGGCGGGGAGGAGATCGAGCGCGCCGGCGGCGTGCCGTACCTGAGCCTGACCACGATCGACGAGATTTATCCCGAGCGTCCCGACCGGGGCTGAGCCACGGCCGCAGCGAGCGCTTGGCGGCACTGCCCGAACGGCGCTAGTGCGGCAGCGACCGGCACTGCGGCGCCGCCTGGTGCAGCGCCTGCACCCGCCAGCCGCCCGTCGAGGTCGGCGTGAACAGCACGATCGGAAGGCGGCGCCGAATCGCCGGCCCGTACTTGAAACCGATCTTGACCACGTTGATCCGGAGGTTCCAGGCCAGGATCGTCTGCCACTCGAGCCGGGTCAGCGGCTCGCCGCAGGAACGCAAGCGCGCCGCGCCGCCGTCGTGCCGGATTGTCGTCCGTCAGCCGGTTGATCTGCTGCGTGCGTGCTCGCTGGATCTTCAGGTCCTTGTGCTCGGTCCGCGCCCGGGACAGGGCGCTGGGCACGAGCGCCGCGACGATCAGGACCACGACCGGGATGCCCGCCCATGAGGGCGCGCGCGGGACCGGGAGCCCTCGGCCAGCAGGCGGCCGATGAGCACGCCGGCGATCACCACCATCACCCCCGCGGCTTCGAACATGTAGCGCGGCAGACCCGGCCAGCCGTGCAGCGCGAACGCGATCTCGACCACCACCCAGGCCACGACGCCGGCCGCCAGGGCGAGCGTCGTCCGGTCGCGGCGCCAGATGGCCCAGCCGAGCGACGCCAGCGCGACGATCTCGAGCACAACGGTGTGCAGATCCAGAAAGCGCCCGACGGTCCCGAACACCTTGTTGCTGTGCAGGGCCCGGCCGGATTTGAGCGCGTTGTTGCCGGCGACGAACGCGCTCCGGGAGGTCAGCGCGGGAATCCCGAACCACAGCAGCAGCAGGACCACGACACCGCCCACGATCAGCTTGCGCATCGACGGAATCGTCCGCCAGGCCCAGACCGAGTACAGCCCCAGGAACGGCCATACCTCGGGCCGGCCCAGCGAGGCCAGCGCCCCGAGCACGAACGCCCAGTGCGGACCGCCGGGAGAGGTGGCAGTCGATCGCCGCCAGGCACAGCGTGACGATCATCGGATCGGACTGGGCGCTGAGGACGTAGTGCGAGTAGTCCTGGATGCCCAGCAGCGCCAGGCCCGCGAAGCGCGCCGGCGACCAGGCCGGCGTAGCGCCGCTGCGCGCGGGGCCGCGGTCAGCCGGTAGGCGATCCGGGCTGCGAACACGACGCCGCTCAGCGAGACGGCGACGGAGGTGAACATCCACAGCCACACCTGGTAGTGGCCGGCCAGTGCGAACGGCACCGTGAACAGATATGGCAGCGGCTTCCACGACGGCGCCGCGTTGGTGTCCAGCGAGCCGGTGATCGTCTGGTGGCCCCAGACGAGCCAGCCGTAGGGATCGAAGCCCGGCCGGGTGCGGGCCCACAGCACCAGCGCGATGGAGATGACCAGCACGCCGCCGAGCGCCCACAGCGACGGATGGACGCGGCGGCCCGGCGGCCAGCGCCGCGCCGGCGCCGGCGCGCTCCGGCCGGGGCGGCGATGCGGTCGGAGGGCTGTTCGATCGTGCGGGGCGCCACGGGTGCTGTCAGCGACTAAGGCGCCGAATCAGTTGAACGGCGCGGGGATGTAGTGAACGAGCACGCCGTTGGGGTGGTGGCGCGAGTAGATGAAGCTCCGCTTCAGCGACGCGCAGGCCGCAATCTGGCTCGCGGGCGGTGTGCCACGGGAGCACCGTCCAGCCGCTGTGCAGCGGCTCGAAGAAGACGCTCGGGTGTCTTCTGCTTGAGCTCGAACTTCGGCCGGTGGCCGACCACCCCATCGTTGAGGTTCGTGTACCAGGCGAGGATGCTCACGTACTGGACCGTGGTCACCGGGTGCCCGCAATCGCGGATCGCCGCCGCGCCGCCGACCGCGTTGACCGTGTCGCTCAGCCGCCCGATCACCGTGGTGCGCAGCGCGCTCGTGGGTCAGGTCCTTGCGCTCCTTGCGCGCCCGGGCGATCGCGCCGGGTACGAGGCTGGCGACGATCAGGCCGACGACGAGGATCCCGGCCCAGCTGGGAACCCGGTAGCGCCGGAGCTTCGGCGCCTCCTGGAGGATCAAGCCGATCCCCACTCCGCCCAGCACGATCATCACCCCGGCGGGCTCGAACAGGTAGCGGGGGACGCCGGGCCAGCCGTGCAGGACGAACGCGAGCTCGACGATCAGCCAGCCGACCGCGCCGCCGGCCAGGATCAGCAGGAGCCAGCTCGCGGCGCATCCACGGCCACGGCGATCGTCACCAGCGAGAGCAGCTGCACCGGCAGGTACATCAGGGCGGTGAAGCGGTGCAGGGTGCCGATGATCTTGTTCTGGTGCAGCTCCCGCGGAGAGAGCAGGGCGAGCTGGCCGGCGACGAACGGACGGCCGTTGGTGATCGTCGGCACGCCGAACCAGAGCGCCGGGATCAGCAGCAGCTCGGCTGCGACCAGCCAGCGCATGAGCCGGGAACTTGCGCCACAGCCAGACCCCGTAGAGCCCGACCCAGGGCCAGGCCTCCGGGCGTCCGAGCGAGGCGAGCACGCCGAGCGCCAGCGCCCAGCGGTAGCGGCCGCAGAGGTGGCAATCGATCGCCGCGAGGCAGAAGGTCACGATCATCGGGTCCGACTGGACGCTCAGCAGGTAGTGGAAGTAGTCCTCGATCCCCAGCAGGCACAGCCCGGCGAACACGCCGGCGACGAGCGCGTTGCGGTGCTCGACGCCGGCCAGCCGCGAAAGCCGGTAGGAGAGGCGCCCGGCGAAGATCGAGCCGGCCAGCGCGATCGACACGCTGGTGGTCATCCAGAGCCACAGATTGGCTCGGCCGAACAGCGCGAACGGGACGTCGAACAGCCAGGTCAGCGGCTTCCACGACGGCGCGCCGCCGAGATCCAGGTTCAGATGCAGCGTCTGATAGCCCCAGATCATCCAGCCGTATGGGTCATAGCCCGGGCGCGTCCCGGCCCAGCGCACGAGCAGGAACGAAAACAGGACCAGGCAGGCGGAACCGATCCACCACGGGTGACGGCGGATGGGCGCGGGAATCCGCGCGCGTCGTTGAGGCGGGAGTTCGGGAACCTTTGGCTCTGGAACCGCCGCTGCTTCCAGCGTGCTCTCAGACACGAGAACGAGAGAAAGTATCAGGGCCCTTTAAACGAAAGCTGTTGCCCACTGCGGCTCGCCCTGCCATGCCCCCGGCAGGAATCGAACCTGCATCCCGCGCTTAGGAGGCGCGTGCTCTATCCATTGAGCTACGAGGGCGTGCGGACCCGGTGCCGGGTCCGACCGCTTGGCAGGCGAGCGCCGGCAGAGGTTATCCAGGCGGTCCACCTTCGTTGTCCGCCCGTTAACCCGGCGTGACAAGCGTTGAGGAGTCATTTATTTTCCGGCTGGTGCAGGAGGGACCCTTGGTGCGCGGCGGAAATAGGTTGACCAGCCAATGAGCGTCGGCGCCTCAGAGCTGCTCCCCGGGAAGGAGACCACCGTGGAGACAGTGGAGCTGGTCAGCGGTGATATCAGCGCGCGCTCGCCGACCGCGCTGTTCTGGCGTCGCTTCCGCGCCGACCGGGTGGCGATGGTCTCCACCGGCTTCATCGTGCTGCTGATCCTGATCGCGATCTTCGCGCCGCTGATCGTCAAGCTGTTCGGGCTGCCCGGGCCGTCGGTGCAGAACACGAACCTGACCGACGCCTTCGGCACGCCGATCGGCCCGACCGGAGCCCATCCCTTCGGCGTCGATCCCCTCGGCGAGGACGTGATGTCGCGGGTGATCTACGGCACGCGGGTGTCGCTGGAGGTGGGGATCATCGGCACGGCGCTGGCTACGTTCGTCGGGGTCGTGCTCGGGCTGTTCGCCGGCTTCTACCGCGGCTGGGTGGACACGGTGCTCTCGCGGATCGCCGATGTCGTGCTGTCGTTCCCGATCCTGCTGCTGGGTATCGGCATCGCGGCAGCCTGCGCCGTCGACGGCTGCCTGGGCGGCGCTGATCCAGCCCGGGGTGACGGTGATCATCGCGATCATCGTGATCGCCGGCTGGACCTACATCTTCCGGATCACCCGCGGTCAGGTTCTGTCCCTGCGTGAGAAGGAGTTCGTCGACGCCTCGCGCTCGCTCGGGGCCTCGAACCTCCGGATCATGTTCCGGGAGATCCTGCCCAACCTGGTCGCCCCGATCATCGTCTACGCGAGCCTGCTGATTCCGACGAACATCCTGTTCGAGGCCGCGCTGTCGTTCCTGGGGGTCGGCGTCAAGCCGCCGACGGCGAGCTGGGGGCAGATGATCGCCGACGCCAGCGGCAACTTTCCAGGCGGTCTGGTGGTACATGCTGTTCCCCGGGATCGCGCTGCTGCTGACGGTGTTGGCGTTCAACCTCGTCGGCGACTCGCTTCAGGACGCACTCAATCCGAAGGCCGACCGATGAGCGGCCAACGCAACTCGAGGAGGAGGAGACATGAAGGTACTCGCCAAGGGGGTCTCCCTTGCGGTAGCGACCTGCGCGCTGGCGCTGGCGCTTGCGGCCTGCGGCTCGAGCGGTTCGAGCTCGGGCAGCGGCGGCAGCTCCGGCAGCGGGACGCTCAAGCCCGCCATCACCGGCTTCGGACAGAACCTGACCGACGGCAAGCGAGGGCGGAACCCTGACCGTCTACGACCACGAGGACTTCCAGCACCTCGATCCGGGCCAGTCGTACTTCTCGCTCGACTACGAGGTGATCTACGCGACCCAGCGCCCGCTGTTCCAGTTCAAGCCGAACAGCACGACCGAGATCATGCCGGACCTGGCCTCCGGCCCTGCGACCGTTTCCAACGGCGGCAAGACCGTGACCGTCCACATCCGCCCGGGCGTCCACTACAGCCCGCCGGTCAACCGTGAGGTCACCTCGGCTGACGTCGCCTACGCGATCGAGCGCGGGGCCAACCCGAACGTCGCCAATCCCGTACTTCCCCGCGTACTTCAACTACATCGTCGGCGCGAGCAAGGCCACCGGCGGTCCGATCTCCGGGATCTCGACGCCGGACAAGTACACGATCGTGTTCCACCTCACCGGCCCGTACGGGACGTTCTTCGTCGGCGCGCTGTCGCTGCCGCTGTCCGCGCCGGTGCCGAAGGAGTTCGCGGCACCGCTCGACGCCAAGAAGCCGACGCAGTACGGCGACAAGTACGAGGTGGCGACCGGTCCGTACATGCTGAAGGCCGACGCCAAGGGCAACTTCCTCGGCATCGGCTACCAGCCCGGCAAGTCCGCGACGCTGGTGCGCAACCCGAACTGGAAGGCCGAGCACCGACCCCCGTCCGGCGTATCTGGATGGGATCAACATCAACATCGGCGGCGATACCGAACGTGATCGGCCGTCAGGTGCTGACCGGAACGCACGTGCTGCAGAACGACACCCCGGCCGGCCCGATCATCAAGCTGGCCTACCAGAAGTACTACAACCAGCTGATCGCGGTGCCGGGCGCCGGTGACCACTACGTGGCGCTCAACAACCACCAGGGTCCGTTCTCCAACGTCAACGTGCGCCGGGCCTTGTGGGCGGCGCTCGACCGCGACGGCGATGATCAAGGCCGACGGCGGCCAGGTCGTGGCGCAGGTCGGGACGCACTTCATCTACCCGACCTCGCTGGGCTACGACCAGTCGGGCGGCGACCACGGCCCGAACGTGGACTACAACAACTACCCGTCCGGCAACCCGGCCGTGGCGGCCAAGTACATGAAGGCGGCCGGGTACCCGAGCGGCAAGTACACCGGCAACGCTGTCGGTCAAGGTCGTCGGCTCGACCGGTGACCCGGCGCCGAAGACCGCGGCGATCGCCAACAACGCCGTCCAGAGCCTCGGCTTCAAGACCAACTTCACGCTGGTCGACCAGTCGGTGATGTACCAGAAGTACTGCGGCGACCCCAAAGCAGGAGATCGACGTCTGTCCGAACGTGGGCTGGATCCGCGACTGGTCCGACCCCCAGACGCTGTTGGATCCGACCTTCGCCGGCTACAACATCGTCACCACCAACAACTCCAACTGGGGCCAGGTCAGCTGGCAGGACGCTCCCTACCGGGACAAGTCCGGGCGCGATCACGACCCCGTTGGACAAGGCGATGAAGGCGGCGGAGAAGACGGTTGGCGATACGGCCCGGGCCGCGGCCTGGGCCAACGTCGACAAGCAGCTCGTCAACCAGGCCGTGGCCGATCCCGTGGGTGTTCGACAAGCAGGGCAACATCTATGTCCAAGGACGTTCGCCCGGTCAACGACCTGTGGGACATCGGTTAGTTCGACTACAACTACACGTCGCTGAAGTAGGAGACAACGCGCTGAGCTGGGGCCCCGCTGCGGCGGGGCCCCGGCGCGGTCGCAGCTACCGACCACAACCAACGATGCTTCGTTACATAATCCGACGGCTGCTGTGGGGAGTGGTGCTGGTCATCGCCGTGATCGCGATCACGTTCGTGCTCTTCTATCTGCTGCCCAACGTGAATCCGGCGCAGCTGCGGGCGGGGCGGAACTCATCCCCAAGGTGATCGCCGAGATCGCGCACGACCTGGGCACCGACAAGCCCGTGTACACGCAGTTCTGGCACTATCTCAAGCGCCTGGTCTTGCACTTCGACCTGGGCTTCAGCTTCTACAGCGGCGCCGACGTCAAGGGCCTGATCCTCGATCGCCTGCCGGCGACGATCTCGCTGGCCGTCGGCGGCGTGGTGATCTGGCTGCTGGCCGGAATCCCGGTCGGGATCATCTCCGCGATCAAGCGCCGCAGCGCGCTCGACCGCTCCGCGATGGGAACGGCGCTGGTGTTCGTCTCGGCGCCCGTCTACTGGCTCGGGCTGGTGGTGCTGTTCCTGTTCGCCTCCGACATCGGTCGCTTCCCGGTGCCGTTCCTGCACGGAGCCGGCAGCTACGTGGGGCTGACGGTCAACCCGGTGCACTGGTTCGAGTCGCTGATCATGCCCTGGTTCGTGCTGGCGGCGAGCTCCGCGGCGATCTACGCGCGGCTGCTGCGCGGCAGCCTGATCGACGTGATGGGCGAGGACTACATCCGCACCGCCCGGGCCAAGGGCCTGCGTGAGCGCCGCGTGGTGATGAAGCACGGCATGCGCTCGGCGATCACGCCGCTGGTGACCGTGCTCGGTCTCGACGTGGCGATCCTGCTCGGGCGGTGCGTTGCTGGTCGAGACGGTGTTCAACATCCCCGGGATCGGCCGGCTGAACTTCGACGCCATCAACCACGGCGACTTCCCGATCATCCAGGGCACCGTCGTGCTCGCCGCGATCTTCGTCATCGTGGCCAACATCGTCGTCGACATCGCCTACGCCTATCTCGACCCAAGGGTGCGCTACGAGTGAGCGCCACCGAGCCACTGCTGCAGGTCGAGGATCTGCGCGTCGCGTTCCCCACCGAGGACGGGGTCGTTCACGCGGTCGACGGGATCTCGTACTCGATCGACACGGGCAAGACGCTGGGGATCGTCGGCGAGTCCGGCTCGGGCAAGAGCGTCTCCTCGCTGACCACGCTCGGCCTGACCCGCAGCCAGGGCGCCCACGTCGAGGGCCGGATGCTGTTCGCCGGTCGGGACCTGGTCGCCATGTCCGACGATGAGCTGCGAAAGATTCGCGGCAACGACATCGCGATGATCTTCCAGGACCCGCTGTCCTCGCTGCACCCGTTCTACAAGGTGGGCAGCCAGCTCATGGAGGCGGTGCTGACGCACCGCAGCGTTCCTCGCAAGGCGGCTCGGGCCCGGGCGATCGAACTGCTCGAGCTCGTCGGCATCCCGGATCCCCGCCGGCGCGTGGACCAGTTCCCGCATGAGTTCTCCGGCGGGATGCGCCAGCGCGTGATGATCGCGATGGCGCTGGCCAACGAGCCCAAGCTGCTGATCGCCGATGAGCCCACCACCGCGCTCGACGTGACGGTGCAGGCGCAGATCCTCGCCCTGCTGGAGGATCTGCAGCGCCGGCTCGGAATGGCGATCATCATCATCACCCACGATCTCGGCGTGGTGGCCGAGATCGCCGACGAGATCGCCGTGATGTACGCCGGACGGATCGTCGAGCGAGGCGCCACCGAGCGCATCTTCACCTCCCCCCAGCATCCCTACACATGGGGACTGCTGAAGTCGATCCCGCGGCTGGACAGCCCCCGTGACGAGGAACTGGTGCCGATCGCCGGCCGGCCGCCGAGTCTGATCAACCGTCCCTCCGGTTGCCATTTCCATCCGCGCTGCCCGTACGTGCGCGACGCCCACAAGCGGATCGATCCACCTTTGACGCCCGTTGCGGGTCAGCGGAACCACCAAGTCGCGTGCCTGCTGGAAGACAGCACCCGGGCCAAGATCTGGCAGGGACTGCAAAGCGGTCATTCGCCAGCCTCGCTTCGCCAACTCGCGGAACCCGCTTCGGCAAGTCGGGCCACCGAGGCGCGCCCGTGGGCGAAGGAGGCGGGCGAATGACAGTGAGCGGGACCCCCCTGCTCGAAGTCCGGGATCTCGTCAAGCACTTTCCGATCACGCGCGGGATCCTCTTCCAGCGTCAGATCGGCGCGATCAAGGCGGTGGACGGCGTGTCCTTCGACGTGCTCTCAGGCGAGACCCTCGGGCTCGTCGGCGAGACCGGCTGCGGCAAGAGCACGACGGCGAAGCTGCTCGTGCGGCTGCTGGACCCGACGTCCGGCGAGATCCGCTTCGAGGGCGAGGACATAGCCCAGCACAAGCGCGAGCGCCTGAAGGCGCTGCACCGAGAGATCCAGATGATCTTCCAGGACCCCTACTCCTCGCTCAACCCCCGCAAGACGGTCGGCTCGATCATCGCCGATCCGTTCGTCATCCACGGCCTGCTCACGGGCGAGAACGAGCGTAAGACACGCGTCCAGGAGCTGATGGACCGCGTCGGTCTGAACCCCGAGCACTACAACCGCTATCCGCACGAGTTCTCCGGCGGTCAGCGGCAGCGCATCGGCGTCGCCCGGGCGATCGCCCTGGAACCGAAGCTGCTGGTCGCCGACGAGCCGGTATCGGCGCTCGACGTCTCGATCCAGGCCCAGGTCCTGAATCTGCTCCGCGGCTTGCAGCGGGAGATGGGGCTGACGCTGATCTTTATCGCCCACGACCTCTCGGTGGTGCGGCACATGTGCGATCGGGTCGCCGTGATGTATCTCGGTTCGCTCGTGGAGATCGCGCCGAGCGACGCCCTCTACACGTACCCCCGCCACCCGTACACCGGTGCACTCCTGTCGGCGGTGCCGGTTCCGGATCCCTCGGGCGGTCACCGTAAGCGTGAGCTGCTCTCCGGCGACGTCCCAAGTCCCGCCAACCCGCCCCGCGCCTGCCGCTTTCACACCCGCTGCCCCAAGGCGCAGGAGATCTGCTCGGTTGAGGATCCGCCGCTGGAGGACAAGGGCAACGGGACCCGTGCCGCCTGTCACTTCCCGTTGACCCGCGAGGAGGTCAGTACACGCTTGCCTGCGGCGCTCACCAGAGCCCGGGGGAATTCCTAGTCGACTGCGGCGTCGTCGTCCTCGTCGTCTTCGTCGTCGACGTACAGCGACTCGACCGCGAGCTCATCGCCGCGCTTGCCCCACAGCTTCACCTCGAGGTAGTCGCCGCGGTAGTTGTCGGGAGCGATCAGCGTGAAGCGCTCATCGACCAGATGGCACTGGTCGACGGCCAGGTTGGCCAGCTCCGCGGTCACCATCGCCCCTCCGGCGATCAGCGGCACGCCCCAGACGAGTGTGATGTCGGCCGCCTTGCCTTCCTCGCCGCGCCAGACGCCGATCACATCGTCGTTGAGATCAAGCTTCCAGTCCGGGTTCTGCTCGGCCACCTCCGAGGTGAAATCCGCCCGCGCCTCGAAGTTGCCGGGCCCACCCGAGCCCTCGGTGAACGACACGAACCCGAACAGCTCGAAGTTCTCGCTCGTCCGCGCCACGGCCGGGATGTAGGTGCGTCCGGCATACGAGCGGTCGGGAAACCACGCCACCTCACCCACGTCGCCGATCTCCTCGCCGTCGGTATCGATCTCGCGGCAGGCGGCGAGGAAGTACTCGCGCAGGGTGTCGGCCCAGCGCCCGTAGGGAATGCCCTCCTGCGGCGGCTCGGCGGCGAAGCTGATGACGAAGCGATCGGTCGGCGGCATCGGCGTGGGAGCCTAGCGGCTCGCGACGCCGACGCCGCGCCGCTCCTAGAACGCCCCGCGCCGGGTGAACACGGCAGGAATCGTCTTGAGCAGGATCGACAGATCCAGGAACATCGACCAGCGCTCCAGGTAGAGGAAGTCAAGCCGGACGAGGTCGTCGAAGTCGAGCTCCGAGCGCCCGGATACCTGCCATAGACCGGTGATCCCGGGCAGGACCAGGTAGCGCTTCTTGTGCCACTCCTCGAGTCGCTCGAAGTCCCGCATCGGCAGCGGTCGCGGTCCGACCAGAGACATCTCGCCGCGGACGACGTTGACGAGCTGCGGCAGCTCATCGAGCGAGAAGCGGCGCAGGACTCGCCCGATCTTCGTCAGCCGGGGGTCATGGCGGATCTTGAACAGCGCGCCGGACTTCTCGTTCAGCGGCTCGAGATCGGCCTGGACCTGGTCGGCGTGCTCGCGCATGGTGCGGAACTTGAAGCAGGAGAACGGCTTGCCGGCCATCCCCGGCCGCACCGAGCGATAGATCACCGGGCCGCGTGAGCTCAGCCTCACCGACAGTGCGATGGCCAGCAGGATCGGTGAGAAGACGATCAACCCGATCGTCGAGAGCACCAGGTCGAAAGTCCGCTTCAGCGCGTAATCGATGCCCTCGAACACCGGCGGGCGCAACGTGAACAGCGGCACCGTCTGGCCGGGAACGAACTCCGCCCGGTCGATCAGGATCTCCATCGTCGACGGGGCGACGTGGACGGTGACGCCGCGGCGGTGACAGAGGTCGACCAGCTCCACCGCCGACTCCTGCGGGAAGTCCGGGTCGGCGATGATCACCTCCTGCACCCGTTCGGCGGCCAGGATCTCCGACAGATCCTCCAGCCGGCCGAGGGAGCGCAGGCCGTTCTGGGGGCGGGGGGTCAAGGAGACGTAGCCGACCAGGACCACACGGGTCTTCGCCCGGTCGGCGAGGGCATGGGCCACCGCCTCGATGTGCTTGCCGGAGCCGACCAGCAGCGCCCGGCGCTGGTAGCCGGCCTGCTCGAGCATCCAGCCGGTGATCCGCAGATGCAGCTCGCGCAGGGCGCCGATGTAGATCGTGCCGAACACCAGCGAGCCGTAGAAGATGAAGTAGCTGGAGAAATGGCTGCCGTTGGCCAGGGCGAACACCAGCGCGATGACCATGGTCTGGAACAGCGCGCCGAAGATCCGGCCCAGCCCGGGACGCCGCGGCCGATCGGCGTAGAGGTCGGCGCGGGCGAACATGAGCACCGTGACGAGGTAGGCGAAGGCCATCCACGGCTTCGCCTCGTGCCAGGCCGTACCCAGGTCGAACTCGCCCCGGAAGACCAGCTTGAGTCCGAGCGAGGTGACCAGCGCTCCGGCCACGCCGACGTAGTCGAGCGCCAGCAGCGAGACGACCCGCGCCACGCGGCGCAGCGTCTCCAGCCGAAGCAGGAAGGACAGCGCCGGCGGTCGCTTGCGACGGACGTCGCGAGGGGGTTGCGGCCAATGGAACGGGACCTCCACGGGTCCCGTTTTCATGCCGCCGCGTCGCCTCTCTCTGCTCCGTTGTCACGATGTCATAGGGCGTTTTGGACTGTCCCTACCCCAAGGAACGGAATCTTGACATCGAAGTTACGAAGTAGGCCTCGAGCCCACGACGAGTGCTGCAAAGCCACGGCTGAGGGCTAACGCGCAGCGCCGACCAGGGCCTCGACGCCGGACTGCTCGATCGTCCGGCGCAGGCCCTCGCGAAGGTCGATCTCAGGGCCCCAACCGAGGATCTCCTGGGCCAGCGTGATGTCCGGCTGGCGGACCTGCGGATCGTCGGTGGGCAGCGCCTCGTAGACGATCTCGGAGCGCGAACCGGTGATCTCAAGCACGGCCTTGGCCAGCTCCAGCAGGGTGAACTCGTTTGGATTGCCGATGTTCACCGGGTCGTGGTAGCCGGATTCCGAAAGCGCGATGATCCCGCGGATGAGGTCGTCGACGTAGCAGAAGGACCGAGTCTGCGAACCGTCGCCGAACACCGTGATCGGCCGGTCCTGCAGCGCCTGGCGCAGGAAGGTCGGGATCGCGCGCCCGTCGTGCGGACGCATCCGCGGCCCATAGGTGTTGAAGATCCGGACGATCGCGGTGTCCACGCCCTGCTGGCGGTGGTAGGCCATGGTCAGCGCTTCGGCGTAGCGCTTGGCCTCGTCATAGACCCCGCGAGGGCCGATCGGATTGACGTGACCCCAGTAGCTCTCGGGCTGGGGATGGATCTTCGGGTCGCCGTAGACCTCGCTCGTGGAGGCGGTGAGGAATCGGGCGCGATGCTTCTTGGCCAGGCCGAGCGTGTGATGGGTCCCGTAGGAGCCGACCTTCAGCGTGTGCAGCGGGAGACGCAGATAGTCGATCGGCGACGCCGGCGAGGCGAGGTGATAGACGAAATCGACCGTCTCCTCGACGTAATACGGCTGGATGATGTCGAGGTTCAGGAACACGAAGTCGTCACCGCGGATGTGCTCGATGTTGGCCAGCGATCCGGTCTCGAGATTGTCGACGCAGATCACGCGGTGGCCGCGGCGCAGCAGTTCGTCGCACAGGTGCGACCCGAGGAAACCGGCGCCGCCGGTGACGAGACATGTGGGCATGCCCTGAATCTACCGCTCTGCTTGCGTCGAGGTCAGTCCGCGGACGATACGGGGAGGCCTTGCGCAGGTAATGGCTCTCTCCGCGCCGGATCGTCACCCGCTCGGCGTCGAGATGTTCGAGCAGGGCTTGGGCGAATTTGCGTGATGTCCCGAGCTCGTCTCTGAACTGCGCCAGCGTGATCATGCCGCCCCCGCGGGTGGCGAGGTCGAGCACGCGTGCGCGGACATTGGCCAGCGTCTCCGGGTGGTAGTGGAGCGTCTTGGAGACGCGGACGGCACGCCCGGCGGCGCGCAGAGCGGACAGGTCCCTCGGGTCGAGGTCCGAGTCCAGCGGCGGTTCGAGCTTGGCCGCGCGCAGGCGCCGCTCGAGCGCGAGCGCGGATTCCGTCAATGTGGGCTGCCGCACCGGCGGCTGAGATGCGGCCAGCGTCGTGCTTGGCTCCCGGGCCTCGCCGCTGCGCGCTCCCTCGGGTTGCGGGGGAGGCTCGCCCCGGGAAAGCGCCACCAAGCGGACCAGCAGCTCGCGGCTGGGGCCGTGCCTGCGCGGTTGGGGATCAAGGATGACCCCGCCGCCCAGTGTGTCGGGCGGGGCGATCTGGCGAACCACGAGCCGATCGCCGGCCGCGGCCACCAGCGGCTGCTCCAGCCGGATCTGCCAGAAGCGGCCGCCGAGCCAGGTCATCCGGGCCGGCGACTCGCGGGTGCCGTGATGGATCTGGACGCGCTCGCCGTGCGCGGGCTCGCGCTCGCCGAACTCGAGCTCGCAGTCGAGACGGTAGGTCGGGGCCAGGTCCGAACCGTGGGTGGCGATCACGTCGCCGCGGCAGAGATCGCGCGTCGCCCCCCCGGCCAGGTTGAGCGCCACACGCTGGCCCGCCCGGGCCACTTCGACCGCCTCGCCGTGGACCTGGACGGCGCGCACGCGGGCCTGGGTACCCGCCGGCAGCACGTCGACCCGCGCCGCCGGGTGCGAGCGCACCCGACCAGAGCGTGCCGGTGACCACGGTGCCGGCGCCGCGGACGGTGAACACGCGATCCACGTGCAGCCGCGCCGTCGCCGTCCGCGGAGCGGCCCGTCGCGCCGCGCGGCGGCCCGCTCGAGCGCCGCCAGCAGCTCGTCGAGGCCCGCCCCGCTGCGGGCGGAGACGGCGACGAGCTCGGCGCCCGGCATCAGCCCTTGCGTCTCGCGCAGCGCAGCTCGGCACCGGCCAGATCGGATTTCGTCACCGCCACCACTCCGCGGCTGGACGTTCAGGGCCCGCAGGACCGCAGCGTGCTCGCGGGTCTGTGGCATGACGCCGTCGTCGGCCGCAATCGCCATCAGGTAGAGATCGATCCCGGTGGCGCCGGCCACCATCGTGCGCACGAATCGCTCGTGTCCCGGGACGTCGACCACCGACAGGATCCGTCCCGACGGAAGCTCGAGGCGGGCGTAGCCGAGCTCGATCGAAATTCCGCGCTCGCGCTCCTCCGGCAGGCGGTCGGTATCGACGCCGGTGAGCGCCCGGATCAGCGTCGTCTTTCCGTGGTCTATGTGGCCGGCGGTGCCGAGGGTGAGCGGGGCGGAATCGCTCACCGAGCGCAGCGCCGCTCGCACCGCGGCGCCCAGCTGAGGGATCTCGTCGTCGGCCAGCGTCCTCGGGTCCAGCAGGACCCGGCCGTCGCTGATGCGTCCGATCACGGGCGGATCGCCCTCGCGCAGCGCCGCATCAGCGCGACGGGGTCCGTCTCGCTGTTCAGCGCAACGGCCGGTCCCTCCAGCTCGAGCAGGGGGAGCGCTCCGCCACCGGCCCTGCCGCTGCGTCGATGATTTCGGCCGCCGGCCCGAGCTCGTCCGCCAGCCGCTGCGCACCGGTTCCGGAGCGTTTGCTGCCCCACGTCGAGCATCGCCAGGACCGGGATCTCCCGGCGAGCCAGCGCCGGATCGCGGTACAGCATCAGCGTCGCCTCGAGCGCGGCCAGCGAGAGCTTGTCGATCCGCAGCGCGCGGGCCAGGGGATGCGCGCGAGCCGACTCCACCGCCTCTCGCTCGCCGAGCAGCAATCCGGCCTGCGGGCCGCCCAGCAGCTTGTCGGCAGAGCAGCAGACCAGCTCCGCCCCCGCCTTGATCGACCGGCGGACCGGCGGCTCGTCGGCGAGGAGCCGGAATGCCGATGGTCCGCGCCAGGACGCCGGAGCCGACATCGTCGATGACGGGAACCCCGAGCCCGCAGAGCTCCTCGATCGCAGACTTCCTCGACGAACCCGACCGTGCGGAAGTTCGACGGATGGACGCGCAGGATCGCCACGGCCTCGCCATCGGCCGCCGCCACGCGCGGCCTCGTAGTCGCGCAGCCGGGTGCGGTTGGTCGTGCCGACCTCGATCAACCTCGCGCCGGACTGGGCGATCACCTCGGGGATCCGGAACCCGCCCCCGATCTCCACCAGCTGGCCCCGGGAGACGATGATCGTGGCCGCGCCACTGGCCGACGGCCGCAGCAGGACGGCGGCGGCGCCGTTGTTGACCGCCAGCGCGGCCTCGGCGCCGGTCAGCTCGCGCAGCAGAGCTTCGACGTGGTCCTGGCGGCTGCCGCGGGCACCGGTGTCCAGGTCAAGCTCGAGGTTGCAGTAGCCCTCGGCGGCGCGACTGACCGCGTCGCGCGCCGCGGCCGCGAGCGGGGCACGACCGAGGTTCGTGTGCAGGATCACCCCCGTGGCGTTGATCACCCGGCGCAGCGATCGGCGCCGGAGGCGATCCAGCAGCTCGGCGGCACGGGCGTCCAGATCCGAGTTCGGTGGTTCGCCGCTGAGCAGCGCTTCGCGCCGTTCGTCAATGGCCTGGCGAGCCGCGGCGACGGCGACGCCCGCTCGGCGCCCTGCGCCTGTAGCGAGGCGGCCAGCTCGTGCACCGCCGGAAGCGCTCTCAGCTCAGCGGGCGTGGTGTCGTCCCGGCCACCCAAGCGCCCTCCTCCTTCTTCCAGATCGGTGCCCGCGCCTTGATCTCGTCGATGATCTCCCGGGCTCCAGCGAACGCCTCGGCGCGGTGCGGCGAGGAAGCGGCGACGGTCACCGAGGCTTCGGACAGCGGAACGATCCCGATCCGGTGCTCGGCCGCGGCCGCGCACAGTCCGTGTCGCCTGATCGCCTCCGCGACGATGCCGGCGATCTCCCGCTCGGCCATCGGCACGTAGGCCTCGTAGTCGAGCTCGGGCACATCGCGGGTCACGCCGGAGAAGGTGACCACGGCACCGGCGCGCGGGTCTCTCACCCGCTCCACCAGCGAGTCGAGCACCAGCGGTTCGGTCGTCACGCGCACGTGCAGCGAGTCGACCGCGCCGCCGGACACCGGCGGGATCAGCGCGAGCTCGTCACCACTGTGCAGTTCGGCGTCTCCCTCGGCGTACTCCTGGTTGAGCGCCATCACCACCGACAGGCCGTCGGTCAGGTGGCCAACCCGGTCAAGCGCGTCGCTGACGCGGGCGCCCTCCGGCAGCTCCAACTCGATCTCGTCGGTGGCCGCGCGCTCGCGCAGGATGGCGAACAGTCGGACGCGAACATGCATGGGAGAAGGCTATCCCGCCGGGCCGGAGTATTTACGGGCCGTTAGCCGTCCTGCGCGGGGCGGCAAAAATTCCATATCCTCGGTGTTCGGTATTTCAACAGGAGGAATCAATGCGTATATGGAAGAGCGCCCTCGCTTTGCTGCTCTCGGTGCTGTGCGTCGGGGTGGTCGCCGGATGCGGCAGCAGCAGCAGCTCGTCGTCTGGCAGCGCCTCGTCATCCGGGGGCTCGTCCTCGACACCCACGGCTTCTGCGGCCGACCCAGCCGTCGCGAAACTGGTCCCGGCCGCGATCAAGTCCAAGGGCACGCTTACCGTGGCCGCCGACGCCAGCTATGCGCCGAACGAGTTCTTCGCCAGTGACGGCAAGACCGTGATCGGGATGGACGTTGATCTGGTCAAGGCCCTGGCCGGCGCGATGGGGCTGAAGGCGAATGTCGTCAACGCCACGTTCGACAGCATCATCCCCGGACTGGCCTCTGGCAAGTACGACTTGGGCGCTTCCTCGTTCACCGACACCAAGCTGCGCGAGAAGACGGTCGATTTCGTCGACTACTTCTCCGCCGGCGAGTCGTTCTACACCAAGGCCTCCGGCGGCACTTCGGTCAGTGCGCTTGCTGATCTGTGCGGCCATACGGTTGCCGTCGAGAAGGGGACGACCGAGGAGACAGACGCCCAAGCGCAGAGCGCCAAATGCAAGAAGGCCGGCAAGCCCGGCGTCACGGTGCTCGTCTTTCCCGATCAGAACGGCGCCAACCTGGCGCTCAACAGCGGGCGCGCGCAGGTCGGCTTTGCCGACTCGCCGGTCGCCGCCTATGCGGTGAAGAAGACCAACGGCCAGTTCAAGCTCGTCGGTCAGGCCTTTGCCACCGCGCCCTACGGACTGGCCATCCCCAAGAAGAACGGGCTGACCAAGCCGGTTCTCGCCGCGCTGGAGAAGCTGATCAAGAACGGCACGTACACGTCGATCCTCAACCAATGGGGTGTGCAGGCGGGCGCGATCTCCAAGCCGGAGATCAACGGAGCGACGAGCTAACCGCCAGACTACGGCTCAGAGGTGAGCACCTCCGAGCTATCAGAGGAGCGGGCGGGACGGCCTGAGGACATCGAGGCCGTCCCGGTCCGCCGCCCCGGCCGCTGGATCGCGGCCTTTATCGTGCTGGTCCTGGCCGCGTCGCTCGTGCGGTCGGTCGTCACCAACCCGAACTTCCAGTGGCACGTCGTCGGCCAGTACCTGTTCGACGGCCGGATCCTGCACGGCGTCGTAGTCACGCTGGAGTTGACCGTCATCTCGATGGCGTTGGGTACGGCGCTCGGAATCATCCTCGCGGTCATGCGTCGCTCACCGAATCCGCTGGTCTCCGGCGCGAGCTGGCTCTACATCTGGTTCTTCCGTGGGACGCCGTTGCTCGTCCAGCTCCTGTTCTGGGGCAATATCGGTGCGCTGTACAAGAGGATCGATCTAGGGATCCCGTTCGGACCCTCGTTCATCCACGCCGATTCAAACTCGCTGATCCCGATCTTCGTCGCCGCGGTACTCGGATTCGCCCTCAACGAGGCGGCGTACATGGCGGAGGTCGTGCGGGCCGGAATCCTCGCGGTCGATGAGGGCCAGACCCAGGCCGCGCAGTCGCTAGGGATGAGCCGGATTCAGATCATGCGCCGGATCGTGCTGCCCCAGGCGATGCGCGTGATCATCCCGCCGACCGGCAACGAGACCATCTCGATGCTCAAGAACACTTCGCTGGTGATCGTCCTCGGTGGGCGTGTTCGATCTGCTGTTCGAGGCCCAGCAGATCTACGCGGCCAGCTATCAGACGATCCCGCTGTTGATCGTCGCCAGCCTCTGGTATCTCGCCATGACGAGCGTCGCCTACGTCGGCCAGTACTTCATCGAGCGCCGTTTCGGACGCGGGTTCTCCCGCGGCGAGCAGCGCCGCAACAAGCTCGTGTCTTTGAGCTTCGGATCAGGTCGAAAATGACGGGGCCGATGGTGAAAGCCGAGGGCATCCACAAGCGCTTCGGACGCCTCGAGGTTCTCAAGGGGATCAACCTCGAGGTGCAGCAGGGCGAGGTGATGTGCTTGCTGGGTCCCTCTGGCTCCGGGAAGTCGACCTTTCTCCGCTGCATCAATCATCTTGAGAAGATCAACTCCGGCCGGCTGAGTGTCGACGGCGAGCTGGTCGGATACCGCGAGGCCGGCGGCAAGCTCCACGAGCTGCACGAGCGCGATGTTGGCCGCAAGCGGGCGGAGATCGGCATGGTCTTTCAGCAGTTCAACCTGTTTCCGCACATGACCGCGCTGGAGAACGTGACGCTGGCGCCCGTCCACGTGGCCGAGGTCTCCCGTGAGGAGGCTCGTGATCGGGCTCGCGCTCTGCTGGACAAGGTTGGGCTCGGCGACAAGCTCGACACCTACCCGGTCGCGCTTTCCGGCGGTCAGCAGCAGCGGGTGGCGATCGCGCGGGCGCTGGCGATGCAGCCGAAACTGATGCTCTTCGACGAGCCCACGTCGGCGCTCGACCCCGAGCTGGTGGGCGATGTGCTGGACACGATGCGTCAGCTGGCCCACGACGGGATGACGATGATCGTCGTCACTCACGAGATGGGATTTGCTCGCGAGGTCGCCGACGAGGTGGTGTTCATGGATGCCGGGGTCGTGGTCGAGGCCGGCAAGCCGACCGACGTGCTCGACAACCCCCAGCACGAACGCACCCGGTCGTTCCTGGACAAGGTGCTCTAGCGTCGGCACCGCCGTTGTGACTGATTTCCGAGCCGGGACTCAGGCAGCGCGGGAGGCGAGGGTCCCGGTCGAACCCTCGCCCCGCGGTAGGGCGAGACGCCCCCGGTGTAGGCCTCGCCCAAGCTTGCGTGCTACGGCTTGTACTTCGCGCTGCAGGCCTGGATCTTGCCGGTGTCCGTCCCGGCCGCGGCGATGCACGAGGTCAGGTTGGTGACGCTGGTGGGAACCGCTCCGCCCGAGGACTTGTTGGCGCTGCTGACGGCCTGCTGAAGCTGCTGCTCGCCCTGCCTGAGGGCCGTATTGGCGGTGTCGTTGCTGGGCTTGATCACCGCGAAGTAGAGGATCACGACGATCGCCACGGACACCCCGAGCGCGATCAGCCGGTACATCGGATTGCGAACCACAACGATCATGCAGCACCCCCAATTGATTTCGGTCGGGCCAACCTAGGCGCGCGGAGCGCCGTTGTCAGTGTCGGATCGGTCTCTCTCTGGTGCGCTCCTCGCACGCTCGCCCCGGGTAACCTCTGAGCGGCGATGGCCACGACCGATGACCACCGGACGATCGCCCCGATAGTCGGCCCCGACGATCCGCGCCGGTTTACCGATTCCGGCATCGAGATCAAGCCGCTCTACACCGAGGACGACCTTCCGCAGGAGCTTCCGCAGCGCCTCGGCGAGCCGGGCGCGTATCCGTTCACGCGCGGGATCCACCAGGACATGTACCGCAAGCAGCTGTGGACGATGCGCCAGTACGCCGGCTACGCCAGCGCCAAGGAGTCAAATCAGCGCTATCGCTACCTGCTCGAGCACGGCTCGACGGGCCTGTCGATGGCCTTCGACCTGCCGACCCAGCTCGGCCTCGATTCCGACGATCCGCGCTGCCTGGGCGAGGTCGGGCGCACCGGCGTGGCGATCGACACGATCGACGACATGCGGACCGCGTTCGACGACATCCCGCTCGACAAGGTCTCGACCTCGATGACGATCAACGCTCCCGCGAGCGTGCTGCTGCTGCTCTACGAGCTCGTCGGCGAGGAGCAGGGCGTGCCGGCGGAGCAGCTGCGCGGCACCACCCAGAACGACATCCTCAAGGAGTACGCCGCGCGGGGGAACTTCATCTACCCGCCCGAGGGCGCGATTCGCCTGACCACCGACCTGTTTGCCTACTGCAACGAGCGGGTGCCGAAATGGAACACGATCTCGATCAGCGGCTATCACTTCCGTGAGAAGGGATGCTCGGCGGTCCAGGAGGTCGCGTTCACGCTGGCCAACGGGATCGCCTACGTGCAGGCGGCGCTCGATGCCGGGCTGGAGATCGACCAGTTCGCGCCGCGGCTGGCCTTCTTCTTCAACGGTCACAACAACGTCTTCCAGGAGGTGGCAAAGTTCCGCGCCGCCCGCAGGATGTGGGCCGAGATCATGCGCGAGCGGTTCGGGGCTCAGGACGAGCGCTCGTGGCGGCTGCGCTTTCACACGCAGACCGGCGGCGTCACCCTGACCGCCCAGCAGCCGGAGAACAACATCGTCCGCGTCGCCCTGCAGGGCTTCGCCGCGGTCTGCGGCGGAACCCAATCGCTGCACACCAACGGCTTCGACGAGGCGCTGGCGCTGCCCACCGAGCGGGCGGCGAAGATCGCGCTGCGCACCCAGCAGATCATCGGTCACGAGTCGGGCGCCGCGGACACGGTCGACCCGTTCGCCGGCTCATACTTCGTCGAGGCCCTGACCGACGAGATCGAGACCAGCGCGCGTGAGCTGATCGCCAAGGTCGACGAGCTCGGCGGCGCCGTCCAGGCGATCGACTTCGTCAAGAACGAGATCGAGGAGTCGGCGTTCGGCTACCACGAGCGCTACCGGCTCGGACAGGACATCGTCGTCGGCGTGAACAAGTTCGTCGAGGACACGCCGGAGGTGCCGGACATCCTGCGCGTCGATCCCGAGTCAGAGCATCAGCAGCTGGAGCGCCTGAAGAGCTTCAAGGAGAACCGCGATCGCCGAGCTGGTGCAGCGCCGGCTCGAGGAGGTCCGCGAGGCGTCCCGCGGGAGCGATAACCTCCTGCCCGTGCTGCGCCAGGCGCTCAAGGACCGTTGCTCGATGGGCGAGGTGTGCGGCGCGATGCGGGACGTCTTCGGCGAGTACAAACCGACCTTCTGATGCTCAGCCCCGCTGCCAGCTTCTCCGACGCGATCCTGGCGATTCACATCCTGGCCGTGGTGGTCGGCTTCGGCGTGATCTTCTCCTATCCGATCTTCGGCGCGGTCGGCGCCCGGATGGATCGGCGCGCGATGCCCTGGTTTCACGGGATGCAGCAGGTGCTGGGCCGGCGGGTGATCAGTCCCGGGCTGGTGGTGATTCTGCTCGCCGGCATCTACCTGGCCTCCCACGAGCACCAGTGGAGCAAGTTCTACGTGCAGTGGGGCCTGGCCGCGGTCGTCGTCATCGGCGGCATCGGCGGCGGCTTCCTCGGTCCGCGTGAGGGCAGGCTGGCCGAGCTCGCCGCCCGTGACGTCGCCGCCACCGCGCCCGGGGCCGAGGTCAAATGGAGCGCCGAATACGAGGCGCTCAACAAGCAGGTGATGACCGTCGGATCGATCCTGCTGCTGATCATCGTGTTGACGGTCTTCTTCATGGCGCTTCACCTCGGCGCCTGAGTGCGGGTCTTCCTCGCCGGCGCCTCAGGGGTGATCGGCGTTCGGCTGGTCCCGCTGCTCGTCGAGGCGGGTCACACCGTCGCCGGGATGACGCGCACGCCGGAGAAGACCAAGCTTCTGGAGGGGCTCGGCGCCCAGCCGGTGGTCTGCGACGTGTTCGATCGCGGCGACGCTCAAGCAGGCGGTGGCGGAATTCAAGCCCGATCTGGTGATGCATCAGCTGACCGACCTCCCGGACGAGGCGCACAAGATGGCGGACTTCAGGGACCGCAACGACCGCATGCGCACCGAGGGAACGCGAAATCTGCTGGCGGCGGCGGCGGCGGCGGGGGTGCGCCGGTTCCTGGCCCAGAGCATCGCGTGGACCCCCGCGGGCGCCGGCGACATCGTGGCCAGACACGAGCGCCTGGTGCTCGAGGCCGGGGCGTGGTCATCCGCTACGGCGCCTTCTACGGCCCTGGCACCTATTCCGAGGACAGGATTCCGCCGCCGCCCCGGATCCAGATCGATGAGGCGGCGCGGCGAACCATGCCGGTGCTGGCCGCCGAGAGCAGCGTGGTCGTGATCACCGAAGACTGAGCTCGGACCTCTGCGGTCGCGGGTCACGCCGTGCACGCGAAAAGCTCGGAAGGAGCCCCCGGAGCAGGCGGCGAACCCCAGGGCATGACAGAGCACGAGGCAAGCCGAACCCTGGTGAAGTCGACCCCCGAGTTGTGGGCCGAATGCAGCGACGCAGCTTCGCTGGCCCGTCACCTGGGGCAGTTCGGAGAGATTCGCATCACGAGGCTCGAGCCGGAAACCGCCGTCGCCTGGGAGGGCGAGGAGATCAGCGGCACGGTGCGGCTCGAGCCGTCGGGATGGGGGACCAAGGTGATCCTGACCGCGCGCGCCCGGACGCGAACGTGCCGGCCCCCGCGGAGATCGATGCTGCCGCGGTGCCTGAGCCGCCCACCGTGAAGCCCGACACCCGTGGTCCCGCGCCGCCCTGGCGGCTGAGGTGAGGGACGCGGAGCCGTGACCCGATACCGATGCAGGCGAGTGCGAGGCAAGCTCCAAGCGGGGCGCGTTCGGCTGGTTGCGTGACTTGTTCGGACCCGCCCCTGTGCCCCCGCGCGCGCATGTGCCGGAGGCGGCACCCGTCCGCCAGGCCGTGTTCGAGGCCCCCCTGAGCCGGCGCTCGAGCGGGAGATCGAGCAAGAGATCGAGCCGAAGGCCGAGCTCCCCCTCACCCCGGGCCCCATCGCTGAGCACGTCCCGCTCGCTGACGAGGCGCTGTCGGCGGCACTGGACAGCCTCGGGCAGGCGCATCACCGCCCGTTCTCGCGCGGCTGAGCGACCCCTGTCCCCAGGGCGCCCCGCTGAGTCATCCCGGCCGTAAGTACACTCGCGCACCCCATGCGTGACAAGGCGCCCGAGACCTACGAAGAGAAGCTCGCGCAGCTCCAGGAGCTCAAGCAGGAGGCGATTCACGCCGGCTCAGAGGCGGCGGTCGAAAAGCAGCACGCCAAGGGCAAGTACACCGCTCGCGAGCGGATCGAGAAGCTGCTCGATCCCGGTTCCTTCCAGGAGCTCGACTCATTCGTGCGCCATCGCACCTACGAGTTCGAGATGCAGAAGAATCGTCCCTGGGGCGACGCGGTGGTCACCGGCCACGGCACGATCGATGGTCGGCGCGTGTGCGTGTTCAGCCAGGACTTCACTGTCTTCGGCGGTTCGCTCGGCGAGGTGATGGCCGAGAAGATGTGCAAGATCATGGACCTGGCGGCGAAGATCGGCTGCCCGGTGATCGGCATCAACGACTCGGGCGGGGCGCGGATCCAGGAGGGCGTGGTTTCGCTCGGCGCCTACGGCGACGTGTTCCTGCGCAACGTGCGCTCCAGCGGCGTGATTCCCCAGATCAGCCTGATCATGGGGCCGTGCGCGGGCGGCGCCGTCTACTCGCCGGCGATCACCGACTTCATCTTCATGGTCAAGGAGACCTCGCACATGTTCATCACCGGACCCGAGGTGATCAAGACGGTGACGGGTGAGGAGGTCGAGTTCGAGGAGCTCGGCGGTGCGATGAGCCACAACACCAAGTCCGGCGTCGCGCACTTCGCCTCCGATGACGAGGACACCTGCCTGGAGGACTGCCGCTACCTGCTCTCGTTCCTGCCCCAGAACAACCTCGAGCTGGCCCCGCGCGTGCAGCCGACCGACGATCCGCTGCGGATGGATGAGGAGCTGGACACGATCATCCCGGACAGCCCGAACAAGCCCTATGACATGCGCAACGTCATCCGCCTGATCGTCGACGACGGCGAGTTCTTCGAAGTGCATGAGCACTACGCCAAGAACATCGTCTGCGGCTACTCGCGCCTGAACGGCTTCGCCGTCGGCGTGGTCGGCAACCAGCCGGCGCAGCTGGCCGGCGTCCTCGATATCGAATCCTCCGAGAAGGCCGCGCGCTTCATCCGCACCTGCGACGCCTTCAACATCCCGATCATCACCTTCTAGCGACGTTCCCGGGTTCCTGCCCGGCACGACCCAGGAGTGGGGCGGGATCATTCGTCGCGGGGCGAAGCTGCTCTACGCCTACGCCGAGGCGACGGTCCCGAAGATCACCATCATCACGCGCAAGGCCTACGGCGGCGCTTACGACGTCATGGGCTCAAAGCACCTCGCCGCGGACATGAACTTCGCCTGGCCGACGGCGGAGGTCGCGGTGATGGGACCCGAGGGCGCGGTCAACATCATCTACCGCCGGGACATCCAGGCCTCGCCGACTCCCGACACCCGGCGCAAGAAGCTGATCAACGATTACAAGGCCCACTTCGCCAACCCCTACGCGGCGGCCGAGCGCGGATACATCGACGACGTGATCATCCCGCACGAGACGCGGCCGAAGATCATCACCGCGCTGGAGACCCTGCAGACCAAGCGCGAGCCGGGTCCGCGGCGCAAGCACGGCAACATCCCGCTGTAAGAGCGGCCGGGCCGGGAGGGTATGGCGGAACGCCGTCGCGGGTAGCCGGGGTACGCATCTCCGGGGTACGCACCTGGACTCGAAGCGGCGCAGCACCGCCACCGGGTGACTAGAAGCGAACCGTCTGCGCCGCAACCCGGCCCTCGCGCCAGGCCTCGAGCGCGGCGCGGCCACGGCCAGGTCCTGGATCGCCAGGCCGGTCGAGTCGAACAAGGTCACGGCATCGGGACCGGGCCGCCCGGCGCCTCGCCGGCCAGCACCGCGCCCAGCTCGGTCACCTGTTCGCGGGTCACCAGCCCGGCCGCTACCGCGCCCATCAGCTCGCCGCCGTGCGAGGCCTGCTCCCACTCGTCGCAGAACAACGAGCACGAGGCGACGGCCTCCACGGTGGCTTCCGCCTTGCCCGGGCCGTCGGCTCCGAGCATGTTGAGGTGCAGCCCCGGGCGAAGATCGCCGGCCTCGACCACGATTTCGGCGCCCGGGGTCACACAGTTGACGATCTCGCAGCTCAGCGCTTCACCGCGGGATCCGGCGCTCCAGCCCAGCTCCGCGGCCAGGGCCGCGGCGGCTTCCTCGCGCGGGTCGTGACAGACGCCCGGGCCAAAACCGGCGGCGGCAAGGCAGCGCGCGGTCCAGGCGCCGTGCAGTCCGCAGCCGATGATGCCGACACTCGTCGCCTCCTTGCGGGCCAGGGCCGCGGTGGCCACAGCGGCGACCGCGCCCGTGCGCAGCGCCGTCACCGAGCGGGCGTCGAGCAGCATCAACGGTTCGCCGGTCTGAGCATCGGACAGGCACACGATTCCGGTGACCGTCGGCAGTCCGCGCGCGGGGTTGCCGGGAAACGAGGTGATCCATTTGAGCAGCGCCAGGCCGTCCCCGAGCGCGGGCATCGCCCGGAAGTCGCCGAACGGCGCGTTGTCCAGGTAGACCTTGGCCGGCATCGTCCACTCGCGGTGATGGAGCGCAACAGCGCTTCCCTGACGCGTTCGATCGCCAGTTCCGGCGACACCGCGGCGAGGACGGCGTCGTGTTCGAGAACAGGTAGCTCAGGCACCGCTCGCGCACGATACCCTGGCCATCTCCATGAACCGTCGGCCAAAGCTCTCGATCGTCGCCCCTGACGCCTCCCCTGAGGAGGCCGCCGCGGTCGTCGCTGCGCTCGAGCAGTTCATGCGGGCGACCGCTCCGCCGCCGGCCGCTCCCGTGGCGCCGTCGAATCGCTGGCAACAGGCCGCGCTTCATGAAGGCGTTGCCCGCCAGCCAGAGCTGCCATTACCCTGGCAGTGACGCGCGGCCATCGCGCGCGGGGGTTAGTCAGATGAAGGTGTTCAGGCAAATCTTCAGGGCGGCGATCCTGGGCTCGCTTTCGCTCCTGTTGCCCGGGGCGGCGATGGGCACGGATGTCGCGTCTGCGACCTCGGTGCGGCTCGGTAGCGCTCCGCCGGTTCCGGCCGGGGCGCTCGCGACCGGGGCGCTCGCCGGTGTCACTCCACTGCGCCTGACGGTGGCGCTGGCCCCTCGTGATCCGTTGGCGCTGGCGGCCTACGCGCAGGGAGTCTCGGCCCCGGGGTCGGCCGTGTATCACCACTATCTCAGCGTCGAAGAGTTCCGCCGGCGATTCGCCTCCACCGACGCTCAGGTCGCGGCCGTCCGGGCTTCGCTGCGCTCCCGAGGGCTGACGGTCGGAGCGGTATCCAAGAACGGCTTGGCCCTATCGGTCAGCACCACGGCCGCCCGAGCCCAGGGGGCGTTCTCGGTCACCCTCAAACGCTATGTGCTGAGGGGCGGACGGGCCGCCTACGCCAACACCGCCGCCCCAGCGCTCGACCCGTCGATCGCCGGCTCGGTGCAGGGCGTGATCGGACTGAATACGCTCACCGCGCCGAGGCCGCTCGGCGCCCCCCGGCTCATCGGCTCGCGCGCCGCGTCGGCCGGGGCCTCCACTGCGTCCGCCACACCGCGGGTCGTCACGGGCGGCCCGCAACCGTGCGGGTCGGCGACCGCGGTCAACAGCCGGCTACCCATCACCTATACGGCCGACCAAATTGCCGCCGCCTACCGGTTTTCCAGCCTCTATGCAGCGGGCGATCTCGGGGCCGGACAGACGATCGCGCTCTACGAGCTGGAGCCGTTTTCGGCCAGCGATATCGCCGCCTATCAGTCCTGCTATGGCACCGCCACGTCGGTGGCTGAGGTGCCGGTCGATGGCGGGCCCACAGGTTCGGCATCCGGTAGCGGAGAGGCGGCGCTTGATATTGAGAATCTGATCGGATTGGCACCCCGGGCCAACGTCCTCGTCTACTCGGGACCCAACGCCGCTACCAATACGCCGGGCTCAGGTCCCTACGACACGTATGCGGCCATCATCGGTGACGATCGTGCCCAGGTCATCTCGACCTCCTGGGGGCTCTGCGAGGCGCAACAGGGGGCGAGTGATGCGGCTGCGGAGTACACCCTGTTCCAGGAGGCCGCGGTGCAGGGGCAGTCGGTTGTCGCGGCCAGCGGCGACAGCGGCGCGCAGGACTGCACCGATCAGAATGGCAAGCCGATCGGGGGGCTGGCTGTGGACGATCCGGCGAGTCAGCCATTCGTCACCGGCGTCGGAGGCAGCACGCTGTCGGCGATCGGCCCGCCGCCGAGTGAGTCGGTTTGGAACGACGCCACGAAACCTGGCGGTCCGGCGGGCGCGGGTGGAGGCGGAGTCTCATCGCTGTGGGCGATGCCCCCATATCAGGCGAGCGCGCCCGGAGCGTTGAAGGTGATCAACGGCGGCTCCTCGGGCGTGCCGTGTGGTGCCATCGCCGGCGTCTGCCGCGAGGTCCCCGACGTCTCCGCCGATGCGGATCCCTACACCGGTTACGCGATTTTTTACGGCGGCAGCTGGAGATCGGTGGGGGGAACCAGCGCCGCTGCCCCCACGTGGGCGGCGTTCCTGGCGCTCTCCAACGCATCACCGGTGTGTGCCGGCAGCCCCGTGGGTTTCGCCAACGGTGTGCTCTACAGGGCCGCCGGGAGTCAGTACGCAACCACCTTCAACGACGTCGTCCTCGGGAACAACGCGTACGCCAGCGCACAGGGTTTCTCGGCCGCTCCAGGCTACGACATGGCGTCGGGATTGGGGACGCCCGGCGCAAACCTGTCCGCCGCGATCTGCGACCGGCTGACGGTGTCCAGTCCGGGCAACCAGGCGGTCGTCGAGGGCGCGCTCAGCACCCTCAACGTGATCGCGACCAGCACGGCTGCGGCGAGCGTCACGTTCTCGGCCGCGGGCCTGCCGCCTGGCTTGACGCTCAACCCCGCCACTGGCGTCATCTCCGGCGCGCCCACGAGCGCGGGAATGTTCAAAGTCACCGTCGCCGCACGGGACGCCTACGGAGCGACTGGTGCGGCGATCTTCAACCTGACGGTCGTGGCCCCGTCAGTGAGGCTGCTGGCGCCCAAGACGCAGTTCGGGACGGTCGGCAAGCGCACCTCGCTGGTCCTGTCGGCGACGATCAACAACGGTCGGGCTCCGAGTTACTCGGCGCGCGGATTGCCGCCGGGTCTGGCGCTCAACGGCCAGACCGGCGTGGTGTCCGGGGTTCCTCGCAGGATCGGCCACTACGCGGTGCTGGTGCGGGCGAGTGACAGCGGCGGAGCATCAGCCGGGGCAGGCTTCTCATGGTGGACTGGCGATCCGCCGCGCGTCCCCAGGAGTTCGTTGAGCGGTGTCGCGAGCGGCAAGCCCACGCTGACCGTCCTGCTCACCGCGGGCCGGGGCGCGGCTGCGGTGTCGACGCTCTCGGTGTCATTGCCCGCCGGCATGAGCTACCGCTCAATCCATGGACACATCCGGGGGGTCGCGCTCAGCGATTCCGGAGGGCGCCGCGTCAGCTTCGCTCAGCGCCTGAGCCGTGGGGATCTCGTCCTCGCCGTAAGGCGGCCGGCGCGCTCTCTGCGGCTGACGCTCACTCCGCCCGCCCTCCAGGCTTCCGCGGGACTGGCCCGCCAGGTCGCCTCGGGGCGACCTCTGAGCCGGAGGATCGACATAACTGTGACCGATACCAACCAGGTGAGCACGGCAATGCTCGTATCGCTCCGGATTGGTTGACGCCGGCCGGGCATGACCGCGGGCGCGCGAATCTCCTGAACTGGGGCGAAAACTGCCATATCCAGATAGGGTTTTGGTACATTCCCTGATTCCGCCGTCGGCTAAAAGAGGAAACGGATGGAGCCTGCATCGCTAGACAGCACGAAGACGAAGTCCCCTCGCAGCGGTTCGCTGGAGAACCCCGAGGTGCTCGAGAACGTGCCGGGGCACGTGATCCCGATCCTCGAGCGCGAGTTCGACGACTTCGACACCGAGTCGACCCGCTTCCTGAAGGGGAGCTCCAGGAGGACGACTTCATCAAGTTCCGCCTCAAGCAGGGCGTCTACGGACAGCGCCAGCCGGACGTGCAGATGATCCGGGTCAAGCTGCCGATGGGCGGCGTCACGCCGGACCAGCTCGATGCCTTCGCCGATGTGATCGACAAGTACGTGCCGCTGCGCAAGGGCCACATCACCACGCGGCAGAACATCCAGATGCACCACGTCCCGCTTCCCGACGCGGCCAAGCTGATCCGTGAGATCTCGGCGACAGCCGGCCTGTCGTGCCGGGAGGGCTGCGGCAACACGATGCGCAACGTCACCGGCGATCCGCGCGCGGGGACGCTCGAGGGCGAGCTGTTCGACATCACCCCCTACGCCGGCGCCTACGTGCGCTACTTCGTCCGCCACCCCACGACCCAGGCGATGCCGCGCAAGGTCAAGACCGCGTTCACGGCCACCGACGACGACAACGCGATCACCGGCATCCACGACATGGCCTTCATCCCGCGCGAGCGCGACGGCGTGCGCGGAGTCGAGGTCAGGGTCGGCGGCGGCACCTCGATCATGCCGCGGATCGCGCCGACCCTGTACGAGTTCGTCGAGCTCGACAACGGCGACTACCTGAAGGTCACCGAGGCCTGCATGCGGATCTTCGACCGCCAGGACTTCCTGCGCGTCAACCGCGCCCGCGCCCGGATCAAGGTGCTGATCGACAAGATCGGGATCGACGCGTTCCGTGAGCAGGTCGAGGAGGAGCTCAAGGGCGACTGGGTGGCCGAGCGCGACTTCTCGCTCGACGAGATCATGTACGAGGTCGACGAAGAGGCCAACGCGTCCGGGCAAGGCCGAGACCTACGCCAGCCCCGAACGGCGACCTGCGCGAGTACGAGCGGTTCGTCGCAGACCAACGTCCAGGCTCAGCGCCAGGCCGGGCTTCTCGACCGTCGAGGTCAAGGTCCGCCGCGGCGATCTGACGCCGGAGCAGCTGCGCGGCCTCGGCCAGATCATGCGCGAGTACACCGGCGGCGCAGCGCGCACGACCGTCCACCAGAACCTCGTGCTGCGCTGGGTCCGCGACGAGGCGGTCTACGAGGTCTGGAAGCGTTTGGGCGAGCTGGAGCTCGGCGACGCCGGCGCCGACGAGATCACCGATGTCGTCAGCTGCCCGGGGACGGACTCGTGCAAGCTCGGGATCACCAGCTCGATGGGACTCAACCAGGCCATCCAGGACCGCCTCGTGCAGATGCAGATCGACGACGAGCTGACCCGCCAGATCCACATCAAGATGAGCGGCTGCCCGAACGGATGCGGCCAGCATCACATCGCCAACATCGGCTTCTACGGCGCGTCGATCAAGGTCGGCGAGCACACGATTCCCGCCTACATTCCCCACATCGGTGGCTCCTACGAGGGCGGCGACGTCCGCTACGGCCAGCGGCTGAAGGCCCGACTGCCGGCCAAGCGGGTTCCCGACGCGATCGAGCGGTGGGTCCGCTACTACGAGTCCGAGCGCGACGCAGGACGAGACGTTCAACGCCTTCGTCGAACGCGTCGGGACCCCAGAGTTCGAGGCCCGCGTCAAGGATCTGACGATGCCCGTCGAATTCAGCCTGGAGAACATGAACTACTTCATCGACTGGACCAAGAACGCGCCGTTCGAGGTCATCCGCGGCGAGGGCGAGTGCGCCGTCTAGCCTCTGCACCGGTCATGAGCGTCGCCGCCCCAGATCTCGAGCAGGCCTCCACCCAGGAGGTGCTGGCCTACGCGGTCGAGCATTTCCACCCGCGGCTGACCATGGCCTGCTCGTTCCAGAAGGAGGAATCGGTGCTCTTCCACATGCTGAGCGAGATCGAGCCCGAGGCGCGCGTGTTCACGATCGACACCGGCGTGCTGTTCACGGAGACGCTCCAGACCTGGAAGCGCTTCGAGGAGCGCTTCGGCGTGAACATCGAGGTGCTCGACGCGCGCAGCCCGGACGAGCCATGGACGGTGACCAACTGCTGCGGCGCGGCCAAGGTCGACGCGCTGGAGCGAGCGCTCTCGGACGTGGACGCCTGGATCACCGGCATCCGCCGCGAGCAGGCGCCGACCCGCGCCGCGGCGCCCAAGCTCGAGCGTGACGAGCGGCGCGGGATCTGGAAGTTCAACCCGCTGGCCGACTGGACCGAGAAGGACCTCTGGCGCTACATCTTCGAGCACGACCTTCCCTACAACCCGCTGCACGATCGCGGCTATTCCTCGATCGGCTGCGCGCCGTGCACGCAGCCCGGCGAGGGTCGCGAGGGCCGCTGGGCCGGCCAGGACAAGACCGAGTGCGGGATCCACGTCGAGCCAGCGAGGGCACGAAGTGAACGCGTTGACCTACGAGCTCTCGCACCTGGAGACCCTCGAGGCCGAATCGATCCACATCTTCCGCGAGGTGGCGGCGGAGTTCGAGCGGCCGGTGCTGCTGTTCAGCGGCGGCAAGGACTCGATCGTGCTGATGCGGCTGGCCGAGAAGGCGTTCCGCCCCGGACGGTTCCCGTTCCCGATCATGCACGTCGACACCGGTCACAACTTCCCCGAGGTGATCGAGTTCCGCGACCGCCTGGTCAGCCAGCTCGGCGAGCGGCTGATCGTGGCCAGCGTCCAGGACTCGATCGACCAGCGGCCGCGTGGCCGAGGAGACCGGGCCGCGCGCGTCGCGCAACCGGCTGCAGACGACGACGCTGCTCGACGCGATCGAGGAGCATGGCTTCGACGCCGCGTTCGGCGGCGCGCGGCGAGACGAGGAGCGCGCTCGCGCCAAGGAGCGCGTGTTCTCGTTCCGGGACGACTTCGGCCAGTGGGATCCCAAGCGCCAGCGCCCCGAGCTGTGGTCGCTGTTCAACGGCAAGATCCGCAAGGGCGAGCACGTTCGCGTGTTCCCGATCTCCAACTGGACCGAGCTCGACGTGTGGCAGTACATCGCTCAGGAGGAGCTCGAGGTCCCGCCGATCTACTTCGCCCACACCCGCGAGGTGTTCAAGCGCGACGGCATGCTCTACGCGGCCAACCACCACATGGAGCTGATCGACGGCGAGGAGACCTTCGAGGAGTCGGTGCGCTACCGCACCGTCGGCGACATGACCTGCACCGGCGCCGTTCGCTCGCGCGCCAACACGCTCGAGGAGGTCGTCTCCGAGATCGCCGCCACGCGGATCACCGAGCGCGGCGAGACCCGCGCCGACGATCGCGTCACCGAGGCGGCGATGGAGGACCGCAAGCGCGAGGGGTACTTCTAGCCTCGATGACCTCCCGGCGCGGCCACCAACGGGCACGTCCTCCGTACCCGCACCAGCGAGCTGCTGCGAATCGCGACCTCGGGCTCGGTCGACGACGGCAAGTCGACGCTGATCGGCCGGCTGCTGCACGACTCGAAGTCGATCCTCGAGGACCAGCTCGAGCACGTCGTCGAGACCTCAGAGCGGCGCGGCGACGGCTACGTGAACCTCGCTCTGCTGACCGATGGGCTGCGCGCGGAGCGCGAGCAGGGGATCACCATCGACGTCGCCTACCGCTACTTCCAGACCCCGCGGCGGAAGTTCATCATCGCCGACACCCCGGGCCACGAGCAGTACACCCGCAACATGGTCACCGGCTCCTCGACCGCCGACCTCTCGATCGTGCTCATCGACGCGCGCAAGGGCGTCAGCGAGCAGACCCGCCGCCACGCCTACATCGCCTCGCTGCTGCGGATCCCGCACCTCGTCGTGTGCGTCAACAAGATGGATCTCGTCGGCTACGACGAGGCGGTCTTCTACCGGATCATGGACGAGATGACCGACTGGGCGGCGCGGCTGCAGATCCCCGACATCACCTTCATCCCGATCTCGGCGCTGCAGGGCGACAACGTCGTCGACCGCTCGTGGGCGATGCCGTGGTACGGCGGCGCGCCGCTGCTCTACCACCTCGAGCACGTGGTGATCGCGTCCGATCGCAACCTCTCCGACGTCCGCTTCCCGGTGCAGTGGGTGGTGCGCCCGATGAGCGACGAGCACCACGACTACCGCGGCTACGCCGGCCAGGTGGCGGGCGGCGTGCTGCGCGCCGGGGACGAGATCCTCGTGCTGCCCAGCGGACGGCGGACCAAGGTGGCCGGCGATCGACACCTACGACGGCGAGCGTCGAGTCGGCGTTCCCGACGATGTCGGTGACCCTGCGCCTGGAGGACGACGTCGACATCTCCCGCGGCGACATGATCGTCAACTCCGAGGACGCGCCCGTGGCCGCGCGCGAGCTCGACGCGATGGTGTGCTGGATGAGCGAGCAGCCGCTGCGCCCCGCGGGCGGTACACGATCAAGCACACGACGCGCAGCGCCCGCGCGGTGCTGGACGAGATCGAGTACCGCGTCGACGTCAACTCGCTCGGCCACGAGCCGGCCGCGGAGCTGGCGCCTCAACGAGATCGGACGGGTGCGGCTGCGCTGCAGCGCCGAGCTGGTGGTCGACCCCTACGCCCGTAACCGGACCACCGGCAGCTTCATCCTGATCGACGAGGCGACGAACGACACCGTCGCCGCCGGCATGGTTCTCGGCGCGCGTTAGGACTCGGTTTACCGTCCGCGGCGCTCCGCGCGAGCGCCCTTATATTTGACCGTTCGTGCCTGCTCTGACTCGGTCCGCATCCACGCCGCGCCATGCTCCTCGCGCTCGGCGCCTACTGCGTCGCCACGGTCGCGCTGGTGGTGGTGTTCGGCGTGCCCTACCAGCGCGATCTGGTTGCCGTCTGGGTGCTGCTCGGGCTGCTGTGCTTCTCGCTCTCGGACCTGCGCGGCTACGCCCGCGGGGTGCTGCTCGAGTGGGTCCCGTTCTTCGCCATCCTGATCGCCTACGACTCGCTGCGCGGCAGCGCCGGACATCTGTTCGGCGTGCACTACCTCCCGCAGCTGCAGGCCGACTCCTGGCTGTTCGGCGGAACGACGCCGACGGTCACGCTCCAGCACTGGCTCTGGCACGGGCACGTCGTCTGGTACGACGTGATCTTCTGGGGCGTGTACCTGACCCACTTCCTCGCCACGCCGCTGCTGGCCGCGGTGCTGTGGAAGATCGACCGCCAGCGCTTCCGGGTGTTCGCCGTGTTCGTGGCCACGCTGTCGTTCGCCGGGCTGATCACCTACGCGCTGTATCCGGCCGCGCCGCCGTGGATGGCCAGCGAGGCCCATCTGATCGCCCCGATCACCCGGATCTTCCCGCAGGTGCTGCTCAGCCTCGGCACCCAGTCGGCCGGCTCGCTGTTCGAGGGCGGCTACCACTACGCCAACAACGTCGCCGCGGTGCCGTCGCTGCACGCCGCCTTCTCGCTGCTGATCGCGATCACGCTGTGGCCGCGCAAGCGCAAGTGGCTGCGCCCGCTCGTCGCCGCGTACCCGCTGCTGATGGCCTTCTCGCTGATCTTCGCCGGCGAGCACTACTTCTCCGACATCGTGCTCGGCTGGGCCTACACGCTCGTCGCGGTGCTCGCGGCGCGGGCGCTGATGCGGCGCTGGAGCAAGTGGCGCGCACCCAATCCAGCGCCGGCTCTCAGTCCGGAGTCCGGAGGCGCTGCCGGGCGCGCTCGCGCAGAGCTGCGGAAGCTCGGCGCGCCTGAGGGCCCTCGCGGCGCGCGCCCGCAGCGCCTTGGGATCCGGCACGCAGGTAAAGTCCGGCGGCGCCATGTTCTCGAAGATCCTGATCGCCAACCGCGGCGAGATCGCGGTCCGAATCATCCGCGCCTGCGAGGAGCTCGGGGTCGCCACCGTCGCCGTGTACTCCGAGCTCGACCGCGACGCGATCCACGTCCAGCGCGCCGACGAGGCCTACCTGCTCGGCCCCGGGCCCGGCGAGCGAGAGCTACCTGTCGATCGAGAAGCTGCTCGACGCCGTCGAGCGCTCCGGCGCCGAGGCCGTCCATCCGGGCTACGGCTTCCTGGCCGAGAACGCCGCGTTCGCCAAGGCGCTCGAGGAGAAGGGGATCACCTTCATCGGGCCGCCGGCCTCGGCGATCGACGCGATGGGCTCCAAGACGAAGGCCCGCGAGCTGATGGCCAAGGCGGGCGTGCCGATCGTGCCCGGCACGACCGAGCCGGTCGAGACGATCGAGGACGCCCGCAAGGTGATCGAGGACACGATCGGCTACCCGGTGGCGGTCAAGGCCGCCGGGGGCGGCGGCGGCAAGGGCTTCCGCGTCGCGCTGACCGAGGACAAGCTCCAGGACGCCTTCGAGGGCGCCGCCCGCGAGGGCGAGAAGTTCTTCGGCGACGCCACCGTCTATCTGGAGCGCTACCTGCCCGGACCCGCGCCACGTCGAGGTCCAGGTGCTGGCCGACACCCACGGCAACGTGATCCACCTCGGCGAACGCGACTGCTCGCTGCAGCGCCGCCACCAGAAGCTGATCGAGGAGGCGCCGGCGCCCGCGGTCGACGAGGAGCTGCGCGCGCGGATCGGCAAGATCGCCACCGAGGCCGCCGCCGCGGTCGACTACACCGGCGCCGGCACGATCGAGGGCCTGCTCCAGGACGGCGAGTACTTCTTCCTGGAGATGAACACGCGCGTCCAGGTCGAGCACTGCGTCACCGAGATGGTGACCGGCATCGACATCGTCAAGGAGGGGATCCGGGTCGCCGCGGGCGAGCCGCTGTCGATCTCCCAGGACGACGTCGTGCTGCGCGGCCACGCGATCGAATGCCGGATCAACGCCGAGGACGCCTCGAAGAACTTCGCCCCCGCCCCGGGCAAGATCGGCGCCTACCGCGAGCCCGCCGGGCCGGGCGTGCGGGTCGACTCCGGCGTCGGGCCCGGGCTCCGAGATCACGCCGATGTACGACCCGATGGTGGCCAAGCTGATCGTCTGGGACGCCGACCGCGAGCAGGCGACCGCGCGGATGGTGCGGGCGCTGCGCGAGTACGAGATCGGCGAGCTGAAGACCCTGCTGCCGTTCCACGAGGCCATCCTCCAGACCGAGCAGTGGGCCAACGCCGAGACCTGCCGGGACCTGATCGAGGATCGCAAGTGGCTGAAGCAGCTCGCCTTCGAGCCAGCCGGCGACCGCCGGCCGAGGCGACGGGGAGGACGAGGAGGAGAAGGTCGAGCAGACCTACACGGTCGAGGTCTCGGGCAAGCGCTTCGACGTCAAGGTGATCGGTCCCGCCTTCGCCGGCGGCGGCGGCGCTCTCAACGGCTCCGCGCCCGCGGCCGGCGCCGCCCGCAAGCCGCCGCGCCGCGAGCGCGCCGCCGGCGGCGGCGGCTCCGGCGGCGGCGACACGCTCGCCTCGCCGCTGCAGGGCACGGTCCTCAAGGTCGCGGTGGAGCAGGGCGCCAGCGTCGAGGAGGGCGCGCTGGTGTGCGTGATCGAGGCGATGAAGATGGAGAACGAGATCACCGCGCACAAGGCCGGCAAGGTGGCCGAGCTGCCGATCGCCGTCGGGGCCTCGGTGGCCTCGGGCGACACGCTGGCCGTGATCAGCTCCGACGGCCGGCCGAGTAGCTCGGCCAGCCACTCGGCGTCGCGCAGTGGCTGCTAGCCGGTCGCGCGCGACGTTCTGCTCGTGAATCCGCTTCTGCGCCGCGTCCGGCGTCCGGGCGGCAAGCGGCGCGGCCGCGCCTCGGTTGCTCAGCGCCTCCAGGTACGCCACGTCCTCCTCGAGCACCCGCAGCGCCTCGTCGCGATCTTAGCGGGGCTCCGTGGCCGGGGATCGACGGTTCTGCGTCGCCTCGACCAGCGGCCGCATGCGGTCAGCGTGGCCAGGTAGGCCTCGACCGAGCCGCCCGTCGGAGATCATCGGGATCTCCACCGGAGACAGGTAGTCGCCGCACACCAGGACCTCGAGCCACGGGATCACGTAGGCGGCGCCGTCGGCGGTGTGGCCGGTCGGCCGGATGCAGCTCGAGCTCGAGGCCGGCCGAGCCGAGCGCCAGCCGGCCGGGGACCGGCAGCGACTGCACCGCGGACGAGCGCCAGCGGCGCGGCGCTGCTCGACGTAGTGCTCCTGGTCGAAGTCGCGCAGCGACCGCTGCGCCGCTCCCGGGCTCGGCCGCCAGCGCGCCGCGCTGACGTCTCCGCACAGCCCGAGCGACAGCGTCGGGGAACGCGAGCCGGCCGAGCAGGTGGTCCCAGTCGGCGTGCGTGGCCAGCAGGCCGAGACCGGGAAGCCCGCCTGCTCGAGCACGCTCGGGAGCGCATCGAGCTCGTCCGGGTAGACCGGCGAGTCGATCACGAAGCCCTCACCGCCGGCGCGCACCGCGGTGCAGGTCGTCTGCCAGACGCGGCTGATGAAGACGATCGACGTCAGGGTGGAGCGCTACGACGCGCACGCGACCGCGTCCGGCTGCTTAGCCGACGCCGATCAGCTTCGCCGCCTCGCGCAGCGTAGGCCACCTCGGCGTCGGGCTTCTTCTGCCCGGACTCGAGCTGCTGCTTGTTGCGGTTGACCCAGATCACCGGGATCTTCTTCTTCAGGCACGGCTCGACGTCGTGGTAGTAGCTGGCCGCGACGTGGACCCAGCCCTTCTTGCCGCCGATGCGCCGCTCGCATTCGGTGAAGTGGGCCGGGTCGGGCTTGTAGGAGCGGACCTGCTGCGCGGTGACGACGAGATCGAAGTCGAGCGGGATGTGGCGGCGGGTCTGTCCCAGCAGCTTGTCGTCGATGTTCGAGATCAAGCCGATCTTGTGCTTCTTGGCGATCTTCGTCAGCACGGGGTTGGTCTCCTTGAACGGCTTCCAGCGCTGCACCGAGTCCGGCAGGAAGCCGGACCGGGAGGGCTCCAGCGGCCAGCCCAGGCGTCTTGGCGATCTCGACCGCCGTCCGGCGCAGCACCTCGGCGTAGAGCTCGTAGGACCCCGCCATGATCCGGTTCTGGATCTCGTGGAAGAGCGGGATCAGCTCGTCGCGCTCGATCGTGAAGCCGTCGCGCTCGGCCTCCTTCGTGAACGCTTCGTAGACGCCGGTTTCCCAGTCGATCAGCGTGCCGTATACGTCGAAGGTGACAAACGAGATTTGCTTTGGGATCGCCATGGGATTGGGCATGATGCCATGGCGAGACATTAAGTAGAGTGCCGATACCCCCTGATGGACCTCCTCGAATACCAGGGCAAGCAGCTGTTCGCGCGCCACGGCGTGCCCGTTCCGAGCGGCCGGCCGGCCGCCACGGTCGAGGAGGCCGTCGCCGCCGCCGACGAGATCGGCTACCCCGTCGTGGTCAAGGCCCAGGTCCAGATCGGCGGCCGCGGCAAGGCCGGCGGCATCAAGCTGGCCAAGGACGGACACGAGGCGCGCGAGCACGCCGAAGCGATCCTGGGCATGGACATCCGCGGGCTCACGGTCCACGAGCTGTGGATCGAGGAGGCGTCGGAGATCGCCTCCGAGTACTACGCCTCGGTGATCTTCGACCGCTCGGCCAAGGCGCCGCTGGTGATGCTCTCGACCAAGGGCGGCATGGACATCGAGGCGGTCGCCGACGAGGATCCGGACGCGATCGCGCGACTGCACGTCGATCCGCTGCTCGGCTTTCAGGACTTCCACGGCCGCCGCCTGGCCTTCGAGGCCGGCGTCGACGCCGACGTCGTCCGGCCGGTCGGCGCGATGCTGGCCAAGCTCTACGAGGTGTTCATCGCCGAGGAGGCGACGCTCGTCGAGGTCAACCCGCTGATCATCACGCCCTCGCGCGAGGTCAAGGCGCTCGACGCCAAGGTCACGCTCGACGACAACGCGCTGTACCGGCACCCTGAGAACGCCGCGCTGCGCGACATCTCCGGCCGAGGACCCGCAGGAGCGGATGGCCAAGGAGCGCGGGCTGACCTACGTCAGCCTCGACGGCGACATCGGCATCCTCGGCAACGGCGCCGGGCTGGTGATGTCGACGCTGGACGTCGTCGACCAGGCCGGCGGCCGGCCGGCCAACTTCCTCGACGCCGGGCGGCGGCTCGAAGGCCGAGGCGATCACCAGCGCGGTGGAGGTGATCCTCTCCAACGACCGGGTCAAGGCCGTGCTGTTCAACATCTTCGGCGGGATCACCCGCTGCGACGAGGTGGCCAAGGGCCTGATCGAGGCGTTCGCCCAGGTCAAGCCGACGGTGCCGTTCGTCGTGCGCCTGGACGGAACCAACGACAAGGAGGGCCGCCAGCTGCTGGCCGAGGCGAATCTGCCCAACGTCGCACACCGAGTCGACCATGGACGGCGCGGCCCAGAGGGTCGTCGAGCTGGCGGCGGCGGCATGAGCATCCTCGTCGGTCGCGAGACGAAGCTGTGCGTGTCCGGGATCACCGGACGCGAGGGAACCTTCCACTCGCTGCGCAACCGTGACTACGGCACCCAGGTCGTCGGCGGCGTCACCCCCGGCAAGGGCGGGCAGGACGTCGAGGGCATCCCCGTGTTCAACACCTTCCACGACGCCGTCGGCGAGACCGGCGCCAACACGGCGATGATCTTCGTGCCGCCGCGGTTCGCCGCCGACTCGATCCTCGAGGCCGAGGACGCCGGCATCGAGCTGATCATCGCGATCACCGAGGGCATCCCCGCCCACGACGAGCTGCGCGTCTACAACACGATCAAGAAGAACGGCCGCTCGCGCCTGGTCGGGCCGAACTGCCCGGGGATCCTGTCGCCGGGCAAGGCCAGCGTCGGGATCATCCCCGCGTCGTTCTTCAAGGAGGGCAACGTCGGTCTGGTCTCCCGCTCGGGCACGCTGACCTACCAGATCGGCAACGTCCTGGCCCAGCGCGGCTTCGGCAACTCGACGATCGTCGGGATCGGCGGCGACCCGGTGCCGGGCACCGACTTCATCGACGTGATCGAGATGTTCGAGCAGGATCCGGAGACCGAGCTGATCGTGATGTGCGGCGAGATCGGCGGCGACGCCGAGGAGCGGGCCGCGGAGTTACATCGCGGCGAACGTCTCCAAGCCGGTGATCGCCTACATCGCCGGCTTCACCGCTCCGCCGGGCAAGACGATGGGCCACGCCGGCGCGATCGTCTCCGGCTCGCAGCGGCACCGCCGTGGCCAAGGCGGAGGCGCTCGAGAGCAAGGGCGTGCAAGGTCGGGCGCACGCCGACCCAGGTGGCCGAAGCGGCGGTTTCCGCTGCTCGGCGCCGCGGCGTAGATCACAGGCCGAGAATCACGCGATGTTCGACGTGCGGCTGTCGGCGCCGAACGCGTAGTCTTCAGCCATGGCCAAACCGATCTCCTTCGCCCGCGGCGCCCCGTCGCTGGACATCATCGACGTAGAGGGTCTGAAGGCCGCAGCCGCGGAGGCGTTCGCCGATGATCCCGGCGGCGTCACTGCGTACGGCACCTCGGTCGGGTACAAGCCGCTGCGCGAGTGGATCGCCGAGCGCCACCAGGTCGCCCCCGAGCAGGTGCTGGTCACCAACGGCTCGATGCAGGCCGACGCGTTCCTGTTCGAGACGCTGGTGGCGCCCGGCGACACCGTCGTGGTCGAGCGGCCGACCTACGACCGCACGCTGCTGTCGCTGCGCGAGCGAGGCGCCGACGTGCAGATGATCGAGCTCGAGCCGGATGGGATCGACGTGGCCGCGCTCGAGCGCGCGCCTCGTGGAGGGGCTGAAGCCCAAGCTCGCCCACATCATCCCCAACTTCCAGAACCCCGCCGGCTACACGCTGTCGGCCGAGAAGCGAGCGCGGCTTGATCGACGCTCGCCGCGGCCCACGGGTTCATCGATCTTCGAGGACGACCCGTACATCGAGCTCCGCTTCGAGGGTGCGCCGCTGGCCACGATGCTCTCGACCGGGGGCGACAGCGTCGTCTACGCCTCGTCGTTCTCCAAGACCGTGTGCCCGGGCATCCGGGTCGGCTACCTGGTCGGGCCGGCAGAGCTGATCGCCAAGGTCGCGAAGCTCGCCACCAACACCTACATCTCGCCGAACATGGTCTCCCAGGCGATCGTCAACCAGTTCTGCCGCTCAGGCGCGCTCGAGCGCTCGATCGAGACCGTCAAGGCGGCGCTGCGCGAGCGCGTCGCAGACGTTGTGCCAGGCGCTCGAGCGTGAGCTTCCCGACGCCCGCTTCGTCGCCCCCGCAGGGCGGTTACTTCATGTGGGTGACCTTGCCCGAGGGCACGGACGTGGACGCCCTGTTCACGGCCGCGGCCGAGCGGGACGTGCAGTTCGTCAAGGGCTCGGACTTCCTCCTCGACGGTCCCGGGTCGAGCTTGCGGCTGGCCTACTCGGGCGTCACGCCCGAGGAGATCGAGGAGGGCGTGCGCCGGCTGGCGCAGGCCTATCACGAGGTCTCGGCGGCGCGCAGCGCCGATGCGGCCTGAGATCGCCGGTCCTCCCCGCCCGTAGCTCAGGGCTCGCGGTTCAGCGCCCGTAGCGCTCGCGGCCGAGCACCAGCTGCTCGGGCAGCGCGATGCGCGGCGGCGGCGAGGGGTCGGCGATCACCGAGACCGTCTCGGCCACGCTGCTCGTCAGCGGTCGAGACCCCGGCATCGGTTCTAACCGACGACCATCTCGTCATCGGAGGCGTCGACCTCGCCGGTCAGCCCCGGCTCGATCCCGGCCTGCTTGAGATAGTGCAGCAGATCCTCGGCCTCGTTCTCCAGCCGCAGGATCGTCACCCGCGCTCCGGGCTCGCAGTCGGCCAGCGGAACGCCGTCGATCCGCTCGCCGAGCTTGATCGGATGTCCGTGGGGGCAGGTCTTCGCGTCGCCAACCGCGGAGCGCACGTAGGCCTCGAAGCGCGGCGTCATCGCGTGCTCCAGATGCTCGGCCTCCTCGTGCACGTCGTCCCACGGAACCCCGACCACGTCGGTGAGGAAGCGCTCGATCATCCGGTGGCGGCTGACCACCAGCTCGGCATGCTCGCGGCCGGAGGCCGTGAAGCTGATCATCCGCTCGGTGTCGCGGACGATGTAGCCGTCACGCTCGAGCCGGCCGAGCATCTCGTGGACGGTCGGCGCCGAGAGCTGCATCGCCCGGGACAGGTTGGCGCCGGTCATCGGCAGCCCCGCCTCGAACAGCCAGTACAGCGACTGCAGATACTCCTCCTCGGCGGGGGTGGCTTGCTCGGACGGCCATCGTCGGATCGTACCGGGCGACTCGCTCGCGCGAGGACGCGACTTCAAGGGCGCGGTACTAGGATCGTCTGACCTTGACGCCTGCCGCTGAAACCGCCGATCGAACCGCAGCTCGCCCGCTCCAAACCGGAGCTGCCGGTCGGTGCGAGACTGGGTCTACGAACCGAAGTACGACGGCTTCCGCGCCATCGCCTTCGTCGACGGCGACGAGTGCATGATCCAGTCGCGCTCCGGCAAGCCGCTGTCGCGTTACTTCCCCGAGCTCCGGTTCCCGCCCGGGCGCTACGTCCTCGACGGCGAGATCGTGATCGACGGCGACGACGACGAAATCCAGGATTTCGGCGCCCTGCAGCAGCGGATCCATCCCGCGCAGTCACGCATCGCGATGCTGGCCGAGCAGACCCCGGCTCGTTACGTCGCCTTCGACCTGCTGGCCCGTGACGACGAGGCGCTGCTGGAGCTCCCGCTGCTCGAGCGCCGCGCGGCGCTGGAGGCGCTGGTCGCCGAGCCGGTGACGGTGACGCCGCTGACCAGCGATCCCGCCCAGGCCGAGCCGTGGCTGCTGCGCGGCGAGGGCGTCGTGGCCAAGGACCGCCGAGCCCCTATCGCCCGGGACAGCGCACCGGGATGGTCAAGGTCAAGCGCGTGCGGACGATCGACGCCGTGGTGGCCGGATACCGTCCGGGCAAGGAGGCGGACACCGTGGGCTCGCTGATCCTCGGGCTCTACGACGACGCCGGAGCAGCTTCACGTGGTCGGCCACTCCTCGGGGCTGCGGGCCGGCTGAGAAGCGCGCCCTGGTCGAGCGCCTGGCGCCGTACGAGACCGGCGAGCGCGGTCATGGAGACCCGAGCCGGTGGAAGAGCGAGAAGGACCTCGAGTGGATCTCGCTGCGCCCCGAGCTGGTCGTCGAGGTGACCTTCGATCACGCCAGCGGCGGCCGGATCCGCCACGGGACCAAGATCCTGCGCTGGCGTGAGGACAAGGCCCCGCGTGAGTGCCGGCTCGAGCAGATGAACGGCTAGACCGGATCTGGTTTGGACGCGGACGTTCTAGTCGTCGGGTGCGGGCCTGGCCGGGCTGGTCGCCACCGCCGAGCTGGCGGACGCCGGGCGGCGGGTGATCCTGATCGAGCAGGAGCCGGAGGCGTCGCTCGGCGGCCAGGCGTTCTGGTCCTTCGGCGGCCTGTTCCTGGTCGACTCGCCCGAGCAGCGCCGCTTCCGGATCCGCGACTCGCCGGAGCTGGCCTGGCAGGACTGGCTGGGCACGGCGGACTTCGATCGTCCCGAGGATCACTGGCCGCGACGCTGGGCGGAGGCCTACGTCGAGTTTGCCGCGGGCGAAAAGCGCTCCTGGCTGCACGAGCAGGGGGTGCGCTTTCTTCCCTATCCCGGCTGGGCCGAGCGCGGCGGCTATCTGGCCACCGGCCACGGCAACTCGGTGCCGCGCTTTCACCTCACCTGGGGCACGGGTCCCGGACTGCTCGAGCCGTTCGTTCGCCGCGTCCGGGACGGCGGTGGCTCGCGGGCTGGTCTCGATCCGCCACCGCCACCGCGTCGATCGCCTGAGCTCGGCGCAGCGGCACGGTCGACGGCGTCGCCGGCACCGTGCTGGAACCCAGCCCGGTTGCCCGCGGTGCACCGAGCAGCCGGACGTCGGCCGGGGAGTTCGAGCTCCACGCCCAGGCGGTGATCGTCACCGCCGGCGGCATCGGTGCCAACCACGATCTGGTGCGGGAGAACTGGCCGGCGCGTCTCGGGCGCCCGCCGGCGCGGATGCTCTCCGGCGTGCCTGACCACGTCGACGGCCGGATGGTCGAGATCACCCGGAGCGCGGGCGCGAGCCTGATCAACCCCGACCGGATGTGGCACTACACCGAGGGGATCAAGAACTGGAGCCCGATCTGGAGCCGGCACGGAATCCGGATCCTGCCCGGACCTTCGCCGCTGTGGCTCGATGCGCGCCGGCCGGCGCCTGCCGGTGCCCGCTGTTCCCCGGCTTCGACACGCTGGGCACGCTCGCCCACATCATGCAGACCGGCCACGACTACACCTGGTTCGTGCTCACGCAGAAGATGATCGAGCGGGAGTTCGCGCTGTCAGGCTCCGAGCAGAACCCCGACCTGACCGGTCGCAGCATCCGCAAGCTGCTGGCCAGCCGCGTGCTCAAGGGGGCGCCCGGCGCCGGTCGAGGCGTTCAAGCGCCACGGCGCGGATTTCATCGTCGAGCACGATCTGCGCGAACTCGTGCGGCGGATGAACGCTGCTGGCCGAGTGACTCGCTGCTCGACGCCGGCGAGCTGGAGCGGGAGATCGTGGCCCGCGACCGTGAGCTGCGCAACCCGTTCACCAAGGACGCCAGATCACCGCGATCCACGGCGCGCGCCGGTACCTCGGCGACCGCGTGACGCCGCGTCGCGGCTCCGCACCGGATCCTCGACTCCGGCGCCGGCCCGCTGATCGCCGTGCGGCTCTCGATCCTCACCCGCAAGACGCTGGGCGGCATCGAGACCGACCTCAGCGCCCGGGCGCTGCGACCCGGCGGCGCGGTGCTGCCCGGTCTGTACGCCGCCGGCGAGATCGCCGGCTTTGGCGGCGGCGGCATGCACGGCTACCGCTCGCTCGAGGGCACATTCCTCGGCGGCTGCCTGTTCTCGGGCCGGGTGGCCGGGCGGGCGGCGGCTGAGGCGGTCAGCTGACGCTGCGATGGCGTAACCCCTGCGCGTCTCGCTGACGCGATGTGATACTGCCGCTCGTGACCGCCGACCACGCCCTCCCGGACACCGTTCTCGTCGCGCCGGATTCGTTCAAGGGGACATTGAGCGCGAGCGAGGTGGCGACCGCGATCGGGGACGGGTTGAGCGCGGCGGGGGCGAAGATCGATCTGTGTCCGGTCGCCGACGGAGGGGAGGGCACGCTGACCGTGCTGCGCGAGGCCATGGGTGCCGAGCTGAGGACCGCGGCCGTCCACGATCCGCTCGGGCGGGAGGTGCGCGCCGAGTTCGGATTGGTGGCCGCGCACGGTTCGCGCCCGCCGGCCGCGATCCTTGAGGTGGCGGCCGCCAGCGGCCTGGGGCTCGTCGCCGAAGCCGAACGTGATCCGGTCGCGGCCAGCACGTTCGGCACCGGCGAGCTGATCCTGGCCGCGGTGCAAGCCGGCGCCGAGGTCGTATATGTCGGCGTCGGGGGCAGCGCCACCAGCGACGGCGGAGCGGGGGCGATCCGCGCGATCCGGCGCGGCGGTGGGCTCGGCGACGCGCGGCTCGTGGTTCTCTGCGACGTGCGCACACCGTTCGAGCAGGCGGCGAAGGTGTTCGGACCGCAGAAGGGGGCTGATCCCGAGGCGGTACGCGTGTTGACGCGACGGCTCGGCGCGCTCGCGCGGCGGTTGGAACGTGACCCGCGCGGGGTGCCAATGACCGGCGCCGCCGGCGGCCTGTCCGGAGGGTTGTGGTCCGCATTCGGCGCGGAGCTGGTGCCCGGCGCCGTCTTCGTTCTGGATGCGCTCGGGTTCGACCCGCGCATGCGTGCGGCCCGCGCGGTGATCGCCGGCGAAGGCCGGCTTGACCAGCAGAGCCTTGCCGGCAAGGCGGTCTCAGAGGTGGCGACCCGGGCCCGGCAGGCGGGCGTCCCGTGCTATGCGGTGGTCGGAGCCTCGGCCCTTGACCGGTTCGGGCAGCGGATCCTGGACCTCGAGGCGATCGTGGAGGCCGGAAGCCGGGCGGAGCTTCGGCGAGCCGGGCGACGGCTGGCACGGCTAATGTTTGTGTGAGATGGGCAAGGTGTTCACCGAGATCGATGACCAGCTCGAGCACTGGATCGCGGCACAATCGCTGTACTTCGTCGGCACCGCACCGCTGGCCGGGGACGGCCACGTCAACGTCTCGCCGAAGGGACCGATCGAGACCCTTAAGGTGCTCGATCCGCACACCGTCGCCTACCTCGACCTGGTCGGCAGCGGCGCGGAAACGATCGCCCACCTGCGGGAGAACGGGCGCATCGTGATCATGCTGTGCGCCTTCGACGGCCCGCCGCGAATCGTGCGTCTGCACGGGCGCGGAGAGGTGGCGAGGGCCGGCGATGCCGGCTTCGAGGCGCTGGTGGATCGCTGTTCGTTCCCCGGCACCGGCGTGCCGCAGGCGCGGCGAGCAGTTGTCAGCGTGAGCGTCGACCGAATCGCGGATTCGTGCGGATACGGGGTGCCGCTGATGCGCCACGAGGGCGGCCGGCCCCACCAGGAGCTGTGGGCCGCCAAGCGGATCCGGGTCGGCGGCGAGGACGCCCTGATCGATTATCAACGCGAGAAGAACGCCCAAAGCATCGATGGCCTGCCTGCCCTCGATCGTCTGTAGCCGGACTTTCTGGCCACCGAACTATCGCTGGTAACATTCATAACATGTCTTTCACCGCTCCCACCCTCCAGGCGACCCCCGAGGCGCTCTCAGGCGACCTGTGCTGGCTGCTTTCGCGAGCCAGTCACGCGCTCATGACTGAGTTCACGGCGGCGCTCGAGGATTACGACCTGTCGCCGCGCGAGCACGCGGTGCTGATCATCGGCGATGAGCGGCGAGCACACCCAGACCGAACTGGCGCGGACGATCGGGCTCGACAAGACGACGATGGTCGTGACCGTCGACGAGCTGGAGGCCGACGGGCTGGCCGAGCGGGTCCCCTCGCCCACAGATCGCCGCGCCCGGGTGATCAAGGTCACCCCCGCCGGCGAGCGCAAGGTGGCCAAGGCGGACGAGATCCTCTCCCGCGTGCGCGAGGATGTGCTCGAGGACCTGCCCGAAGACGAGCGCGAGATCTTCCTGCGCTGCCTGAATAAGCTGGCCAGCGGGCGGCTGTCCGCGCCGGTCCCGTGCGCGCACACCGTGCGTCGCCGCGCCTAGCGTTTTCTGCCCGGCCTGAGCTGAGGCTTCGGCTTGGCGACCTAAGGGGCCGGCGCCCTCATCGCGCTGCGTTCTCCCGATGTGCCCGCGGACGGCGCAGCCCACACTGGTTTCAGTCACGAGCGGAGCTTCTGTTAGCGGATAGATTTTATCGAGATCGGTCTGTTATAGACGATCTGCTACGGTACGTTCTCAAATCGACCTGGAGAAATGTCTGATGCAGAGTCCAGAGACAAACGTGCGGGAACTACCAAGCGGGGACGAGCGGCAGCGCTGGATCGCACTCGTCGTCCTGTGCGCTGGGTTCCTGATGATCATCCTCGACCAGACGATCGTGAACGTCGCGCTGCCGTCGATCCAGACCGATCTGCACTTCTCGCAGTCGAACCTGGCATGGGTGGTCAACGCATACTTGATCGCGTTCGGCGGTCTGCTGCTGCTGGTCGGCCGGCTGGGGGATCTGATCGGACGCAAACAGATCTTCCTGGTTGGCCTGACCGTCTTCACGCTGGCTTCGCTGGTCTGCGGTCTGGCCCAGAGCCAGGCGATGCTGATCGGCGCCCGCTTCGTGCAGGGCGTCGGCGGCGCGATGACCTCCGCCGTGATTCTGGGAATGATCGTGACGATGTTCCCGGTGCCCGCAGACCGCGCCAAGGCGATCGGTGTCTACAGCTTCGTCGCCTCGGCCGGAGGTGCCCTTGGGCTGCTGCTCGGTGGCGTCATCACGCAGGGGATCAACTGGCACTGGATCTTCTTCGTCAACCTCCCCATCGGCTTGGCCGCGGGGTTTTTCGCCACCCGACTGCTGGCGAGGGAGAAGGGGCTCGGGTTGCGTCACGGCGCGGACGTGTCCGGCGCGCTGCTGCTGGTGAGCTCACTGATGCTCGGCGTCTACACGATTGTCGAGGCCAGCAACTACGGATGGGGTTCGGCCCACACGCTGGGCTTCGGTGCCGCGGCGCTGGCTCTGTTGACCGGATTCGTGACGCGACAGGCACGGGCAAGCGACCCGCTGGTTCCGCTTCGGATCTTCCGCTCGCGCACGGTTACCGGGGCCAACCTGATCCAGGTGCTGATGGTGGCCGGCCTGTTCGGCATGTTCTTCCTCGGCGCCCTCTATATGCAGCGGATCCTCCACTACGACGCGATCCAGGTCGGCCTCGCCTTTCTGCCCGTCGCGCTCGGCATCGCCGTCATGTCCCTCGGCGTCTCGGCCCGGGTGATCACCCGCTTCGGCGCCAAGACGGCGCTGCTGCCGGGGTTGGCCTTTGCCGCGCTGGGCCTGATGCTGTTCCGCCGGGCTCCAGAGAACGCGAGCTACGTGGCCGATCTGCTGCCGTCGATGGTGCTGCTCGGGGTCGGAGCGGGCCTGGCCTTCCCCTCGCTGATGACTCTGGCCATGTCCGCGGCGACCCCCGAGGATTCAGGCCTGGCGTCGGGCCTGGTCAACACAACCCAGCAGGTCGGCGGCGCCCTGGGACTCGCGGTTCTGGCCACCCTTTCGACCACGCACACCAACTCCCTGCGGGGCGCGGGCGCTTCGCTCAATGCGTCACTGCTCGGGGGCTACCACCTGGCGTTCACGGTCGGTGCGGTGATGGTGCTGGCGGCGGTCGGACTGGCCGCGGTGCTGATCAAAACTCAACCGCTGGTGGCCACTGCGGAGGCCCCGGTCGAACTCCATGAAGCGGACTACGCAGAGGAGGCGGCATGAACATGTGGCTGCTGTTTCGGATGGCCGGCGACGGAAGCGGGGCACCTGCGCCGATGAAGGTTGTCGCCGTCAAGCGGTCCGGTGAGATCGCGCCGGCGGCACCGAGGCCGGTGGCATAGCACCGAGGCCGGTCTATAGCTCTCCGGTCGTATCAGACGGAGGGCCCGGCGACTTCACCGCCGCCGGAGGCGTCGAGTGGATCGGGAGCTCTTCGAGCTCTCGGTCCTCCGGCGTCAAGCAGACGCGGCAGAAATCGTCGCCGAACGGCGTCAGGTGGATGCTCCGCCGAACGACCTTGGTCTGACGGACGGAGTGGATCGCCTCGATCACGTCGGGTTGCGCCTCCAGCACCTGGTACTTGAGTGGGTCGCGCAGCGTCTCCCGGGAGAACCAGACCATGCCGAGCCGGAACAGGTTGTTGAGGTAGGAGGGCACGCGGTCGACGTAGCGGCAGCCGGCGCGGGCGCCGATCATCGACAGCCCCGGGGCGATCAGTCGCGAGCGGACAATCCCGATCGGTCCGCCGGTGCGGATGTCGACCGACGGCTGCGGACCTTCGAGCAGCAGTAGCCGCAGGATCCGGCCCTCGTCGGGTGCGAGCTCGGACAGGATCCGCTCGTAGGCCGGGTGGGCCTCGATCCTCGTAGCGCACGTCGCGTGATTTGCGCAGCAGGGGCTCGCCCTCCTCGCGCAGCGACCGCGCTACGCGCTCGGCCGTGGTTCTCCGGCCGGCCGTTCCCATCGCACGAAGCCAGCGGCCGCGTCCTGGTCCGGCCGCGGTGGGCTCGGGCATCCCGGGAACCGATCGACTGACCGCCCGCGCGAAGTCCAGCGCCTTTTCCGGATGAGCGGGCCAGCTCCAGCATGCGGACGGACATGCCGACCGAATTGCGGATCGCCCATCCGGTGGCGTGCCACCAAGCGCTCAGCGCGATGCGGGCCATCCCGGGGATGGCGTCCAGACCCTCTGGCCCTTCGTACTCGTCGCCCGTCGGGCCTGGCTGGAAGTCGTCGCTCATGTTCCGAACAGGAGCAGGTGGATGATCCCGCCGCCGAGGCCCATCACCGCTCCGTGCAGGTAGAGCATCCACTCATCCTCCTTGATCGCCGAGCGCAGCATCTCGACGAAGTCCCTGGAGGGCAGCTCCCGCGTGCGGGCGGCGAACAGCTTTCGGATCTTCTCGCTCTGGTGCCGGCTGAAGTCGGGGTCACGGAACGGGGTCATCGTGTAGCCGACGGCCTCCTGCGCGACCGAGTCGCGGATGCTGTCGTACTCCCGCGCGCCGACGGCGACGCGGACCGCCGCCTCGCGCCGGCCCGGCGGCGCGATCGATGGCCGGCCCCATCGCCTCCTCCAGCATCTGCCGCGTCCGGTCGCCCCGCGGGCCGTCGAGGAGGAAGTTGCCGATGTTCTCGAGCGTCACCACCTCGTCCGCGATGATGCCGGCATACACGTCCGCCACCTCGTTCTGACGGCGCAGGAACAGGCCGTGGAGCTTGAACGGGCCAATGTGCCGGACGTCGACGGGCTCGAAGATCACATACATCCCGAGCAGGTTCGTCATCCAGCCGACGAAGACGCCGAGGATCGGGAGCAGCCACCACTGGTGGGCGAAGTGGTCGATGATCGCCACCGGGATCCCGAACAGGAAGCCGAAGAGGAAGCCGAAGTTGACCATCAGCCGCAGCTCCTTCTGGCCGACGTCCTTGAACACGCGATTGACCAAGCGCGGGATTGCGCTCGAAGTGGTCGATCACCATCAGCTTCGGGTCGAGCAGCTGGTCGATGTATTCGCCGATCTCGTCGGTGATCTGCGCGACGATGCTCGGCAGCTGCTCCTGGACGCGCTCGTACACGGCCTGTTTGACCCGCGGCGGCACGTTCTGCCACAGCCCCGGGTGCTCCCGGCGCATGTTCCGGTCGACGATCGCCGGCACCTCAGGTTTGAACATCGAGACGATGTGGTCGGCGATCTCGTCGGGATCGAGCTGCTGGTAGAACTCGGCCGGCGTGCCCAGCTTCGCGATCGCCTTGTCGACCGAGATGCTGCCCATCTTCGCCGCACGGGCGGGAACGATGCCCTGCCAGCCGATGCCGCCCTGCATGATGCCCGGGATCTCCTGAAACCTGCGCGGCAGCAGCGTCGCCAGGTCCTGCAACCCGGGAACCCTGAACCCGTGAAAGCGGACCGGGTTGAACAGCATGATCAATCCCGTCCAGTTGATCAGCCAGCCGACCGCTCCCGTGAAGAACGGGATCGAGATCAGCTTCAGCCACTCGCTTGTGCTCATGTGCGCGGCGCCTCTCCGAACCGATGGCCGTGCACGGCCACCGGGCCTGCGGACGCTATCGCGTCCGCAGGCCAGGCGCTGCGATGGGATCCTGCGGGCGCCCGGCAAGCCTGACCGCGCGGCGCCACCTTTGGGCCTTAGTGTCCATATGCGGAACTTAGCCCCGAACACTCCCGGCTCGGGTCCGAACGTTCACTCAGCACGCGCTCGAGCGGGGCCTGGCGCTTTTTGTCAGTGGTGGAATGCCTTGCGGACCTCGGGCTTCGGTGCGGGCAGGGGGGCGCCCAGCGATTGCAGGAAGTCGGTCTGGTCGCACAAGTGGTCGAGCAGCAGGTTTGCCATCTCGTGATTCATCCCCGCCCGCACGACGATCCGCAGCACGCTCAGGTCCTGCCGGTTTTCCGGGAAGGTGTATGCCGGAACGAGCCAGCCTCGCTCACGGAGGCGATCGGACACGTCGTAGACCGTGTAGTTGCGGATGTCCGGATTGACCCGGAACGCGAACACCGGCAGTTGGCTCCCATCGCTGATCAGCAGATACGGACCCATCTCGGCAATGCCGGCCGAAAGTTGAAGCGCCACATCCTGCGCGGTCTGCATTGCGCGGTGGTAGCCCTCGCGTCCCAGGCCCGTGAACATGAGGTACTGCGCTATCACCTCGCTCCCGGGACGGGAGAAGTTCAACGCGAACGTCGGCATGTGGCCGCCGAGATAGTTGACGTCGAAGATCAGGTCCTTCGGGAGCGCCTCCTCGTCGCGCCACAGCGCCCATCCCACCCCAGGGTAGACCAGTCCGTACTTGTGGCCCGAAGCGTTGATCGACTGCACCCGCTCGAGGCGGAAATCCCATTCGAGCTCAGGCTGTAGAAACGGAGCGACGAAGCCGCCCGACGCTGCGTCGACGTGCATCGGCACGTAGATCCCCTTGTCGCCTTCCAGCGCATCGAGCGCCTGTGCGATCTCCTTCACTGGTTCATAGCTGCCGTCGAACGTGGACCCGAGGATCGCCACCACGCCGATCGTGTTCTCGTCGCACCGGGCCACGGCCTCCTCCGCGCCGAGGTGGAACCGCTCGCCTTCCATCGGAACCATTCGCGGCTCCACCTCCCAGTAGCGGCAGAACTTCTCCCAGCAGACCTGGACATTGGCGCCCATCACCAGGTTCGGGCGGTCGGTCGTTTTGCCGGCCTTGCGCATCCGCTCACGCCAGCGCCACTTCAGCGCCATCCCGGCCAGCATCGCGGCCTCGCTGGACCCGGTGGTCGAACAGCCGGTGGCCTGCTCTTGGTCGGGGGCATTCCAGAGGTCGGCGATGATGTTGACGCACCGTGCCTCGAGCGCTGCGGTCTGCGGGTACTCGTCCTTATCGATCATGTTCTTGTCGGCCGTCTCGGACATCAGCTTGGCCGCGGTGGAAGGCATCCAGGTCGTGACGAACGTGGCCAGGTTGAGGCGAGCCTGGCCATCGAGGAGCAGCTCGCTGGAGATCATCTCGTAGGCCAGGTCGAGCCCCAGACCACGTTCCGGCAGCTCAGTGGAAGGCATTCCCGGGACCCGATCGGGGCGCTGGACCGGGGGGCCGGCAGAGTGCCGGTGGTGAGAATGGCCTCTATGCGGGCTGAGTGCCATGGGTTCTCCTTGCATTCGAGAGGGATCGGCCGCATCATCGCGCAGGTGGTACCTTGAGCGCAGCAGCAGGTGCCGTGGGTACACACCGCGAGGGGCGCGAACGGTGAAGTCAGTTGCCGCACCGCCCTCAGATCGCCCATCACACCTTGAGTCCCGACACGCCGCTCCCCATCTTGCACGAATCCGATGACGGTGGGTCCCTGCGCCTGCGGCGCTACACCGACGCTGACGCAGCGGCGGTTTGGGACCTGCACAACACCAGCCTGAACCTGGTCGACGCCCACGGGGGCAACGGAGCTTGGGACGAGGATCTTCAGAACGTCCGAGAGGTGTACCTGGAGGGCGGAGGAGAGTTCCTGGTCGGCGAGGCGGACGGCAGGCTCGTCGCCATGGGCGCGCTGCTGCGCACCGGACCCGCCAGCGGCGAGATCAAGCGCATGCGCGTGGATCGCAACTACCAACGCCAGGGGTTCGGCAGCCGCCTCCTCGCGGCGCTCGAGGCTCGCGCGCGTGAACTCGGATATCGGCGGCTGCGGCTCGACACCACCACCGGCCAGACCGCTGCCCAAGCGCTCTACGAGGAGTGCGGATTCACGAAGATCGGGACCGGCCGGATGGGCCGCTTCGAGCTGGTCATCTACGAGAAACGACTGGATTCGCCGGATTCAGCTGGCGGCATGGCGGACGCCCCCCCAAGGCCGCGCTAGCCCCATTGGACGTGCAGCGACGGCGGCTTGCGGAACACGAGCCCGCGGAACTCCGATGGCCGTTCCGGATCCAGACGCAGTTCCGGCAGCAACGCGAGCAGCACGGCGATTCCGGTTCGGGTCTCCAGCCGCGCCAGGTGCACGCCGACGCACACGTGCGGTCCATGGGCGAACGCCAGGTGCCGGCGGGCGTTGGCTCGCTGCAGATCGAAACGGTCGGGATCGCTGAACACGCCTGGATCCCGGTTCGCGGCCACGATAGAGAGCCGGACCAAGTCACCGCGGGCGATCTGGGCGCCGCCGAGCGAGGTGTCACGGGTCGCGTAGCGGTCGATCACCGCCGCTGCTGGCTCCATCCGCAGCGACTCCTCGATCGCCCCGTCAAGCAGTTCCGGGCGCGTGCGTACTCGCTCCAGCTGGTCCGGACGCTCCAGCAGGTGCAGCAGCGCCCCGGCAATCATCCCTTCGGTCGTCTCGATCCCGCCGAAGAGGAGCACGGCAGCATTCGACACGATCTGCGCGGTTGACAGGTCTGACGTGTGGACAGCCGCGCTCAGCAGCGAGTCACGGCCCGGCTGCATGATCACGGCGGCCAGCCGCTCGCTGAGTTCGGCAAACGCCTGTTCACCGGCGGCATCGATCCCGGCCCCGGCCGTGATCTCGGTCACCGTCGAGACGATCGCCTCGTACCAGCGCAGGACCGCCGGCACCTCGGTCATGTCGAGGCCCAGCGCGCGTGCGACGATCGCCGCCGCCAGTGGTCCGGCAAAGCCACGTCGCAGTTCAGCGTCCGCACCCGTTTGGCGCAGCTCGTCGACCCCTCGGGCGGCCTCCTGCGCCGCGGCATCGGCGAACCGCTCGCGCACTGCGACGGGCCGAAACGGGGCCACGAACGGAGCCCGGTGACGCGCGTGCTCCTCTCCATCGAGGCTTAGCATGCTGGGACCGATGACCCGCGCGGTCGAGAACCGCGGGTCCTCGACGGTGAACGTCTCGGCGTCCCGCATTGCCTCGAGTGCGAGGTCGTAGCGGGTCACGAGCCAGCCGTCGAGCGCGGGGGTCCAGGACACCGGCTCGTGCTCGCGCAGGCGGGCCAACAGAGGATGCGGATTGGTGTTCAGCTCCTGCACCGTGACACCCGCGCCCAGGGGGAACTGATCGGGCGTGGGCACGCGAACCGGCGGCGGCACACGACCTGGGGGCGGCACACGATTCGGTGAAGGCACACACCGAGGATGTCATCCCACCGGAGGCGGTTGGCAGCCGATCTCCACGAGGTGACGGACGAAGGTCATCCGATCGCGATCGGGGTGGAATGGATCGTTGCCCTCTCGCAGCAGCGCGCTCACCCGCTCCAGGTCGTAGAGCAGCGCGAGCTTTCCCGGCGGGTCATCCCACTCCCCCGAGTCGTAGCGCTCGGTCCAGGCTGCGAGCGCGGCGAGGGCCTCGACCTGGATCGGATCCTCCCACCAGCCTGATCTGACCGGCAATCGGAAGCGCCCGCGGAGCGTGCAGACATCCGTCCACAGCTGTTCGAACCACAGCCAACGCTCGCGGGGCAGCAGCCCCTGCGAGCCGAGCGGCCAACGCCGCCCTTCGGTCTGCGCCCAGTCATCTTGCGGGTCGAAGCTCTCCTCCCCGGGCTCGTGCCAGCTCATGAGCCGCCGAACCTTCGCAGGCGACGGTCGGCAAACCACAACCGCAGCCGGATCATCGCCGGCGCGATGCGCCCATAGAGCAGGAGGGCCTGACCGGCGGGGATCTGTCGCAGCGCCTCGGGGGCGATCAACGGACGGCGCCGGCGCGCCACGGAGCGTGAGGCGCCGCCGGCGCCGACGGTGCGCGTGTGCTCGCGCGCCTCCTCCTCGCCCACGAGACCGGCGAAATACCGCAACGTCTCGAGGTCGGCGACTCCCGGCAGGAGCATCCTCGCTCGATGACTGTTCACCACGGTCTCTGCCTGCTGCCCATAACGCGTGCGCGCCTGTGCGAGGTCGTGGAAGATCGACACGAGCTGAATGTTGTGGCTGGGGGCCGTAGAGGCGATCTCGGCCAGGTTGGGAAGCGGGGCCACATTGCCTGCCTCGTCGAGGCACAGCAACAATGGGCGCGTCAGTGCCCCGCCGGCGAGCGTCGCACGCTCGTAAGCGCGGTCGACGAGCTCGGAGAGCAACGCGAGAAAAATCGGCCGCAGAAGCCGGGAGGCCTTCGCGTCGCCGATCAGGTAGAGCGTGGCGGCCTCGTCGAGCAGCCGGTCGGCGGTGATCTCGCATGAGGCCGCCGAGCGGGCCACGCGGGTGAAACGATAGGCCCGCAGGAGCGCCTGCGCAGTGGCCTCGATCGATGAGCGCGTGCGGTCAGCCTGCAGCTCGAACGCCCGCACGCCGTCATAGGCGGCGTGGGCGTCGGCGAGCTCATCTTCGTTCCTCGCCTGTCCGGCGGCCAGGGCCAGTGATTCATCGAGCTCACGGGAGCCCTGTCCGTAGACCCATCTGACCACAGTGTCGATCTTTGCTCCGGTAACCGAGGCGGCGTACAGCAGCGGCGCCAGCCGCTGTTCGGCGGCGAGCGCCCAGAACTCGCCGCCCTCGAGGCGCCCCCGGTCAAGCTCTCCCGCTGCCGCAAGCCGCCAGGCGACCTCCAGCGCACCGTCCCACGTCCGGGCCTGACGCAGCGGAGACCAGGTGTGCGACCGCACGCCGGCCAGCGCGAACGGGTCGAATACGAACACGTTCCCGAGCTGCCGGCGGCGGCGAAGCGTAGCCCTCAGCAGGTCGGTCTTGATCGACGATGCGACGGCCGGGCCGTCCCATTCCAGCAGTGCCGGAATTGCCAGTCCCGCCGACTTTCCTGATTGTGGCGGGCCGAAAGCCACCAGAGCATGGCGCCGCTCGGCGTACAGCAGGCGACCGCTGTGGCGACCGAGCACGAGTCGCGCACCGCCCCGGGCTGACGACGACGGTCCACCAGGAGCTTGTGGAACCGGTGTCAGGGGTGACGGTGACCCATGCGCGCGGGAGCGCAGCCCGCGCAGCTCACGGGCGGTGGCCCACCGCGCTCCGTCCGCGCTCCGGCGACGGTGACCGATCAGGCCGCTGCGTGCCAACGCCGTCGAGCCGCCAACCACCGCTCCGGCCACCAGTGCCAGCGCGCCATAGCAGCCGGCCGGCCCGGGAAGGCTCGCGCGCGCGATCGACGGCCACGCAGCGCCCGGATCGCCCAGCCGCGTCGGTAGCCGAGTCAGCACCTGGAGCAACTGCGCCACGCCGACTCTCGGCCAGCCCGAGCCGAAGATCACTCCCGCGATCCCGCCCCACAACCACACCAGCGCGAGCGGCGACAGCAAGACGCCGATCAGCGCCAGCACGGCGACATCGGAGATGCCCTCAGCGCGGCCCCGGGTCACCGTCGCCTCACCCCTTCCGTGCTGATTCGCATCCCGGTGTCGGTGTTGGTGAGCCCGGTCTCAAGTCTTGAGCGGTAGTGCTGGACCACGAACGAGCGCGCACCGACGCGCCACAGCGCCTGGCCGGCGGACAGCAGCGAGATCAAGCGCGCTTCGGTCTCCGAGAGCCCAAGCAGCTGGCGAGTGAGCGGCACCTGGCTCTCGTCCTGGTGGTAGACGATTCGGGTCGAGGCGTCGGCGATCAGTCCTTCGGCGATCCGTGCCGCCCTTGACCCGGCGTCGCCGGCCGCCTGGAGGTCGGCGAGCTTGTGCAGCACGACCAGATTCATCACTCCGAACTGGCGAGCCAGCTTGAAGTTCGATTGAAACCATTCGCCCAGACCGGTGTGCTGCACGATTTTCCACGACTCGTCGGCAACGTTGATCAACCGCTCCCGCCCCGGACGCTCGGCCATCCGCGCCAGCAGCGCACTCATCCACGCCGTGGCGCAGGCCATCAGAATCCCGACCGCGGGCGAGTCCCGGACCGCGTGCAGATCGAGCACCAGCAAACGTGCGTCCAGATCCAGTCCCGGGGTCGTGGGACCGTCGAACATGCCTCGCAGCGGCCCTTCGCACAAGTCCTGGAGGGCCAGTGCGGCGCGGCGCGAGTCGCGGGCAAGACGTTCGGCGCTCGTGCGGAGACACTCCGCCATCGCCGTCACGGGGGAGAACAGCAGCGCGGCGATGTCGGGTAGCGTCGGCTCCGCGCCGCCGCGTGCCCGCACCGTCCTCAGTGCCTCGCGCAGCGCGGCGGCTTCGATCTGGTTCAGCGGCCCGCCGACCGCGGTCACCGTCACCGCGCGCAGGAGATCGAGCTGAGCGTGCTCCTCAGGCCGGGAGGCCAGCGGATTCAGCCGTACTCCGGCACCGGGAACCAGTGAGACGGGCTCCACCCCGACCGCCGCGCAGAGCGGCCCATACTCACGCTTCACGTCGAGTACGAATGCGCGACGGCCGAACAGCAGCATCCGCCACAACAGCGTCTTGACGAGCGCGCTCTTGCCCTGGCCGAGCTTGCCCAAGACGATCACGTTCGGGTCATCGAGCGCGCCCTCCTCGTAGAGCAGCCAGGGGTCAAAGCAGAACGCGCCGCCGGCCGCGTCTCGGCCGATGAACACGCCGCGGCCACCCAGGCCACCCGCCGCCATGAATGGGTAGATGGCCTGGGCGTGCCGGGTTGTCACGCGGTGCCCCGGCCGTTCCGCCGCGCGCAGGCTCACCGCTTCCCCTCCGGCATCCTCGTGTAGCGACTCACTTCAGCCCCCGGCATAGCGGCAAGGTGAAGGTGAACGCGTCGGCCTGCTGACCGTACATCCTGTGCAGCTCCAACCGAGCCCGCGCGGCGTGTTCGAGCACCTCCGCGCTGGAGCGCCGCAGGTCCTCGGGGTCTCGGCCGGTGACGGTCACGAACCCCGCCAGACGAACCTCGCCATGGCCCGCGGCCAGCTCGGACTCCCGCCGAACCGTGGCGTCCTCGGCCTGACGCTGACGAGCTGTCTCGGACTGGCCAAAGCGTCGGCGCAGGTCGCGATCGGCCCGGTCACGTGTGATCGCGGCTTCGACGTCACGGGTCGACCGCTCCGGGGGAATCGGTTCGAACGTCACGGCGACGGTGCGTACGACGCTCGAGCGGCCGAGCAGGGCGTCCATGAACATCGGGGAGACGTCGATCCGGGGCCAGCCTCCGATCCAGTAGGTGGCGTGGAGCGCGCCATCGGTGCGATATTGGTCCCAGGACTCAAGCGCGCCCAGCGGCCAGGCATTCGCCTCGCGGAGTCCGTCCCGGCCGGGGTCAGCGGTCTCGAGCGCTGTCAGTTCGCTGCGGGCGTACGGATCGAAGGCGGTGCGCATCGCCCGGGCAAGCTGGCCCGGTCCGAGGGCGCCGAGAACCGTGATCTCGGCCGCCTCCAGACCCTGCGCGACACGCTCCGTCGACTCCACCAGCGCGCGGGCGAGGGCCCCCTCCCCGCGCTCTCGCAGCCGCCGCGCGTCGACTTGGACGGCGACGAGGATCTCGTGTTCCTGTGTTACCCGCGCCGTCGTGCCGATCAGTTCCAGGTACGACTCGATCATCGGCGTGCCGCGCAACGGTACGGCCGGATCATGCTCGGCATGGAGCCAGCGGGCGAGCTCATCGCCCTGGGCCGGAGCCGTTCGTTCGATCCATCCGATCCTTCGAATCGCCGTGCTGGCCGCGCCTGAGAGCACGAGCCCCCAGCGCGCCAGGCGCCGCTCCTGGGATTCGGGGTCCAGCAGCGAGAAGGAGCCCACCCGGCAGGCCAGCACCGCGGTCAGCCGACGCCCCGATCTCTCCGTGAGGACCCCGAGTGACCCTTTTCGATACGCGGCCGCCCTGATCCGTACACCTCGCAGCGTCGGTGGCGTCACGGGTGCGAGGGATTGGGATGGGTTCGGCGCGTTATCGCCCCGGATCGGCAGGCGGAACCCGTCGCCCGGGACCCGTGAGCGAAAACGGCGACCGCCGGTGGCCACCGAGGTCAAGAACAAGGCCGCGATCGGGGCCCACTCCTCGGCGCTTCGGCGGCCGATCGGGACGACCGTCAAACCACAGGCGAGGGAGAACACGAGGATGGCGACGAGGGCGCCGCTCGCCGTCGGAGAACCGTTGAGGACGGCGACCCCAAGCAGCGCGCCGGTGGCGATCGATGCCGCCTGGCCGCCCCGGACCGGCCCGAGGATCCCGCGCCGCTCGAGCGGGCCGAAGCGATAGGTCAGCCTGGGAGCTGTCACGGACCGGACTCGCTGTCGGCGTCGACATTCTTCTGGGTTGCGGACTCATCGCCGCCGGCCGGCCACGGCTTGTCCCACAGCGGCTCACCCGTAAACGACTCCGGTCCGAGTTCGATCGGGTCCCAGCTTCCGTCATCCTGCTGGTACATCTCCGGCAGCCCGGGCAGCCGCTGATCGGCGACCGGCCTCACGTGGCCCGCAGCGCCGTACGGCGGGGAATCAGCCTGGTCGGCTGACTGCGCCTGCAGGCCAGTGCTCGCGCTGTGTGCGGCGGCGGCTCCGGATCCGCCCGCGCCGACGCCGGCCAGCGTTCCGGCCGGGGCGCCGTCGACCGTGCCAAGCAGTTCCGAGTCCGTCTCTCCCTGATGCGCGCTCGCGGTGCCCGTTTCGGCCCCCCGCGCCTCGGAGCGGAGCTTTTCGACCTCGCCCCGCGGGGCGGCATGCTCGGTCGTCTCGGACTCGGCCGCGCCGAGCACGGAGGCGTCGGCCGCTTGGCGGCGCATCCCCGCCGCCACTGACCCCGCCCACTCCCCGGCGCCTCCGGCCGCGGTGTCGGCGGCACCGTGGATCCCGCGCATCCGAGCCCCCTCGCCGCGCAGCTGTCCCGCCGCGGCGCTCGCGAGCTCGGTCATCGGCAGCAACCGGACCAAGGCCCACGGCGCGGCGGCCGCGAGCACGACCAGCACCAGCCCGGCGAGCATGCCGCCGATCCCGCCCGAACCCCTCTGATCGAGGGCCGCACCGCCGAGCGCCAGGACCGCCACGATCGCGAATTTGGAGAGGATCAGGGCTACGAGCACCTCGACCGTCCGGGTCGCCCACACCCTGCGCGCCGGCCACACGAGTGCCGCAAAGGCGAGCGGCAGCATCAGCACCACGATGTAGACCGCCGCCTCTCGCATCAGCATCTCCACCCACAGCAGCACGGCTGCCGAAACGGTCAGCAGGCCAACGAAGAAGGCTACGAACGGAGACCGCGAGAGCAGGCTGAGCGTTCCGGACAGCAGTCCGACCTGGGCCAGGAAGCGAGTTCCCGAACCGCCGGCCGCCGAGGCGACGAGGGATGAGATCTCGTCGGAGGCTGCCAGCAGGAGCATGGCCAACGGCGCCGCGACGCTGACCGCGAGCAATGAGAGCGGGAGATAGCCGAACGCGGCCCGGGCCAACAGAGCGAGGTCCGAGCGCATCAGCGCCTGAACGGCCGCGGCGAACAGAAACGGCAGGGTCATCAGCGCGGCGAGGCCGGCCATTCGCCAGTACGCCGAGGAGAACCAGGTGCTCGTCAGCTGCGGTCTGGTCGTCTTGTCGAGCACGGTCGCCGTGTCGCGGAGCGCTGTTCTGGCGCCGCCGAGGACCCAGGCGCCGACCGCAGCCAGACCGACAGCGAAGGCGGCGTGAGTCGCGAACCCGCTTCCGGCGCTACTGGCGCCGCCGGCGAGCGCCTTCGCGGCGCCGCCGACGTGACCGGTGATCAGCTGCTTGCCGGCACCCAGGAGCTTGTCTCCGTGTTGAACGACGCTGCAGGCCTTGCCGGCGATGCCGCTGACCCAGCCGGCGACGCCGCAGACCGGCTTGAGCGGATCGAACGCCGCTGCGTCCGGCGCCCTCGCCCCGGCGACGCCGGCGGCGAGGGTGACAGTCAGCACGAAGGCCGCGAACCGGGCCGGTGATGGCTTGCGCGGTGCCATCACTTGGCCTTCGTCCCCAGCTGCTGGAAGAAATTGACCAGCCCAGGAGCAGCGCCGACGATGAGCGCGGCGGCCGCTGAGACCAGCGCCGCCATCCGCCCCCGCGCGGCGTAGTGGTGGTTGTGGCTGTGAGATGCGACCGCCCAGAGCCCGGCCCCGATAAACGCCCCGAGCAGGGCGATGGCCAGGGCCCAGGCCTCGGCGCCGTTGACCAACTGCTGGAGCACGTTGCTACCCGGGAGGCTCGTGAGATTGGGGTGCGCGGTGACCGCCGGCAAACCCGTGATCGTCCCGGTCATCCAGCTGGTGGATCCTGGCTCCATTGCCGCCTCCGAGTCTAATTGAAGCTAAATTGATGTAAGTGAGCCTAGCAATACCAATCTGGTCCTGCTAGGCTTCTTTCGTATCAACTTTGCTTCTTTTAGTCTTGATGGAATCTGACCGCCTGACATCTCCCAGCTGTCCGAGCGTCGCCGGGTCCGGTGACGTCAAGGCGGACCGCATCGACGTCGAGGCGCTCTATCGGTCGCTCGGGCGCCGCCTGGAGCAGATCGTCCGTGCCGATGTGCGGGCACCGGAAACGGTGATCGAGGACGCGTGTCAGTTCGCGTGGGGCCGACTCGTCCACCATGCGCACCGCGTGCGCCGCGAGTGCGCTCTGGCCTGGCTGGCCCAGACCGCCAGACGTGAGGCCGTCAAGCTCGTCCGCCGGGACGGCCGGGACCTTTCCTTGGATTCGGCCCTGGCGGTCGGTGCTCCGATGGCAGGGGCGACCCTTGGGCCGGGGCCCGAGGAGGTCTTCGAGCAGCACCAGCGGCTCGCGTTGATCGCGGCCTTGCCGGAGCGCCAGCAGCGGGTGCTGTGGTTGCACGCCCTGGGCCACACCTACGCGGAGATAGGGCTCCAGACGGGCTACAGCCTACGCACGGTCGAACGCCAGCTGCTGCGGGCCAAGCGATCTGTGCGCCTTCGCGAAACGGCATAGCGCCTAGGCGCGCGAGCGCGGACGCAGTAGGATCGGCCCGGGCCGGGCGCCCGCGCTGCGATGGCGATCGAAGAGCACGTCACCTACTGCCGGATCTGCGAGCCCCTGTGCGGACTGCGGGCCACGGTGCAGGACGGAGAGCTGGTGAAGCTCCGCCCCGACCCTGATCATCCGCTGTCAAGCGGCTTCGCGTGCCCGAAGGGGATCGCGATGACCGGGGTCCAGAACGATCCTGACCGCGTCATCTATCCCCAGCGCCGCCGCCCTGACGGCAGCTTCGAGCGCGTGACTTGGAAGGACGCGCTGGACGACATCGGCGCTCGACTGCGTTCATTGGTTGGCGAACACGGCGGGAGCACGGTCGGGTGGTATCTCGGCAACCCGTCCGCGTTCTCCTACTCGCACCCGATCTGGGTCAAGGGCTTCATGGATGCGATCGGCTCCCCGAACCTCTTCAGCGCCGGGTCCCAGGACGTCAACAACCGTTTTGTCGCGAGTCAGCTGCTGTATGGATCTCCGCTCGTGGTGCCGATTCCCGACCTCGATCACACCGACTTCCTCCTGATCGTCGGCGCCAACCCGCTCGTCTCCCACGGCAGCGTGCTCACCGCCCCACGGATCAAGGACTCGCTGCACGCGGTCGTGGAACGCGGCGGCCGCGTGGTGGTCGTCGACCCGCGGCGGTCAGAGACAGCGCGCGCGTTTGAGCACGTCGCGATCAGGCCCGACAGCGACGCCTGGCTGCTGCTGTCGCTGTTGAACGTGATCTTCGCCGAGGGTCTGGAGGATCGAGCGGCCATCGCGCGACAGGCCGCCGGGCTCGACACCTTGCGACGGCTCGTCGACGCTCATCCGCCTGAGGCGACGGAGAGTCGCACCGGCGTCCCGGCGGCGCACGCCCGCTCGCTGGCGGTCTCGCTCGCGAGGTCGGACACGGCAGCGGTCTACGGCCGCACCGGCTCGTGTCTCGGCCGGCACGGAACGCTCGTCTCGTTCCTGCTGGACGCGCTGAACGTCGTCACCGGCAACCTCGACCGAGAGGGGGGCGCCATCTTCGGCACCGGCCCGATCCAGCTCGAGGACCTTCTGCACCGGATCGGCGCGGACAGCTACGGCAAGTTCCATTCGCGGGTCGGCGGGTTCCCCGACGTGCTCGGTCAGCTCCCCGCTTCGGTGATGGCCAAGGAGATGACCACACCTGGGTCCGGCCAGATTCGCGCCCTGTTCGTGTCCTCGGGAAACCCGGTCCTGTCGGTGCCAAACGGCGAGGAGCTGGAGCGCGCGATCGAGCAACTCGAGCTGACGGTGGCGATTGATCTGTACGTGACGGACACCAGCTGGCACGCCGATTACATCCTGCCGGCGACGACCTTCCTGGAGCGGGAAGACTTTCCGTCGGCATTTTTGACCTTTCACACCACCCCGTTTGTGCAATGGACTGAGCCCGTGCTGGCGCCGCGCGGCGAGGCTCGTCAGGAGTGGGAGATCATCGAGGACATCGCCAGGCGCATCGGAACGACAGCCGCCAGCGCCTGGCCGCTGCGAGCGCTCGGCCGCCTGGGACTACGGATCCCGCCGCGCCGGTTGATCGACCTCGGGTTGCGGCTCGGCCCGCGCGGTGACCTGTTCGGGTTGCGACGGGGTGGCTTGAGCATCGCTCAGCTGCGTCGGCATCCGCACGGCCTGCGGCTGGCCGACCGCCATCCGGTGGGAGTGCTGGCCAAGAAGGTGTTTCATAGCGACAAGCGCGTCCACCTCGCGGCCCCGGAGATCGTGGCGGAAGTGTCCGCGCTGGAGCGCGAGAACGGCCACGATCCTGCGTTCCCGCTGCGCCTGATCGGGTTGCGTGAGCTGCGCTCGCACAACTCGTGGATGCACAACGTGCCGAAGCTGATGCAGGGCGGTCGCACGCATGCCGCGCGTGTGCATCCCGACGATGCAAGCGCGTCAGGGATCGAAGACGGGGCAGCCTGCCGCGTCTGCTCCCCCTCAGGCTCGATCGAGCTTCAGGCCAAGGTAACCGATGAGGTGATGGCGGGAACGGTGGCCGTGCCCCACGGCTGGGGACATCGCGGCGGCTGGCGCCGGGCGACGGCCGCCGGTGGCGCCAACGTCAACCTGCTCGCCTCCTCGGAGCCCTCGCAACTCGAGCGCCTCGCCGGCATGGCCTTCCTCAACGGGATTCCGGTGCGGCTCGAGGCCGTGGCACCACACGCCGAGGCGCCGGTGGGGTCGCCAGAACCGGGTTAGTGCCCGGCCTGCTCTCGGGACGGCTAACGAATTCCGACCCGGAACACGGACCTCTCAAGCGCTACCGCCGGGCGCGACCCCGCTTGCGCCGGCGCCGCTCAGCGGGACTCAGCTTGCGCGGCTTGGCCCGCGCCTTGGCCGCGGCCCGACTGGCGGCCGTGGCCGCCTCAGCGGCCTCGCGGTGCCGGACGGGGGCTCGGCGCCGCGCATCGCGCCAGATGAACAGGGAGATGCCGACCAGCACGACGAGCGCGCCGACGCCGATCGCCACCGCATTGGTGCCGCTGAGGCCGCCGCCCGCGGGGCCGGTGCTGACGGTGGGCGCGATCACCGGAGATGTCGCAGTCGTCGGAGCCGCCCCCGTCGATTGGGGCACACCAGGCGAGAACGGGCTGCCGGTCGTCCCGCCAGGCGTTACCGGCAACGCCGGCCCCTGCGCGGCGGCAGCCGCAGCCGCCGCCGCCCGCGCGCGGGCGGACTGGCGAGTCCCACTGGCGTGAGTAGTGGCACTGGACGGATTCCCAGCACCGCCTCCGGCCGCCAACGCCACCAGCCGGTCCCAGCACCGCCCACCCCACCAACAGCACCAGAGCCAGGACCGATCCAATCACCGAGCCCGACCGCATAACCATGCCCGACCGCCGCATCACTCAGCGCTAGCGCTCGGAGGCGAGCGGCTGCTCCATCGCCTTGGTGTCCGGCGGCTTGATGTAGGGCTGCTCGGGCTCCTCATGCTCCTCGTGGTAGACGCTCTCGGCGTTGACCGCCCAGATGTCATGGTGGGTCCCGAGGAGGATGTTGTCGACCGCGCGCATCGCGGTGAGCATCGAGTGATCGGAGTTGTTGTAGCGGTGCAGCCCGTTGCGCCCGACCTGGATCAGGTTGGGCACGCCCTCGAGCCATCCCCGGATCACAGCGATTCGCTCGGCGTACTCGGAGTCGTAGATCGGATAGGCCTTGTGGACGCGGACGGTGAACCCGAACTTGATCTTCTGGGTCGTGACCAGCCCGAGCTGCTTGATCTCGCGCGTGGCCAGCGCGACGAGATCATCGTCGTCCATGTTCCAGAGTTGGTCGCCCTCGAAGCAGAAGTACTCCATCCCGATTGAGCCATCGGTCTCGTTGGGCACCATCCAAGGACTCCAGGAGCGGAAGTTCTGGATCCGGCCGACGGTGACGTTTGGTTCGTGGATGTAGATCCAGTTGTCCGGGAACAGCTCTTCGCCGTCGATCACCAGCAGCACGGTCAGAAAGTCCCGGTAGCGCAGGCCGCGGGCGGCGTCGCGGACTTCGCCCGGCGCGTCGGGTTCGGTGATCCCGACCGTCGTGCGCAGCGGCAGGGATGAGATCACGTAGGAGGGGGTCAGCGTTTCTCCGCCCGCCACGACCTCGGTCAGCCGCCCGGTACCGGGCTCGACCCGGAGCCGCGTGACGGGCGCATTCATGCGCACCTCGCCGCCGTGCGCGCGGATGTCGTCGCGCATCTGCTCCCACATCTGTCCCGGCCCGTAGCGCGGGTAGTTGAACTCGGAGATCAGCGATTTGATCTTGTTGCCGCGGTTGCCGAAGAAGGCCGACTTGGCGGCGCTGAAGAACGACAGGCCCTTGATCCGCTGGGCCGCCCATTCGGCCCGGATCTCGTTGGTCGAGACGCCCCACACCTTTTCGGTGTAGGACTTGAAGAAGTGGTTGAACAGGCGGCGACCGAAGCGGTTGGTCACCCACTGCTCAAAGGTGTCCTCCCGGCCCTTGGGCTTGACCGCCGCCCACAGATAGGACAGACCGCAGAGCATCAGCTCCCATGGACCGAGCTTGCGGATCACGTCCATGCCCTGCAGCGGATAGTCGAGGAACTTGCTGCGCCAGTAGATCCGGGACTGGCGTGGTCGCTTGAGGAACTCCTCCTTCATGATCTCGTGCCAGAGGTCGTCGACCTCCTTGACCTTGGTGAAGAAGCGGTGGCCGCCGAGATCGAAGCGGTAGCCGTCACGGATCTCCGTGCGCGCGATGCCGCCGACCTGATCGGTCGACTCAAGGACGATGACCGGCTGGCCCTGCTTGGCCAGCAGGTAGCCGGCGGTCAATCCGGCCGGACCTCCGCCGAGGACGACGACGGGGCGCTCGGGCGTGATCTCGGCATCCGCCCTCGGGGCAGTCACGGCCGGCTCGGCACCGGGCCCAGGATCGTTTGCAGGGGGAGGTTTCGCTCATGTCCGGCTTCACGCGATCTTTTTGTAGAGGACGGCGCTGTCGCCCACGCAGCAGGCGCCGCGGTAATTGTGCGGAGCCACCCAGACCGGCTGAAGGCTCCGATCGGCCTGGAGGATTGCTCCCCATTGCGCAGAGCGCCGCCGCACAAGTTGTGTCCACGGCGCCTCCCAGCTCTTCGCGCCCTCCGTCATCGGGCGCACGAACAGGATCTGCTGGCCGGGTTTGAGCGTAGCAATCAAGGGATCCGAGCGTGGCCTGCGGGTCGGCGTGCTGCCAGTCGCGGCAGCGCGTGGATCCAGTTCATCGATTGCGGGTCGTCGGCGCGTCCGGTCACGTCAGCGAAACGCAGCCCTGCAGGCAGGTAATACCAGGCGAGCGGAACCTGCTCTGGCTGGCCGACGACCACCAGGTCGCCCGTGTGGAGGTACTGCGCCATCTCGCCGCTCACGTCGCGCATGTCGCTCTTGTACTGGGGAGTGAACGACGAGGGGTTGGCCCAGAAGATCACCGTCAGCGCCAGGGCGATCAGGCCCACGCCGCGCGCTCTCGCCAACCCCCAGGCGGCGAGCAGCAGCAGCGCTGCCAGGATCGGCGCGAAGTAGCGGTACTGCCAGGCGGGCGAGAAGCGTGAGACGAGCCAGCCGAAGGCGAGCGTGCCGATCGGGAACAGCATCAGCGCCCACATCGTCAGGCCTTCTCGAGAGGTCCGGCGTCCGCGGCGCCCACAGCGCCGCCAGGCCGATGGCGGCCCCGAGGACGAGTGCGGTCGTCGCCCGGTCGCCGCCCATCAGGTTGCGCGAGATCTGGACCGGTGCGCCGAAGTTCGGGCGCCGAGTCCCACGGGGAACCGGTGTGGGTGGCCTGATAGAGCAGCGTGGGGACCCACGGCAGATAGAGCACCGCGGCAGCCCCGAAAGCGAACAGCGCGTCTCGCAGCAGCGCGCGGCGATCGTCGCTGGCCCGCCAGATCGGGATCAGCGCCACGGCGGCGCCGACGCCGAAGAAGATGCCCCAAGCGTGCGTGTACAGCATCAGCGCCTGGCAGATCGTGAACAGGATCAGGTAGCGCCGTCTTCGGTAGATGAAACCGTGGACAAATCCGGCCGTGGCCAAGAGCCCCAGCAACGCCATCAGCGTGTACATCCGTGTCTCTTGGCTGTAGGCGGTGAGGAATGGGTTGAATGCGAACAGGACGGCCGCGATCAGCGCGGCGCGGAGACCGAACAGGCTCCGCGCCACCCACGCCCCGATCGGCACGCACAGGGTTCCGAAAACCAGCGACAGCGCGTGGGTCGAGCCTTCGCTGGAGCCGAAGATGCTCATCCAGACATGCAGCAGCATGTAGTACAGCGGCGGCGAGCCGTCGTGACGCAGAACGCCTGGGATCACCGTGAGTGCGTGCGAGGAGATACCCACGGACAGGGCTTCGTCCATCCAGAACTGGCCGCTGACATAGCGCGTGCGGAGAAACACCGACAGCAGCGCGAGCCCGAGGATGGCCCCGCCGGCGGTGAGCCATCGGGGGTAACGCTCGATCCACGACGGCGTTGGCAGATCGAAGCCCGGGACGGCGGAGCGGCGGGGTGCGGCGACGGTGGCCATCAGCGAGTGAGGTTAGTGGAGCAGTGCTGGTAGACCCGGAAGGTCCGCACGCGCGCGACGAGACGGTAGGGCGTGCTCGGCCAGGTGTGCAGCAGCGGAAGCAGGTGCGCGTTGCGCTGGGCCCGGGTCTGGAAGATGACGTCGGGAGCGGGCGGCGGGGGTCCTGAGGCGGAGACTGGGGACGCCTGAACCTGCGTCGTGTGCACGCCCAGAGTCCAGGCCAGCATCGGGACCTGGAAGCCCTCGGTCATCACGGTGCCGCAGCGGAGCACGGCCGCCGGGCCCCCGAGTCGGCTGACCGCCCGGGTGATGTCCTCACGGAGATGGGCCTGGTAGGTCAGCGACCGGTGGGTGCGCTGGATGTCAATCAGGTTCTTGCCCACCCAGTTGGGAAGCAGCAGGAATACCGCCGCCACCACGGCGAGCGCGGCCCAGCGCACGACGTTCACGGGTGTCTGGCCGGTCGATCCAAGCGCCGGCAGATACCGGGGCAGGGCTCGCCCGAGCTCAAGCGTGAGCCAGCCGAAGCCGACGGCACCGGCGATCTCGATCAGCGCGGCCCCGAGGACCAGGTAGCGGTTGTTTCCGGAGAACCCGGCCTGGGTCATGATTCCGATTACGACCCACCACCCGGCGCCGAGGACGCCGGCCAGGATGATCCCCGCCTGGGCATGCTCGCGGATGGTCGACAACCGCCAGCTGCCGCGCGCGCGGTGACCGCGCCACAGCAGCACGCCGGCTGCGCCCACCGCCAGCGCCGCGAAGATTTTGATCCGCAGAAGCACCTGCGGCCAGGCGTGGTCGGCGAGCTCGGTCCAGAAGGGGAACTTGGCGAACGCAGGACTGTTCGAGCGTGGGTGCTGCGCTCGGTTGACCCCCCGGAAGAAGTGACCCGAGCCCCAATACTCGGGCAGAAACCAGAACACCGGGATGAGCACGAACAGCACCGCGACGAGGCGCCGCGCCTCAGGATCCTTCCACCACAGCCACAGTCCGTAAGGGCCCCAGAAGAGCCAGATCTCCGGGCGGTCGAGCGCGGCGAGGAAACCGATGGCGAACGCCTGACGGCGCTTTCCGTCGAGATGGCGGTCGACCGCGATCAGCACGAGCGCGGTCATCAGCCCCTCGGAGTAGCCGAGCCCGTTGTCGCTGATGAAGCCGCCCGAGAAGGTCAGGCCGACAGCGGCGATCACCCCGGCGAGCAGCCCCGGGCCGAGGGCGGTGAGGCCACGCTCACGCAGGCTTTCGTCCCCGTCAGCACCGACCACGGCAGCCAGCTGGCGGGTCAGTCGTACACACATCTTGAACACCATCGCCACCGACATCACCGCGCCCGCCCGGGCCACGACCAGCCACAGGTCCGGAGCGGCCTTGCCGAAGGGCGCGAACAGCGTGGTGAAGATCACCGGGAGGGGCTTCCACGACGGGCCCCCGGTGGTGTGGAGCTTGAAATGGACGATCTCGCGACCCCACACAAGCCACGCCCACGGGTCGTAGCTGGGGGTGGAGGGCAGCAGCAGTGACAGCGCACCGACCACGACGGCCAGGCCGGCGAGCGCGGCATATAGCCTCGCGCCGGTCAGGCGCGCGGTGATGGCCGCGGGGTGGGTTCTACGCTGGGCCGCGGCCGGCGCAGTCAGCTCGTCGGCAGTGGGAACGGACACAAACGGATCTCAGGCTGGCGCCGCGCTCAACGGGCTGGGAACGATGCGCGGCAAGAAGCGGGGCCCGCGCACGTCGCGCGGGCAGGGCCGGGCATTCTAGTCGGCCCGCGACCGAACGCGCTCAGCCACCGGTAACGCGCGTCGTCTCAGCCGCCCACCACGCGTCGCTTCAGCCCCACGATCCGGCTGTAGGAGGCTCGGGCCTCGGCAGCGCTCAGCGAGCCGCTGCCCAGCGCCCGCTGCAGGGCGCCGAGCACCCCGGGCGCCGAGTCGGTGTAGAGCAGGATGTCCGCCCCGGCCCGGGCGGCCAGAACGCCGGCGGTGACCTCGTCGTGCCCGGTGGGCGCGCCGAGCCCGTCGGTGATCGTCACGCCCGGAGAATCCCAGACCCCGCCGCAACAGCCCCTGGACGATGGTGCGTGAAAGGGCCGTCGGCGTGCCGCTGCTGTCGTAGGCAGGAAACCCCGCGGTGGACAGCATGACGCTGTCGAGCCCCCGGGGGATCAGCGCCCGGTATGGCTTGAGCGCCGCATCTCTCTGACTCCTGGATGGTCGCAATTCGTTCAGCTTGGCATCGGTGTCGACGGCCGCGGAGCCGACTCCGGGGAAGTGCTTGGCCGTCGCCGCGGTCTGGGCGTTCTGGAGCCCCAGAGCGAACGAGGTCGCGTAGCTGGCCACCGTGTCGGCGTTGAACGAGAAGGCGCGTCCCTGGCGCCAGATGAAGGCGCCGGGGAATGTGGGCACGTCGGTTACAGGGGCGAGGTCCCAGTTGATCCCCAGACCCTTCAGGTAGCGACCGGTGGCTCGTCCTTCGCTAAACGCGAGCGAAGGGCCCCCATGCGCGACGATCTGCGGCGGTGAAAGATCCGGCGGTCCATTGGACAGCCGCTTGACCTGCCCGCCCTCCTGATCGGTGGCGATCAGGAGCGGAGGGTTACCGCCGGCGCGGGCGGCGCGTTGCAACGCGGCGGTGAGGGAACGCAGCTGAGGCCGGGTGGAGATGTTGGCGCCAAACAGAATCACCGAGCCGACGCGGCCCTCGCTCACGCTGCGCAGCAGGCCGGCGTCCGGCTGTGTAGACCAGACAGCCCGACCATGATCCGCTGGCCGAGCAGCTTGGTCGCGGAGATACCGCCGGTCACGCTCGCGGTGGGAGTGGCGCCCGCGCTGGCGGCGCGCGAGTGCTGCGCCGCGCCGAAACGCGGTGCCGGCGCCGGCACGGCGGAGGCGCAGGCGCCACCGACGAGGATGATCGCGGCGATCAGCGCGCGGCCCAGCACAGGGGTTAGCCGGTCACTCCCTCGGCCAGGCAGTCTTCGATCGGCTTCAGCGCCGAGTCAGACGCGTTGCCGGGGTAGAGCAGCGCGCTGCCGATGACCTCCGCGCCCTGTACATGGCCTGAAAATTGCTCGGTCTGAGCTGCTCCCGGGGTGGGGGCGAACGTCGCCGCCACCTGGTTGGGAGGGGTCCCGATGACAAGGTCCGTCTTGCCGCGTTTGAGCACGGGCACGTGGAGAGACATCAGGCACTTAAGGTGCTTCGTTCGCGGGTCGTCGACCAAGCCACGGGCTCCCGCGGTGTGCACCGAGACGTTGGTTGCCCCGGCCACCGGCTTGACCGTGGACCCGCAGGCGGACAGCACAAGGGCTGCCGCCACAAAGCCCACCGCGAGCTTCGCCGAACACATGCCGCGCAGCGTAGAGGATCGCGGCTGGGCCGTTCTCTACCCTCCTGCGCGTGTTCACGTTCGCGGTGCTGAGCGGGACGATGCCGAAACTGGGCGTGATCCTTGTCGCCAGCCTCGCCGGCGCGGCCATGCTCTCGGTCCGCGAACGCACCACCGCCGCCGCGATGCTGGGCGCGCTGGTGCTCGCGCCCGTACTGCTGCTGGCCGACATCTGGCACTCCCCGCAGCTCAGCGTCATGCACCATCATCCGCTGGCGGCCGCTGCCGGTGGATTGCTTGCCCTTGTCGTGCTTGGCGGACTGGCGTTTCTGATCAACCGGCATCCGGCGCTGATGGCCCCGCTCGCGGTAATCGCGTTGCCGTTCCGGATTCCGATTTCGGCTGGGGGCAGCAGCGCCAACCTGCTCGTGCCGCTGTATTTCGTCGTCGCCGCCGGCGCCCTGTCGTTTCTGGTTCCCGCGCTGCGCGCGCAGTGCGCCCGAGCAGCCGAATCGGCGTGGATGGCCAGAGCGGCTGCTCGCCCTGTACGTCGTCCTCTACGCGGTGCAGGCGCTGTACTCCCCGGATTTCGAAAAGGCGCTCCAGCAGATGGTCTTCTTCTACGTGCCATTTTCGTTGCTGTTCCTTCTGCTGCGCCGCATGACCTGGACGCCGGAGCTGATCCGCGCCTGCCTGACAACCGTCGTCGTGCTCGCGCTGCTGTTCGCGGGCGTCGGCTTTGTGGAATACGCGACCAAGACCATCTTCCTCAACCCCAAGCTGGTCGCCGCCAACGACGTCCACGCCTACTTCACGGTCAACTCCGTGTTCTTTGACCCGGACATCTTTGGCCGCTTTCTCGCGCTGGTGATGATCGCGGTCGCCGTCCTTTTGCTCTATCAGCGCGAGCGACGCCAACAGCTCATCGCCATCGTCGTCCTGGCCGTCCTCTGGGTCGGCCTGGTGCTGACGCTCTCCCGCTCGAGCCTCGCGGCGCTGCTCGTTGGGCTCGGAGCGATGGCGGCACTGCGTTGGCGGGTGGGGCGCGTCCTGGTGCTGGCGGCGGCCGTGGTCGCGGTGGGCGCCGCCGCAGTGGCCATCACGCCGAAAACGTTCGGGCTCAACCAGGGCCTGAACGGCGCCTCGAGCGGGCGCGCGAACCTCGTCACCGGCGGCATCCACATGTTCGGCCAGCGGCCGCTGTGGGGCTACGGGTCCGGTTCGTTCGTGCACGAGTATCGCGCGCAGCACCCAGGGAGCTCGCAGACGCTGTCGGCGTCGCACACGATCCCGGTCACCATCGGCGTTGAGCAGGGCCTGATCGGCGAGCTTCCCTACATCGCGCTGGTGATTGTCTCGGCCGTGGGGCTGCTCCGGGGCGCGCGCACGGATCCCGCCGCGCGCGGCGATCGCGGCGGCGTTTCTGGCGCTGATCTTCCACACCATGCTCTACGCCGACTTCCTGGAGGACCCATCAGCTGGACCCTGCTCGCCGTCGGTCTCGCCTTGGCGAGCGCCTCACCAGGACGGCCGCCCGCCACGCGCCGGCCGGCTGAACGTACGCACGTCATCCCGGCTTGACACTCAGGCCAGCAGCCACGAGACGTCGGCTCCGTCCTCGGCGGTAACTGTCTCGGTTGGACCTGAGCTCTGGGCCTCGAGCGCCAGCTCATGCAGCGAGGCGGCAAACGGGGGGAGGTGAACCAGCAACAGACGCTGCACCTCGGCTTGACGTGCCACCTCGGCGGCCTCGCTCGCCGAGGAGTGGATCTGCGGGTTGCGGGGCTGTGCGCTCGTGAACCACGCCTCGTGGGCCAGCGCGGTGCAGCCGGCTGCAAAGCGCGCCGAGGCTTCGTCGAAGGCGGTGTCGGTGATCCAGGCCAGGACGTCGTCGAAGCGAAGCCCCAGGCTCGGAGCCGAGTGACGATCCTGGCGCCGGAGGGCCACGCGCACCCCGGCGAGCTCGACCTCGACCCCGCAGAGGTCGCGCACCTCGATGTCCTGAGCTTCGAGCGGTACCGGATGAACCGGCTCGTGCGACAGGCGCGCGATGATCTCGTGCGTGGGCGTGTCGTAGAGCAGGCGTCCCGGGCCCCACACGATCGTCTGCTGGCATGTGCCGATCGCCGGCAGATAGGCCAGTCCGGCCACGTGGTCGAGATGAAAGTGCGTGAGCACGATGTCGAGGCGGGTGATCCCGACCAGGAGCTCAGGCTGCTCCACCAGGCGACCGACTCCCGTTCCGGCATCGATCATGATCGCGCTGTCCCCGTCGCGCAGGAGCGCACAGGCGGTTTGGCGGCCGTGCGCAGGGAACCAGCCGCCCCCACCCAAGATCGTCATTGTCTCGAGCATCGGTGCACATTATTCGCCTCGCCCCGCCTGCGGCGAAAAGCGTCACACCCTGGTCAGGGTAAAGGGGGCGCGCCGGCGTCGTCGGAGTCGGATCTGCCGACGTGACGTGTCGCCTCGGCGAGCCGCAGCAGCATCTCGTGCAGATGCTGGCGCTCGTCGGCATCCAACGGTGCGAGCAGCTCCTCTTGCGCGCTGCGGGCCAGCTCGCGGCCGCGTGTCAGCGTCTGCTTGCCCTTGGGGGTCAGGTGCAGCGCATGGGCACGGCGGTCGTTCGGGTGGCGCCGGCGTTCGACCAGCCCCTTGGCCTCGAGTTCGTCGATCGTCGCGACCATCGAGCTCGGGTCGATGCCGACACACTTGCCCAGCGCGTGCTGGGTCATCTCCCCGTCGGCCTCGAGCACGTTCATCGCTCCCCACATTCTTGTCGTCAGCTCCAGCGACTCCAGGCGCTCGGCAAAGCGCTTCTGGGCCACCATGCCCATCCGACTGATGAGGTAGCCCGTGTGACGCATCAGCGAGTCGTGGAGGCCTGGCGGTCCCGGCATCGGCGCAGAGGGGGTCATTCGGCACACAGTGTAGCGCCGACGGTGGCGGCAAGAAATAGTTTCTAATACAAATGATCGGTCGCAGACAAGGATGCGACTGGCGGCCAGGGCCCGAGCGCTACAGCGGCGTCGTGTACGCCCCGCTGATCCCGCCGTCGACGAGAAATGACGTAGCGGTCACGTAGCTCGACTCATCGCAGGCCAAGAACAGCGCCGCGTTGGCGATCTCCTCGGCGCGGGCAAAGCGCCCCATCGGGACGTGGATGAGCCGCCGCGCCGCCTGCTCGGGGTCCTTGGCGAACAGTTCGCGCAGCAGCGGCGTATCGACCGGCCCTGGACACAGAGCGTTGACCCTAACCCCGCGGCGCGCGAACTCCACGCCCAGCTCACGAGACAGCGCGAGGACGGCACCCTTGGACGCCGTGTAGGAGATCTGGGAGGTCGCCGAGCCCATCACCGCCACAAACGACGCCGTGTTGATCACCGAGCCGCGGCTGGGCGCGTCATTTTCCAGCAGGTGGGGGATGCCGTGCTTGCAACACAGGAATACGCTGCGCAGATTCGCGGCCTGAACACGCTCGTAGGCCTCGAGTGAGGTTTCCAGTACGGAGGCGTCGTCGGTCGGCGAGATACCGGCGTTGTTGAACAGCACGTCGATGCGTCCGAGCTCCTCGCGGACCTGCGCGTACAGCGCCTCGACGCTCGGCTCGTCGGTGAGGTCGGCCCGCAGGGCAAGCTTTCCAACTTCGTGCGCACGCAGATCGACCCCGACCACCTGTGCTCCCTCATCCGCGAACCGCTCCGCCGTCGCTGTGCCGATGCCCCCGGCCGCACCGGTGATCACGCAGACCTTCCCTTCAAGCCGACTCACGCTGATCGCCTCCGCTCGCCATCCGGGCTCGCCTGAATGTCGGCTGCGTGAGTCATCCGGCTGTCGCGTAGAAGATCGACTTGACCTCGGTGTACGCGTCGAGCGCGTGCGGACCGAGCTCGCGGCCGTAGCCGGACTGCTTGAAGCCGCCGAAGGGCGTGGTTACCCGGACCGAGGTGTTGGAGTTGATCGACAGCACACCCGCGTCGATCGACCGCGCCACGCGCAGCGCCCGGGCCCCGTTCTCGGTCCAGATCGAACCGGAAAGCCCGTAGATCGTGTCGTTGGCCAGTCGCACTGCTTCCTCCTCGTCGCGGAACGGAATCACTGTCGCCACCGGTCCGAAGATCTCCTCACGGGCCGCTCGTGCGCCCGGGTCGACGGGGCACAGGACGGTCGGTGCGAACCAGTAGCCGCGTCCGCTCGGGGCGTTGCCGCGGAAGGCCACCGGCGCGTCGTCGTCATTCACAAAGGCCGACACCGTCTCCCGCTGACCGGCGGAGATCAGGGGCCCCATCTCGGTGTCGGCAGCGAGCGGGTCCCCGACTCGGATCGCGCTCACCGCGGGCTCCAACCAGCTCATGAAACGGTCGAGCGCCGAAGCCTCGACCAAGATCCGCGAGCGCGCGCAGCAGTCTTGGCCGGCGTTGCCGAACACTGCGCCCGGCGCGGAAGCCGCCGCCGCCTCCAGATCTGCGTCGGCGAACACGACGTTGGGCGACTTGCCACCAAGCTCGAGCGTCACCCGCTTGATCGTGTTGGCGGCGCCGGCAGCGATCGAGCGGCCGACCTCCGTGGATCCGGTGAAGGCGATCTTGGCCACGTGCGGGTGCTCGACCAGGCGCTGCCCGCACGTCCGCCCCGGCCCCACTACGACGTTGACGACGCCGTCCGGAAGCCCGGCCTCGGCGGCGATCTCGGCGAAGCGCAGCGCGCTCAGCGGAGTCAGCTCGGCCGGCTTGAGCACCACCGTGTTGCCCGCGGCCAGCGCCGGCGCAAGCTTCCACGCTGCGATCGTGAGCGGGAAGTTCCATGGCACGATCAGCCCGACGACGCCGAGCGGCTCCCGGACCGTCCAAGATTGACCGCCCGCGACGGGGATCGTGTCCCCGAGCAGCCGCTCCGGCGCGCCGGCGTAGTAGCGGAACGTGGCGGCCACCATGTCCATCTCTCCGCACGCGTCGGAGATCGGCTTGCCGGCGTTGCGCGCCTCGAGCAGGGCGAGTTCGTCGCGGTGCGAGGTGAGCGCGTCAGCGAGCGCGTACAAGTGCGCGGCGCGCTCGCCCGGAGCCATGGCGCGCCAGGCTCCGAACGCCGCCCTGGCCCGCGCGACCGCGGCGTCGACGTCTTCGGCGCCGGCCCGCGGGAGCACCTGGAGCACCGCCTCGGTGGCTGGCTCCAGGACCTTCAGCGTGCCCTCAGGCAACCCCGGGCCCCGGCTGGGCGACCGTCACCCCGTCATCGGCGAACTCCAGCGTGCTCACCGGCCCCTTGAACGAGCGCTTGGCCGAGACCAGGTACCAGAGGGTCACCGCCAGCATCACCGCGATGGTCACGATCGGCGCGTAGTTGACCGAGGACCAGCTGAAGCCATGCTTGAAGAAGACTCCGGCCTGGCTGGTGGGCAGGCAGAAGATGATCACGCACAGCCCCACCCAGACGAAGGCGATCGGGTTGATCCACTTGTACTTGCTCCCCAGCGTCCAGGGACCGGGCTTAAAGGCATCCTTCATCCGCCAGCGCAGGAACACCGGGATCGTGTAGGCGATGTACAGCCCGATCACCGAGATCGAGACGACCGCGAAGAAGGCCACCGGATAGCCGGCCGAGTTGGGGAAGTAGGCGGGCAGCGTGATCACGAGCGCGGCCAAGCACACGAACAGGACCGCAAACGTCGGAGTGCCGTTTGAGCCCAGCTTGCGCCACAGGCGGTGTCCGGGGATCGCCCCGTCGCGCGAGAAGGCGAAGGTCATCCGCGACGCGCTGGTCACGCAGGCCATTCCGCAGAACAGCTGGCCGATGGTCGAGATCAGGATCACTGCCTTGGCGGCGGCGCTGCTCAGCGCGCCGCTGATGATGGCCAGGGCCGGGAAGCCGGCGGTGCTGATCGTGCTGATCTGCTTCTGCTGGACGGCGAAGGTCAGCGCCAGCAACAGGATCCAGCCGATCACCGCGGAGTAGAACACTGAGCGCCACACGCCCTTCGGTGCCGATTCGTCGGCGCCGTGGGTCTCCTCGGACACGTGGGCGGATGCGTCATACCCGGTGATCGTGTACATGGTCAGCAGGAAGCCCAGGGGCAGGATGTAGAACCAGTACATGCCATGGCTGAAGCCACCGATGCCGTAGGAACGGTGGCCGAACACGTAGGAGAAGCTCGAGTGGTGGGCGGGCACCGCGATCAGCAGGACGACGATGATCGTCACGCCGGCCACGTGCCACCACACCGAGATGTTGTTGAAGATCGAGACCAGGTGCCCGGAGAAGACGTTGATCAGGCCGTGGATCAACAGGATCAGGGCGAACAGTGCGAACACCACGTGGGCGTTGTAGTGCACGTTCGTCGAGGCGAAATTGAAGACGAAGTTCACGTTGTAGAGCCCGAGCAGGTACTGCAGGAAGCTCGCGGCGGCGTAGTCGACCGAGGCGACCACGGCGACCAGCCCGATCAGGTTGAACCACCCGGTGAACCAGCCCCAGCCGGCACCGCCGAGCCGCGAGGCCCAGAAGTAGATGCCGCCGGCGGTGGGGAACGCCGAGGCGAGCTCCGACATCGACAGCGCGACGCACAGGATCAGCAGGCTGATCACCGGCCAGCCAATCGAGATGGCCACCGGACCACCGTTGTTGAACGCCTGGCCATAGCTCGTGAAACAGCCGGCCAGCACCGAGATGATCGAGAACGAGATGGCGAAGTTGGAGAAGCTGCTCCAACCACGTTTGAGCTCCTGCTTGTAGCCCAGCTCCGCGAGTCGTTGCTCGTCAGCGGTAAGCGTCGCCTCACCAGTCGCCATTCAAAGTCCCTCCCCGGGATAAAGGTCTGATGGTCCGTCCTTAGCGCCGCAACGATATGCCCGGGCGCCGACGGAAGTCAAGGCGATTCACCCACTTGGCAGCAGGCCTGCCAGCACGTGCTCCGTTCCGCGCAGGTGCTCGGCCATCTCCCGGGCCGCCGCCGGTTCGTCCCCGCGCCGCACCGCGGCCAGGACCTTTCGATGCTGAGCGTTGGCCGAGTCGAGCACCTCGGGCGGATGCGCGATGTAGGAGATCAGCTCGGTCATCACGCCCTGCACCTCGGTCATCGCCGTAACCAGACGAGGGCTCGAGGTCGCTTCGGCCAGGGCGACGTGCCAGCGGACGTCTAGGTGGCGATAGGCCGCAAAGTCCTCGAGCGTCCCATCGAGCGCGACCACGAGTGCCTCGAGCGCGTTCATGTTGTCCTGGTCCGCGCGCTCAGCGGCGAGGACGGCCACGCCAACCTCGACCGCCATCCGCTCATCGCACACCGACCGCCACGAGGCCAGCACCGCGCGGGACGGCGGGCGCGCCGGCGGTTGCGGATCGGCGACGAAGGTGCCGCCCCCGCGCCCTCGGGTGGCGTGCAGGTGCCCGCTCTGCGCCAGCGCGACGAGCGCCTGCCGGAGCGTCGAGCGGGCGATGCCGAGCTTCTCGCACAAATCACGCTCGGCCGGCAGACGGGTGCCGGGGGGCAGCAGACCGAGCCGGATCGCGGTTCCCAGCCGCTCCACCGTCTCCTCGAACGCGGTCTGCGAATGCACCGGAGCGAACACCGTGTCGAGCGACACCACGGTCTCCAGCGATGCGACGTGGCTCACAGCCGCTCGAATCCGCGGAAGCGCTCCCAGTCGGTGACCGCGGCGTTGAACGCGTCGAGTTCGACGTCGGCGGCATGCACGTAATGGGCCACGACCTCCTCGCCGAACGCATCCCGGGCGACCGCGCTGCCCGCGAACAGGTCCCGTGCATCGCGCAGCGTCGCCGGCAGGCGTGGCTTGTCGGACGCCTTGTAGGCGTTGCCGCGATACGGCGGCTCGAGCTCGAGCCCGTTCTCCACCCCGTGCAGGCCGGCGGCGATGATCGCGCTCAGCGCCAGGTACGGATTCAAATCCGAACCACCGGCGCGATTCTCGAAGCGCAGCGCCGGCCCGTGTCCCACGACCCGCAGCGAGCAGGTGCGGTTGTCCTCCGCCCAGGCGACGGCGGTGGGGGCGAACGAGCCCTCGGCGTAGCGCTTGTACGAGTTGACGTTTGGCGCCAGGAACAACGTCAGCTCCCGCAGACAGGCCAGCTGGCCGGCCAGGAACTGGTCGAAGATCGCGCGGTCACGGGCGAATACCGGGCCGTCGGCGTCGGAGAGCGAGAAGTGAATGTGACACGAGCTGCCCTCGCGCTCGTTAAACTTGGCCATGAAGCTGATCGCCATCCCCTCGGCGGCGGCGATCTCCTTGGCCGCGTTCTTGTAGATCGCGTGGTCGTCGGCGGTTCGCAGTGCGTCGGCGTAGCGGAAGTTGATCTCGTGCTGGCCGAGATTGCACTCCCCCTTGGAGTTCTCGACGACCATCCCGGCGGCCTCCATCGCGATCCGGATCCGGCGGATCAGCGGCTCGACCTTCGCCGTACCCAGGAGGGAGTAGTCGATGTTGTAGAGGTTGGCCGGGTCCAGATCCCGGTAGGCCTTGTGCCAGGCCTGCTCGTAGGTGTCCCGAAACACCAGGAACTCCAGTTCGGTACTGGCGTTCGTAGTCCAGCCATGCTCGGCCAGGCGGGCGAGCTGGGCCCGGAGGATCTGGCGCGGGGACGCGACGACGTCCGAGCCGTCAGCCCACTGCAGGTCGGCGAGGCACATCGCGGTGCCCTCCTGCCACGGGACAAGCCGCAAAGTGCTCAGGTCCGGCCGCATGCCGAAGTCGCCGTAGCCGCGTTCCCAGGAGGACATCTCGTAGCCCTCGACCGGGGCCATCTCAACGTCGACGGCCAGCAGGTAGTTGCACCCTTCCGCGCCGTGGTCGGCGACCTCTTCGAGAAAATGGCGTGCGGTCAGTCGCTTTCCCTGGAGGCGGCCCTGCATGTCGGTCAGCGCGAGCAGAACGGTGTCGATCTCGCCCCGCTGTATCCGCGCCCTCAGCTCCTCCAGCGTCATCGCGCGGGTGAAGGTATAGGAACCGAGCCTTAATCGCTAGGTTTCACCCATGGAGGAGCTGGCCGTGACCGTGGATCGGCTTCAGGAGCACCTGGGGAGAACCGCCGGCGCGCCCGAGCCGCTGGACGGGGGTATCACCAATCGCAACTACCGCGTTCACTTTGGTGAGCGGGACTACGTGGTACGCCTGCCCGGTCGTGATTCCAGTCTGCTCGGGATCAGCCGGACCGCCGAGCGCATGGCCAACCAGACCGCGGCCGAGCTCGGCTTCGCACCCGCGGTGGCCGCGGGCGATGCCGATTGCCTGGTCACCGAGTTCCTCGTCTGCGAGCCAGTCGATCCCGACGCCCTGCGAGCTGCGCCGATGACCGTCGCACGTGCGCTGCGCGCGTTTCATGACTCAGGCGTCGAGTTACCCACTCGCTTCTGGGTGCCTGAGATCCTCGATGACTACGCGGTGATCGTCAACGAGCGGGACGGGGCGTTGCCGACCGAGTACGCGCCGACCCAGGAGCTGGCGCGGCGGATCGCGGAGGTCCTGCCGCTGCAGCGACCCGTCCCATGCCACGACGATCTGCTGCCGGCCAACCTGGTGGCGCTCGTCCCCGGCGGGGAGATCGTGCTCGTCGACTGGGAGTACGCGGGGATGGGCCACCCGGTGTTCGATTTGGGCAACCTGGCGGTCAACAACGAGTTCGACGCGCCCGCGGAGGACCGCCTGCTGCAGGCCTACTACGACGAGACGCCCAATGACCAGCGCCGCGCCGCGCTGGCGCTGATGCGCATCATGTCCGACGCCCGCGAGGCCGCGTGGGGGGTCGTCCAATCGGCGATCTCGGAGCTGGACTTCGACTTCGGCGCCTATGCCTCCAAGCACTTCGAACGGCTGCTGGCCACGGCCGAGAGCTCGCACCTGGACGAGTGGCTGGCGGCGGCGCGCTCGTGAGCCGGGGTCTGATCCGCCATCCGGAATCGGTGTCGATTGTCGCGCTCAGAGACGACTCGCTCGTGGTTGTGGTGCAGCGCCGGGCGGGCTCGGCGGAGCCGACGGTCGAGCTTCCCGCGGGCTGTCTGGAGCCTGGCGAATCGGCAGCGCAGGCGGCAGCGCGAGAGCTCCGTGAGGAGTGCTCACTGTCGGCCCGGTCGTGGCGCGAGCTCGGCCGCTTCTGGGCCGCACCGGCGTACTCGACCGAACGCGTCTACGTGTTCGAGGCGCGGGAGCTGTCCGTCGCCGAGGGCCAGGCCGAGGACGACGAACAGATCGAGGTCGGCTCGCGGCCGATCTCGGACCTGCCGGGCGACCTCTCCGACGCGACCTCGATCGCTGCCTGGGCGTTGTGGGCCCGGTGGAGGATGTAGATGCCCCGACCTCGTGAACTGCCCGAGCGCGCGCGGATCGTCATCATCGGCGGCGGAGTCGGGGGGGCTTCGATCGCCTACCACCTCGCCCAGCTGGGCGAACGGGACGTCGTCCTGCTTGACCGCAACGAGCTCACAAGCGGCTCGACCTTCCATTCAGCGGGGCTGGTCGGCCAGCTGCGCTCGAGCGTGCCGCTGACTCGGATGATGATGGACTCCGTCGCGCTCTACCGCCGGCTCGACTGCGGCTGGGTTGAGTGTGGGGGCCTCCGCCTGGCCTGCACGCCCGAGCGCCAGCAAGAGGTGATGCGCCAGGTGGCCTGGGCCAAGACGTTTGGCCTGCCGCTGGAGCTCGTGTCGGCCGAGGAAGCGCACGAGTTGTTTCCGCTGATGATCACCGACGGGGTGCGCTGTGCCTCCTACCTGGACACCGACGGCTACCTGGATCCTTCGCGGCTGACCTACGCGCTGGCCGAGGGCGCGCGCGCCGGGGGTTGTCAGGTGTTCACGCACACGCGTGTGACCGGCATCGAGGTTGTAGACGCCCGTGTGCGGGGTGTGCAGACGCAGTGGGGCCCCATCGAGGCAGAGGTCGTCGTCAACGCCGGGGGGATGTTCGCGGCCGAGATCGGCCGAATGGCTGGGGTGCGCGTGCCGATCGTGCCCTTTGCCCACCAGTACCTGGTCACCCAGCCGTTCCGGGAACGGACCCCCGGAGAGCACCTACCCACCCTGCGTGACCCCGACCTGCTGATCTACTTCCGTGAGGAGGGTGGCGGTCTCGTTATGGGCGGCTACGAGCGAGACAGCGCGCCGTGGGCGCTTGACGAGCACCTGTTCGACCGGATCCCGCCAGATTTCAACGGACGCCTGCTCGAGGAGGACTGGCCTCGCTTCGAGGAGATCGCGCAGAACTCCGGGCGGCGGGTCCCGGCGATGGCCGAGGAGGTCAAGGTGACCCGGTTGATCAATGGGCCTGAGGCGTTCACTCCCGACAACGAGTTCTGCCTCGGCGAGAGCGAGGTCACCGGGTTCTTCGTGGCCGCGGGTTTCTGCGCCCACGGGTTGGCCGGAGCGGGCGGGCTCGGCAAGGTGATGGCGGAGTGGATCGTGGCCGGCGAGCCCGCCCATGATGTGTGGGAGATGGACATCCGCCGTTTCGGGCCTCATTACCGTTCGCCTACGTACACCCTGAAGCGTGCCCAGGAGGTCTATGAGACCTACTACGACATCCGCTACCCGGGCCACGAGCGTCAGGCCGGGCGTCCGTTGCGGATCTCCAGCGCCTATGGCTGGCACGCCCAGAACCAGGCCTCGTTCGGTGAGAAGTCGGGCTGGGAGCGGGTCAACTGGTACGACGCCAACGCGTTGACCGGGGATGAGGCCCTGCGCCCGCGAGGGTGGGCCGGGATGCACTGGTCCCCCGCGATCGGGGCTGAGCACCGCGCCACCCGGGAGGCCGCGGGACTGTTCGACGAGTCCTCGTTTGCCAAGCTCGAGCTCAGCGGTCCGGGGGCGGCGGCCCTGCTCGAGTCTCTGTGCGACAACCGTGTCGCCCGCGAGGTCGGCGCCATCACCTACACGCAGATGCTCAACCGGCGCGGCGGGATCGAGTGCGACTTCACCGTCACCCGGGTGGCCGAGGAGGTGTTCACGATCGTCACCGGGACGGCGTTCGGCAATCACGACGCCAGCTGGATCCGCCGACATCTGCCCGAGGACGGCTCGGTGCGCCTGAACGACGTTACGGCGCGATGGGCCTGTTTCGGCCTTTGGGGCCCACACGCGAAAACGATCCTCTCCCCGCTGACCCCCGACCCCCTCGACTTCGGATTCATGAGGATGCGTGACATCGCTGTGGGTGACGTGCCGGTGCGCGCGCTGCGGGTTACCTTCGTCGGCGAGTTCGGCTGGGAGCTCTACTGCCCCACCGAATACGGTGCGGCCCTGTGGCGGACCGTGTGGGAAGCCGGTCAGCGGCTGGGCTTGTGCGCTTGCGGTTACCGGGCGATCGACTCGCTGCGACTGGAGAAGGGCTACCGCGTCTGGGCCGCCGACATCACACCCGATGAGACTCCGCTGGAGGCGGGCTTGGACTTCTGCGTGCGACGCGACAAGGTCTTCATCGGCTCCGATGCGCTGTCAGAGCCAACGCGGCGCCTACGCTGCATCGTCTTGGCGGACCCGCTCTCGGTGGCGCTGGGCAACGAGCCGGTGCGGGTGGACGGGGACATCTGCGGCCGGGTCACCAGCGGCGGCTACGGCTACACGGTCGCCCGGTCGATCGCTTACGCCTACCTGCCCACGTCCGTCGAGGTGGGCGCAGCGGTCGAGGTCGACATCTTCGGCACCTGGGTCGTCGGGGAGGTGGTGCTCGAGCCGCTGTATGACCCGAAGGGGGAGCGCGTGCGCGGTTGAGAAGGGCGAGCCCGTCCGCGACCGGGACCCGCGCTGGGTCGGCCGCCCCCGCGCGCGCCCCGCGCCGCGTCGACACCCACCCGCCGCTACGCTCCCCGCCCTATGTCGGTCACGGTTGTCGGTTCCATCGCGTATGACGCGGTCACCACTCCCTTCGGGACCCGCGAACGGATGCTGGGCGGTTCAGCGGTGCACTTTGCGCTCGCGGCCTCGTTCTTCGATGATCAGGTGAGAGTCGTCGGGCCGGTCGGCGACGACTTCGGGCCCGATGAGCTCGCGGTGCTCGAGGCGCGGGGCGTGAAGACCGATGACATCGAACACGTGGCCGGCGGCCGGACCTTCTTCTGGCGGGGTGCGTACGGATGGGATCTCAACAGCCGGGAGACGCTGGACACGCAGCTGAACGTGTTCGCCGACTTCCAGCCCAAGCTCTCCGAGCCGTCGCGAGCCGCCGACGTGCTGTTCCTGGCCAACATCCAGCCGGACCTGCAGCGCGAGGTCCGCGGCCAATGCGAGCACGCTCGGTTCGTTGCCCTGGACTCGATGAACCTGTGGATCGAGATCGCCCGGGATTCTCTGATCGAGACCATCTCCGGCGTCGATTGCCTGCTGCTCAACGACGCCGAGCTCCGCCAGCTCACGCAGGAACCGAACCTCGTCCGAGCCGCCCGCAAGATCCGCGAGTGGGGACCGAAGGTCGTCGTGGCCAAGCAGGGCGAATACGGCGCCGCGATGATCACCGAGGAGGGTTTCTTCGGGCTGCCGGCGTTTCCCCTGGAAACGGTGACCGATCCGACGGGCGCGGGGGACAGCTTCGCCGGTGGATTCGTCGGTTATGTCGCGGCCCACCCTCAGGAGGAGCTCGACCACGAGTTGCTCACGCGGGCAATGGCCTACGGCACGGCTTTGGCCTCCTTCAACGTCGAGGAATTCGGCACGGAACGGGTCGCGCGACTGACCAGCGAGGAGATTTCCGAGCGGGTCGCCGACCTCCAGCGGATCACGAGCTTCACCGAGAAGCCCGTGGCGCTGCGCGACTGACAAATCACCACCGCCGCCGCGTGACATCAGGGTTCGATCCGGGTAGGATCGCCGGCTGTGACCTGGGGATTCATCTGGCTGATGCTCGCGCTGAAGATCCCGCTGGCGGCGTTGATCTATCTCGTCTGGTGGGCGATCAAGCAGGAGCCCGAGGACGCGCAGGCGCGCGACGATGACGGCGGCATCAAGCGTCCCCGGCCGCACAAGCCCACGCCGTTCCCGCGCCGTCCGCGCCGAGGTCCGCACGGCGATCCAGCGCCGCTTCCGCCCGCGCGCGTGCGCACCGTCCGGGCCCGCGCCCGCACGCTCGGCCACTGAGTCTCCTGAAGTGGTGCTCCCCCGAACCGCGGCTGACACCGTGAGGGGCCCCAAGTCCGCGCCCGCTGGCACACTTGCGCGCGATGAGTGACGCACCCGCTTCGGTTCTGTCGGACGGGACCATCCTGCAGCTCGTCCAGGACGGCCGGATCCGGATCGATCCCTGGGACCCAAAGCTGGTTCAGCCGGCCAGCGTCGACCTGCGCCTCGGCGACTCGTTCCGGGTGTTCCACAACCACCGTGCGTCGGCCATCGATCTGCGTGAACCGCCGTTGGGCCTGACCGAGGAGGTGGTGATCGGAGCCGACGAGTCGTTCGTCATCCACCCCGGAGAATTTTGCCTCGGGCGCACACTTGAGTGGGTGGAGCTTCCTGATGACATCGTGGCGCGGATCGAGGGCAAGAGCTCGATCGGACGCCTCGGGCTGATCGTCCACGCCACCGCCGGCTTCTGCGATCCTGGATGGAAGGGGACCCTGACCCTGGAGCTGAACAACCTGACCCGGATTCCGATCAAGCTCTACCCGGGTCTGCAGATCGCCCAGCTGTCGTTCATGTCGCTGGATCGCCCAGCCCTGAGGCCGTATGGGAGTCCCGACCTCGGCAGCCACTATCAGGGTCAGCGCGCCGCCACCGAAAGCCGGTACGAGGGTGGCCGCACCCCCGCCCCGGACACGAGCCGGATTGGATAGGCTCGCGCCGTGCTATCGCTAATCCTCGCCGCTGCGGAACCGTCGAAGACGCCCTTTTACATCGCCGGCGGGTTCCTCGCGGCCTACGCGGTGGGGCTCGCGGCGGTCGGCTTGACCCGCCCGAGCTTTCCCGGCCAGGGCGGGGGCGCCCGCGCCGTTATGGGCCTCAGCTTCGTCCTCGTCGTGGTGGCGATCGCGATGGCGATCGTCACCGACCCCTAGTCTCGGGGCACGGGTTTCTCACCCCGACCGCAGCCCCGTGCGCCCGCTCAGCGCATCCGCTGCCGGCTTCTTCCCATCAGCATCTGGGTTCCGGTGACCTACTAGAGTTTGCTCCGGTTGCCGCGCTCGCCAGTCGGGCCGTGGAGAACCACCCGGCCATTGCGAGAGGAGTGCCATGACGACGGAGACAGAGCAGAAGGATGGTGCCGACGTAGAGACGTCGAACGACACCCTCAGCATCACCGACAACCGGACCGGTAAGCAGTACGAGGTTCCGATCGAAGACGGAACGATCCGGGCCGTCGAACTTCGCAACATCAAGGTGGACGAAGACGACTTCGGGTTGATGACCTACGACCCGGCGTTCATGAACACGGCATCGTGCCGCTCGGCCGTCACGTACATCGATGGCGATAGGGGCATTCTCGAGTACCGCGGCTACCCAATCGAGCAGCTGGCCGAGAAGGCGAGCTACCTCGAGGTCGCCTACCTGCTGATCCACGGCGCGCTGCCCACCCAGCCGCAGCTGGACGCGTGGACCCACGAGATCACGATCCACACGTTCGTGCACGAAAACATCAAGGAGTTCATGCAGGGCTTTCGCTATGACGCCCACCCGATGGGGATGCTGCTCGCCTCCGTCGGCGCGCTCTCCACCTTCTATCCCGAGGCCAGCCGGATCAAGGACGAGGAATGCCGCTACATGCAGGTGATTCGCCTGCTGGCCAAGATGCCGACCCTAGCCGCCTTCTCCTACCGCCACAACCGGGGCATGCCGTACGTGTATCCGGACAACGAGCTGTCCTACGCCGGCAATTTCCTCTCGATGATCTACAAGATGACCGAGCTGCGCTACGAGCCCGATCCGCGGCTCGAGCATGCGCTTGATGTGCTGTTCATTCTCCATGCCGACCACGAGCAGAACTGCTCGACCAGCGCGGTCCGCGGGGTCGGGTCCTCACAGGTCGACCCATACTCATCTGTGGCAGCTGGGGTGGCCGCGCTCTACGGACCGCTGCACGGCGGCGCCAACGAGGCGGTGCTACGGATGCTGCGTCGGATCGAGCGCCCCGAGAACGTGCAGGATTTCATCAAGGGCGTCAAGGACGGGAACGAGCGCCTGATGGGCTTCGGACACCGGGTGTACAAGAACTTCGATCCGCGGGCGAAGATCATCAAGACGGCCGTCGACGAGGTGTTCGAGGTGACGGGGAAGAACCCGCTGCTCGATATCGCCACCGAGCTGGAGAAGATCGCCCTCGAGGACGACTACTTCATCTCGCGCAAGCTCTACCCCAACGTCGACTTCTACTCCGGTCTGATCTACGAGGCGCTGGGAATGCCGGTGGAGATGTTCCCGGTCCTCTTCGCGATCGGCCGCACCAGCGGCTGGATCGCCCAGTGGCTCGAGATGATCGACGACAAGGAGCAGAAGATCGCCCGCCCGCGACAGATCTACACGGGTCCGCGCGGGCAGGATTACGTACCGATGCACGAGCGCTCGTAAGGCGTCGCGGAAGGACCCGGGGTTCGGGCGGGACGGGGTTCGGGCCGGGTCGTGTGCGGCTTCCCACAGAAGGGAACGCATGTTCGCCCTAGCCTGATGGCATGGACGACATACGCCTGCAGAGCGGCAGAACGATCACCATCCGGCCCATCCGCGCCGGAGACGGCCCGGCGCTGGAGGCTGCCCATAACCGGCTCTCGCCGCAGTCCAAGTACCGCCGCTTCCTCGCTGCCAAGCCGCACTTGACGAGTGCCGACACGCGCTACCTCGTGCAGGTCGACGGACAGGACCACGTGGCCATGGTCGCCACTCCGGTTGACGAACCCGACCGCATCGTGGCCGTGGCTCGGTTCGTGCGCCTCCCCGAGGATCCCGGGACGGCCGAGTTCGCGATCGTCGTCGGCGACGCCTACCAGCAGGAGGGGATCGCCAGAAAGCTCATGGAGCGGCTGTCCGCTGCCGCCCTAGAGCGCGGCATCACCCGCTTCCGCGCGACCATCCTCGCCGAGAACGGGCCCGCTCATCGACTCGTCCGTGGTCTGCCGGGACGGGTGGCGGCCGAGCGGCACTCCGGCCACGTGGACGAGATCGAAGTCGATCTCGCCTCCTAGTCCCAGGGTCGGCAATTCCAGCTGCCCTGGCCTCCCTGACCAACCGGCCCCTGGACTGGGCGCGCCTCTGCGATCATCGCCGCGGTGCCGTGGAAGCTCACAGTGCGCGCCGGGCCGAAGGTCGAGCGGCTTCGCTTCGAGACCGTCGAGCAGGCGCTTGACGCCGCCGAGGGGCGCGCGCGATCGATCGCCAGTACGACTCCGGCCGCGCCGGTCGACCTTCGTTACAAGCGTTTTGAGCCGATCGAGCAGGTGGCGGCGCGAATCGAGCTGGCTGGGCCCGAGCGGTTGGTTCCCTCCGTCCGGGCCGGCCTCGACGTCCGCGGCGACGGTTCCACCGAGGCCTATCTCGGCCGTGTCCGGCGTGAGCTGGTCAAGCAGCGCAAGGGCGAGACTCCGTACAAGGCCCTCCGGCGCGCGCTGGCCGCGAAGCCTCAGCGCTGAGCGCTCGCCGCCACGTTCAGGAACCGCTCACAGGTCCCGCGCCCCACGGCGTTCCAGTCTTCGATGGCACGCGCCGTTTCCGCCCGCAGCGCGGTCGCGTCGAGCCCGATCCGCACCGCGTCTGGGTCAGACCGGTACTCGTCGATCCAGTGCCGGGCATCGGCGCTCGTCACCTCGGCATGGAACTGGATCCCCCATGCCGCCTCGCCCAGGCGAAACGCCTGGAGACAGCTTGGGGAGCGCGCCAGCGCCACGGCTCCCTCGGGGAGGAGGAACTCGTAGCTATGCCACTCGAACGCGTGGATCCGCGGGGCGAGCGGGCCGATCACTGGATCGGTCGCCCCGGCGTCACTGACCTCCACCTCGACCCAGCCGATCTCGGGCGTCGCGGCGCGCCGCGCCGGAGCCCCCGCAGCTTCGGCCAGCATCTGCGCGCCGAGACACACACCGAGTAGTGGCATGCCACGCCCCAGCAGCGCGGCCAACAGCTGTTTCTCGTTGCGCAGCCACGGGAGGGCAGCCTGCTGATCGGCGTTGACCGCCCCGCCGAAGATCATCACGGCCTGAAAGTTGGCCACCGCGTCCGGGGGCGGACCGCCGTCGGCGATCAACCACTCCTGCAGCTCCCAGCCCTGGCGGCGGGCTGCCTCGGCGAAGACACCCGGCCCGGCGTCACGCTGGTGAACGACGGCCAGCGCACGCATGAGCTACGGCAGGATCAGGGTCGCGCCGTGTCGACGCAGCCAGCGCGAATGCTCCCGATAGTCCGGGCAATGCCTGCCCAGCAGCGACCAGAAGCGGGGGGAGTGGTCCATCACCTCCAGGTGGCAGACCTCGTGCCAGACCACGTAATCCAACACCGGCTCGGGCGCCATCAGCAGTCGCCAGTTGAAGCTCATCGCTCCCGAAGGCGAGCAGCTGGCCCAACGCGTGCGCTGGCCGCGGATCGTCAACCTCTCGTAGCGAAGTCCAATGGCGGCACAGGCCCGGTCCAGGCGAGGCGCGATCTCGCCCCGAGCCGCTCGCCGGTACCAGCGCTCCAGCGCCTCCGCCCGGGATGCGCCTTCCGGCACGAGCAGGGTATCTCCGCGGCGATGCACCCGGCTGCGTCCGCGCTCCTCGATCAGCGCGAGCATCTCGCCCACATACGGGACGCTGGCCCCTCGGGCGGCCACGGCAACACGAGCTCGTTCCAGCTCCCGCATCCGGCGCTCGATCCACGGTCTCAGCTCCACGATCGCCGCCGCAGCCTCACGCTCGGCTGCGCGGCGGGGGAGCACGACCTCGATTCCGCGGGCGGCGTCGACGGTCACCCGGACCCGGCGCGCGCGCTCCGAGCGACGTACGTGGTAGTCGATCTGCTCCACGGCCTGACAGGGTACGGTGCCGGTACGACATGCCCGCAATCCCCGATCTCCCGGAGCCCCTCAGCGACGGAATCGTTTGTCTGCGGTTCGCCACCGAGCGTGACATTCCCGAGGTCCTGATTGCCTACCAGGACGACCCCCAGCTGCACGTTCGTCTCGGCGAGGACCGGCCGCCCACCGGCGCTCAGCTCGGCAGTCGCTCCGAACGCGCCGTCGCCGACCGCGCTGCCGGCGTCCGCGCGACGTTGACCGTGCTCGAGTCGGGATCTGACCGCTCCCGCGGAGATCTGACCGTGCAGGGGCTCGACTGGAATCACGGCCGCGCAGAGCTCGGGCTCTGGCTTGCCCCGCAGGTCCGCGGCCGCGGCTACGCAACGCGCGCGCTGCGCCTCGGCGCGGGCTGGCTGTTCTCGGCTTGCGGCCTGGCGCGACTGCAAGTCCTCACGCATCCGGACAACGAGGCGATGCTCGCCGCTGCCCGGTCGGCCGGGTTTGTGCTCGAGGGCGTGCTGCGCGAGTACGAACGTGGACACCGCGGCCGGGTCGACTTGGCGATCCTGTCGCTACTGCCGCAGGACCTGAAGGCGTGAACCAGCACTGGCGCGTCAAATTGCCCGAGGGGGTCAAGCCACCGTTCGAGGTCTATATCAATGGCGTCCGCCAGGAGCTCGGCGTCGACTTCCGGGTCTCCAGCGGAGAGCTGGTCTTCGAGCGCGAGCTCGTGCAGCAGAAGCTCGGTGCCTGGGCCTGGTTCATGGGCGCGTGGGGGATCGGTACCTACGGGCGCAACGATGACGTCGACGTCCGCTACGAGCTCGACGGGCGCCCGATGCTCGCCCACGCGCTAGAGATCATCCCGCCCGGCTGATGCCCGCCTGGCTGATGCCCGCCTGGCTGATGCCCGCCCGGCTGATCAGGTTCTGACGACTTCGCGGCGCACCCACGGTCGCAGCAGGCGCAGCGCCGACAGGATCGCCCGCGTGGCCGGCGAGCGGTTCAGCGTGTAGAAGTGGATCCCGGGGGCACCGCGTGCCAACAGCTCGGCACACTGGAGCGTGGCGTACGCCACACCCAGTTGGAGCACCGCCTCAGGGTCATCGGCTCGCCACTCGAGTGCCTCGAGGAGGGCGGGAGGAATGGTGGCGCCGCACATGCCGGTGATCGTCTTGATCTGCTTGACGTCGGTGATCGGCATGACCCCGGGCAGGATCGGCACGTCGATACCCACGCCGCGCGCCTCATCGACGAAGCGGAAGTACAGATCGTTGTCCATGAACAGCTGCGTGATCAGGAAAGAAGCCCCGGCGTCGACCTTCTCCTTCAAAAAGCGCAGGTCGTGGGCCAGGTCGGGCGCCTCGGGGTGGACCTCCGGGAAGCACGCCGCCCCGACGCTGAACGGATAGTTCTCGACGATCAGCGATGCGAGCTCGGTCGAGTAGTGCAGGCCTCCGGGGTGCGGGCGCCACTCGGTTTCCCCGCGCGGAGCGTCCCCGCGCAGGGCGAGCACGTTCTCGATCCCGACCTGCCTCATCCCGTCGAGGATCTCCTGCAGCTCCTCCCGCGTGGAGCCGACACAGCTGAGGTGGGCCATCGCCTCGATGCCGAGATCACGCTTGATCCAATGCGTCAGCTCGACGGTCCGTCCGCGCGTGGTGCCGCCGGCGCCGTAGGTGACCGACACGAAATCGGGATCGAACGCTCGCAGGTCCTCGAGCGTCGCCCGCAGATTGCGGTCCCCATCGTCGGTCTTCGGGGGGAAGAACTCGAACGAGAAGACCGGTCCCTCGCTCTCCGCGATGATCTCGTCGATCTTCACGGCCGGGACAGTATCAACCTTGACACGGTCGTGTCAAAGTTGCCCGGCTGCGGGCGGTCATGGAAGCTTGAGCGGCCGACAAACGTGCCCACCAGTCCCGCCCTCAGGCACCCCGTCACCTTATGCGGCCACAGCCGGACAAAAGTGACACTGAGGCAGACGCGCGTGGCGTTGTGACGTTTGTCGAGCTCGGCGGATGTGCTCAGCCGCCGGCACCCGGACGATCCCTCAATGTCGGAGTTCCCCGGCGGCCGGCGCATCCGACCGCGCCAGATGAGCCCAGACTCAGCCCAGATCAGCGCACATCAGGCCAGGCCCCACACCTCGGCCGACCCATCCGGCTCCCGAATCACCTCGCCCCGCACCTCCAAGTGGCGCAGATACGAGAGCGTCTCCGACAGCCACCACGACGCCGTGAATTCCGTCATTTCCTGACCGTAGACACGTGGAACCACCTCGACGACGCGTAGCGGACCCGGGCCAAGTGCGGCCCGCACGCCGGCCAGCCGCTCCGAAACCAACAGACGGTTGGCATCGATATGCCCCGGTACGTCGACAAACGGCCGCCCGTGCCCGGACAGGCACAACCGCGCGTCCAGCCCGCCGACGACATCCAGCGACGCCAAGAACTCGCCCGCCGGATCGGGGGTCCAGCCGTAGTCGTAGAACAGCGAGATGCGTCCGAGCAGATGGTCGCCGGAGATCAGCACCCGCCGTTCGCGCTGGTACAGGCACACGTGGGACGGCGCATGGCCTGGGGTCTCGAACACCTCCCAGTCGCCGAGGTCGCTCTCGATCACGACGTCCGGGAGCAGCGAGCGGTCAGGCGTGGCCAGCGCCGCCACGCCGGAGGGCATGTCGCGCGCCCGCTCGGCGTAACGGCGCAGGGCTTCCTCGGGCACTCCGCTCTGGCGCCCCACTTCGATCCGGCGTTCCAGCGCCGCCTCACGATTCTCGAACGACTTGACCGCATGCGCATGATTGGGATGCATCCACAGCTCGCAGCCGGCGCGCTCGACGATCGGAGCGGCCTGCCCCCAGTGATCGGAGTGGGCGTGGGTGACAGCGAGCAGCCGCACATGCTCGAGGCGGAGGTTGACCTGATCCATCGCCCGCTCGAGCTGGGCCAGCGATCCGGGCAGATGCATCCCGGTATCGACGAGCACGATGCCGGACCCGGACGCGATTGCCCAGGCGTTGCAGTGGGGGACCCCGGGCCACGGCAGGGGTAGCCGCAGGCGCCAGAGACCGGGGAGCACGCGTTCGCCGCGTCCGAGTTCACGTTGCTTGGTCACGACGACGCACGATATTGGCGGGGCGTAGACTGCGCGCCGCGATGGCCTCTTCCTCTGAGATCACCCGGCGCTACTTCGAGGCCCTCTCCGCGCATGACATCGAGGCCGCCGTGGCGTGCTGGGTCCCAGGCTCGATCGACCGCTTCGTCGGTGGCGAGGAACTCGTCGCCCCGAACGGGATTCGCGAGTACTTCAGCATGCTGTTCGACGCCTTCCCCGACTTCAAGTTCGAGATCCGGGACCTGACCACCGCCCGGAACCGCTGTGCTGTCCGCTGGAAGGTTCGGGCCACGTTCGCGGGCCCGGGGATGTTCCAGGGCTTTCTCCCCAACGGCGCCCGGATGGTCATCGAGGGTTGTGACGTGGTGACGGTGGCCGATGACAAGATCACCGGCAACGACGCGTACCTGGACACCGCGGACGTCGTCCGCCAGCTCGGTTTTCTGCCCCCGGCGGGGTCCAAGGCCGAGAGCCAGATGGCGAAACTGGCCAACGTACGGACGAAAATCCACACCTGGATGCACGGAGCCGATTCCGAATTGATCGCCGACGGCGTGTGGATCGTCCGCGGCGGGCGCCCGCGGACGATGAACGTCTACCTCATCGAGGACGACGGCGGGGTGACGATGTTCGATGCTGGCATCTCCGACATGACCAGCGCACTGCGAAGCATCACCGCGCGCCTCGGCGGCCTCAAGCGGATCGTGCTCGGACACGCCGACTGCGATCATCGCGGTGCGGCGCCAGGGCTCGACGCCCCGGTGTACTGCCATCCGGCCGAGCACGAGGCCGCGGAGTCCAACGAGGCCTTCCGTCCCTACTGGGATTTCTCGCAGCTCGCGGCCTACGCGCGCCCGATCTACCCGAAGCTCCTGACCACCTGGGACGGCGGGGCGGTGGCGATCGAGGGGACCGTGCGCGAGGGCGACGAGATCGCCGGCTTCCGCGTGGTCGATCTTCCCGGCCACGCGCCAGGCCTGATCGGCCTGTTCCGAGAGTCCGACCGGCTGGCACTGGTCTCCGACTGCTTCTACACGGTGAATCCGGAGACGGGCATGAAGAACGCCGCCCACGTGCCGCACGCGGCGTTCAATCACGACACCGAGCAGGCCCGTGCTTCGATCCGCAAGCTGGCCACACTGGAACCACTCTCAGCGTGGGCCGGCCACGCGAAGCCGGTCACCGGTGACGTGCCCACTCAGCTCGAGGCCGCCGCGCTCTCGCCGGCCACCTAGCCGGAACACTGACCGAACGTGGGTCGCCGCAACCGCCAGCGTGAAAAGCTCGCGGCCCCGGGGACCGAGTACCGCGACGGCGAGGGCAACGTGCTCGTCCTTCGCGGTTCGCTCAGCCCGGCGACCCGCCGTGACTTCGTGGCCATCGCCCAGGCCGGCCTGCATCAGGAGGACGCCGAGCAACGCGCGCTGGAGTTCCTGTTCGAGCGCCTGGCCGTGTCATGGACGATCGCCGAGCTGCCGACGACCCGCCAGAAGGAGCTCCTGGCTCGCTACCGGATCGCGTCTGGCAGCGAGCGGCAATTCATCCGGGACAGCATCCGCCGGCACGTCGAGCAGAACTTCCCGGAACTGGAGGCCCCATGATTGACGCGGACGCCTTCGCGGCCCTGGTCTGCGATTGGTGCGTCGAGCCCAAGGCCGGTGAGCAGGTGCTGATCGGCGGCACCACGCTGGCGCTGGCACCGCTGCGAGCGCTCCACCGCGCCGTGCTCGAGCGGGAGGCGTGGCCGCTGATCCGGGTGGCCCCCCCGTGGCTGAGCGCCGACTTCTTCACCCACGCACACGAGGTCCACCTCGACGGCTACGCGCCATTGGAGCTGACCGAGTCGCAGCACGCCGACGCCCAGATCGGGGTCATGGCCCCGGCCAACACGCGCGCTCTGGCCGGCATCGACCCGAGCCTGATGAGCCGCGCGGCCCGTGCGCGCGCCCCGATCCAGGAGGCACGGCTCGCCTCGCGCTGGTGCAGCACGCTGTGGCCGACGCCGGCGTTGGCGCAGCAGGCCGGAATGAGCGATGACGAATACGCAGCCTTCATCCGTGGAGCGCTTTTCCTTGACCAGAGCGATCCAGTTGTGGCGTGGCGGGACCTGAGCGCTCGACAGGCCCGGCTCGTGTCGCGCCTCTCACGCGCAGAGGAGATCCGGATTGAGGCCGAGGGCACCGACTTGCGACTGAAGGTCGGCGGCCGGACCTGGATCAACTCCGACGGCCGCCACAACATGCCCAGCGGCGAGGTGTTCACCGGGCCGCACGAGGACTCGGCCGAGGGTCGTGTGCGCTTTACCATCGCCTCCAGTCCTCGCGGGGTCGACGTCACGGGCGTCGAACTCACCTTCGAGGCGGGGCAGGTCGTGCAGGCCACGGCTCAACACGGCCAGGAGTATCTGGATGCCGCGCTGGCCACCGATATGGGGGCGAGGTTCCTCGGCGAGCTCGGGATCGGCACCAATACCGGGATCGACCGTCCAACCGGATCGATCCTCCTTGACGAGAAGATGGCCGGCACCGTCCACCTCGCGCTCGGGCGCTCGTATCCGGAGACCGGCGCCAGGAATCAGTCGGCCCTGCACTGGGATTTGATCTGCGATCTCCGCCAGGGCGGTCGCCTGAGCGCCGATGGGCGAGTCGTTAACGAATCCGGAAAGTTCGTGGAGTAGGTTCCTGCCTCATGCGCCGCACGAAGATCGTCGCCACCATCGGCCCGGCCTCACGGGATCCCGAAACCCTGAAGAGACTTGTCGAGGCAGGCGTGGATGTCGCGCGCTTGAACTTCTCCCACGGCAACCTGGAGATGCACGCCGAGAGTGCCGAGCGCGTCCGCGCCGCGGCCAGCGCGGCCGGACGTCAGGTGGCGATCCTCCAGGACCTGCCCGGACCGAAGATCCGCATCGGCGCGCTGCGCGACGGGCTCGCCGAGCTCAAGCCGGGGGAGATGCTGGTCCTTCAGTGTGGCTCTGAGCAGGAGGGCACCGACAAGGGCATGTCGGTCAGCTGGGGGGGCCTTGCGGCGGCGGTCGATCCTGAGGACGTGATCTACCTCGCCGACGGCGCGATCCGCCTGCGGGTGAAGGTGGTGCGGGAGGCCGAGGGCGAGATCGAGACACTGGTCGAGATCGGCGGCACGGTCGCCTCCCGCCAGGGACTGAACATCCCCGGGTCCACGCGCGGGCTCCCGGCGGTGCCCGAGGAGGACCTTGAGATGCTGCGCTTCGGCGAATCGATCGGCGTCGACATGATCGCGCTGTCGTTCGTGCGCACAGCCGAGGACGTGACCAGCGTGCGCAAGCACACCCGGCTGCCGCTGATCGCCAAGATCGAGAAGCCGCAGGCCGTCGACGCGGCCGACGAGATCATCCGCTCGGCCGACTGCGTGATGGTGGCCCGCGGAGATCTTGGGATCGAACTGCCGATCGAGGATGTGCCCATGGTGCAGAAGCAGCTGCTCCGTGCGGCGGGCCGCCTCGCCCGGCCGTCGATCACCGCGACCCAGATGCTCGACTCGATGGTGTCCTCGTCCCGTCCCACGCGCGCCGAGGTGGCCGACGTGGCCAACGCGATCCTCGACGGCACCGACGCCGTGATGCTCTCGCAGGAGACGGCGGTCGGGGCGTATCCGGTGCAGGCGGTCGAGATGATGGCCGCGGTGGCCGAGCGGACCGAGACCTTCCTGCCCTACAGCAACTGGAACGAGGATCGCGTCCGGCGCGACGCGCGTGACCCTGCCTACACGGTCGCCTACAGCGCCTGCGCGGCGGCGCGTGACCTGCACCTGGCCGCGCTCGTGGTCCCGACGCTGTCGGGTCGCTCGGCCCGCCTACTGTCCGCGCACCGCCCAGAGGTACCGATCTTGGCTCTGTCGCCCGGTCGCGAAACCGTTCGTCGCTGCGCGCTGATGTGGGGGGTGCAGGCGGCGTCGATGCGTCGCCACGAGATCACCGAGGCACTGATCGCCGACGCGGCCCACCGTGTGGTCGAACTCGGCTGGGTCAAGTCCGGGGCGCGCGTGGGCATCACCGCCGGGCTTCCAAGCGGACGCCCAGGGACGACGAGCCTGTTTCAGGTCCAGCGGGTTTAGAGGCTCCGAGGGCTACGCCGTTGCGCGGGCGTAGAACGAAGCGTCGAGCTCGCCCAGCTCGGTCGACGGCTCGTCCGCATAGAACCACTCACGGGCGACGCGATGGAAGTTGCCGCGGGCGCGCAGCTGCGAGATCACGGCGAGGGTCAGCACTTCCATCCGCCGCCCGAAGATGTGATCCGGAGGCGCGGACTCGTGGCGCAGCTGGCCGAAGTACTCCGAACGCGGGTCGCTCATGTCGATCAGCACCTGCGTCGCGTACTCCGGCGTGAGCTCGATGTAGTCGTCGACCGTGTACCACGAGGTGGCCGCGCGGAAATGCTCGAGCACCCTGTCCGGGTCGAACTTCTCGGGCTCGGGGAAGAAGCCGGTGTCGGTGCCCAGGCGCATGATCGTCGCCGTGTCGCCCTCCATCACCGCCCGGGCGACCGCCATCTCCAGTTCCACCGCCGCGGCCGGCATGCGCTTGAACAGCCCGAAGTCGAAAAAGGCCATCCGGCCATCGTCGAGCAGCATCGAGTTCCCGGGGTGGGGGTCGCCGGAGAACTGGTGATGCCGGTACAGGCAGCCGAAGTAGAAGCGGAACAGGATCTCGCCGATCCGATCGCGCTCCTCCTGCGGGCGGGTCTTCATCTCCTCAAACCCGGTTCCGTGCACGAACTCGCTGACCATCACGCGCTCACGGGACAAGGAGCCCACGACCTCAGGAACGACGATGAATGGGTGGTCACGGAAGATCCGCGCCAGGGCCCGCTGATTCTGGGCCTCCAGCTCGTAATCGAGCTCCTCCTCGATCCGGTCCCGGATCTCCTGGCCGATGGCCTTGGGATCCATTCCGGGGGCGATCCGCTTGGCCAGGCGCAGGATCAGTCCCAGGTTCTGCATGTCGGCCCGGACTGCGGCCGCCACCCCGGGATACTGGACCTTGACCGCCACCTGGCGCCCATCGTGAAGCTCGGCCCGGTAGACCTGGCCGATCGAGGCGGCCGCGATCGGCTCCTCGTCGAATTCGGCGAACACGTCCTTCAGCGGCTCACCCAGCTCATCCTCGATCACGCGGCCCATCTGCTTGAAGGTCACCGTCGGCGCCGCGTCACGCAGCGCGGCGAGCTTGCGCTGGAACTCCTCCCGATATTCCTCGGGCACCACCCCGACGTCGAGGAACGACATCACCTGGCCAACCTTCATCGCGGCGCCCTTCATCGTCCCCAGCGCAGCCACGATCTGCTCGGCCGCCTCGACGTGCCGACGCTCCAGGGCGACCTGTCGCCCTTCTCGGGTGCGTGTCACGTTCGCCGCCCGGGTGCCCGCCTGCCGGATTGCCTGTCCTGCTGCGAGTCCCCCGATTTTGGCGGTACGCCCCACGCGGGAGGTGGGGATCTTGTCCTTCGCCACTACAGACGATTCTACGCGGCGGGCTGCTGAACCTGGGATCCGGGAACGATGTCGTCCGACCCGTCAGCCCAGCGCACCCAGGCCTTGTGGCCGCCGTCGTAATCGTCCCCGAGCAGGATCAGCGTCGCCGGCTCGCCCATCGCCGTACATGGCTGATTGCCTTCGGGATCGGTGCCGCTCCAGATCCGGACGAACTTGTTGTGCTCGAGCTCTTCGGCCACCGAGGTCGGATCGGTGTGACCGGGATGGACCCGCGTCTCCGGCGGGAGCTTCAGCAGGGTGTCCATGATCGAGCGCTTCAGATCAGCGTAGGACGTGTGCCCCGGCGCGCGGACGCCGCCGACCGAGCCCTTGAACAGCGTGTCGCCGGTGAACACATCGGTGCCGTTGGCCAGCAGTGACAGCATTCCCGAGGTGTGCCCGGGGGTGTGCAGGGGCACGATTTCCAAAGCGCCGCAAAAGATCGGCTGCTGGGCCTGCATCCTGCCGGTGGCCTGGGGGACGTGCTCACGCTCGAGCTCGTGGATCAGCACCGGTGTGCCGGGGTGACGCTCCAAGATCTGATCCAGCTCGGCGACGTGATCATGGTGATGGTGGGTGAGCAGCACGTGCGTGAGCTCAAAGCGCATCCGGTCGATTACCGCCAGCAGCGGCGCCACGGGGCCGCCGGCATCGATCAGTGCCGCCTGAGAACCCTGCTCATCGGCCACCAGATAGGTGTTCGAGAGCCAGTCGTCGTTCATCGAGCGCTCGATGATCATCGCCTCGGAGGGTATCCTTTTCGTTGACCATGAGCTTGATTCACACCTGCTACCGGATCACCGACGTCGATCGCTCGGTGGCGTTCTACGAGGCCCTCGGCTTCCGGGAGGTCGGTCGCCTGCCGATCCGCGACGAGGCCATCAACGTGTTTATGAACCAGCCCGATGACGGCGACAGCCCGCGGTTGGAGCTGACCTTCAACTTCGGCCAGACCGAGCCGTACGACCTCGGCACCGGATATGGGCACATCGCCATCACCACGCCTGACCTCGACACCGCGCTGACTCAGCTTGCCGGGCAGGGCATCGAGCCCGAGCGCGCGCCGTACACGGTCAGCGACGGGGGCCCACGCCTGTGCTTCGTGCGCGACCCGGACGGGTATCGCATCGAGTTGATCGACGCCCCGCGCCGCAATGCCGTGGCCTGCCTGCTGCTCGTGGTCCTCGCCGTGCTGACGTTCAGCATTGGCATCCCGTTCGTGTTCGGCGCCGCGATCGTGATCGGCCTGCGTCGACAGGGCTCAGGCAAGCGCTGGATAGCGCTCGTACCCGCCTTGCTGTTCGGGACGTGGTGGCTCGGACTACGGCAGCGGGCCAACCCTCGCATGTTTCGATCACGAATCTCGAGCATCTTCCGCACTAGTGATCGACTCCGGCTCTGCGGCTCTAGCTGCGATCGTCGGGCGTTCACAGCAATTCCGCCGGGCTCTACGCTGCGCGCCGGGCACCTCGTGCTCGCGATGGTCCTGATCGCTGGGTGCGCGTTCGTGATTCGAACGTGGCCGCCGCGGGCCGGTGGCTGCTTCGTATACGCGGGCACGGCGTTGTGCTTCTGGCTACTGAGCGGCGCGAACTACTACACCGGCCGGGAGCCGACGTCCAGTCGCTACGTGGTGTTCGACGCTCCGCTGGTGATCGTGATCCTGGCCGAGCTCTTCCGCGGCGTGAAGACCGGGACGCTCACTGCGGGCTCTCGTGCTGGAGCTGCCGGCGCCTGCGTGATAGCGCTCAACACTGAAGACGCTGGAAGCGGGATATGACTTCATGCAGATGCACGCGAGCTAACGCCAAGGCGGCCCTGGGCGCCCTCCAGCTGGGCGGCAGCGAACTCGCCGCAGCAGCTGTTGACTCGCGCTCGCACACGATCCGTTTCTGTCCGGGGTGACGCCGGTTCGATACTTCGAGGTGACCGAGTCGACTGGGACGACACCGGTACATTGTCCCCCGCAGCAGACTGGCCGGCGCCTCAGCGCCGGAGCGCGCGATCGTCGACAGTGTCCTGGCTGAGCGTCGGTTGGGTCAAACTGCGCGATGTCCGCGGAGCGAAGCTCATCGCCGTTGTGAGTGGCCTCCGTCATCGCGGCATCCAGCATCGGGCTGGGCGAGCCTATCCCTTCCGCGGGCTCGATGATCGAAAACCGCTCCGGAGTGCCACTCATTGTGGTCGTCCGGCGGTTTGCGCCGGCTTGGCATCCGGTCGCCTTCCTGGCCGCCCGGCGGTCGCTGGCCGTCTCGGTACCGCACGACCGCTCGTCGGTTCCTTGGCAGGTGGCCCTCCGAAATCCGGGGCTCGAGGGGGGCGAGCGTCGCGTATCTGTTCCCCCGCGGGGGAGCTGACCTGAGGCCGAGGCGTCCGCGGACTCGCCATCCTGCCCGCAGGACGGCTACCTTAACCGGTGGCCCAGACCAGCAAGATCGCCTATCTGCTCGAGCGCCTTGCCCAGGGCGTGGCGGCGCACGACCGTGAGAACCCCGAGCACCACACCTGGGGTGTGGGCATGTCGAACTTCGACATCGAACGCTTGGGACTGGAGGAGGGCGAGCAGATCCTGCCGGGCATCGTGCTGCAGGCCGACGGCGGCGTCACGGGCGCCTTCCGGGTGCTCTGCGACGGCGACCACGAGGAGGAGATCCAGGAGGAGCAGGAAGAGGTCCTCGACGCGGTGGCCTCGGACGAGATCGCCGAGCCGGTCTACTCCCCCGGACGCCCGGCCGAGGCGCCTCAGATCAGGCCGCCGTTTTAGCCGTCGGCTCGAGCTCTAGACGCGCGGCGGCGCGATACCCGCGCGCTCGGCGACCTCGGCCGCCAGCCGCTCGATCGTCGGGCAGGCGATCCCATGCCGCCGGGCCGCCCGCAGTACGGACCCCGCGATCGCGTCGAGTTCTGGCTGCAGTCCCGCGGCGATGTCGCGCTGCATCGAGGAGCCGAGCTCCGCGTGCGCGGCCTCCAGCTCGCCCAACGGCGTCGACGGGTCAAGCGCGGCGCCATCGGCCACGGCCACGGCCGCGCCCTCCTCGATGGCTCGCTCGAGGGTCGCGCGCCAAGCTGGATCTGACCGGATGAAGCCGATTCGCTCGCCGGAGGCACTCGTTGTCAAGGCCAGCGCGTTCAGACGTACGAGCTTCGACCACATGATCTGCGCCTCACTGGAGCCGACTCGGGCAGGAACCTCGGCGCCGTTTAGCAACTGCGCCAGCTGCTCGAGCGGGGCGGCGGCCTCTGGGTACTTGGAGGCGAGGTCCACCCGCAGGAACGGGCTCATGTGCACGATCTGCCCCGGCTCCCGGCGGTACGCCTCGATCCGGATCGTCCCCGCGGAGACTCGCTCGGCTGGGAAATGCTCCCGCAGCCGCTGAAGGTGATCGAGCCCGTTGAGCAGCGGTACAGACCAGCCCAGGGGTCGCGCGCACGCGCTCGAGCGCTGCGTCCAGGCCGGTGGCCTTGGTGGCGATGATCAGGGCGTCGACCGGCCCGTCGAGCGCCGCCGCCGCCGCCGGCCGAGCCTGGAAGGCGCCCAGAATCACGCTCTCGATCTGCAGCCCGTTCCGGGAGATCAGCTCGGCGGTCGGCTCGCGCGCGACCACCGTGACGTCCGCTCCGGCCCGGGCCAGCGCTCCGGCGATGAAGCCGCCGACGCCGCCGGGACCGAGGACCGCGATGCTGGTCATGAAGCGCAGGCTATTGACTATGCTCGCGCGATCTCGACGCGGTCCCGGCACTCTCAACGCGCCCGTCAGGGCACGTACTCCATCGTCGCCCGCGACCCGGTCACCGACGAACTGGGGGTCGCCGTGCAATCGCACTGGTTCTCGGTCGGGCCGATCGTGCCGTGGGCCCGGCCTGGCGTCGGTGCCGTGGCGACCCAGTCGAATGTCGAGCCGGCCTACGGCCCGCACGCGCTCGACCTGATGCAGTCGGGCGCCTCGGCCGATCAGGCACTGGCGCAGCTGGTGGCCGCTGATGACGCGGCGGCGAGCCGGCAGGTGGCGGTGGTGGATGCTGCCGGTGGTGTGGCGGCGCACACTGGCGAGGACTGCATCGCGCACGCCGGCCACGTGATCGGCGAGGGGGTCTCCTGCCAGGCCAACATCATGGCTTCCGAGCGGGTGTGGCCGGCAATGCTCGAGACCTATCTAGCGACGTCCGGCACGCTGGCGATGAGGCTGCTGGCCTCGCTCGACGCGGCCGCGGAGGAGGGCGGTGACATCCGCGGGAGCCAGTCGGCGGCGATCCTGGTGGTACCGCCAGATGGGGAGTCATGGGAGTCGACCGTCTCGCTGCGGGTCGAGGACCACCCCGAGCCCTTGGACGAGATGCGAAGGCTGCTCATCATTCATGACGCCTACGTCCTGGCCAACGAAGCCGACGCGCTGGTCGCCGGAGGACGCTACGCCGAGGCGGCTGCGGTCTACCGCCGCGCCAGCGATCTCGCGCCCGACAATCACGAGCTCCGCTTCTGGGCCGGGCTGGGGGCGGCGCAGGCGGGAGACTTCGACACCGCGCTGGAGGATGTTCGGGCGGCGATCGCGATTCAGCCGGGATGGCTGGAGTTGCTGCCTCGGATCCCGGAGGCGTTCGCGCCGTCCGCGCCGGCTGTGCTGGCGCGGCTGCGTGAGCATGCCTGAGTCGGCCTACGCGCCTCCCGGGTCGATCAGCACCCCCGGATTGAGCTGCCCGCCTGGATCGAGCGCCGCCTTTGCGCCCCGTAGGGCCAGCGCAAATGGCTCCGGGCGCTGGCGGTCATACCACGGACGGTGATCACGCCCGACGGCGTGATGGTGGGTGATGGTGCCGCCACCGGCGATCAGGACATCCGAGGCGACCCGCTTGATCTGGGCCCATTGCTCCAGCTCCGCTCCGCGGCGAGCCGGCGCCAGCACCGTGTAGTACGGCGCGGGGCCGTCCGGATAGACATGGGTGAAGCGGCAGCTCACCGTGCCTGTGCCACAGACCTCACGCACGGCTTCTGACACGGCGTCGATCACGCGCGCGTGAAAGGCGGGGAACCGGTCCCAGGTCACCGCGGTTTCGAACGTCTCCGAGATCACGCCCATGGCCACGAACGTGTCGCGCAGGTACGGAGCGCGCAGGAACGCGTCCCGCCAGCTGCCCACGACGTCGTTACCGGAGGTTCCGCTCCCGCGCCGCTCCCATGTCCCCCCGTGGTCGCTGCAGCATTTGAGCGCCAGCGTCATCCACGGCTCGACGTCGTGCTCGGGGGATTCGAAGCCGAGCACCAGCAGCGCCGCCGAGCCGTCTCCGGAGGCCGTGATACGAGCCTCGAGCGGATCGATCAGGCGACAGTTGGACGGATACAGGCCCGCTTGTGACAGCGCGCGTACCGCCTCGGCGCCCGCGGCGAAATCGTCGAACTTGACACCTGCGGAGGCGCGATGGATCGCACGCGGGCGCACGCGGACCCAGGCTTCGGTGATCACCCCGAGGATCCCCTCGGAGCCGATCAGCATGCGGTCGGGCGAGACGCCGGCGCCCGAACCGGGCAGACGGCGCGACTCCCACACCCCGGCCGGGGTCACGGCCCGCACCGACTCGACCAGGTCGTCGATATGGGTCAGCAGCGTGGCGAAGTGGCCGCCGGCGCGGGTGGCGATCCAGCCGCCCAGCGTGGAGAACTCAAACGACTGGGGGTAGTGCCGGAGGGTTAGGCCGTGCTCGGCCAGCTGCGCCTCGAGCAACGGTCCGGTGGCTCCGGCCTCGATGCGTGCGGCGCGGGAGACCCGGTCGACCTCCAGCACCCGATCGAGCGCCTTGATGTCGATGCTCACCGCCCCGGAGTGTTCGCGGCCCAGTCGGGGCTCGACGCCGCCGACCACGCTGGTGCCGCCGCCGAACGGGATGACCGCCGCGCCGGCGCCCAGCGCCCAATCGAGCACGGCGCCGATCTCGGCCTCATCTCGCGGTCGGGCGACCACATCAGGCGGGTGTTCGAACTGCCCGCGGAACCCCCGCACGACATCGCTGTACGAGCGCCCGAGCGCGTGCAGGGCCCGCTCGCGGTCATCGGCGAAGCAGATGCTTGCCAGCGATGCCGGCGGCGCCAGTCTCGGCGCCGGCAGGGTCGGTAGCGGCGCGGGCCGCTCGAGTTCGGTGCTGCCGAACCCCAGGTGGGCGACGAGGAACTCCGCCGTCGCGCGCTGCTCGTTGGGCGAGGGCTGCTCGTCCTCGTATCCCCAGCCCCAGTGCTTGAGTGCTCGTGCCACCTGAGGCGCCAGCCTACCCCGCTACCGTTCTCCGGCGTGGCGACTACATCGGCTCTGCTGGCTCGTGGACCCTGGGAACCGGATCAGGTCGACGTAGCCTGGCGCGCGGATACCTATGCGCCGCCCGCGAGCTCGATCGCGGCCGCCGACGCGGCACTCGAGGCCCTGCGCGAGCGGGGTTCGCCTAGCCACGACGGACTTGCGGCCCGGTTGGCGGGCTATGGGGAGCAGGACGGCCGGCTGCAGTTGGAGTTGCAGCGGGTGCGTTGGGCCGTGCGGCTGCTGTCCGAGGATGCGGCGCAGAGCATGTCAGTGCTGTGCATCGTGCGCGGGGCGGACGGTCGCTGGCTCGCCGGGCGACGGGCGGCATGGCTGGCCTCGTGGGCGGGCCGCTGGGCGCTGGGCGCCGGCGGGGCGGTCGAGGTCGACGAGAACCCCACCGAAACCATGAGCCGTGAGCTCCAGGAGGAATGGTCGGTGCAGCCCACCCGCCTCCGGATCGAGGCCTTGGTGCAGCTGCCCAGCGAGGTCGTGCTGCTGGTCGGTCAGGCATGGCTACCGGAAGGCGCCCGCGTCACCCCTGATCACGAGCACGACGAGTTCGCGTGGTGGCCGGCCGAGGTTGACGCGTGGCCGGCCGAGGCCGACGAGCCGTTGCGTCGGATGGCCTCGCTGCTGGCCGCGGGCTGAGCGCGTGCGCCTGATCACCTTCCGTCGCCTCGAGGTCGCGTCCTTCACCCACTCGACGGTGTACCTGGCGCTGCTGGTGTGCGCGTTCGTGGCCGGAAACCCGCAGCCCGAGACGTTCATCCTCGGACTCGCGCACGGGCTGATGTGGATCGCGATGTCGCTGGTCTGCATCGTCGCGGCGCGGCGCCGAATCATCCCGTTCTGGCTCGCAGTGACGGTGGCCGTGCTCGGCGGCCTGGGTCCGTTTGCCGGCTCCATCGCGTTCGTGATCGTGGAACGTCGCCGCGGCGATGAGGCGGACGCATCTGTGCGGATTCGCACGCGTTACAGTTGAACGAAATGGCGGTCGACGCGAGCACAATCCAGGTTGTGATGCCGGCCATGGGCGACTCCGTGGCAGAGGGCACGGTGCTCGAGTGGCACAAGCAGGAGGGTGACGCCGTTGCCGTCGACGAGACGCTGGTCGAGATCTCCACCGACAAGGTCGACGCCGAGGTGCCATCCCCGGCCGCGGGGACGATCGTCCGCATCCACGCCGCCGAGGGTGACACCGTGGCCGTCGGCGCGCTGCTGGCCGAGATCGCCACCAGCGACGGGAACGGCAACGGCGCCGCGGCCACGCCGCCGGCCACCACGCCCGACGACGCGACGCCCGTCTCGGGAGAGTCGCCTCCCACCACACCCGAAGAGGCCATCGCCGGCGCCGCCACGGAGGCCGAGGGCCTCGCTGCTTCTGCGGTGACCACCGGGGAGACGATCGACATCGTCACTCCGACCGGTGGGGAGTCGGTGACCGAGGGCACGATCCTCGAGTGGTCGGTCAAGGTCGGCGACACGGTCAAGGACGGCGACACCGTGGTCGAGATCTCCACCGACAAGGTCGACATGGAGCTGCCCGCGCCGTCCGGCGGCACGATCACCGAGATCTTGGCCGAGGAGGGGGAGACGGTGACGGTCGGGCAGGTGATCGCGCGGATGAGCCCGAATCCTGCCGCCGGCGTCCCGGCAAGCGCTCCCGCTTCGGCCTCGGCGCCATCCGCGTCAGCGCCAGCCGCAACCCCGACGGCCGGGAACGGCGCCAACGCCTCCCCCGTCGCCCAGCGCATCGCCGCCGCCGAGGGGATCGACCTCACGGGCGTCTCAGGGCAGCGCGCGCGGCGGGCGCATCACCAAGGCCGACGTGCTCGCGTCCAAGGGCAACGGCGCCGCGGCAGCCGCGGCAGGTTCCATCAAGGCCGCCCCACCCAAATCGGCACCAGTCCCCGCGGGCGCTCAGGTGCTCAAGGGCGGCGCGGCGGCATTGGCCCGTTACATGGACCAGAGCCGGTCGATCCCCACCGCGACCTCGTTCCGCACTCTCACCGTGACCGTGCTCGACGAGCGGCGCAAGCAGCTCAAGAACGCGGGGCGCAAGGTCTCCTTCACCCACCTGATCGCCTACGCGATCGCCCGCGTGGCCACCGACGACATGCCCGTCATGGCCCATCACTTCGCGGAGATCGAGGGCAAGCCGAACCGCGTCGACGACGGCGCGGTCAACCTCGGCCTCGCGGTCGACGTCGAGAAGAAGGACGGCTCCCGGACTCTGATGGTGCCAGTCATCCGCGACGCGGGGCGGATGTCGTTCGCCCAGTTCCTCGATGCCTACAACGCGCTGGTCGAGAAGGCCCGCACCAACACCTTGACCGCCGACGACCTGACCGGCGGCAACGTCTCGCTGACCAATCCCGGCGGGATCGGCACGGTTGCCTCGGTGCCGCGGCTGATGAACGGCCAGGGCACGATCGTCGCCACCGGCTCGATCGCGTACCCGGTCGGTCTCGGCAGCGTCGGGTCGATGATCGGGGCCGAGAAGGTCATGACGATGACCTCCACCTACGACCACCGGATCATCCAGGGGGCTGAATCCGGCCGCTTCCTGCAGCGCATCGAGGCCTACCTGCAGGGCGACGATGGCTTCTACGACGCGGTGTTCGCCGACCTCGGGATCGAGCTGCCGGAGCTGCCTCCGCCGCCTGCCCCGGCCGCGGCAGCGGCCGCCCTTGCGCCCGGACCAGGCCGCTTCCGCGGACACGGTCGTGCCGCCCGACGAAGAGCTGCTGCAGGCCGTCCAGGCGGCCTCGTCGCTCCTCAAGGCCCACCGTACCCACGGCCACCTGGCCGCCCGGCTTGATCCGCTCGGCCGGGAGCCGGAGGGCGATCCTGCGCTCGATCCGGAGCCACTCGGGCTCACGCCGGAGCTGATGGCCAAGATCCCCGCGCGGATTCTGCGCATGTACGTGCCGGGCGCGACGCTGGCCGACGCGTTGCCACATCTGCGTGAGACCTACTGCGGCCCGATCGCCTACGAGATCGAGCACATCTCCTCGCACCGCCAGCGACTGTGGCTGCGGGAGGCAATCGAGTCCGGCCAGTTCCGCAAGCCCTTGACCAACGATGAGAACAAGACGCTGCTCAAGCGCCTTACCGAGGTGGATGCCCTCGAGCGGTTCCTGCACAAGGCGTATCTCGGCCAGAAGCAGTTCTCGATCGAGGGTCTCGACATGACCGTGCCGATGCTCGACGAGCTGATTCAGCTCTCGGCCACCCGGGGCGCGCGTGAGATCGTGATCGGGATGGCTCACCGCGGCCGCCTGAACGTGCTCGCACACAATCTGGGACGGCGCTACGACACGATCTTCGCCGAGTTCGAGGGCGCGTCGACGCTCGAGCCGATCACCACCATCCCCCAGGGCGGCACCGGCGACGTCAAGTACCACCACGGGGCGCAGGGCTCCTACCAGCTGGGCGACGGCGATTCGATCATCGTGCGCCTGGAGTCGAACCCGTCACACCTGGAGTTCGTGGCCCCGGTCGCTGCCGGCGCCACCCGCGCGGCGCAGACCACGCGCCAGGGGCCCCATGCCCACCGCGACACAAACGCGGCGATGCCGGTGATCTTGCACGGCGACGCCGCCTTCCCCGGTCAGGGAGTCGTGGCGGAGACCCTCAACCTGCAGGCGCTCGACGGCTACACGGTCGGCGGCACGGTTCACCTGATCCAGAACAACCAGGTCGGCTTCACCACCGATCCTGACGATGCGCGTTCAACCACCTGGGCCTCGGATCTGGCGAAGGGCTTCGACGTGCCGATCATTCACGTCAACGCCGACGACGTACCCGCTTGTGTGTCCGCGGTGCGGCTGGCCTTCGCCTTCCGTCAGGAGTTCGGCCATGACGTGCTGATCGACCTGATCGGTTACCGCCGCTTCGGCCACAACGAGGCCGACGAGCCGGCCTACACACAGCCGGAGATGTACCAGGTGATCAAGAAGCACCCGCCTGCTCGCGAGCTCTACGCCAAGCAGCTGATCGACCAGGGGGTGGTGACCGAGCAGGAATCGACCGAGATGACCGACGAGGTCTGGGCGCTGCTGACCGAGCGCCACCAAACGCTCAAGGAGCGGATCGCCGCGGCGCGCGAGGTCGAACACGCCACCGGCGAATACCAGCTCGATCGCACTGCATCACCCGAGGTCAAGACGGCCGTTTCGGCTGACCGTCTGCAGGTGCTCGGCCAGGAGCTGCTGTCGGTGCCCGACGGCTTCACCGTGCATCCCAAGCTGGCCAAGCAGCTCGAGCAGCGACGCGAGGCGCTCGGCGACTCCGGCGGGATCGTGTGGGCGCATGCGGAGTCGCTCGCCTTCGCCTCGCTGTTGACCGAGGGCATCCCGATCCGGCTCACCGGCCAGGACGTCCAGCGCGGCACATTCTCCCAGCGCCACCTCGTGCTCCACGACCCCAAGACCGGCCAGCAGCACTGCTCGATGCAGCACCTGCCCGGGTCGCTGGCGCCGATGGAGTTGCACAACAGTCCGCTTTCGGAGATGGCCTGTCTCGGCTTCGAGTACGGCTATTCCCAGGAGGGACCGGAGACGCTGGTCCTGTGGGAGGCGCAGTTCGGCGATTTCGTCAACAGCGCCCAGGTGATCATCGATCAGTTCATCGTCTCCGGGATGGCCAAGTGGGGCCAGACCTCCCGCCTGACGCTGCTGCTGCCGCATGGCTACGAGGGCTCAGGTCCCGAGCACTCCTCGGCTCGGCTCGAGCGCTTCCTGCAGCTTGCCGCCGAGGGCAACATCCGGGTCGCCAACCCCACCAGCCCGGCGCAGTACTTCCATCTCCTCCGCCGCCAGGCACGGATCGCCAAGCAGCGCCCGCTGGTTGTGATGACGCCCAAGTCGCTGCTGCGCCTACCCCAGGCTACAAGTCACATCAGCGAGCTGGCCGAAGGCCGCTTCCAGGCGGTCCTGCCCGAGCCGGGGGTCGATCCGGCCAACGTTGAGCGGTTGCTGTTGTGCAGCGGCAAGGTCTACTACGACCTCGTCGGGCACGCCGACCGCAAGGACAAGGCTGCGGTCGCCGTCGCCCGGATGGAGCTGCTGTATCCGTTCCCGCAGGGCGAGGTGCTGAAGCTGGTCGAGAGCTTCCCGAAGCTGCGGGAGGTCGTTTGGGTGCAGGAGGAACCTCGCAACATGGGCGCGCGCGCCTTCATGTCGCCGCGGCTGCTGCAGATCCTGCCCGAGCACCTGGACTTCGGCTACATCGGCCGGCAAGAGCGAGCGGCCTCGGGCGAGGGCTATCCGATCGCCCACTCGCGAGAGCAGAACCGGATCGTCAGCACCGCGCTGAACGTGTCCGAGCCCGTCTCCCAGTACCCGCGCAAGCTGCCGGGCGAACGCTAGCCCCGGAGAACATGGCCAACCAGGTGCTGCTGGCGCTGGGGTAGGCGGTTTCGGCCCGGCAGGCCGTGCCCGCAGCGACCGGCTGCGGGCACCCGGAGCGGCGACAAAATCGCCGCACGCGGCGCAAAACGTTCGGGTCTGCGACCCTTCTCGCATGGGTTTCCGCCGAGACGGCTCGCGCCGTGACACTTCTCGCCTGCATTTCACGCCCAGCATGGGCGTCAACGACATGGCGATCGACCTCGGTACGGCGAACACGCTGGTCTACGTCGCGGGTCGCGGGATCGTCGTCTCGGAGCCGTCGGTGGTCGCCTCGGACGTCGATACGGGCGAGGTCCATGCCGTCGGATCCGAAGCCGAGCGGATGATCGGCCGCACGCCGGCCACGATCTCAGCCATGCGCCCGCTGCGCCACGGCGTGATCGCCGACTTCGAGGTGACCGAGGAGATGCTCCGGTACTTCATCCGCAAGGTGCTCAGCCGCCGCGGGGCGCATCCCCGCCTGATCGTGTGCGCGCCGTCGGGCGTGACCGAGGTGGAGAAGCGGGCGGTCGAGGAGGCGTCGCTGGCGGCTGGCGCTCGGCGCGTGCACCTGATTGAGGAGCCGATTGCGGCGGCGATCGGCGCGGGCATCGCGATCGAGGAGCCGATCGGCCGGATGGTGGTCGACGTCGGCGGGGGGACCAGCGAGATGGCCGTGATCTCACTCGGCAGCATCGTCATCTCCCGCTCGGTGCGCGTCGGCGGCTACGAGATGGACGAGGCGATCTCGCACTACCTGCGCAGCGCCTACCAGTTGGCGATCGGCTCGCGGACCGCTGAATCCATCAAGATCGGCATCGGGTCGGCCGTACCGCTGGTGCCCGAGGAGACGATTGAGGTGCGCGGGCGGCATTTGATCACCGGGCTGCCGACCGCTGTGCAGCTACGCAGCGAAGAGGTGCGCAGCGCCATCCGCCTGCCGATTCAGGAGATTCTGCAGGGGATCCGGGACACGCTTGAGGAGACGCCTCCGGAGCTGGCCAGTGACATCGCCCGCGACGGGATCCTGCTTGCCGGCGGAGGCACCCTGGTTCGAGGATTGCCGGATCTCGTCGCCGCCGAAACGGGGATGCCGGTGTTCCGCGCGGAGTCGCCGCTGACCTGTGTGGTCTTCGGATCCGGTCAGGCGCTAGATCATTTTGATCAGCTGACCATCTCCGCTGCTCGTCACCGGCGCTTTGCCACCACGTCAGACTGGCGCACCGCCTAGCCTCGGACCGCCTGGGCCTCGGACGCCTAGGCCTTGGACCGCCTCGGCCCTGGACCCGCCTCGGTCTGTCCTACCGAGCCGCCTCTGCGGGGCGGGTCCTAATGAATCCCGACGATCCCGGCGCAGACCCACTGCGACGCGCCGGAGCCACCGTTCCAGATGCGCGAGGCAACAGCGTCCTGCTCCGCCTTGCTGGCCAGATACGCGGCCGGGCCGCTTCCTCCGTAGAGCTTCCACGTGCTGGCCAGGATCTGGTAGTAGCCCGACGCCCCGGCGCTGTTGGGCGACAGGTTCTGGCCTCCGGATTCACACAGAACAATCGCGTACGGGATCGCCCAACCACCAGAGGGACCAAGGGCAGGCCCGGAGGACGTCGGTGTGGACGAAGACGAGCCGGCGGGTGTGGCGGCGGCGCTGGCGGCCGCGGCGGCAGCCGCTCGGGCCGCCGCGGCCTGTTGCGCGCGGATCCGGGAGATCTGGGATTGAAGCGCTCCGGCGCGCGCCTGGGTGGCGGCCAGGGCGTCTGCCTGGGCCGCGCGAGCTTGGGCCAGCGCCCGCTGCCTGGACTGCAGGAGCCCGTTCATGCCGGCCAGGGCGCGGGCGCGCAGAGCGGCCCCTTGCGCGATCTGGCGATCTGACGCCTCGAGCCGGGCGAAGCGTTGCGCGGCGCTGTCGGCCTGGGCCTTCAGCTGCCGGGTCACCGTGATGATCGCCTGTTGTTGCTGTTCGGCGCGGCTCAGGAAGTCGAACGTCTCGAGCAGGTCCTTGAAACCGTGCGCGCTGAGCACGACGCCGACGAGGTCAGGCCGACTGCCCTCGTAGCTGGAGACGAGCTGGCGGGCCAGGATCATCTGGGCGCGGGCCAATCGCGCCCGCAGCAGCACCAGCTGCACACGTTCTCGACGCAATGACGCCTGGGTCCAGGCAAGCACGGAGCGATCGTGGGCCAGTTCGGCCCGAACCGCGCCTTCGCGCGACTGCACCAAGGAGATCTGGGAGTTGAGCGAGGCGATCAGTCCTGAGAGTCGGTCGACGCTCACGGACAGGTTCTGCTGGTGCGCGCGTTGAGAGTTCAGCTGCGCGCCCAGCTGGTTCAGATCAGCCCCGGCAGCCGGGCGCACGGCGACCAGCGCGGCCAGGACCGCGAAACCGGCCACGGCGAGCGCGACGGACCTGAGGGTGGGAGATCGGCGGCGGAGATTCATGCGAAAGCGCCTGCGGGGTTAGCTGTCGGGCTCGCGCTCATTCAAATCAGCGCTACGAGGTCATTAGACCGCGACTCGCCCCAGAGGAACCTGGGTCCCCCGCTTCCCCGCAATGAGCAGGGAATTCGGCACCGGCGACCTTATCAGGACGGCGCCCACGGGCGCGGCTTATGCTGCCGTCCGTGGAACCTTCCCGGCGGGATCAGATCCTCGAGCGAGTTCGGTCGACGCCGTCCGGTTATGTGCGCACCTACGGCGACGTTTCCCCGGGGGCGCCACGGCTGGCCGGAACGGCGCTGCGCCACACGCACGATCCGACGGTGCCGTGGCACCGGATCGTGCGCTCCGACGGGACGTTGACTCAGGGCGCGCACCAGCGTGAGCTGCTCGAACGCGAGGGCGTCCCGTTCACCGGCCGCCGTGTCGACATGCGGGCAGCCCGCTTACCGGAGGCTCCGATCTAGATGTGGGCGCAGCACGAGATCACGCTGGAGCCGCGGCCGAGAGGATTTCACCTCATCACCCGCGAGGTGCTCACTGCGATGCCGGAACTGTCAGAGGTCACGGTGGGGCTGCTGCACCTGTTGCTCCGCCACACGTCGGCGTCGCTGGCTCTGAACGAAAACGCCTCACCCGAGGTGCGCCGTGACTTCGAGACGTGGTTCAACCAGGCGGTCCCGGAGGGCGCCCGCTACTGGACGCACACGCTCGAAGGATCCGACGACATGCCGGCCCACATCAAGGCCTCGCTGCTCGGACCCTCGCTGAGCCTGCCCGTCGCCGATGGGCGCCTCGCTCTCGGGACCTGGCAGGGGATCTATCTCTGCGAGCACCGCGACCGCGGCGGGCCACGCACGATCGTGGTCACGCTGACGGGCGAAGCACGGTAGGGCCTCAGCGGCCGCGCCACTCGGGCGCGCGCTTTTCCGCGAACGCCCGGGACCCCTCGCGGGCGTCCTCCGAGGCCATCACCGGTCCGACAATTTCTCCTTGGCGCTCGAAGAACTCACTCTCGGGCCAGTCGACGGACTCGACCATGATCCGTTTGGTGGCGGCCAGCGCGAGCGGGCCATTGACCGAGATCTCCGCGGCCAGGCCGAGGGCCGTCTCGAGTGCGTGCCCCGGCTCGGCCAGCCGGTTGACGAGACCGAGCTCGTGGGCGCGCTCGGCCAGGATCGGGTCCCCGGTGAGCGCGAGCTCCATGGCGATGCCCCGCGGAATCGCCCGCGGGAGCCGCAGGAGGCCACCGCCGGCCGCGACCAGTGACCGCTTGACCTCGGGAATTCCCAGCTTGGCGCCACGGGCGGCGACGATCAGATCGCAGGCCAGTGCGACCTCCAGGCCGCCGGCGACCGCGAACCCCTCGACCGCGGCGATCAATGGCTTCACCGAGGCCCGGCGCGTGATGCCCGCGAAACCGCGATCGCCGACGTACGCAGATTCGCCGGCGACGAACGCCTTCAGATCCATGCCCGCGCAGAAACCCTTGCCCTCACCGGTGAGGACGCCGAGGGAGAGTGCCGGGTCGTCGTCGAGTTGATCGAGGGCCTCGGCGATTCCAGCCGCGACGGCGGCGTTGACAGCGTTGCGCTGCTCGGGCCGGTTGAGCTTGATGACCAGGACCCGGTCCCGGCCTTCGGTGAGGACAGCGGGTTCTCCGCTCATGCTGCGAACAGCTTCAGCTCAGGCTCGCGCTCGCCCCGCAGCACGGCCAGGTCCACTTCCACGCACTCGATCCCGCGCGACTGGGCCAGCACGCGCGCCTGCGGTTTGATCGCCTGCGCCGCCAGCACGCCGCGGCAGGACTCGAAGGCCGGATCGCGGCGGATCCGCTCGAGGTAGCGTGCCAGCTGCTCGACGGCCTCGATCCCAGCCACCCGCTTGATCTCGACCGCCACCCAGCCGTCCTCATCATCCCGGCACATGAGGTCGACCGGGCCGATGTCGGTCGCCCATTCCCGTCGAACGAGGCGCAACCCGTCGCCGCACCATCCCGGTGCCTCGGCCAGCAACTCCTGCAGATGCGCCTCTACCCCATCCTTGGCCAGCGCGGCGTCCTCGTCAGGAGAGCCCATGTCATGACCGACGTCCGAGAGCACCTCGGCGATCTCGATCTCCAGCCGATCCTCGCTTGAGCCCGCGCGCTTGCGCACGATCATCAATTGCTCCGTCTCCTCGATCACGGTCGGGGGCGTCATCCAGTTCAGCGGCTTGTAGCCCCCTGCGTCGGCGTGCACCAGCACCGAGCCATCGGCCTTGATGATGATCAGGCGCAGCGCCTCCGGCAGCAGTGCGGTCAGGCGGCCGGAGTACCGAACCTCGCAGCGGGCGACGATCAAACGCATGGGCTGCGCAGGGTAAGGCAGATCACGGACGCCGCGAAGCGCCGGCCCACGGTGCGAGGAAGGCGCGTAGGTGGGCTGTGTATGAGACAGGGTTCGCGTTCCAGCTCTGGATGTGACCGGCGCCGGGAACCGGCACGTACGTGACCGGCCCCGGCGCCGCGGTCGCGAACGCCTTGCTCTCCGACGGTGGGACGAGCGGGTCACCCTCTCCCTGGAAGAGCAGGATCGGGAGCCGGAAGGAACGCGCCTGGGGGATTTCATCAAGCGCATCCCAGTTCACATCGATCCGCATATCGACCGTCCACTTGACGGGCAGCGCCATGAACGGCACATAGAAGCGAGAGGCCTGGTGGTCGATGACCCCTGCCCAGTTCAACACCGGGGCATCGAGGATCAGCGCCGCCACCTTGTCGGCGACCGAGGAGAGGTGCATGAAGCGAGTCACGATCGTCCCGCCCATCGACTCTCCGTACAACACCAACCGTCGGGCGCCGTGGCTCAGGGCCCACCGCGCGGCCGCATCGAGGTCCTCCCACTCGGCCATCCCAAGGTGGATGTGACCATCAGGACTCGCCGGCGCCCCTACGTCGTTGCGGTAGTCGATCAACAGGGTGGGCATCCCGAGCTCGTGGAGGGCCGCGAGCGGCCGCAGCCCCGCCTGACGCTTTCCGTCGATCCCGTGGACGAACAGCACCCACGTAGACCCCGGGCCGGGCACGTACCACGCAGGCATCGGTCCGAGGGGGTCAGGGAACGTGATCGAGCGATAGTCGAGCCCGAGTGCGGCCCTCGGGTTCGTGGACCACACGTCGGGGTCAAGCCCGACACTCATGCGCGGCGCGAGCCCGCCCGCCACCGAGATGAGCTTCCGCCTCACAGTCGATGAGGTCGTCCCGGTGATCGGGCCGATGATCGCGTGCCCGGTTGGCCAGTCGAGGCCGTACTCGCCGTTACGCAGGCTCTCGTTCCGGCGCGCGAGCACGATCTCGTCGTGGCCGACCGCGATCACCCCGATGTTGTCGTGAACCGTGACGCGGATCGGATTGACCAGTAGCCCGGACAGGAACCAGCTCGCAACGGCGATCGCCACCACCAGCAGCGCGAGTACCCCGAGGCACCACGCGACGATGCGCCGCCGGCGGCGTCTGAACCAGCTCCTCAGCGTCACCGCGAACCCAGGCCCGACAGTTAGCCGTCGCCAGCGTCTGCGACGCCGGGATCGCCGTAGCCGGGGCGGTCGACCAGCGGTGCAAGCCACACGGCTGGATCGGCCGTACCGGGGTCAGCGACGCCGGTGAGCAAACGGAGTGCCTGGCGGATTTCCGCCAGGCTCGCACCCCACTTGACGGCGGCCGAGTGGCCCGTGCGGTCGATGCCGGTTCCGATCAGACAACACTTGGCGAGCGCGATGTCGGTGAATGGCGGATCGAGTCGGCGCAACGGGCATGTGTCCACACACTGAGGCTCGTCCCCATAGAAGTGCTGGTGCATCTGACGGGAGAGTTGACAGCCGATCAGGAGCCAGTCGTGGCGCTGCGGCGGGTGTGTGTCAAGGAACTCTGTTGGGACGCCGAGATCAACGCCCGAGCCTCGGCACTGCAGTAGGTACCGTTGAGCGGGGTGCTCCGCGGCCAGCGAGCCGATCTCGACGGCGTCGAGGACCAGGTCGATCGGCGGGAGATCCGGGTCGAACGCGACAACCTGCTGGACCATCGTGAACAGCTTCGGCGGCTCCGGGGGCACCACGTCCCTGACCGTCACCTGAACGAGTGACGGCTCCCAGATGAAGTTGACATGGTTGTAACGGCCCTCAATCAGGTACGCGAGGATCCCGGGTCGGCTGTTCGAAAGAGCCGCCAGCGCAAGCGCTGTGACGTTGCTGGTGTCCGTATCCGCCGACTTGATCCCGACGACCTGCTCGGGGCCAGCCAGAACCCTGACGTCGACGACCCGAGAGAACAGGGCGTCGATCGGCTCCTTGCGGACGGCAACCAGCGCCGACTTCCCGTCGTTGCGGAGGGCAACGAACTCCGTCTCGAAGAACACCTCCCGGTTCAGGAGGTACGAACGGATGCTCCCCTCGTCAAGCGGGATATCAACCTCCTGGATCGATAGGCCCTCAGAGTGACTGGACTTCTGATTGGGCGTCGGCGCCGGCAGGCGTGCATCGGTGTCGCGGCCCGGCTTGGGCTGCGCCTGTGAGCTCATGCCAACCTGGACCTCTTCATGTCAGACAGTCGTTGTCAGCGACCTGGTATCGCAGATCCTCGCAGATCCGATGAGGGCGATGGCGGACCGCAGTTCAGCGGCTTGTAGCCCCCGCGTCGGCGTGCACCAGCACCCAGCCGGCGGCCTTGATGATGAGCAGGCGCAGCGCCGGATCGGCCCACCCTAGAATCAGTTGCGAGACATCATGCGCAACCAGCTTCGACCCCTCTTCGACCGCGTCGTGATCAAGGAACTGGACCCGGACCGGATCCGGCGCTCGGGGCTGCTCGTGCCGCCGGGTAGCGACGAGCCGCCGCCGCAGCATGGCATTGTGCTCGCGGTTGGCCCGGGACTGGACTGGTGGGATCACGTGGGCGTACGGATGCCGGTGAAGCCCGGCGACCACGTCGTCTTCCCGGCGGCGGCGGGAGCCTGGGTGGAAGTCGACGAGGAACGCCTGTTGGTCTGCCGCGTCGGCGAGTTGCTTGGGATCCTGGACCGCGCCGAAGACTGTCCGCTGTGCGGGGGCCGCGGCCTCGAAAGCGGAGAAGCGTGTCCGGTCTGCGGGCGCGAGGGGTCGGTGACCCCCGGCTAAGCGGCCGCGCTGCGAGCCGGAAGCTCGCGCGGCTGCAAACGTTCGACCCGGGCCAGCAATTCTGAGACCTCGGGATCTGGGCCGAGTGCGAGGGCTCGGTCGCAGGCGGCGATGCACTCCTGCAGTCGATCGGTCCGCGCCAGCGCGTGGGCGTAGGTGGACCAGGCGGGCTGAGCGTCTGGCTCGATGAGCGTCGCAGCGTGGGCCGCGGATACCTCCGCGCCGATGTCGCCGGCCAGGTGGTAGGCCAGCGCCAGATCAAGCAGGCCTTCGAGCGAGGGGCCCATCAGCCTGGCTCGCTCGAGCGCCGTGATGGCGGCGCTGCGGTCCATCAGCTGCAAGCGCAGCCGCCCGAGCCGCTCCCAGGCCGAGCCGTCCGCCGGACCGCGTTCGGCGGCGCGTTCGGCGGCATCGGCCGCGAGGTCGAGTGCCCGCATGTCCTCGTAGATGCGGGAGGCGAAGCGCTCCGGAGTCGGGCGATCATTCTCGACGCGAGCCCAGTCGCGTACCGCTCTGGCGGCAGCGGGAAGGTTCCCGGCCTGCCAGAACGCAACCGTGAGGAGCCTCAGTACGGCCGGGTTGGCCGGCTCGGCGTCACGCGCGTAGATCAGGCGCTGGGCGGCGAGGGCCGCATTACCCTCGGCGAGGGCATGCTGTGCCGCGGTCATGAAACGCTGAACCCGGTCCGCTCCAGGGTCGGGCTTGGAGAAATCGACGAACTGAAGCGAGCCCGCCGGCACGGTGCGGATGCCCACGGAGAACGACAGCCTCGCCCACTGCTGTACGTCGTCCCCGTCGCCGGAGAAGTAGATGCCACTCACCGTTCCCACGCCCCATTCCGGGTAGGACAGACAGCGGGCATAGCGGTGCACCACGGAGTGGTCGGGTACCCGCGAGCCGAACGGGTCGTGGGTGGCCCGCTCGTGCGCCGCCGCCCTCTGGCGCTGCTCCTCCTCGTAGGCCCGGCGGCCCGCTTCCTCGCGCGCACGCCGCGTCGCGGCGGCCGAGACCTTGACCGCGTTGCGGCTCACCCTGCCCCCCCGGGAGCTCTCCGCCAGCTCCTGGAGCTGGTCGGCCGCCTCGTTGATGGCTTGGAGGTGACGCTGATGCTCGTGCTGACGCCCCGGGGGCGCGATGTCCGGATGCCAGCGCTTGGCCATCTTGCGCCTGGCCAGCTGAACTGCGCGCGGATCAAACGGAGCTTCGAGCTCCAGTAGGAGCATCGCTTGCTCAACGTCGAGGATCCGAGGCATAAGCACCGAGGTTAGCGGCCTCGGGGAGGCCGCCGCCTCGGCTCGAAAGTGCAACAACTTAGTCTCAACTAGTCTCAGTTAGATTTACGTCGCCTACGATCTGCGCCGTGATAGCACGATCCAGGTCCTCAGCGCGCCGGCGGATAGGCCTTGCCCTGGCGCTTCTATGCGGAATCTGTGCGGCCGGTCTTGGCACGGCGCTGTTGGCGCTGCTCGTCAGCGTCGTCCTGAGCTCGAATCCATGCTCGTCGGCGAGCGCCGCGGGCACGGGCAGCTCAATCGTCCTTGGTCCGGCGGGGAGCGGGCAGCTGGTCGGCGCCACCGAGTACGGCGGATCGGGCGACCCGAGCTCAGGGGTCACGGGCGCGCGCGGTGACAACCTGCTGGCCCACCCGGACACCTACGCCGAGCTCGGCGGTCTCACCTGGCAGACCGCCACCGCCATGGGCGGGTTGGCGTACATGGCCCCGCTGAGGATCACGTGGGGCGGGCATTCGACCATCGCCTACAAGCGGGATTTCGGACTCGGTGGAAGCCCGGTCGGCGGTCTGCCGCGGGTGATCGACCTGTGGTGGCAGCTGGCCGGACGGCTCGGGATTCCCTACGAAGGCGGACTCTGGTCGGGGCCCGTGCGGATTGGGCGCCCGCCCGCAGCGGGGGCCGGAAACCTCCTCGGCCAGGCCACGCTGGGGTCGGACATGCTCGTCGCGCCGGTCGACGCCGCGCTGGATCCGGCCGCCTGTGCGCCCGCAGGCACCACCGGGGTCACGCTGACTCCGGGGGAGCGGGCCCGGCTGTTACCGGACGGACTGGCGGCGGCGCCCCAGCAAGCCCCACTGGCGATCAAGGAGATGATCGCGGCGGGCAACCAAATAGTCGGCAAGCCGTACGTGTACGGCGGCGCGCACGGCATACCGCTGTCCGCGGTGGCGGGTGAGTACGACTGCTCAAGCAGTGTCGAGCACCTCCTGTACGGAGCGAGACTGCTGCCGGTTACCTATGGCGCGGCGTCAAGTCAGCTCGAGCGCTTTGGCCAGCCCGGCCTCGGTCGCTGGGTCACGCTCTACGCCAGCGCGGACCACGTGTTCATGTACGTCGCGGGGCTGCGCTGGGACACTCATAACGCCGCAGGTCCCGGCGACGGAAGTTCAGGCATCGGCTGGCATCCACTGGTGCGCAGCTCGGCCGGGTTTGTTGCGCGCCATCCCGCGGGCCTGTAGATGGGACGGCGCCGGCGGTTCATCTCGATCGGCGTCGCCTGCGCGGCGTTGGCGGGCTGCAGTCCGCTGGGCGGTTCAGCCGGTACGGCAACAGTGACCAGCGCGGTCGTCGACCACGAGCGCAGCCAAGCGGGCAACGACCACGAGCGCAGCCAAGCTCGCCAGCGCCCAGGCCAGCCACGAGTATCCCTCGCCGACCCCGCACCCGCAGACCGTCGCCGCGCCGGCCGCGTCCGCAATTCAAGCGGTGCGTGCGTTCGCTCTCGGCTACATCAACTGGGACGCGGACACCGTCGCAGCGAAGCTGCGCCGCCTGGCGGCGCACAGCATCGGCCAAGCGCGCTCGGCGATGCAGCTGGCCGCCGCTCAGACCGCGAGTGACTACGAGTTGCGGCGTGGCGGGATCGCCAACCACGGCACGGTGGAGGCCGTGGTGGCGCTGGGCGGAAGCGGCGAGCGCTACGTCGTGGTCACGCGCGAATGGACGACGGCCACGCTGAGCACGGCGTATCAGGGGCTGCGCCCGGCGTGGCATGTCGCCCTCGCATCGGTGTCCGAGCCCGCACCCGGACAGTGGGTGGTGAGCGGGTGGCAGCCCGAAAGCTGAGGGCGCTCAGCCGACCGGCTGACCGTTCGCGGTCAGCTTGACCTCGATGTTCCCGCGCGTGGCGTTCGAGTACGGACACACGTGATGCGCCGCCGCGACGAGCTTCGCCGCCAGCGCATCATCGACCTGAGGCAGCGTGACATCCAGTTCCACGGCGAGCTTGAACCCGCGCTCCGATGTCGGAAGCAGGCTGACCTGACTGTCGATCGAGACGTCCCCGACCTCGGCCTTCTCCCGCCGTGCCACCGCTCCGAGGGCCCCCTCGAAGCAGGCCGCATAGCCGACCGCGAACAGCTGCTCCGGATTGGTCCCCCCGCCCTGACCGCCCATCTCCTCCGGGAGCCGGAGCTGGACGTCAAGTGCCCCATCGGTCGTGCGCCCGTGTCCGTTGGCACGGCCTCCGGTCACTTTCGCCTCTGCTGTGTAGATGGTCTTGGCCATGTTGCCTCCGGGTGCAGAAGATCGGTCTCGTCTACGCGAAGCCTAGTCGGCGGCCACGGCGGCTTGACACCTAGCGTGCCAAAGCCTAGGCTTCCGATGTATGAGAGCGGAGACGATCAAAGGCCATCTCGACGGTCTGCTGCTCGCGGTGCTGGCCTCGACCGGGCCGCTGCACGGTTACTCGATCATCGAGGAGCTGAGCCGGCGCAGCGGCGGCGGCTTCGCCTTGGCCGAGGGCACGGCCTATCCCGCCCTGCACCGCCTGGAGCGTGAGGGACTGCTGAGCAGCCGCTGGTCGCAGGCCTCAGCGCGTCGCCGGCGCGTCTACGAGCTGACGCCCCGTGGGCGCCGCGCGCTGGGCCGCGAGCGCGAGGCCTGGACGTCCTTCGCGGGCGCGGCCGAAGCGGTGTGGAAGGGAGCGGGGTGACTGGCCCGGGACCCATCGAGGCGTACCTGCGCGAGCTCCGCCGAGAGCTGACCGGGCCGGCGCGACTGCGGGAGCGCGTGGTGGCCGAGGCAGCGGACCATCTCCGCCTGAGCGCGGAGCATCTCGATCCCGCTGGTGCCGGTAGCTCCGACGCGGCGCAGCGCGCCGCGACGGCCCGGTTTGGCCCACCTCGCCAGGTGGCCCACCGCTTTGCCCAGGAGTTGGCCGCCGACGATGCCCATCGGGTCACTCGCGTCGTGTCTCTGACCACGATCGCGTTCGGCATTCTGTTCGGCCTCAGCGGCCCAGCGAGGTCGGCCGCGGCCGTGTGGGCTCCATTCGCCGTCCAGCTCGCCTTTGTGTGCTCTGCCCTCAGTTTCGTTCGTTGCCTGCGTCATCGCCACGAGCGCACCGTCTCGGCAGCCAAGCTGCGCTGGATCCTCCGCGGAAACGAGGTCGCCCTGGGGGTGATCGTCGTGAGCATCGGCACCGAAGCGGTCGGAATCGCCGCCGGCCACACCGCCCGGGCGTGGCACGTCTCGACGGTGGTGCTCAGCATCGCCATGGCCGCCCTCGCGGTCCTGGCGCTGGGACGCGTGCTCGCGGGCCAGGCGCGCCTGCGCAGCCTCGAGGGCTTCGAGGACGGCGACGATCGCGAAGGGCCGGAAGAGATCGCCGCGGCGCTCGAGCATGCCGCACGGAGCGTTCGCCTCCCCGGCGAGGTGATGCGGTGGCTGAACCTACGCTCGCACCCGTGGCGGGTGGGGATCGTCGTGGCCCTCACGGCGGGCGCCTGCGCGGGCGGCGGTCATGCGCTGCTTGAGCATCCCGGCTCGCTCTCTCAGATTCCCGGGGCGATCGCGGCGTTCACGGTCATTGCCGGAATCGAGGCGGTCGCGGTGCTTGTCTGTTTTGGCTTGCTGGGGCGGTTCCTCGGCCTGCGCCGCCCGCGGCGGCTCAGCGCGACGCGACGTTGAGCGCAACCGCGGCGGCGAAGCACGCCACGGCGAGCACGCGGATCCAGAGGCCGCTACGGTCGCCAGGCCGACCGGTGACCATGCCGACGATCGCCAGCACCATGCAGGCGACGGCAATCAGGGCGAGCACGGCGGCGAGAGCACGTAACACCACCCGTGTTCTACCCTCGGACAGATGTCCGCGCAGTACATCTTCACCACTTACAAGCTGACCCGGCGGTTCCCGCCCGACAAAGAGGTCCTGACCGACGTCTCGCTGTCGTTCATGCCCGGGGCCAAGATCGGCGTGCTCGGCTACAACGGCGCGGGCAAGTCGACGCTGTTGCGGATCATGGCGGGGCTGGACACCGAGTTCGATGGCCAGGCCCAGCTGGCGCCGAAGGCGACCGTGGGTCTGCTCGAGCAGGAGCCCCACCTCGATCCGGCCAAGGATGTCCGCGGCAACGTCGAGGAAGGTGCGGCGGAGATCCGGGCCCTGCTCGACCGTTTCAACGAGCTCTCGATGAACTACTCGGAGGAGACCGCGGATGAGTTCGGCCGCGTCCAGGAGCAGATCGACCACGTCGACGGATGGAACCTGGACACCACACTCGACGTCGCGATGGACGCGCTGCGCTGCCCGCCGCCCGACGCCGACGTGACCACGCTCTCGGGCGGCGAGCGCCGCCGCGTCGCGCTCTGCCGGCTGCTGCTGCGCCAGCCCGACCTGCTGCTGCTCGACGAGCCCACGAACCATCTCGACGCCGAATCCGTGGCGTGGCTGGAGCGCCACCTGCACGACTACGCCGGCACGGTGGTGGCGATCACCCACGATCGTTATTTCCTCGACAACGTCGCGGGCTGGATCCTCGAGCTCGACCGCGGTCGCGGGATCCCATACCAGGGCAACTACTCGGGCTGGCTCGAGCAGAAGCGCGAGCGGCTGGCTCAGGAAGCTCGCCAGGACAACACCCGCAAGCGGATGATCGAGCAGGAACTTGAGTGGGTGCGCCTCAACGCCAGCGCCCGGCGGAGCAAGCCGAAGGCGCGGCTGAATGCCTACGAGGCCCTGTTGGCCGAGGAGCGCAACGTCAAGCTTGACCAGGTCCAGATCCACATCCCCGCCGGGCCGCGTCTGGGCGACGTCGTGCTCGAGGCGGACGGTCTGCGCAAGGCCTACGGCGACCGAGTGCTGATCGAGGACCTCTCGTTCAAGCTCCCCCGCGGCGGCATCGTGGGCGTAATCGGCCCCAACGGCGCCGGCAAGACCACGCTGATGCGGATGATCACCGGTCAGGAGGAGCCCGACGCCGGCACGCTGAAGCTCGGCGAGACGGTGGAGCTGGCCTACGTCGACCAGTCTCGCGACGCGCTGGACGCGAACAAATCGGTGTGGGAGGAGGTCTCCGGCGGCGCGGACCAGATCCCGCTGGGGGACCGGATGATCAACAGCCGCGCCTATGTCGCCGGCTTCAACTTCAAGGGCACCGATCAGCAGACCAAGGTGGCCAAGCTCTCCGGAGGCGAGCGCAACCGCCTGCATCTGGCCAAGCTCCTGCGCTCGGGGGGAAATCTGCTGCTGCTCGATGAGCCGACCAACGACCTGGACACCGACACGTTGCGCGCGCTCGAAGAGGCGCTGCTGTCATTCGCCGGCTGTGCGGTCGTCGTCTCCCATGATCGCTGGTTCCTTGACCGGATCGCCACCCACGTGTTGGCGTTTGAGGGGGACTCGCAGGTCCGGTGGTTTGAGGGCAACTTCGAGGCCTACGAGAGCTACCGCCACGAGCTCCTCGGCGCGGAGGCCGACCGCCCGAAGCGAATCACCTACAAGAAGCTCGTCCGCGGATAGGCTCCGCAGATCATGCCGGGAGATCCCTCCAGAGCAGTCCTCATCACGGGCTGCTCCTCCGGTATCGGGCACGCTACGGCCGAAATGCTGTCCGCGCGCGGCTGGAATGTCTACGCCACCGCGCGGCGTCCCGGGACGATCGCTGACCTGGAGCAGAAGGGCTGCAAGACGCTGGCGCTGGATGTCACCGACGAGGCGTCGATGAAAGCCGCGGTCGATCAGGTGACCGAGGCCGAGGGCGCCGTCGGCGTACTGGTCAACAACGCCGGCTACAGCCAGTCAGGCGCGATTGAGACCGTGCCCATGGATCAGGTGCGGCGGCAGTTCGAGACCAACGTGTTCGGGCTCGTCCGGATGTGCCAGCTCGCGCTTCCCGGCATGCGCGAGCAAGGCTGGGGGAGGATCGTGAACATCGGCTCGATGGGCGGCAAGGTCACATTCCCCGGTGGCGGCATCTACCACGGGACCAAGTACGCAGTCGAGGCGCTCAGCGATGCACTGCGCTTTGAAGTGCGCGGCTTCGGAGTCGACGTGATCCTGATCGAACCGGGACTGATCGTGACCGGATTCGGCGACGCCGCCACGGCCACCGTGGCCCCGGATACGAGCGGGCCCTACGCCCGCTTCAACCGGGCGGTGGCGAAGGTGACCACGGACGCCTACAAGGGCCCCATGAGCAAGCTCGGCGCCGGCCCCGAGGCGGTGGCCAAGACGATCGCGGGGGCGCTCGACTCAAAGCGGCCCCGAGCGCGCTATCCGGTCACGCTCAGCGCCCGCCTGATCATGAACCAACGGCGGTTCAGCCCGGACCGCGTGTGGGATCTCATCATGCGCGCGCAGTTCCCGACGCCGAAGCCGTAGGGATCGCCAGGGCTCAGCCGAGCCGTCATGGCTCGAGCAGCGCGGACAGGCTCGTGCGCAACTCAGCCGTGTCGCTCGCAACCGCGTCGGCTTGCGCCAGCTCTGCTCGCCGAGTACGGACCGGTCGCCACGGCCACGCAGCGGACTCCATCCGCGTGAGCGCAGGCGATATCGAGCGGGGTGTCACCGATCACCGTTGTCTGCGCACGTGGGTGTGGGTGGCCCCGGCGTGCCGGCCCGTCGGCGGGCGATCAGCGGGAGATCCGCGCGATCTTCTGAGTCCGAGCCGAACGCACCCAGTCCGTCGGCGAAATAGTCGCCGATGCGTGCGCGGGCGAGCTTGACTCTCGCCACCGGCTCGTAGTTGCCGCTCAGCAGCCCAAGCAGGACGTCGTCGCGCGCCGCCAGCCAGTCCAGGATCTCCCGGACGCCGGGCAGAACCGCGTGGGAGAGGTCCTCCTCCACCAGGCGGGGGTAGCTCCGGCAGCACTCCTCGCGCACGGCCGCGGCCCGCTCATCGATGCGCTTCGCAGAGACACCCGCGTCAAGCAGGATGATCCGCGCGATCTCCCCGTCCGTGCGACCGGCCGGCGAGACCGGGCTGCGGACGGAGCTCGGCGTCAATCCCGTGGACGGCGCGCAGCGCCGCGTGGAGCGCCCTCCGGTGCGCCCCGGTGGCCCGGGAGACGAGGGTGCCGTCGATGTCGAACAGCAGCAGCACGGCCGCTCCGTTCAGCGCTGGAACGACGTGTCCCGGCTGAGGCACGATGCAAAGGCAGCGATCACGCGGGCTGCCGCGTCGATGTCCTCAAGCGAGACCATCTCCACCGGCGAGTGCATGTACCGAGAGGGCACCGAGACGAGTCCCGTGGGTACGCCCGAACGGCTGAGGTGAATCGCGTCGGCGTCGGTGCCGGTACCGCGGCCGAGGGACTCGACGGTGAACGGAATGCCCTGTTCCTGCGCCGCATCATGCAGGAGGTCGAAGACCTTCGGGTGCAGGGTCGTACCGCGGGCGATCACGGGCCCGGAGCCGAACGTGTGCTTCGTCATCTCGCCGAGCTCGATCCCCGGCTGGTCGGTCTCGAAAGTCACATCGACGACGATCGCCACGTCCGGTTCGTGAGCGAAGGCGCTGGTCCGCGACCCCGCAAAGCTCGTCTCCTCCTGCACGACCGCCAGCGCGACGACATCTCCGGGAGCACCACCGCTTTCGGCCACCAGGCGCGCTGCCTCCGCGGCGACGTAACAGCCGACGCGATTGTCGAGTGCCCGGGAGATCACGCGCCCGTTGCGCAGTTCCAGAGGCGCAACATCGATCACCGCAACGTCTCCGATTCGCACCAGACCTCGCGCCTCTTCGCCATCCCCGGCGCCGATGTCGATGTGAAGGTCCTTGATCTTCGGCGCCTGCTTGCGATCGTCGTCCTTCATCAAGTGGATCGGCTTGCGACCGATCACGCCGGTCACCGAACCGCTGCGGGTGGTGATGGCCACCCGCTGACCGACGAGCACCAGCGGGTCCCACCCGCCGACCTCGCCGAAACGCAGGAAGCCACTGTCGTCGATGTGGGTCACATGTACCCCGATCTCGTCGATGTGGCCGACCACGGCCAGGGTGGGGCCGCCGGCGGTGCCGGGAATCCGCGCGTAGGAGGAACCGAGACTGTCGCTGCCGACCTGATCGGTGAACGAGCTGCACCACTCTCGCCAGGCACGGGCCGCCTCGATCTCATGACCCGAGGGTCCGGAGGCGGTCAGGAGGCGGGTGAGAAAGTCAGGTGGTGCCAACCTCACACAGGCTATTGCAGTCGCCCACCTGTCCGTCTAGACCCTGGCCGAGATTGAGCTAGCGTCGCTCCGGGCTGGAGAACACGGTGATCCGCGCGGCGGATGGCGTCAGGGGCAGATCAGGCTCGCGCAGCTGCCAGGCGAGCCAGCGCGCGATATGCCCGAGGGTGGCCACGCCTGCGGGCTACCCGCCAGAGCACCGATGAAACGCCTGCCGGGTATCGCACCCTAGGCCGCCAGCAGCTCTCTCAGCACGATACTGCAGGATTCCGCCGTGACGGAAGTAGCGCTGTTCCTTCGGCGTGTCGATCCGGACCGTGGCCGTGAACTCCTGATCATCGGCGTGCACGGTGACCTCACGCGGGATCTCCTCGCCCTCGGTCAGGCCGCCGATCGAGAACGTCTCGTGACCGGTCAGACCGAGCGACTGCACCGACTCGCCGTCCTTGAACTGGAGCGGGAGCACGCCCATCCCGACCAGATTTGAGCGGTGGATCCGCTCGAAGCTCTCGGCGATCACCGCGCGCACTCCGAGCAGCCGCGTGCCCTTGGCCGCCCAGTCACGCGAGGAGCCTGAGCCGTACTCCTTGCCCGCGAGGACGACCAGCGGCGTCCCCTCCTCTGCGTAGCGCATCGCCGCGTCGTAGATCGGCATCTGCTCCTCGTCGGGCAGGTGCAGCGTGACGCCGCCCTCGGGGAGGGCCCGGTCGCGCCTTCAGCTGATTGCGCAGCCGGATGTTGGCGAAGGTGCCGCGCATCATCACCTCGTGGTTGCCGCGCCGCGAGCCGTAGGAGTTGAAGTCCTTGGGCTGGACGCCGTGCTCGATCAGGTACTTGCCGGCCGGGCCGTCGCGCTTGATCGAGCCCGCCGGCGAGATGTGGTCGGTGGTGACGCTGTCGCCGAGCACCGCGAGCACTCGCGCGCCGTCGATGTCGGTGAGCGGCTCGGGCTCGGCGGGCAGATCCTCGAAGAACGGGGGCCGGCGGACATAGGTCGAGTCGGAGTCCCAGGCGAAGCTGTCTCCCGGTCGGCACCTCGAGCGAGTTCCAGCGCTCGTCGCCGTCGAACACCTCGCCGTAGCTCTTGCGGAACATGTCCGACTGGACCGCGTTCTGCACCGTCTCCGCGACCTCGGCGGCCGTCGGCCAGATGTCCTTCAGGTACACGGGCTCGCCGTCGTCGTCCTCGCCGAGCGGCTCGTCGTAGAGGTCGATGTCCATCGTTCCCGCGAGCGCATAGGCCACACACAGCGGCGGCGACGCGAGGTAGTTCATCTTCACGTCGGGATTGATGCGGCCCTCGAAGTTGCGGTTGCCCGAGAGCACCGAGACGACGGCCAGGTCCTCGGCGCCGACGACATCGGAGATCTCCTCGGGCAGCGGCCCGCTGTTGCCGATGCAGGTGGTGCAGCCGTAGCCGACGAGGTGATAGCCGAGCGCCTCGAGCGGCTCCGTCAGCCCGGCTCGATCGAGGTACTCGGTCACGACCTTGGAGCCGGGGGCGAGCGAGGTCTTGACCCACGGCTTGACCGTGAGCCCCCGCTCGACCGCGTTGCGGGCCAGGATGCCCGCCCCGAGCATCACCGACGGGTTGGAGGTGTTCGTGCACCACGTGATCGCCGCGATCACCACATGGCCGTGGTCGAGCTCGGTCTCGGTGCCGTCGGCAAGGGTCACCGGCGCCTGCGTCTTGACGCGGTCGGCCACCTGCGCTCCGCCCGTGCCGCCCTCGGGCTCGTGGCCCGCGCCGTTGGCGTGATGTGCGTCGAGACGGGGTCGCTGGCCGGGAAGCTCTCTCGACACCGCCTCGTCCTCCGTCGCTGGCGTCGGGCAGGAAGCCCTCGAGCGCCATCCGGAAGGCCGCCTTCGACTCGGTCAGCGAAACCCGGTCCTGCGGGCGCTTGGGTCCGGCGATGCTCGGCACGACGGTCGCCAGGTCGAGCTGCGAGCTTGTCGCTGAAGGTCGGCTCCTCGGAGTGCTCGTCGTGCCACAGCCCCTGCTCCTTGGCGTAGGCCTCGACGAGCTCGATCAGCTCGCGGGGGCGCCCGGAGAACTCGAGGTAGTGCAGCGTCTCCTGGTCGATCGGGAAGATCGCGCAGGTCGAGCCGAACTCCGGCGACATGTTGCCGATCGTCGCGCGGTCGGCCAGCGGGAGATTGGCCAGCCCGCGCCGTAGAACTCGACGAACTTGCCGACCACTCCGTGCCCGCGGAGCATCTCGGTCACCGTCAGCACCAGGTCGGTGGCCGTCGCGCCCTTCGGGCAGCTCGCCGGTCAGCTCGAACCCGAGCACCTGCGGGATCAGCATCGACATCGGCTGGCCGAGCATCGCCGCCTCGGCCTCGATCCCGCCGACGCCCCAGCCGAGCACGCCGAGGCCGTTGATCATCGTCGTGTGCGAGTCGGTGCCGACGAGCGTGTCGGGATAGGCCGAGGCCGACGCTCGTCGTCGACGAACACCACGCGCGCGAGGTACTCGAGGTTGACCTGGTGCACGATGCCGGTATCCGGCGGCACCACGCTGAAGTTGTGGAACGCGCCCTGACCCCAGCGCAGGAACGCGTAGCGCTCCTGATTGCGCTCGAACTCGCGCTCGGCGTTGTGCTGGAACGCGCGGCGGGTGCCGTACTCGTCGACCTGGACCGAGTGGTCGATGACCAGCTCGGCCGGGACCAGCGGGTTGATCTTGCTCCGCGTCGCCGCCCATCTCGGCCATCGCGTCGCGCATCGCCGCGAGATCGACGATCGCCGGCACGCCGGTGAAGTCCTGCATCACCACGCGCGCCGGGGTGAAGGCGATCTCCTGGCTCGGCTCCGCGTTTGCGTCCCAGCTCGCCAGCGCCTCGATGTCCTGGGCGCGGATCGACTCGCCGTCCTCGTTGCGGAGCAGGTTCTCGAGCAGGATCTTCAGCGAGAACGGCAGTCGCGCGACGTCGTAGTTGGCTTGCAGTGCGTCGAGGCGAAAGATCTCGAAGGATTTCTCGCCGACGGTGAGGCTGGCCTTGGCGTCGAAGCTGTTCGCGGTCAATTGGTTCTCCTGGTCTGAGGTTAGCCATAACGTCTAAGGGCGTGGCCTGAGCGCTCATGCCGGTCTGCCCTAGCGCTCGCGTCTCCTACCCGCGTCTTAGCGAGGTCTTCGACGCCGCCTTCGGGCCGGGCTCGATGCTCACCGTCACCGGTGACCCAGCCAAAGGAGCAAGACCATGACGTTCTCGCCCGCACCATCGCCCGGCTGGCCCTCGCGGCCGCGGCGCGTTGTTCGCCGCCGGCGCTCTACACCGAGTCCCACCGCGCGCCCGACCAGCCGTAGGCCATGCCCGGCTGAGCTGACTCCCGGTCGCGCGAGCTCGCTGGACGCACCGGGCTCATGCGTCCCTCCGAGGCTGCTCGCTCGGCTGGGCCGGCTCTCGGTCCGGCTCCGGCGGCCACCCGGAGTTACTCGGTCTGCTCGGCGATCGCCGCGGGTCCTGAACCTGTGGAGTCTCAGCATCAACGGATGGGCCAACACCTACTACAGCGCCGCTGTGCGCTCGATGAGCACAGCTGGCACGACTTCCTGTTCGTTTCGCTGGACAAGAGCGGGCTGATGACGGTGGACAAGCCGCCGTTGAGCCTCTGGATGCAGGCGCTCTCGGCGCGCGTGTTCGGCTTTCACCCGCTGAGCATGCTGGTGCCGCAGGCGCTGATGGGCGTGGCCGCCGTTGCCCTGCTCTACGACCTCACGCGCCGGCGCTTCGGGCGCAGCGCCGGCTTCGTGGCCGGTCTGGTGCTGGCGACCACGCCGGTCGTGGTCGCGGTGTCCCGGCACAACAACCCAGACGAGCTGCTCGCTGCTGTGCTCCGTTGCCGCATTGTGGTGCGCGCTGCGGGCGCTCGAGGACGGTCGGACGCGCTGGCTGGTGCTGAGCGGGGTGGCCGTCGGGCTCGGCTTCGAGACCAAGATGGGCGTCGCGCTGATGGTCGTGCCGGGGATCGCGCTGGCGTGGATCTGGACCCGCGTGCTGACTGCGCCGGCGACCCGGCGCGCGGCTGGCCGCGACCGTCAGCTGCTGGCCGGCGGCTGCGCGATGCTGCTCGTCGGCGGCGCGTGGCCGCTGCTGGTGACGCTCACTCCGGCGGCCGATCGTCCCTGGATCTCCGGCACCTCCGACAACAGCATCTGGTCGCTGATCTTCGGCTACAACGGTCTCGGGCGGGTGGCCGGTCAGACCGGCGGCCCCGGCGGGGGCGGTGGCCCGGACCCGGTGGCGGCGGGGGTGCGGCACGCTGTTCGGCGGCGCCACGGGTCCGTTGCGGCTGCTCCAATCGGGGCTCGGTGACCAGGCGCGGATGGCTGTTGGGGTTTGCGCTCGCGTCGGGACTGGGCGTTGCTCGCGCTCACGCGCTGCGCCGGCGTGATCCGCGCACCGCGCTGGCTGATCGTGGTCGGCGGCGCGTTTCTCTGCACCGCGGGCGGTGTTCAGCTTCGCCAGCGGGATCTTCCATCCTTATTACGTCTCGCTGCTGGCGCCGTTTGCGGCCGCGCTGGTCGGTGGGGGCGTGGGCGAGATGCTGCCGGCGCCGTTCGGGCGCGCCGGATCGGCTCGGGCGGCGCGGGTGGTGGCCCCACTGGCCGTGGCCGGAGGCGCCGCGACTGAATTGGTCGTGCTGGGCAATCTCAACGGCCAGCTCGCCTGGGCGACGCCGTTGGTGTTGGTGCTCGCGGGCGGATGCTCGCTCGTGCTGTCGCTGAGGCTGGCGTCCGCGGCTGCGAGCGGCGGTGCTCGTACTGGCCCTTGCCGGGCTGCTGGCGGCGCCCGCAACCTGGGCCGCCGAAACCGTCTGGGCACGCCACCAACGGGACCTTCCCGCCGGTGGTCCAGCCAGCGCCGCGAGCGACCGCGGTCCGGGAGGCCGCGGAGGAGGGTTCGTGCGCGCGCGCCCGGCGCCCGCCCGCGGGACGGAGCGGGATCTCTGCTGGGCCTCCTCCCGGTGGCGTCGGCGGCCCCAGCGGTCCGGGCGCTCCCGGGGCGCGGCCCGGGGCGGGCGCCGGATTCGGCCCGGGGCAGCGCGAGCCTCACCGCGGCGGTCCGCTACGTGAACGCACACGGCGGCGGCACGATCGCCGTGTCCAGCCAGAGCTCGGCGGCGTCGGTGATCGTCTCGAGCGGAGCGAATGTCGCCGGAATCGGCGGATTTCCGGGACGGGAGAGCTCGGTCATCGCCGTCGTGGCTGGCCGCGAGGTGCGGGCAGGACGTCTACGATGGATCCTCGCTGAGACCGGCGGCGGCACCGCCCTGCCTGGTGACACACGTACCGGCAGCCAGTCCGCGATCGAGGCCGTCCGGGCGGCATGCCCGGCGGTGAAGATCCCCACCGGCAGTGGAAGTTCGGCGACAATCTACGATTGCCTTGGACATGCCGCTGCGGTTCAGAGCGGGTCCTCGCAGAAAGCGGGTCACGGATGATGCTCAAGTTTGGCGCTCGGATACCGAAATCATCCCTTGTGGGAGGTTCCCTGCCCAAGGCGCTGATCACCGCTGCCGTCCTGGCGCTGTGCTCGGCGCCGTCCGCCGCATCAGCGGACACCGCGTCCAGCTCGAACTGGTCCGGGTACGCCGCGCACCGGGCCGGTGTGCGCTTCACCAAGGTGCTCGGATCCTGGAGGCAGCCGAATGTCAGATGCACCGCCGGCAGCGCGACCTATTCCGCCATCTGGGTCGGCCTCGGAGGCTATGCGCAGAGCTCCGACGCCGCTGGAGCAGATCGGAACCGAGGTCGACTGCGCCGCAACGGGCCGGGTCGTCTGCAGCGCCTGGTACGAGCTGGTCCCGGCCGGCTCGCAGACGATCCGCATGAAGGTCAAGCCCGGCGACTCGATGTCCGCCAGCGTGAGCGTGAACGGTCATCGTGTCGTCCTGTCGCTGATCGACGCAACCAGCCACAAGTCATTTCGCAAGGTGCTGAACCCATCCGCAGTGGACGTCGCCTCTGCGGAATGGATCCTCGAGGCACCCTCAAGTTGCGCCGCGGCCAACCTCTGCCAAACGCTACCGCTCGCCGATTTCGGCTCAGCCGCCTTCACCGGGACGCGCGCCCAGGCTGTCAACGGGCATCTGGGGACGATCTCCGATCGTGGCTGGGATGCGACGAGGATCCTGCTGAGGCCGACCGGGCGGCAGTTCATCGGGCTCAACGGATCATCGGGAACCGCCACGGCGTCAGCTTTGAACCCCCGCGGCAACGGGTTCACGCTCGCCTACTCGAGCACATCGGCGGCCAGACCGCGCGGGCGCTCGGCATCCCGAGCCGCCACGGTCGCGGGCCGGCCAGCTGGTTCATCCCACGCGCTGAGCCACTGCTCCACCGCGCAGCGGTTACGCGACCAGCCGCACGATCGCGCCGATACCGACGACCACGATCAGGGCGCGGAGCGCGCCGGCCGGCAGCCGGCGGCCCTGGCTGGCCCCGAGGATTCCGCCGAGCACTGAGCCGACCGCGATCAGGAGCGCCGGAAGCCACGCGACGTGGGCAGCGAACACGAACACGATCCCGGCCACGAGGTTGACCAGGCCCGCGAGCACGACCTTCAGCGCGTTGATCCGCTGGAGGTCGTCGTCGAAGGCCAGGCCGAGGATCGCGAGGAGCAGAATGCCCTGCGCGGCGCCGAAGTAGCCGCCGTACACGCCGCTGGCGAAGACCCCGAGCATCGCCAGCGGGCCGGCGCGTCACCTGCGCGCGTGACGATGACACCCCGAGCAGGCGATTGAGCCGCGGCTGAGCGATGATCAGCACCAGCGCGATCACGATGAACGCCGGGACGATCGCCTTGAACGCCGAGGGCGGAGGCTGAGCAGCAGCGCCGCCCCGGTGATGCCGCCGAGGGTCGAAGCCGCCGCAAGCGGCATCAGCCGCCTGCGCTGACCGGCCAACTCGCGGCGGTAGCCGAACCGCACCGGAGGCCGAGCCGGGCACGAGCCCGATCGTGTTCGAGACGTTGGCCACCACCGGCGCGTAGCCGAAGCCGAGCAGCACGGGAAACGTGAACAGCGTGCCGCTGCCGACCACCGTGTTGATCGTCCCGGCCACGATTCCCGGCGGCGAAGATCGCGAGTGCCTGCAGCGCACTCATCGGTCATTGATGTTGACGGAGTTCTTATCCAGGGCCTACGCCGCTCTTGCGCCGGCCAGTCAGGCTGCACCCATGCAGGTCGACCCGGCGCCCCATTTGTTCTGGATCACCAGCCGAGCCGCGGGCATCGTGGCGCTCGTACTGGCCAGCCTGGCGGTCTCGCTGGGCCTGCTGATGAGCACCCGGCTGCTGAGGGGGAGATTGGCCGACCTCCGCGTGGTCCACGAGCTGCTCTCGCTTTCGACCCTGGTGGCGATCGGCGTGCACGGGGTCACGCTGCTCGGAGACGGCTTCCTTCATCCCACCGTGGCCGACATCGCGGTCCCCTTCGCCAGCAGCTACAGGACCGTCTACACGACGCTGGGCATCGTCAGCGGCTGGGCACTGGTCCTGCTCGGGCTCTCCTACTACGCCCGCCGCCACATCGGCGCGACCCGCTGGCGCAAGCTGCACCGCTTTACCGCACTGGCGTGGCTCGCAGGATTGGCGCATTCGGTCGGCGAGGGCACCGACGCGGGCCAGGCGTGGTTTCTCGCCATGACCGCGATCGTGGTCGTGCCCGCGTTGGTGTTGCTGGCCGCGCGGTTGGTGCCGAGGACTACAGGCCGGGCGGATGCCGCGCCACGTAGCCCGAGGTATCGGTCATCGACTGCGTCCACCGCGTTCCACCCTGCGACAGCGCGACGGTATCAAAGCGCCAGCCGGCCACAACCATGAACGCATGGCCCGCATTGGCGTAGACGGTGATCCACTGTCCCGGCCCCGGCAGCTCCCCAGCTTTCGAACCCGGTTGAGTCCAGCGGGGAGCTCAGCAGCCCGGCCGCGGCGAGCGCGTAGCTGACCGAGCCTGAGCAGTCATACCCGCTGGCCTGGAAGGAGCCGTGTCCGCCGCCCCAGACGTAGGGCAGTGTGGCGATTGCGTTCCCCGCCGCCATCACCTGGCCGACGGCCGCGGGGGCCCCCGGGGGAGGTTGCACCATCCCGCCGCTGTTGACCGCGAGCCCACCCACCCTGACGCTCGGGGAAGCGTTGGCGGCCGCCGCCGCGGCGGCGCGCCGGGCGGCAGCGGCAGCGCGAGCCTCGAGCGCATGGAGGTCGCCGGTCAGCTGCTGCAGCTTGGCGGTGTCGTGGGAGCGGGTTCCCATCTGCGTGATCTGACGGTTGAGCAGCGCGGCGTGCAGCGCGGCGACCTGGTTGCGTTGGGTCAGGACCTGTTCGGTGAGAACGCGGTCACGCTGCTCCAGCGACGCGAGCGCCGTGGCCTGCTGTGACACAGCGGCCCGGGCCGAGCGGGTAAACGAGACGATCTGAGCGTCCTGGTGCCCCACCCGTTGCAGGAAGCTGACCTGCTCGAGCAGATCCCGGAAGCCGTGAGACTCGAGGATGACGCTGACCAGGTCCGGCCGGCTTCCCTCATAACCCGCGACCAGGTTTGCCGACAACGCGGCGCTCGCCAGCCGGAGCCGGTTCTCGAGTCTGACCAACTCGTCACGGGCAGCGAGCAGCCGCGCTTGCACGCTTCTCAGTTGCTGCTCGCGCTCGCTGAGCTGCGCCTGCACAGCGGACAGGCGCGCCTGGGCAGCGGCGACGCCGCCGGCGGTCTGGTTGATCCGCGCGGTTTCTGCGGTAATGGTCGCGCGCACGGATGCCGCCGCGGAGCGCTGCTGGTCGATCTGCGTCTGCAGGTCGCCGGCGCTGGTAGCCGTGAGGTTGCTTCCCAGCAGCGCGAGCGCGAGCGCGAGCCCGGCCAGGACCGCGGCGGCCCGTGGAATCAGAGGTTTTGCCAAGGCATGGTTCATGGGGCGCTCCAGGCGACGGCCGGAAACGTGCAGAAGCGTCACCAGCGAGGTCCCTCGCATACGGACCCTCGTTGGCGATGTGACCCGCCCTGGACGGCAGGCGAGAGCACCCTAACATGACCCGTCGCGCCGCCGCCCCGTGCTCCTGGTCTTGCAAAGAATCCTGCAAAACGGCGATTTGACGGATTGTTCTCCTGGGCACGGGCCGGTGCCGCGTCCGCCTGGAAGCATTGATGCGATACTCGCCCGATGCGTCCACCTCGTTCCCTCTTGATCGTGCTGGCGGCTCTGATGTCGCTGGCTCCGGCGGCGCTGGCGGCGGGACCCTCGGCCGGCGACTAGCAGTACACGGACCCGCTGGGCGGCTCGAACGGCACGTCGCATCACGCGTCCTCGAGCGCCATCAGCGCGCCGGACCCCGCGGCCAGGGCGAGCACGGTACCGATTCCTGAGACCGCGAAGTTCAGTTCCCAGGCGGATCCAAAGAGCAACAGCAGAAGTGACAGCGCCAGGGCCGCGGCCGCACCGATCCGCTTGGACAAGAACACGAACACCAGGCAGATGACAAGAACGACGCTCGAGATTTCGACGAGCTTTGCGGCGAGAAAGCTGCCTCCAGCGCCGAACAGCGGTAGGCAGATCGCGTACATCAGTCTGCGGGCGAGCTCAAGATGCTCGTTGAAGGGCGCGAGCAGCGCGCTCGGGTGAAGGCCGCCGTTCTGCTGGAACATTGCGACCTCGTCGATGAACATCGTGGTGCCGCGGGTCAGCCAGAGCTCCAGCACTGCATATGCGGACAGGGCTGCGGCTAGGGCCGCTGCGGCACCGTGCCGGCCCAAGAAAGAGGTAGAACTCAACGCGTAGGAATGACGGTGGGGAACCTCATAGCGCGTGGGCTAGCGCCTTCTCATGGTCGCGGATCCAGGCATGAATGTCGGCCAGCGTGTCACGCGGCCCGCGCCGCGGCCGCCAGTCGGTGAGGCCCTGGAGCCTTGCGCAGTCCGAGATGTAAACCGGCACGTCACCCGGCCTCGGATCGGGCTCGGTGGTGATCTCGATGCGGTTGCCGGTGATCTCTTCGCAGAGCGCGGTGGTCTCGATCAACGACAGACTTCCGGCGACACCGCCTCCCACGTTGACCTCGGCCCCATCCCAGTGCTCTTGATCAAGCAGCTGCTCGTGCAACAGACTCGCGAGGTCGTCGACATGGAGGAGGTCCCGAACCTGCTTTCCCTCGAATCCGATATAGCGCAATGCCCGACGGAAGTGGTGAGCCAGCATCCAGTGGGTGAAGACCCCCTGATCGACCTTACCCATTTGCCACGGTCCAGCGACCACCCCGCACCGGTTGATCACCGCCTGGAGCCCATAGCTCTCGCGGTATTCCTCGATCAGCAGCTCAGCGGCGAGCTTCGTCGACCCGTACAACGTCCGTGGACCTTCGAGGGGGAAATGCTCATTGATCCCGGCGGCGCTGGCGCCCGCAAATGGCTGCCGCTCGCTCAACGCAAATCGTGTCGGCGTTGCTTCCATTGCCAGCGATTGCAGAGCCGCGATCGGATAGATCCTGCTCGTCGATAGAAACACCAGGTTCGCTTGGCGGCGCCGCGCGAGCTCAAGGCAGTTGTAGGCCCCGACCAAATTTGTGCCCACGACGTAGTCCGGATTTCCATCGCGGCCCGCCAGCGCAGACGGTTCCGCAGAACACTCAACCAGTGCGTCGATCTGCCCAGCTTGCAGCAGGTCGTCCAGGATCCGCACGTCCCCGTGCCGAAAGGAGACGCCGGCCGCGCGCAGGCGCGGAAGATTCAGCTCGCTTCCGCGCCGATGCAGGTTGTCAAGGGCGACGACCTCCCAATCCGGCTGGCGGGCCGTGAGTCCGAGCGCAACGCTGGCGCCGATGAACCCGGCGCCGCCGGTGATAAGCACGCGCATGGTTGGCGGCGATTATGCCGAGACGGGGCGTTTGCGCGCTCGCGCGGCCTTGGTTCGCGCGCTGGCTTCCAGCTGCACCTTGCGCAACCGCACTGCGGCCGGGGTCACTTCGACGCACTCGTCCTCGCGCAGAAACTCCAGTGCCTGGTCCAGTGAGAGTTCGCGCTTGGGCACGAGCCGCACCAGCTCGTCCGCTGTGGAGGAGCGGATGTTGGTCAGGTGCTTCTCCTTGGTGGCGTTGACATCCAGGTCCTCGGCGCGCGAGTTCTCGCCCACGATCATGCCCTCGTACACCGGATCCCCGGGCTCGACGAACAGCGTCCCGCGCTCCTGCAGATTGAACAGCGCGTAGGCGGCGACCTCCCCCCGGCGGTCCGACACCAGTGAGCCGCTCGGTCTCGTCCGCAGTTCTCCGTGCCACGGCTCCCAGCGATCGAACACGTGGTGGACGAGGCCGGTGCCTCGGGTTTCGGTGAGGAATTCGGTGCGAAACCCGATCAGCCCACGCGCGGGCACCAGATACTCCATCCGCACCCAGCCGCTGCCGTGATTGACCATCTGCTCCATCCGGCCCTTGCGCAGGGCCAACAGCTGCGTGATCACTCCGACGTACTCCTCGGGCGCGTCGACGCTCATCCGCTCGACCGGCTCGTGAATCTTGCCGTCGATCTCGCGCGTGACGACTTGCGGCTTGCCCACCGTGAGCTCGAAGCCCTCGCGCCGCATCAGCTCGACCAGGATCGCCAGGGCGAGCTCGCCTCGCCCCTGGACCTCCCAGACCTCGGGGCGCTCGGTCGTTTCGACCCTCAGCGAGACGTTGCCGACCAGCTCGCGCTCGAGCCGGGCCTTGACCTGGCTGGCGGTGAGGCGGTCGCCTTCACTGCCCGAGAGTGGTGAGTCGTTGATCCCGATCGTGACCGACAGCGAGGGCTCGTCGACGGTGATGACCGGGAGCGGACGGGGGTCCTCGGGATCGGCGAGGGTCTCGCCGATGGTTATCTCCGGGATCCCGGCTACCGAGATGATCTCGCCCGCCTGCGCCTCCTCGGCGTCGACCCGGTCCAGCGCCTCGGTCACGTACAGCTCGGTGATCCGGACCCGCTCGATCGCTCCGTCGGCGCGGCACCAGGCGACCGTCTCCCCGCGGCGGATGGTGCCGTGGCGCAGGCGGCAGATTGCGATCCGTCCGACGTAGGGCGACGCGTCAAGGTTGGTCACATGGGCCTGCAGCGGATGGTCGGGGTCGTACTCGGGCGCCGGCACGTGCTCAAGCAGCAGATCGAGCAGAGGCTGAAGATCGGTTCCCTGCTGCTCGGGATCCAGCGATGCCCAGCCCGCCTTGGCATTGGTGTAGACGATCGGGAAGTCGATCTGCGACTCGTCGGCATCGAGATCGAGGAACAGCTCGTAGACCTCGTCGACCACCGCATCGATCCGCGCGTCCGGTCGATCCACCTTGTTGACGACGAGGATCACCGGAAGCCGCGCTTCGAGCGCCTTTCTGAGCACGAAACGGGTCTGCGGCAGCGGCCCCTCGCTGGCGTCGACCAGCAGCAGGACCGCGTCCACCATCGTCAGACCACGCTCGACCTCGCCGCCGAAATCGGCGTGTCCCGGCGTGTCGATGATGTTGAACTTGACCTCGCCGTAGCGGACGGCGGTGTTCTTGGCCAGGATCGTGATCCCCTTCTCCCGCTCGAGGTCCATCGAGTCGAGCACCCGGTCGTTGACCTCCTGGTTGGAGCGGAAGGCTCCGGACTGCCAGAGCAGTGCGTCGACGAGCGTCGTCTTGCCGTGGTCGACGTGGGCGACGATCGCGACGTTGCGCAGATCTGAGCGGGTGGCCATGCAACCCACGATAGACGCGTCGCGTGGCAGTGCGATTCTCGCCTCCGGTTGCGCACGGTGGCGGTAGGCTTGACGACATGCAGGTCGCCATCGCCGGCGCTCACGGGAAGATCGCCCAGCAGCTCACGCCGATGCTGACTGCGAGAGGCGACACGGTCGTCGGTCTGATCCGAAATCCTGACCACGCCGATGACCTGCGAGCGCTGGGGGCCGAACCGGTCCTCTGCGACCTCGAGCGCGAAAGCGATCGACGCGGTGGCTCACGCCATCACGGGCTGCCAGGCGGTGGTGTTCGCCGCCGGCGCCGGTCCGGGCAGCGGAGCGGAGCGCAAGCTGACCGTCGACCGCGACGGCGCGATCAAGCTGCTCCAGGCAGCCACCCGAGCCGACGTTCCCAGGTATCTGATCATCAGCGCCGTGGGGGCGGAGAACCCCCCGCCGGGGGACGATGTGTTCAGCGTCTATCTGCGCGCCAAGGCGCAGGCGGACGCCGCCGTGCAGGCCAGCGACCGCGAGTGGACGATCCTCCGGCCGGGCGCACTCACGGACGAACCGGGCACCGGAAACGTCCAGCTCCAGGAGGCGCCGTTCCGCGGCGAGATTCCGCGTGAGGACGTAGCCGCAGTCCTCGTCGCGCTTCTGAATACGCCCGCGTCAGCTCACCGGATTCTCTATGTCAACCGTGGCCACCTGCCGATCGCGGAGGCACTTTCCGCGGTAGTCGCCTAAGCGCGTTCGCTTCGCTCCGGCGCGTGCGCGGTGGGTCAGGCCGCGTCGCGGATGCGGACGCGCTCGGTCAGCATCGCGCAGCGGTTACAGATGCAGTGACGCCCGTGCACCGGCGAGACGTTCAGGCCCATCATCGGCCGGCGAGCCGCGACGGGTTCCTCGGGTGCCGAGTCGCCAACCTGCGCTCCCGGCATATCCGGGAGGTTACGTTTGGCGCCGACGGCGCGGATGAGGGAGGACCAGGGCATGGCTCGGGGGTGCTTACCAACCATACGTCCTTGATCGGCAGAAGCATCTCCCGGCTGAAGCTCGGGGCACCGCCGCCGGTCTATGTCGTGGAGATTCGCCGAGGGGGAGTGACTTCCTACCCCGGATGGTCAGCTTTTCAGTCGTGGCTGCGGTTCTCGAGCTCGCGCTTGGCCTCCAACTCGGCGAACCGAAGGGCGGCCAGCGCCCGTTCGTGCTCGCGCTCGAGCTCACGCATCCGCACCGGACTGGTTAGCCGCGGACCGTAGGTTTTCGCCTGGTAGAGGTCCCGGCGCTGGCGGGCGTACTGCGCTTGCGCGCGCAGTTCATCCAAACGTTGGGCAGATCGGCGAGCTTCGCGGGCCATGGCAGTGACCCTAGCGCTCCTGGAATCGGATTCAGCGGAATCCGGCCAGGAACCTGCGGGCGTGAGCGCCGTCGGTCAGCCCGAGTACCGCAACGCCGATCTGCGTGACCACACCGCGGCGGATCCGCAGCACCCCGTGGGCACCATGGACGCGCGTCAGGTACCACGTGATACCGCGGCTTTTGTAGGCCGCGACGAGGCGCACGCGGCGGATGTCTCGCCCCCGCGGGGCTCGCATGCCGGCGCGCCAGCCCTGTAGCGAATAGTGGCGATTGGCCGTCAGGGCGATCACGGCGCGTCCGCCGTAGCGGCGCCGTTGTTGGGCGGACAGCCTCCGGAGCGTTGTCGCTGACAGATACCCGACCCGGATCCCCGGTCCGCGCAGACAGAACACGTCGAAGTTCCCGCGGATCGTGAACCGAGGCGAGCTGGCGCGGAGCGCGCCACGCCGCTGTCCCAGCGCCACCGGCCCCAGCTCGGAGCCGGCCAGCCGGCCGGTGGCGGCCCTACACCGTGGCCGTGACGTCGGGACTGGTGCCGGGCCGGTCGGATCCGGCCAGATGCTCGGGTCCAGCCGGAGGTTGTAGAACCCGGATGTGGCGTCGGTGTACCAAACCTCCCGCCGGCTGGGAACGAAGGCAGGCTGCGACAGTGCGAAGTCGCCCGTCGCCCCGTTGCCCGAAGGTGTGCGCGGTGGAGCGATGTAGTAGCCCACCTCACGCGGATGCAGGGGATCCTGGATGTTGAAGATCCTCAGCCCGGAGTTGATGAACGAGCAGGCCACGATCTCTGGATTGACCTCGCGAGGGATCGCGCAATAGTGAGACGAGTACGTGAACAGAGGCAGCGGCAGCGGCGACGGATCGCCGTCGGCGGCCCGGTGCTGTGCGGGCTGGTTGACCTCGAGCCGCAGATTCGAGACGACGCGGGGATGCGCCTCGTCGGTAATGTCGATGATCCGCGCCCCGCCGACCGTGTCCGGCGGCGGCAGGGCACTGAAGCGGAACCCGAATTCGTCGAACTCCAGCAGGTAGCGCCGGCCGTTGATCGTCATTGGGGACGTGTTCTGGGGAATGGTCACCGTTCCCCACGTGAGCCGGCTGATCTCTTTGACCACCGGATGAGCCGCCCGCGCCTGGATCTGGCTGACGTCGAGGATGGCCAGATTGCCGTTGATCGGGTCGGCGTCGTACAGGCGCGTACCGTCGTCGTTGACGTTCAGCCCGTGCGCGAACACGTTGCCGTCCCACAGCGTCCGCGGATGATGCGGATCGCTCACGTCGACGGCGGCGATGCCTTCCCCTCCGGCGATCCAGAACGTGTTGCCGTCGGGCGAAAAGCCGCTCTCGTGGCCGAAACGTGCGGCCAGCGTGGTCGCGTTCAGCACGGGGTGCCGGCAATCCTGGCTGACGTCGTAGATCGACATCAGCCCGGGAAGTGTGGCTCCGTTGCCGAGCTCGGCCGCCAGCAGACCGCGCCGTGAGTTGAGATTCAACGACTCGTGGGGCGCCAGCATCGGTAGTGACCTGAGGGTGTCGGTCTGAACCGGGTGTGCCGGATCGGACATGTCGAGCACCGCGACGCCGGGCGATGGTCCCGCGGCGACTCTGACCACGTTCAGCGGCGACGCCAGCGAGGTGTCATAGAACGCGCATTCGTGACCGTGGAGATCGATGTAGCGCCAGACGCGGAAGCCGCCGGGCGTCGCGAAGTGACTTATCGGCGAGACGTTGCAGGTCCATCCGGATAAGCCGTCGGCAGAGTCGATCGCCGAGGCGGGCACGCGTCCCTGCACCCCCGCCAGCGGGTGCGAACCGGGTCCGCAGTTCGCCCGCGGGCCGGGCGCGAGGACCGGCTCGGGGTTCTCCTGCAGGGGAGCCGGCGTGGGGGTTGGGTAACCGGTGAGTGCGAGCAACGCGTTCAGGTCGTTGACCGGCAGGGTCACAATCCCCGCCGAGGCGCCACCTCCCGACAGCCCGATCACCAACGCCGCCGCGATCTGGACCAGCACCAAGGTCACCGCCAGCCGGCGATGGCGGTCAACCACGTTCAACACCCAGCGCATCCCTCCGCCTTTCAGAACCTGCGACCCACCTGGATGGCGCGAGACTACTCCGTCCCCCCGAGCGCGGCCCCTGCTTCCGCGTCGGCGCGGTACCGAGCCCACCACGGGGTTTGGAATCGAGGATAGTGTCGGGTAATGGAGGCTCGCGGCTCGCATGCGCCTCGTGGACGCCGATGACGCGGACCTGAGAATCTCTGCGTGGAGACGACTTCCGCGACGTCGATGCCGAGGGTGGTGGGTTGCATCAGCTCGGATCTGGGTCGGGCGCTGAGCGCGGCTGTCGCGTGATCGCGCCGAGCAATGCCAAGGCTCCGTCTACGGCCTCGCCGAATGCGGCCTCGGACTTCTCGCCTCGCGCAAGGACGTATCCGCCCTGCAGCACGGCGCTGATCATGCTCGCTGTCTGACGCGGCGAGATCGTTTTGGGAAGCTCTCCGCTGGCCTGGCCCTCGGCGACCACTTCGGCGAGGCGCTCCTGCAGCCACAGCAACGTGGTTTCGATCGGCTTGCGGAGTTCGGGGCGCGAGACGATCTCCGGATCCTGGGTGAGGCCACCGATCCGGCAGCCGCGCAGGACCTTGCGCTCCCGGCGTAGGTATGCGGTGATGCGCTCGAGCGCGGAACCGCTTCCGGACAGGATTGGCTCGATCTCGGCGCGCAGATCGGCGGCGCTGCGTCGTACCGCGGCGGCGCAGAGGTCCTGCTTGCCGTGAAAGTGGTGGTACATGCTGCCCTGGCCGATCTCCGCCCGCTGTTGAATGGCCTTGGGGCTGGTCCCTACATAGCCGCGTTCCCATAACAGATCCTGTGTGGCGGAGATGAGTCTTGACGGCGCGTCCACAAACTCAGTGTACCTACCATTAGGTACGGACCACCACGGGGAATCTGGCCGGCGCTTCAAGCCCGATCGGCGAGATCGTCCGCGCGGCTGTGCCGAGCCTCGCTGTCACGGCGCGCACCGCGGCTGAGCCAGAACAGCACCCAGTGGGGCCGGTCGACCTGCTCGGGCCCCAGCACAGCGGCGCATACGGCGGCCAGCGCGGAGAATCCCGCACAGATCAGCCATGCCAGGTGGAAGTGCATGACTGAGTGCGCATGGGTTCCGATGGCCGCGACTGTCGAGGCGACGCCGAGGGCGGCTCCGAGCTGACGTGCGCACTGGTTGATCGCAGTGACGGCGGCGAGATCGGATGCCGCGGTATTTGCGACGGCGGCCGCGCCGAGCAGCAGGTAACAGAGGGCGATTCCGGTCCCGATGACCACCACGATCGGAACCCAGAACGCCTGGAAGGACCGCCCGCTCGCGATGGCGGCATTGATCGTGAGGCCGATCGCGATGAGCGCCGCTCCGGCGGCGAGCGGCGGCCGGAAGCCGACGCGCTCTGGGAGGTTGCCAACTCGGAAGGAGAGCGCGACCACGGCGGCCGCCATCGGCGCGATCCCCAACCCGGCCTCGACCGTCGAGAGGTTCCAGATATTGGTCAAAAACAGGACGAACGAGAAGAGGAGGCCGAAGAATCCGGCTGCGTAGAGGACCGTCGTGGCGGTTAGGAAAGCGAGACGCCGTTCGCGGAGCAGCTCCAGATGCAAGACCGGATCCTTGACTCGGTTTGAGCGGATAACGAAGGCGACACTGAGCAGCAGGCCGAGGCAGCCCGCGGCATCGGTTTTTGGGCTTGTCAGCCCCCACGACGTCGCTTGCGAGATGGCGAGCGCGATCGAGGCGGCCGCTCCGGCGAGCAGGATCGCCCCGGCTGGGTCAGGCAGCGACCGCCCGGGGTGCCGCTCGGTTTCGCGCAACGCTCGCGGCGCGAGCACGATCCCCACCGCCACGAGGGGGATGTTGACCAGGAATGCCCAGCGCCAGGAGAGGATCACGCTGATCGCGCCGCCTACCACTGGACCCAGCGCGATCCCGACCGCACCGGCCGCGCCCCAGCGGGTCGCATACACCGAGCGTCGTCCCAACGGAGTCGCAGATAGCAGGAGCCCGAGGGAGGCCGGCTGCGCGGCGGCCGCACCCGCGCCCTGTAAGACACGTCCCAGGAGCAGCACCGAGAGGTTGGGCGCGGCCCCGCAGACGGTGGAGCCGATACCAAAGAGACCGAGGCCGGCCGTAAAGACACGACGACGCCCCGCCCGATCGGCGATGCGGCCGGCAGGCACGAGTGTGGCAGCAAAGGTGATCGCGTACGCGGTGATCGTCCACGAGATGGCCGCCGCCCCGGTGCTAGCGAAGGACCGACCCACCGCGGGCTGAATCGCGTTCACGACCGAGACGTCCATCGAGACCAAAAAGGACCCAAGCAGCGGCAGAGTGATGGCCGTGAGCGTCGGGCTGGGCACATCCGACCCTGACGCGGCGTGTCGGCGCCGGTGGCGGAGAATCATGTTCGCCTGAGCATGGGCCCGGTCTCTACCACTGCGGCGGAAGGAAGCACCTCGAGTTCCGGAGCGGACAAGTGGAGCACCTCGTAGCGAGTGCCTGGCGCTCCGGGCGCCGCTGTCTTCCCCGTCCATAAGCAGAAGCGAACGAGCTCCCAATGGTGTGGATCGAGAAGCAGGGCCGTGCTGTGCAGATCAGGGTGGTCACGATGGCGCGCAGCCAGGTCTAGGCCGGCCGGTAGGGGCGACAGCTCGTCGTCGGGGCCCATGTGGTTGACGGTGCGGGTGGCCGCCCGGGGCCTAGCCTCGAAGGCGTTCCCGGCCTCGAAGGTCAGGCCGACCCAGTGGCGCACGGAGGGCCGGCCGAACGCGTCGCATAAGCCGCGGAAACCCGCTCCGAGAATGAACGCTGTCATCCGCTCGACGCTGTTCCACAGATAGAACGGCGCGTACTCATTGACTGCCGAGGCTTCGCGCCCCCGGCGGCGAACGGCATAAGCCTTGAGGCCGAGGCCCGCGAGGTCGTCGAGGAGAGGCCCGCGCGCAGCGACCCGGCGCTCGATGATCCCCATGTCGTAGTCCGCGGGGAGGGTGATTTCGTACTGCATCGCGTGCATGGTGGTCTCAGGTTGAATTGTACCTACAAGTAGGTACACTAGCTGAGCATGGACACCCGCCGAGCGGATCGCGACGGTTCGGCCCCGCTTGGGGCCTCTCGGGATCGTCTGAATGGCGGCGTCTCCGAAGTCGTTTCCAACCCTTGCAAAGGCAGGCCGGACCGTGACGCTTTCCCAGAACGCCGCGCTCATCGTGATTGACGTCCAGAAGGCCTTCGACCACCCCAGGTGGGGAAAACGCAACAACCCGCATGCCGAGGCGAACGTCTCACGGCTCCTGAAGGGTTGGAGAGACACAGAGCGCCCGGTCATTCACATCCGGCACAGGAACAGCACCCCGGGGGGGCTCTTCTCCGAGGGCGAACCCGGCTTTGAGGTGAAGCCCGAAGCCGCACCGCAAGATGATGAGCCCGTTCTGTACAAGCGCGTGAACAGCGCCTTCATCGGCACCGACCTCGAACAGCGCCTCCGCGCTCAGGGCATCGAAGACGTCGTTGTCTGCGGTATCACGACCGACCACTGCGTCTCGACCACGACCCGCATGGCAGGCAATCTCGACTTCGGCGCCGTCGTCGTCAGCGACGCGACGGCGACGTTTGAACGCACAGGCCCGACCGGCCGTCGCTGGAGCGCCGAGGAGATGCACGAGACGGCGCTGACCAGCCTCAACGAGGAGTTCGCGAAGGTCATGACGACCGACGCTGTCCTGGCATCTCTATGAGCCGCCCAGCGCATAAGAGAGACTCGCGCGTCAGGCAGGGCCGACCGACTCAGACTTGCTGCAAGCGGACCGCTGCGCCGGTGACTCTGATCCCGGGCGTTTCGGGCTCGAGATCGTTTGCCGATATGTCCTCGAGGTGCGGCGCCCGACTCGTCAGTGTCGCCACGAACCGGGAAGCACGCCAGACGGCGTCCACTCGAATCGGTCCGGCAGCCGTATTGAACACAAGCTGACCGGCTCCGACTCGCTCCGTGACCGCGACAGCAGCAGCGATCGTTGCGTGGCCGCAGAACGGAACTTCGATGTGGGGGCTGAAGTAGCGCACGCTGAACACGCGAGGTCCGTCCGGAACGAGGAAGGCCGTTTCGGAGCAGCCCACACCGCTGGCGATCCTCTGCATGTCGAACTCGGAAAGACCTCGCGCATCGATGACGACGCCGGCGCGGTTACCGCCCTCTGGGCGGTCGGTGAACGCCGGTACCGCAAGACCTCGGGCGAGCTCGGAAACGGCACGCTGGCCTCCGTTCCCGCAGGTCGGGTTGACCGGTCGCCCATCAGGTCATGAGATCCAACGGGCGAGCGGCTCGAAGCCTTCGGGCAGGACGTAGTAGTACGCCCACAGGCCCTGCTTCTCATAACCCACCAATCGCGCCTCTCGCAGTACCCGAAGATGGTGACTCACCGTCGGCTGTGAGACATCGAAGAGGGGAACGAGCTCGCACACGCACACCTTGCCCGCGTGCTTCCGAAGGACATCGAGCAGCTGGATCCGGATCGGATCCGCGAGCGCCTTGGCGACCTGGGCCATCTCGACGGCTGCGGCGCGGTCGATGTCAGGCAGGACGAGCGGCTCACAACACACGACTCCCTTCGGGCGTTTGTGTTTCGGCGCGAGGATCAGTTCCATGGATCAGACTCTATCGAGTGATTCGTCGAGAGCCAGAGTGCTCTAGGCCGCGCAGCAGCTCGACTGGACCGCAAGCCCCCCACGGCGCCGCCGTGGCCAGGGGAGGCGCGATGAGGCGTACTTGAGTTCCTTCAGGTGTTGTGCGTTCGCGGTGCAGCAGCCGGCCGCCCGCTCGAGATCGTCGTGGCGCGTGGCGATGAGAGCCGCGAGGAGGACGGGGTTCACGCGACCACCTCGGAGCCTTGCGCCGTGCCCGCAGCTTCTGAGTGGGACCCAATGGCGGGCGCGCAGCCGCACGCCTGGCCGTCAGGCTCCGGGCGGCGGCCCTCGCCAGCGTCCTCGGTATCGCTGTGCGTGGCAAACACCTCCCAGGGTGTTCCGTCCGGATCATGAACCCAGATCTTGTCCTGGCGCGCGTAGCAGCAGGTCGTATCCATCTCGTCGAAGGCGACCAAACCCGCAGCCATCAGGCGTTCCTTGGCCGCCAGCACGTCCTCCGTCGAGGCCACCTGGATACCCGCGTGGTTGAACGCTCCGAGACCCGTGCGCTCGCCTCGATTCAGTGTGAAGTTGAGCGCAGGCTCAGCGACCGAGAACTTGGCGTAGCCCGGCTTCAGCTTCTCGGGCGCAACACCAAACAGCGCCTCATAGAAGGGGATCGATTGCTCGACGTCTGAGACCGTCAGCGCGAGATGGGGACGGAGTACCGGTATCACCAAGACCTCCAGATACATAGATGAACCTCCATAGAAACAATCCTAGCATAGCTCGATCGACCGCCGTCAATCTTTCCGGCGTCTCCTGGGGCCGGCACGGAAGCGCAGGTTGCTCGTGCTGCCGTGAGGCTTGGGGTCCTGGCCACGCGGCGTCCCCCGCGCCATTTCGGCCGCGGCTCGGCACGTCGGGTCCGTGAGTTCAGGATTGGACCCGACACATTCGCCTGACTTCGCCGAGCTCGATCGCGGCGAGGCAAGGCGATCATCTACGCACCGAGCGCGGAACAGACCGGCGGATGGCCTTTCGCATCAAGCCGATCGGATCACTAGCCCTCTGCTCTCCTCCTAGGCTTGGAGAGAGCCGACGGATTTGCGCGTCAGTCGATCGTGAGGTTAGGAGGGATACCCCAATGCCAGCTGCGTGAGGTTCGGGGCTTGCGGCGCGCAGTCGATGCTCGTGTAGCGCGAGCGGCCTCGGCGACTTCCGTCAGGCTTTCGCGCTACCCAGCTACTCGGGCGGGGCGGTATGTCCGCTGCAGATCGGCCGCGAGAAGTCCGGCCACCTCAGACAGCTCCGTGAACGCGGCAGCCGAGCAGCACCCGGGACGAGTTCGTGTTCGCCACCGAGAGCGGCCGCCCGCGAGACAAGGACAACGTCCGGCGTCCGCGATGTCGATCTCAGCCTCGACGTCATGGAGCAGCTAAGGGCCTGGAGAGCGAGCCGTCCCCAGAGAGCGCGTTCTGCGCCCGGCGGTCACATGCGCTCAGGCGAACGTACATCAGCCTGCTGATCGAGGCGGGAGCGCCGCTCCCGTATGTGATGCGACAGGTTGGACACGAGGATTCGCGCACGACCCTCGAGGTCTATGCGCAGGTCCATCAGCGGCTCAGCCGCAAGCAGGTTCACCAAGCGTTCGACGACCTCCTGGCAACCGCCGGAGAGGCCACCCACGTTCCGACCGCGGCACGCGAGAAGATGCCGCCAGCGGCGCTCGCGCCGAGCCCTCAGCCTGCCGAAATCGGCGGCGACGAGGGCGATGCAGCACCCCGTGGTCCACGGAAGTGGTCCACAAACGTCACGTAGTAGCTCCGAGGATGACGCTCAGCCTGATCAGCCAAAACGAAAGCCCGCAAAGGCGAGGTTTTCGTAGTGGAGCTAGGGGGACTCGAACCCCCGACCTCCTGGGTGCGATCCAGGCGCTCTCCCAACTGAGCTATAGCCCCGTGCGGCGGCGGATTACCGCGCGGTCACGCACAGTTTAGCCCCGGAGGGGCCGCCGATTGCACGTCGGTCGAGTGGTTCGGCGCTTGCGAGAATGCGATTCCCGGCCGATAGGCTCAACACGGCTCGGACATCCACATGAGCTTCCGTACGCGACTCACCAGCTTTTTCGTCCTGATCGTGGTCGTGCCAATGATCGCGGTCGGCGTTCTCGTCTTCCGCCTCATCGGCGACAGCGAGCAAGGAAAGACTGATGCGCGCGCGAGCGGCCTGGCAAGTGCGGCGGCGAGCCTGTACGAAACTCAGGCTGCCGCGGCAAAGGCGGACGCGCGGACGATCGCGCAGGGCCTGGGCTCCGGAACGACGACAAATCTCCGCTCCCGTCTGTCCGCGCTGGCAGGTCAGGCCGGGTTGGAGCGGATCACGCTCACCCGTGGCCACGCGGTGATCGCCGATGTTGGCGATCGCAGTGCCGTGGCTCCAGGGAGGGCCAAGCTCGATCGCGGCGGGGCCGGCTCGATCGCGGTCACCGCCTCCACGTTGACCGCCGCACAACTGGCCCGGGATCTCAGCAGCACCTCCGGGGTTCGCGTCGTCGTGCGCCAGGGCCGACGCACGCTGGGAAGCTCACCCCCCGGCTCGGTGCCGGCTTCGCTGCCTCGCACCGGCGCGGTTACGTTCGGTGGGGTCAACTATCGGGCGGTCACGCAGTCCTTTCCTGGATTCGGCGAAGCTCCCGTCAAAGTGACCGTCCTCTCGGATCGCTCGGTGACAGCCAACTCGGTCAATTCCAGCCGTGTGGTCGCGGCGGTTTTCATCGCCGCTTTTCTGCTGCTGGCGTTTGCCTTCTCGGTTCTGGCCTCCCGGGCTCTGCAGGGCCAGATCAGCCGTTTCCTCGAGGCCGCACGCCGCCTAGGCGGCGGCGACTTCTCGGCGTCAATTCCCAGCGAAGGCCGCGACGATTTCGCCTCTCTGGGCACCGAGTTCAACAACATGTCGACTCAATTGGCTCGCCGAATGGAGGAGCTCTCGCAGGAACGCGGGCGACTACGCGAGTCGATTCGCAGGATCGGTGAGACCTTCGCTTCGAACTTGGATCGTCCCGCACTGCTCGAACTGGCGCTGAAGACGGCGATGGACGCCGTTCAGGCCGACCGCGGTCGTCTCAGTGCGCGCGCCGCCCCCGATCAGCCACTCATGGAGACGGCGCGGGTGGGCTCGCTGGCGGGGGCGGAGCAGCAGGTGTATGAGGCTGAGCGTGCTGCGCTCACCAGCGAAGCGCTTGGAGAGGCGGCGGCTGAGATCAGCGTCATGTCGGTGGCGCTGGGAGGAGGCCGGCCAGACGAGCGCGCCCACGCACTGATTACCGTGGCGCGCTCCGGTCACGCGTTTTCCGACGATGACCGCGAGCTGCTGCGATCGCTCGCAGCCCAGACCACCGTGGCCTTGGAGAATGTCGAGCTGCACATGCAGGTGAGCCGCCAGGCGGTTACGGACGAGCTCACCGGCCTCTCCAATCACGGCAGATTCCAGGATCTGCTTGCGGCTGAGGTCGAGCAGGTCCGCCGCTATCACCATCAGGTCGGCCTGATCATGCTCGACCTCGACAATTTCAAGGCCATCAACGACACCTATGGCCATCAACAGGGTGATGTCGTGCTCAAGCAGGTGGCCCGGGTGCTGCGGGATACATCCCGTGATGCCGACTCCCCGGCGCGGTACGGTGGGGAGGAGATGGCCGTCATCCTTCCGCACACGGATCTGGAGGGCTCGTACGCCATCGCCGAGCGTCTGCGCACCGCGATCGAGGGCCTGCAAATCCCCGGCCCAGAGGGCCATGGGCCCCTGCGGGTGACTGCCAGCCTGGGAGTCGCGGCCTCGTCCGACGGCGATAAAGACCTGCTCGTGGGGACGGCCGACGCGGCACTCTACGCAGCCAAGCGGCAAGGCAAGAATCAGACCGTGCGAGGCCAGCCGCAAACAGCGAACGTGGTCCCCGGCGAGTAAGGTTTTAACCATGGGTCTGTTGGACGACGCGATCCGCGAGCACCTCGACCTCAAGCGACGGCGAGGAGCCGACCCCACCGAAGTCGAGCGTGCGGAGCACGAAGCGCTGGGCCCGGTCCGCAGAGGTCCGGACCCGGAGCAGGCCGCCGCCGCCGACGCCGGAGAGCTCGCCTACGACGTCGAGGCCGAGCAGGGTTGGGCGCAGGCGGCTGGGGACGAGCCCGATGGTTTCAGCGATCAGCCCGAGGAGCGCCACTACTCCCCCTCGGAGATGTTTGATCGGGCTGCTCCCTCGGCCAGCGATGAGCTGCCACTGTCCGACGAGCGACCACTGGCCGACGAGCCACCGCTGGCCGCTGACCCGCCACCGCCACGGTTCTCCGCTCCGTCTGAGGAGACTCACGATTCCTTCACTGAGGACCCACTGGGTGACCCGTTCGCCGAGGACGATCATCCTGGCACCCCACCGCCGCACGCCGCCCCGGCTTCGCCGGCGCCGTCCGCTGAGCCATTAGGTGGCGAGACTGTCGAGTACCAGATTGACGAAGTGCCTGAGGCGGAGTCCAACAAGGAGGGCGAGGATGTACTCGAGGAGACCCCCGAGTTCCTCCAGGACACTCCTGACCACGATCGCCTCTGGTTCGAGCAACGTCCGCCAAAGGATTTCGACTTCGAGGGCTGAGCTCCGCCGGGCCGGGCCAGCGGGCCGGCAATTCGGCCCTGGGCTCCCGCGCCCACAACGCGGTTAAACTCGGCCCCGCGGGGCCATAGCTCAGTTGGGAGAGCGCCTGCTTTGCAAGCAGGAGGTCGCCGGTTCGATCCCGGCTGGCTCCATCGCGAAAGCCCCGCACCGGGTTTCGCACCTGTCCGCTCGCGTCGTGCCTCACGCTCGGATCGTCACCGCCGTAGCGCTCGCCAGGTTCGGGAGGGTCGCGACGATCGCTCTCGAGGCATGCGCTCGTGAGCCCGGCGAGATTGCACCCTGGTTCTACCCGCATCCGGCGATGGCGGCCCTCAGCTGCCGGCAGGGGAGTTTCGCGAGCGCTGAAGCCGGTCACGGGCCTGCCGCATGAAAGGGGGGTCTCGTCGCGAGGACCGGGTGTTCGCCCTGCGGTGTTGCGGGACGCCAAGTGCGTCCTGCGGCGTCCGCGGGGAGCCCGATCAGGCAGGTGGGGGATGCGCCACGGCTCGGGGGCAGGCAGTATGGGTCGGTGGCCTTCGACCCCTCCAAGCGCTCCGGCCCGGATTCAGGACGAACATTCCAAGCCGGCGGTGGCGCGTCTGCTCTCGGCCGGCGCCCGCGGTGCCGAGCGCGTCGCCCATGCCGCTGGCGTCGACGCGGCGATCGACGAGGCCGTCGAGGAGGCAATCCTCCGTGCGCTGAAGAGCCCGGCGGTGCGACGCGCGATCGACCGTGCCGTCGAGGATCAAGCATTCGCCTCCGATCTCCGCGCCGAGGAGATCTCCCGGGTCGTCCGGCAGGTGCTCGCTTCCGAGGCCGCGGCGCAGGCGTGGAAGGAGGTGCTCGCCTCCGACCAGGCGCAGATGCTGGTCGAGCGAATCGCCGAGGCGCCTGAGGTTCGAGCCGCGATCACCGCTCAGGGCGCGGGCCTGGTCACCGACGTCGGCGTGCGCCTGACGCGTCTCACCGAGACACTTGACGACTCTGTGGAGCGGATCGTGCGCCATCGCACTCCGGACTCCGAGACCGACCAGGCAGGGCTGGTCACTCGGCTCGCCGCGGCGGCCGTCGACTTCGGTCTGGCGTTCGTCGTGTACGCGCTGGCCTCCAGCATGGTCAGCGCGGTCGTTCCCGCCGCTTCCGGCGGCAGGATTTCGATCGTCCTGGTGGCCGTCCTCAGCGCCCTTGGTGGCGCCGCGACGCTCAGCGTCATCGTCGCATTCTGGGCGCTCGTCGGGACAGACACCGGGGATGCGCTTCCTCTCGATCCGCATCGTCCGCGGCGACTCACACGAGATCGGGCTGCGCTGCGCAGTGAGACGGTTGATCGGGGTAGCGCTCGCGCTGATCCCCGCCGGGCTTGGGATCCTCGCGATCGCGCGCGACAGCGAGCGGCGCGGGTGGCACGATCGTTTCGCGGGCACCGAGGTCATCTACGACCGCATCAAGCGCACAGCCCCCTACTCACGCGAGCGCAACGCCAGCGAGTCGACCCGGCGGCGCGCGAATTGACGAGAGTGCCCAGTCGTAAGACCCGTGCAATCCTCCCACGATGGTCATCGATCGTTCTCGGCCGATGATCGAGTGTCGCCGTTCCGAGCCGTGAAGCGAGCTCGCCGTCGGCGCGATCGCTCTTATCGTCGCCATTAGTCGGGCAGGCGACTGCGTTGGCGACATCGTGATCGTCCCAACTACCGCCTTGGGCTGTGACCGGATAGGTGTCGGCCGGGATTCTGCAGTAGGCGCCGTGGTTCGCCGTCAGAGACCTCTCGTCCATTGGGCAGCACCCTATTTTTGGTGCCCATATCCGAGCACATCCGCGCATATCCGCACGCATCCGATCCACTCTGGATGCGCTCCGAAGCGCCGCACGAGTAGGGAAGCCCAGCAGTTCCGAGGCTTCGGCACAGTTCAGCTTCCGCCTTTGCAAGCAGGAGGTCGCCGGTTCGATCCCGGGTGGCTCCACTTCAAGAAAGCCCCGCAAATCGGGCCTGTCTATCGGCCCGGCGGATGCGCATTCCGCCCGAAGGGGCGCGCGCGAGAGTCGTCTGCGCTGCTGTCGTTCAAACCAAGTGGGCCGCGTCGCCCATCACGGCGGTGGCCGCCAACGCGTGGCGAGGCACGAGAATGGCGAGGAAGCGAGGCCCGTATGGACTTCCGCGCTCCGGGAGCCACTTGTTGGGCACCGCGTCAGTCGTTGGCGGTCACCGCAGCGACGGGGCGCCCCGCCTGCCGCCAGCGCTCGAAACCGCCGTCGAGGTGCGCGATGTGAGGGAAGCCCATGTCGTGAAGCGTGGCGGCGGCCAGCGCCGAGCGGCCGCCGACGGCGCAGTAGAGGATGATTCGCCTGTCGGGCTTGAGCTCAGCTCGGTGCGCCGGAAGTGTCGGGTCGGCGCAGAACTCCAGCAGCCCGCGAGGTATGTGCACCGCGTCGGCGATCGCTCCGGTCTGCTCGCGTTCGCTCTGCTCGCGCAGGTCAATGAGGGTGATGGCCCCGGACTCCAGCTCGGCGGCGAGTTGTTCGTCATCGAGGTTCTCGATTTGGCCGCGTGCGTCGGCCACTAGGTCCTTCGTATGTGCGATGTTCATGCCGGCCACCGTCGGGCGATGGTGTACAGCACCCGCAACGTTTGCGCACGATGATTGATATACGGCATCTGCGGCCTGCCTCTCGTGGGTTCGAGTTGATCGCCCTTGCGGTTCCGTCACGCGGACGCGGCGGCTCCGGAGGTGATGTGGTCGATGACGTGGTTGAATTCGTCGGTCGGCGAGAAGTCGACGTATTCGGAGTCCTCGAGCGCCTCGGGCGCGTGGCCGGGGGCCCAGTAGAACGATTGTCCGGCCTCGTAGACCTGGGCGCCACTGCGGGTGTGCATCTTCACTCGCCCCTTGAGCAGGTAGCCCCAGTGGGGGCACTGGCAGAGGTCGTCGGGCAGGCCCTTCGTGGCTGGGCGTAGGTCGGCCCCGGCGGGCAGGCGGACGAACCCAGCGCTCATCCCCCCGCCGATCTCCTGCAGTCGCAGCTCAACGCCGTCGCCCTCGATCGCGATCGGTGCCTGCTCTCGTGTCGTCGCCTTCATCGGTTCTCCAGTCGTTGTTGGTTGGAATCGGGCGAGTTGAGAATCGCGCGCGGCCGTTCCTGGATCGTTCCTCGTATACGCTCACTCTCGGGAGCGAGGGCATGGCCTCCGAAGCGCATGAACGAGGGATCCGGGTCGACTTGCTCGGCCGCTTCCGAGTGGTGGTTGGCGACGACGATGTGGTCGTGGACGAGTGGCCGTCGCGTCGCGCGGGCGAGCTGGTGGCGCTGCTCGCGCTCGCCGATGCGCATCGCCTGACGCGCGATGAGGCGATCGAGGCCTTGTGGCCCCGTCTTGGTGCGGAGGCCGGTGCTGCGAACTTGCGCAAGGCCGCCCATCACGCGAGACAGGCGCTCGCGAGCGCCGACGCGGTCGCGTTGCGCGGTGGACAGGTCGTATTGTTCGGGTCGCTCGGCGGTCGAGACCGACGCCGCGTACTTCGAGTCCCGCGCTCTGGCGGAGCTCGCCGGTAACGATCCAGCGGCTTGCGCTCAGGTTGCCGCGAGCTACGCCGGGGATCTCCTGCCCGAGATGCTCTATGAGGCGTGGACCCAGGCGCCGCGGGAGCGCCTGCGGTCGCTGCGTTTGGAGCTCCTGCGCCGAAGCGGCGATTGGGAGCGGCTGGTGGAGGTCGAGCCGACCGATGAGCCGGCATGCCAGGAGTTGATGCGACGCGAGCTGGCGAACGGCAGCCGCCCTGCGGCGATCCGCGCGTACGGTCGGTTGCGCAGTGCTTTGCGCCGAGAGCTGGGTATCCTGCCGAGCGCCGGCACGCAGGCGATCTATGACGAGTGCGTCTCAGGACTGGCCGTCACCGAGCCCGATTTCGTCGGTCGCGAACTGGAGCTCGCGAGGGTCGCGGCCGTGCTGCGCTCCCAGCATGAGGCGGCGCGTAGCGCGTTGGCGGTGCGCGGTGTGGCTGGGATCGGCAAGACAGCATTCTGCCGGGAGCTGGCGATCGTGGCGCGCGCGGAGGGCTGGGTGGTGGTCGCGGTGGACGCGAGCGAGGCCGCCGGTCCATACGCGCCGATCTCGAGCGCGGTCGAGCAGCTGATCGCCGCCGACCGCGCGTCACTCGAGGCTGCTGGTGGACACGGCCGGTCGGTACTGGCCGAGCTGACTGCGGTGGCTGGACCGGCTGTCAGGCTGGAGCGGTCGCTGACACGCCACGAGGTGATCGGAGCGTTCCGCCGCCTGCTGTTGGCGGCGAGCGATGGCGCTCCGGTCGCCGTGATCGTCGATGACGCGCATCTGGCCGACGAAGCCACGATCGACTTGCTCCTGCACCTCGGATCGCTCGGCGGTAGCGCGGTCCTCGCCGTGCTCGCCTATCGGCCGGAGCCGGCGCCCGAGGTCCTGGTCGGTGGGGTGCAGCGGCTGGCGCGTGGCGGCAGCGCCTTGAGTTCGATCTCGGACCGCTCGAGCGCGAGGACGCGGCCAGGCTGGTGGCGGTGGGCGCGACAACGCCGCGCACGCGTGAGGTGGTGGATCGGATCATCGATCTCGCGCAGGGCAACCCCTTCCTCACGCTCGAGCTTGCGCGCAGCGCCGTGGCGGGTGTCCCGGCGCTGCTGCCGACCGCCCGCGATGCGATCGCGTCGAGGTTCCTCGAACTCGACCAGGACACCGCAGCGATGGTGAGGCGGCTCGCGCTGGCGGGGGATGCGCTCGATCCCGCCGGCGTCGTCGCGCTGACCGGCCTGGAGGAGATCGGACACGTTCGCGCTGCTCGACCGAGCGCTCGACGCCGGGATCCTGGTCGTCGCCGGCGGGCGCTACCGCTTTCGCCACGAACTCGTCCGCCAGGCGCTCGTCGAGCAGCTCACACCGCACCAGATGCTCGCCGCCCATCGCGACGCCGCGCCAGGCTGGCGGATGCCGGCACGGCGCCGGGTCTGATCGCCCGACATTGGCTTGCCGGCGGGCGCCCCGACGAGGCGAGCGGCTGGCTTCTGGCCGCTGCCCGCCAGGCGGTCGGACTCGGGGCGTATCGCGATGCGCTCGCCCATCTCGGGCCGCTGCTCCATCAGGAGCCACACCACGGCGAGGCGCTGTCACTGCAAGCCGAAGCGTTGGACGCGATCGGCGACGCCGGTGCGCCGGCGGCGTATGCCGCCGCCGCCCGCGTCGCGCACCGATCCGCGGCCCACGAGCTGCGGGCCAAGCAGGCACTGGCTCAGATCAAGCTCGGCGATCCGCCAGGTGGCCTTCAGATGCTCGAAGGCGTGAGGCCCGACACGGTCCAGGGTCGCCTGGCACTCGCGCTCGCGCTCTGCGGCGCTGCGGCGCTCGGCTACGGCGACCCCGAAATCGGCGCGGCGAAGGCCGCCGAAGCCCGGCGACTGGCGCTGCAGTCCGGTGACTCGTCGGCACTCGTAGTCGCCTCATGGGCCCACGCCGCCGCCGCGCACGCACGCGGCGATCTGCGCCATACCGTCGTCGCCGACCTGCACGACACCCGCGGGCTACCCGAACTGGCCGTCAGCGTGTTCGACGGCCAGCTGTGCATGACCCAGCGGCTCCTGTACGGCGCGCGGCCATACGCCGACGTGATCGCATTCGCGAGCGCCCTCGCCGCCGAGGCCGAGAGACTCGGCGCGGCGCGCGGCCACGCGTTCGCGATCACGATCCGCGGCGAGGCCAAGCTCCTCGCCGGACAGCTCGCCGCCGCCGACCACGATCTCGCCGCGGGAGTGGAGCTCCACCACACGATCGCCGCCGCCACCGGCGAGGCGTTCGCGCTGCAGCGCCGCGCCCAAATCGCGCTTTACCGCGGCCGGCAACCGCAGGCCATCGCGCTCCTCGATGAGGCGCTCGCAGTCGCCCGCGAATCCGACGTCGGATTTCACCTGTTCGACCGCATCTACGGAACCCGAATCATCGCCGCCACCGACCCGGAATCCGCCCTCGCCGCCGTCGAAGAAGCCGAAGCCGCCGTCCGCGGCCCGATTGAGACCTGCCCCGGCTGCAGAATCACGCTCGCCGTACCCGCCGCAATCGCCGCAGCCCGCGCCGGAGACCCCGAGCGCGCCGAGCAATGGCAGCAACAGTCCGAGTACCTCGCCACCGTCGTGATGCGCCTCCCCGCATGGGACGCAGCCTTCGCCGAAGTCAAAGGCCACCGCGCCCAGGCCGATGGCGACACCCTCGCCGCGATCGACCATTTCCGCGCCGCCGCCGCCGGCTTCCAAGCCGCCGGCCAGCCGATCGACGAGAGCCCGCTGCACGGCACTCGCGGCCGGCGTCGCCGCCAGGTAGTCGCGCGCGGACGCGGCACCCGCCTCCCCTGCGCGTGCAGCATCCGCCGTCACGGCCGAAGCCGACGACGGCCTGGAATTTTCGCGAAAGCAGGCCTCGGCCAGCCTGAGATTCACGTCGTGCGCGCCCTGCATTGGGCCATCTGGCGGAAGACTCCGACGTAATAGGACGACCGGACCTGCCCTGCTGTTCGCCTCAGTGAGAACCTGAGGGTCCGGCGGTCGGTGTCGTCCGGCTCGTCGGTTTGGCTCTTGGACGGCGGCGGGCTGACTCTCTATTCGCCTGTCGACCTGGTTTGGGTCTGACCGGCTTTTGCCGTGTCGCCCGCCGCCGCCGAGGATCGCCGGCGTGACTTGATAGGAGCGTGGCATCGCCCCAACTGAGGTGTGTCCGCCGGAGAGCCGCTCCGTCGGCCATATCCAACGAAGGGACGGTGCAGATGATCGTGATCGGGGCAGACACCACAAGCGCTCACACACACTCGTGGCGCTCGATGCGAGAACTGGAGCTGTGCGAGGCCAGTTGACGATCCCGCCGCTGACGAAGGGACGCTCGCTGCGTTGCGGTTCACGGGCGAGCTCGACGAAAAGCGGGTGTGGGCGGTGGAGGACTGCCAGCACGTCTCCGGTCGTTTCGAGCGCGGGCTGGTCGCTAGCGGTGATCGAGTGATCCGGGTCGCGCCCGGGCTGACGGAAACCTCTAGGCGGCGGTACGCGAGCCAGGCAAGTCAGATCCGATCGATGCCATCGCGATCGCGCGGGCCGCGCTGCGGGAAGGGATCGATGCGCTGCCAGTAGCGTTCCTTGATCAGCAGGCGCACGAGATCCGGGTGCTGACCGAATACCGCGACCAGCTCATCAACGAACGGGTGCGTCGAGCTCGAGCTGACGCGCGTGCTCGACGCGCCCGGAGTCACGCACCTGCGCTACCGGGTCGATCCCGGCGCGTGATCTCGATGCCGTCCGCTGGACATCAGAACCTGCGCGTGCTCGAGGGGCGCTTCTTCCTCGCGCGCGTGACCGACGTTCATGCGGTTGCCCTCGAGGCCGGTCTCCTGGCGCTTGTGCTCGGTCCGGATGGGGGCGCGGCGATGCCGCGAATTCATCGGCCCTCCTTGCGGTGCTCCTGCCCACCCACGAACGTCCTGAAGCCGGCGCTGGCTCTGCGATCGCAATGCGCGTAAAGCGAGTGTCCGCCGCCGGCGCGCGACCGACACACGCTCTGTCGCCGCAGTTCTCGCGCAGCCAGCGGCAGAGCGTGGGAGCGATCGTCGGCAACCGTCTGACTTACTGGGGGTCACGCTCTGAGCGTGAGCGCCTGGAGCCTGGCCCGATCGCGACGCGGCGGCGGTGCGGCGGCTATGGCAGCTGCGCAGCGCTCATCTGGCCGCCCTGCGTCCAGGTGAGCTGCGAGCCGGTTAGAGCAAGCGACGCGGCGTTGACGTCGGCACCCTGAGCCAGAGTCGTGATCGAGCTGGAGCCCGCCTGGACGGCGAGGATCGCCTGCCAGGGCGAGGCGCCGCTACACACGCCGCCGACCGTTGCCGTGTCGCACACGCCCACAGCGACCGCCCCGTCTGGCCGGAGCGCAACGGCGGCGGCACCCAGCGGTGCGCTGGGGTAGCTCGGGTCCCACACCTGCGTATTGATCGACACGGCATTCCGGTTGGCGCGATTACCGCTCACCGAGAGCACGACGATACTTTCGTAGGGCCCCGCCTCGTCGGCGCCGACGACGACGGCCGCCGCACGCGCACCCGCCACCGCGGCATGACCGGGATACACCTCGGGGGGTCCCTCCGAGCCGAAGGACGCGTGGGGCGAGACAAAGTAAAAGAACTTGCCCGAGCGCCTAGCGCACACGATCGTGTTCTCGCCGCCGTTGCGCAACCGCAGTTGGAGCACGACGATGTTCGCGTCTCGCGCGATCGCCCTAGCGGAGACCGCCGCGGGCTTGGAGCCGGCTGACGTGAACCGCGCCGGCGCGCAACCGCGAGCTCTCACCGCAGTGTGCCCGAACGCGACCGGGCACAACGCGAGCACGAGAGCCATGCTGGCCAGCCCGGCACTCGCATACGTGCGACACCGTGAGCGAAGAATCCTCATGGTCCACGTTGCAACATACCGACATGCGCCGCCGGTTCACTCTCGCACCATCAGACGACCGCGTGCCTGCGATGCGTCATCTCGGCGCACACCCGCGCCTCTACTTCCGGATTGCTCACACCCCGCGGCCTCCAACACCGCCAACCCGCGATGCCGATCGCTCATCGCCACCGACGAGCCCGACCGCGTTTGGACCTCCAACTGACACGATCCCGACGATCGCTATCCCCCGCCCAGTACCTCACGTCGCGCAGCGCTTCAGACGGTATGGAGGAGCGGCTGGCTGGCTGTCGAAGTGGCTGGCACTCCCCGCGCAGGTTGCGGGGTAAGTCTTCGCGCTGAGGATTGCGCCCTCGGCGCGGGGCCCACAATCCACGAGAGGAGTGCCGATGCCTGACGGTATCCGTTGGGTCGGTCTGGACGTGCACGCTCGCGAGTCGACGTTCGCTGTGTTTGATCAGGCCACGGGCGAGGTGGGCACGAAGCGGGTGGTCGGTCGCCCGCATGAGCTTTTGCCGTGGCTGCGCGCGGTGGAGCGGCCGGCGCGGATGGTCTATGAAGCTGGTCCCACTGGCTATGGGTTGGCGCGGCGTGCTCTGGCGGAGGGGCTCGAGCTCGGGTGTGCGCGCCGGGCAGGACCGAGCGTCCGCCGGCGGACAGGGTCAAGACCGATAAACGTGACGCGATCCGGCTGGCGAGGTTGCTGGCGGCGGGCGAGTTGACGCTGGTCACGATCCCGTCTGTGGAGCGTGAGCAGCTGCGCGATCTGGTCCGCTGCCGCGAGGACATTCGCGTGGACCTGGCGCGCGCCCGCCATCGGATCGGAGGGTTCTTGTTGCGTCGCGAGATTTACTGGGAGGGCACGGGTGAGGCGTGGACACGCAAGCACCGCTCGTGGTTGACCTCGGTGCGGTTCGCCGATCACGCTTCCCAGGCGACACTGGCTGACTATTTGCACGCTCATGATGTGCTGATCGCTCGCCGCGGTCAGGTCGAGGCCGACCTCGCGCAGCTCGCGCTCACTGCCCCATGCGCGCCCACAGTGGCCAGGCTTCGGTGCCTGCGCGGGATTGACACGCTGTCCGCGGTCGGGTTGTGCGCGGAGATCGGTGAGTGGGAGCGCTTTGATCATCCCGACCAGCTCTCGGCCTATCTCGGGATCGTTCCCTCTGAGCACACCACCGGCCAGCAACGCCGGCTCGGGTCGATCACCAAGGCCGGTTCCACTCACGCCCGCCGGCTGCTGGTCGAGGCTGCCTACCATTATCGCCGCGGTCCTGTCGTCGGCGAGGCGCTCGAGCGTCGCCAACGCGGTCAAGCACCCGAGATCATCGTCGTCCAGATTCCATGGGGTGGAGCGGTGATCTTCACTTCCGATGTCTGGCCGTGCTGACCCTGCCGGAATCGACGTGGTGCCCAGCGATTGGCCGGGCCGCGGAGAGAGCTGCGCACCGAGGAACGATGAGGTGGCGCCGTGGAGAACGAGCGACGGGTCCTGAAGGGTCGAGCAGGGTGGCACGACATCCGCGAGCAGACGTCCTCGTCGAGCGCGCGATCTCGCTCGGCGAGGATCAGCGCTGCGCTCGCCAGGCCAGTCCCAGTTCATCTGGAGGGAAGTAGCCACCGGCAGTTTGCGCGACCCGGCGCGGCCGGCCACCGCCGAGGGACACCGTATAGAGGCATTCGGCTGGGCCCTGCCCGTCGGAGCTGTCGCATCCTTCAGCGAACGCCAGCCTCTTCCCGTCGGGCGCGAACACCGTCTCGTCCACGGTGCCGCTGAGGCCGCGCAGGGGCACCCGTCGTGCGCCGTGACCGTCGAGCGCGGCGACAAAGATGGCCCCGTTGGACAGGTATGCAAAGTGGCGCCCGTCGCGAGACGGCACCGGGAGGCTGCCCCTGGCGACTCGCCGCAGATCGGTGCCACCCAGGGTCATCGACCAGATGGTGTTGCCCCGCGTGAACAGGAGCCGGCGCCCGTTCGGAGTCCAGGCTGGGGCGCGCCCGTCGGAGCCACGGTAGAGGACCCGCACGCCACCGCCGTCGACATTGCTGGTGAGGATTGCCCCGAGGCTCGCCCCCGCGCCGCCGGGCCCCGGTGCCTGTAATCGCACGTACGCGAGTCGGTTCCCGTCGGGCGACAACGAGCCAAGCACGTCCAGTTCGCCGATGTGCCCGACCACGTGAGGGGCCGAACCGTCGCCAGCGGCGACAACCAACTCGCCACCGTGGTCATTTGCATTCGCGGTGCTCCACGCCATGCGGCGTCCATCGTTCGAGAAGCTGAGGTGGGCCCAGCCGGAGCATGCGAACGTGCGGCCGTAGTCGTCGTTGGTCACGCAATCGCCGATCGTCCGCCGATGGCCGCCGGTGGGTGCGAACGTGGACAGGTCGTATTGGTCGTTCGAGTAAAGGTCGAGCCGATTCGTTGTCATTGTCGCCCACGCGATCCGGTCGTTTCGCACCGCCGCGCGCGAGGGCACCGAGACGCTAAGCGTGATCATCGCCACAAGAACCACTCGCCCAGCGGCCCGCCCCGTCATGCCGCAAGGCTAGCGCCCGACGCCGCGGGAGCTAGAACGGCTCCCTATCCATCACCCACTTCACGCTCGGGTGTGCCGCTTGACCGCCGGTCAACCCACTTGCGGGGGCTTCTTTCCCGCAGGTAAGCTGACCGACTTGAGACAGGGGAGCCCCTGCGGCAGCAGCAATGCATGTGCTTTTACGCCACCGATCGACATGCTCGGATGCGAACCGCCGGGGTGCCCGGCCGTTGCGCATTTCCGCCCGGAGGCTGCGTGACTTCCGACAGCGCCGTGTGCCAAGCCAGGGTCAACGGCAGATGCTGACGGAAGACGATCGCGCCGACGATCCCGGCAATCGGGCGTCCGAGGCGAAAGAGCTGATCAGTCGCCGTGCGTTTCTCGTGAGTGCCGGCTCGGCCGGCCTCGCGGTCACCGGCCTGGGATGCGGCATCGGAGTCAAACAGAGCACCACGCAAGCTGTCTTGCGGACAGCGCCGCGTACGCGTCGGCCGGGACCGCCGCTCCCGCATAGTTTGCAACAGGCGATCCGAGGACATGTGTTCGAGCGAGGTCAGCCGGGCTTCACCGCGGCCGCCAAGCTTTTCAACCCACGCTTCGATCGGGTGGTCCCGACCGCCGTGGCGCGGCCTGTCGACTCGCTCGATGTTCGGAACGCGGTTCGTTTCACGGTCGCACACCATCTGCCCGTGCGCGCCCGCTCGGGCGGTCACAGTTACGCCGGATACTCGACCCTTTCCGACGGAGTCGTGCTGGACCTGCGGAAGCTGGCATCGATCAAGGTTGACAAGCGGGCCCGCACGGCGACGATCGGTGCCGGCGCGCAGTTGATCGACGTGTACGCCGCCCTGGCCAAGGCCGGAGCGACGCTTCCGGCGGGTTCATGTCCGTCGGTCGGCGTCTCCGGGGTCACGCTTGGCGGGGGGTTCGGCTTGGCGGGACGGCGTTTTGGCCTGACAGCCGACAACGTGGTCGCCGTCAAGCTGGTGACCGCCGATGGTCGGCTCCGCACGGTCAACCAGCGCACCGACCCCGATCTGCTCTGGGCACTGAAAGGCGGCGGCGGTGGCAATTTCGGCATCGTTACCGAATTCACCTTCGGCATTCATCCGCTGCCAGCGAGTGCCGCGTACTTCAACGTCACGTGGCCCTGGCAGTCGGCGAGCGAGGCCATCGCAGCGTGGCAATCCTGGGCTCCGCACACCACCGATAAAACGACGTCGATCTTGCATCTGAACTCAGGTGGGCCTCCTTCGATCAGCGCGAACGGCCAGCATCTGGGTTCCGCCGCCCAGCTGCGCGGTCTGCTCCAGCCGCTCCTCGCCGTACCCGGCGCAAACCTGAGCAGCCACTTCGACCTGGCGTACCTGCCGTTGCAGCTGCTTCTGGCCGGTTGCGCCAACAAATCGGTAGCCGCCTGCCACACGGTGGGTGCCGCGCCTGGCGGAGTGCTGCCCCGCAACGTGTTCAACGCGAAGTCCGACTATGTGGCCAAGCCGCTCTCCGCTGCCGGGCGGGCGGCGATGGTGGCCGCGGTGGAGGCATCCGGCTCAGGCGCCCTGCTGTGCGATGCCTACGGGGGGGCGGTGAACAGGGTGGCTCCGGACGAGACTGCGTTCGTCCACCGCGAGCAGCTTTTCTGCATCCAGTACTACGGGAACGGCAGCACTGCGGCCTGGATCAACCAGGCTTGGACCAAGATGCGTCCACACGTCTCCGGACAGGCCTATCAGAACTACATCGACCCCTCACTCAGAGGGTGGCAGAAGGCGTATTACGGCACCAACCTCCCGCGACTGGTATCGACTCGCAGGCGGGTTGACCCCGACCATTACTTCAACTTTCCTCAAGCGATCGGCCGTTGAACGCGCACCGGACTCCACCGGCTGTGGAACTTCGGGTGAGTCCACTACCCTGACCGTCGGCCGTCGCAGTGCACACGCATGTGGATTCATGTCATCCGAAGAGAAGGACACTGACCCTTGCACGGCGCGCTCCCCGATCTATCCGCGGCGGTGACGGCGTCGAGCATCGATTGGGGGTCGACCCGTGAATCGTGTCGCGCTGGTCACCGGCGCCGCAAGCGGGATCGGCGCGGCGATCGTCGAGCGCTTGGGTCGGGACGGCTGGGATGTGCTCGGCGTAGATATTCACGGCGAGGTCGGCTTGACCGCGGATCTGACGACACGCGAGGGCAACGCTCGCTCCGTTGCGACTGCGCTCGAGCGCTTCGGTCGCCTGGACGCGGTGGTCCCGAACGCGGGGTTTCAGCACGTTGCGCCGGTGGCGGACTTCCCCGAGGATACGCTGGGAGGCGATGATCGCGCTGCTGTTGACCAGCCCGTTCCTGCTGGCGCGGTATGCGTGGCCGCACCTGATAGCAGCGGGCGACGGACGGTTCGCGGCGATCGCGTCGGTTCACGGACTTGTGGCGTCGCCTTTCAAGTCCGCCTATGTGTCGGCCAAGCACGGCCTGCTGGGTCTGGTCAAGACGCTTGCACTCGAGGGCGCGGCGGAGGGAATCAGCGCGACCGCGGTATGTCCCGGATACGTGCGAACGCCGCTGGTTGAAGAGCAGATCGCGGACCAGGCGCGGGTGCACGGCTTGCCTCCGGAGCGAGTGCTCGAGGATGTGATCCTGGCGCCGCATGCGGTCAAGCGGCTAATCGAGCCCGAGGAGGTCGCTGCCGTCGTCGCGTTCCTCTTGGGTCCGGAGGGGCGGGCCTTCACAGGCGCGCCGGTGACGATGGATCAAGGTTGGACGGCGCGTTGAGCGTGATCCCGGTGCGCATCGGCCTGGCCGGCTTCGGATTCGGCGGACGAAACTTCCACGCGCCGCTGTTGGCGAGCGCGGACGAATGCGAGTTCCTCGGTGTGATCACGACCTCTGAGGAACGCCGTCGAGAGGTCGCCGAGCGATTTCCCGGCCGGGCAACGTTCGACTCGCTCGAGCAGCTTGCCAAGGCGGGCGCGGAGGCGGTGGCCATCTCGACGCCTGCCGCCACGCACACTGAGCTGACGGAGCGTGCCCTGCGGCTCGGGCTCGCCGTGACGTGCGATAAGCCGTTCGCGCTCGACTCGGCCTCGGCGCGTCAAACGGTGTTGCTGGCAGAACAGCTGAGTCGTCCACTCACCGTGTTTCAGAACCGCCGGTGGGATTCGGACTACCGCACCGTTCGCAAGGCGCTTGCTGCCGGCGTGCTCGGGCATCCGCTCCGCTTTGAGTCCCGATTCGAGCGGTTCGCTCCCAACCCGGGGCCGTCGCCGTCGGGTGGCGGAGCGCTGCTCGACTTCGGCAGTCACCTGGTCGACCAAGCGTTGGTGCTGTTCGGTCCGGCTCGGTCCGTCTACGCCGAAATGCACGCCGGCGCCGGTGCGCCAGGCCTTGACGACGACGTCTTTCTCGCGGTCACACACGCGAGCGGGGTCCATTCGCATCTGTGGGGCAGCTGGCGCCAGCACGCACCGGGCCCGCGCTTTCGCGTGACGGGGACGGCTGCGAGCTACGTCGTCGTCCCGGATATGGACGGCCAGGAAGCCCTGGCCCTGAAGGGGCACATCCCGGCGACGTACCCCAACTGGGGTGTCGAGCCGGACGATCGCTGGGGACGGGTCTTCCGCAGCGGACAGGCCGAACCGCTCCCCTCCGAGCGGGGAGCGTGGGACATGTTCTACCCGGCCTTCGCCGCCGCGGTTCGGGGCGAAGGGCCGATTCCGGTCAACCCGTGGGATGCGGTTGCCACTGCCGAGGTCCTCGATGCCGCCCGGCAGAGCGCCCAGAGTGGACAGGTGATCCAAACTCCATCGCTCGCGTCTGGGGGCTGAGCGATACGCGGACCGGCGCCGCCCCGCCTGCCACCATGGCCAGGTGTCTACCTCGACGGCCGCTGCTACCGCCACCACCGCCCGCGAGTACCTGCGCGCGCTGACCGCTGACGCGAAGGCCGACTTTCGCCCGGGCCAGCTCGAGGCCATCCATGACGTCGTGGTCGACCGGGCCCGCGTCCTCTGCGTCCAGCGAACGGGGTGGGGAAAGTCGGCCGTCTACTTCGTGGCCACTGCTTTGCTGCGCGAGGCGGGGTCGGGGCCGACGCTGATCATCAGCCCGCTGCTGGCGCTCATGCGCAATCAGGTCGTCGCCGCACAGCGACTTGGGCTGAGAGCCCACACGGTCAACTCGACCAACCGCGAGGAGTGGGAACTCGTCAGGGGCGAGCTCAGGGCCAACGCCCTGGACCTTCTCCTCATCAGCCCGGAGCGGCTGAACAACCCTGCCTTCCGCGAGGAGATGCTCCCCCTGTTCGCGCAGGCGACCGGTCTCCTCGTCATTGACGAGGCCCACTGCATCTCGGACTGGGGCCACGACTTCCGGCCCGACTACCGGCGAGTCAGGGACGCGCTCGGCGCGCTTCCGGCTGCCGCGGCCGTACTCGGTACCACGGCCACGGCAAACGATCGCGTCGTCGACGACGTCGTCGAGCAGCTCGCCAATCACCCGAATCCCATGCGCACCTACCGCGGATCGCTCGCCCGGCCGAGCCTTCGGCTGGAGGTCGTCAACCTTGCCCGCGCGGCCGAGCGGTTGGCATGGCTCGTGGAGCATCTCCCCGATCTCCCGGGGTCGGGCATCGTCTACACCCTGACGAAGCGCGATGCCGACCAGGTGGCCGCTTTCCTGACCGCCCGCGGCATTTCGGCGCTCAGCTATACCGGGGAGCAGGACAGCGAGGAGCGCGTGAGGACCGAGGACCGCTTGCACCGCAACGACGTCAAGGCGGTCGTGGCCACAAGTGCGCTCGGAATGGGATACGACAAGCCCGATCTCGCTTTCGTCGTGCACTACCAGGCCCCGGGCTCGGTGATCGCGTACTACCAGCAGGTCGGCCGCGCCGGCCGCGCCGTAGACCACGCCGATATCGTGCTTCTGCGCGGCGAGGAGGACCGGCGCATCCAGGACTTCTTCATCGAGCAGGCCTTCCCATCGCGGGAGCGGACGGTGGCGGTGCTCGATGAGCTCGAGCGAGCAGGCGAGACGGGGCGCACGACCCGCGAGCTGATGGCCGTGGTCAACCTCGGCATGGGCCGGATCGACGCCATGCTGAAGATCCTTGACGTTGAGGGAGCCGTGCGCCGAGACGGCGCGCGGTGGCAGCGCATCAAGGGGTCGCCGTGGACCTATGACGCCGAGCGCTACGAGCAGGTGACGGCGCTGCGCCGCGCCGAGCAGCGAGCGATGGCTGCCTTCGGCGCCGACGGGCGCTGCCTGATGCGCTCACTCCAGGAGGAGCTCGACGATCCCGACGCCAGCGACTGCGGCCGCTGCTCGGTGTGCACCGCCCCGCGGTTCGCAGCCGCCCCGGCCACGGCGCTCGTCGAGGAGGCCTGGCGCCATCTGCGCTCGCGGACGGTCGAGATCGAGGTCAAGAAGATGGCGCCCGACCCGAGCACCGGCGCCATGCGCAAGCTCCCCGACGCCGTGCGCACCGAGCCCGGCATGGCGCTCGCGCGCTTCGGCGACGGCGGCTGGTGGCCGGCCATCGAGCGGTCGCTCGGCGCGGTCCGCTTCGACCGCGAGCTCGTCCATGCGCTGGCCGAGCTCGTGGTGCCGGTCGCACCCGACTGGCTCACGTATGTGCCGTCCAGCACGCTGGGCGCTGCCCTGGCCAGCTTCGCCCGTGAGCGTGTCCGAAGCGCTCGAAATTCCGTGCCTCGAGCTCATCGCTCGCCGCGAGCCGCGGCCGCCGCAGCGCGAGATGGCCAACGCTGTTCAGCAGGTCGCCAACGTGCGGGGCGCGTTCACGCTCACCGGCCGGCCGCCGCCGGGCACCGGCCTGCTCCTCGACGACCGCCGCCACTCCGGCTGGACGCTCGCCATGGTCGGTGGCCAGCTCCGCCAGGCGGGCGCTGACCGGATCGTCCCGGTCGCGCTGGCCACCGTCGGCTAGCCGGTGGCGACGGGCACGGTGGCTGCGTTCTCGTCGCGGATCGCCTGAGCCTGCTCGCGGCTGTCGCGTGAGGAGATGAGGACGGCGGTGAGGAGGGCACCAGCGAGCGCGAACCCCGCGCCGACCAGAAAGGCGCGGTCAAAGCCCTTGGTCAGCGCGACCGAGGCGTCGTGGACGCCGGAGTGGAACAGGCTCTGGGTCCGGCTGTTGGCGACGGTGGCGAGGATCGCCAGGCCGAGGGCGCCGCCCACCTGCTGGGAGGTGTTGATGAGTCCGGAGGCGAGTCCCGCTTCGCCCGCTTCCGTACCCGTCACCGCGGCGATCGTCACCGGCACGAAGGAGAAGCCGAGGCCACAGGCGGCGAGCAACGACGGGCCGAGGACATCGGTGGCAAACGAGCCACCGGTCGCCGGGACCTGGGAGAACCAGAGCAAGCCGCCGGCGACCAGCAACATGCCGGCGATCAGCGGCGGCTTGAACCCGACGCGCGTCACCAGCTGGGAGGCGGCTCCAGCGGACAGGATGATCCCGACCGCGAGCGGAAGGTAGGCGATTCCGGTCTTGATCGGGGAGTAGTGGAGCACCTGTTGGACATAGAGCGAGATGAAGAAGAACATCGAGAACAGCGACATGCCGATCAGCAGCCCGACGATGTTGGCTCCGCGCAGGGTGCGAAGGCGGAAGATCGAGAACGGCATCAGCGGATGGCGCTGGCGTAGCTCGATGACGAGGAATGCGATCAGAAGGACAGCGGCGATGGCGAGGCGGATCAGCGTGGCCGATGACCCCCAGCCGGAGTTCACGGCATCGACCACCGCGTAGACGAGCAGTGCGAGCCCGGCGGTGACGGTCACCGCACCCGGCAGATCGAAGCTCCGGTGGTCGTCCTCCGACCGGCTCTCGAGCAGCGTGCGCGGGGCCAGCGTTGCGGCGAGAAGCCCTATCGGGACGTTGACGAACAGCACCCACCGCCAGCTCAGGCCGCTGGTCAGGATGCCTCCGAGCAGCACCCCGGCGGCGCCGCCGGCCCCGGCCACGGCTCCCCAGATCCCGAGCGCGCGGTTGCGCTCTGCGCCTTCGGCGAAGGTCGTGGTGATGATCGAGAGGGCCGCGGGCGAGACGATCGCGGCCCCCAGGCCCTGGATCGCGCGGGCAGCGATCAGCCAGCCTTCGGATTGCGCAAGCCCGCCGGCGAACGATGCCAGGGAGAAAACGATCAGACCGAGCATGAACATGCGCCGGCGTCCCAGGAGGTCGGCCAAGCGTCCGCCCAGCAGGAGGAAGCCACCAAAGGTCAGCGTGTAGGCGTTGACCACCCACGAGAGGTCGGCGCGCGCGAAATGGAGAGCAGTGCCGATCGACGGGAGCGCGACATTCACGATCGACGCGTCGATCACGATCACGAACTGGGTCATGGCGAGGAGAACCAGGGCGAGGTTCTTCGCGCGGGGCGTGTAGTCGGGCGCTTGGGTTATGATTGACATGGAAGGTGACCTCCGGTTCCGCTTGCGTTCGCGACGATAGTGAACTACGGTTCCGTTTGTCAAGAGCATCCGGGTAAAGATCTTGTGATGACCACGACCCAAACCGAGCGCCCGCTACGAGCGGATGCGCGACGCAATCGCGAGCGCATCATCCAGAGCGCCAAGGAGGTGTTCGCTCAGCACGGGGCCGAGGCGCAGATGGATGATGTGGCCGAGCAAGCGCAGGTCGGTGTGGGGACTGTCTACCGCCACTTCCCCACCAAGGAAGCGCTCATGGCGGAGCTCGTGCGGCAGAAGTTCCAGCAGCTCGTCGATGGCGCGCGGGAGGGGCTGTCCGCGGGAGGGCGAGCCGTTTGAAGTGTTCGCGGACACCCTGCGGCACAACGCGCAACGGTGCGCCGGCGATGCTGCGATGCAGCACGCGCTGAGTGCCGTCGGCGAGCACATCTGGAACGAGTCCCTGGCGGTGCAGGAGGAGCTCTACGCGCTCACCGAAGAGCTGATCGAGCGCGCCCGCCGCGCGGGCAACATACGGACGGACATCGCAGCGAGCGACATCGGGATGCTCATGTGTGGCGTGTCGTCGACGATGGATCACCCGGCCTCCGGGTTCGATTGGCGACGCCATCTGGAGCTCGTAATCGACATGTTGCGGGCGCCCAGCGACGTTCCGTCGCACGAGCGCCGTTGACGTCGTCCCGGACCTGATTTTGCGGCGGCGCCTACGAGGGCTCGGTGGCTACGCGCAGCCCCAGGCCGATGAGGACGGCGCCGGTGGTCACCTCGAGCGTGGCGCGTACGCGCGGGCGGGTGAACAGGCGCTGTCCGCGACTCAGCACCAGCGCGCTGAATGAGTACCAGCCCATGCCCATGAGCGCGTGCAGCGACGCGAACAGCAAGGAGACCAGGAGAACCGGATCGCGGTGCGAGACGAACTGCGGCAGCACCGCGGAGTAGAAGATCCCGACCTTGGGGTTAAGCAAGTTGGTCACTAGCCCCTGGCGAAACCCGCCGCGCGGGTCTTGTCGTGCGGAATCCTCCGGCGTACCTTCCGCGCTCCCGAGGCGGCGTGTTCGCCGGAGCGCCTGAATTCCGAGGAATATGAGGTAGGCGGCGCCGGCCAGCCGGAGCACCGCATAGGCATCCGCGGATGCGGTCACGATGGCCGCGACGCCCAGTGCCGAGAGCGCGCCCCACACGAGCACGCCACTGCAGATGCCTGACGCGGTTACGACCGCCGCTCGCGCTCCTGCATTCAGGGCTCGGCGGCTCACGAGCGCGAAATCCGCTGCCGGCGCGATTGTGACCACCATGGCCACGCCCACGAACCCGATCAGATCCGAGTGCACACACCGAGCCTAGAGCAGCAACGCAGGATCTTCGAGCTGATCGGGTACGGAGCTCTGGCGCGAATATGCTCTCGGGATGGTCGACGCTACCCCAGAGGAGGAGACTCCCGGACCGCAGGGTCGATGCGTCTGTGGTGAGAGGGTCACCATCGCCGACGCCCGCGAGATCACGCTCCCCAACGGCCGGCCCGGCTGGGAGGGCTACTGCCCCGAGTGCGGCGCGCCGCTGTTCGTGATCCGTCGCAAATCGGCACCAAGCCGAGAATGACCGCCGGTCCTAGTCCTGCTCGGTCCAGTCGTGCCGGCGTCGTTGCTCGGGCTTCATCCGATCCAAAAGCTGGGTCCAGCGACTCGGTTTGACGCCGGGCTCATGGACGCGCCAAGCCGGGGCGGAGCCATGCGGTTCGGGGAGCGCGCCGGCGGCGGCAGCATCGATGCGCAGATCCACTCCGCGCTCGTGCAGCGAGGCGACTTGGTCAGCGGACACGAAGCGCTGCCCGGCGCGCACACGGATCACGATTCCGTGAAAGATGTCTTCCGCCGGGGCGGAGACAACGTGGTCGACCGTCCCCACCTGGTCGCCTTCCGACGCAAAAACGGGCACATCCTTGTCCAGTACTTGATACGCAATCGGAAGGCCCTCGTCCATAGGCCACACACTAAACCCCCCCGGGTTTGCGGCTCCGGTCTGTCTCCGCGCGAGCTACCGACGATCATTTGGTTCGCAGACTGGTGTGGCCAGCGCGCGCCGCGCGGAGCGCACCGGTCTCAGTCGGTCTCCCCGAGGAGTTGCCGGGCGATGGTCCCGGTGTCGAAATAGACGCGCTCGCACACGATGTGATCGCTACCGGGCGGGAACTCGAAGATCGCACACACGCGACAGCGGAAGCTGCGGCCGGTGGGGGGCATGCCGCGCAACTCGCCGCGGTGGGTGCCAAGGAGGTCGAACTCGGCGATGATCGCGTCGTCGGCGACGCGCAGCGTCGTGTTCTCATTGCGCTGATCGGGGAACGCGGTGCGCGTAGTCTTGAAGTAGATCGCGACCTCTTCCATGCCGTCGTAGACCTCGCCGGTGGGGATGATCTCGTACCGCGGATGGTCGAAGGTGGCCATCGTCACATCGAAGTCGTGGGTGTTCTCCGATTGCATGTGCTCGCGGACGATCGCGAGGCGACGCTCGCAAAGGTTGTCGCTTTCGGCTGGGTCAGGCACAGGGCGATCCTTTCAAGGTTGTGGGCAAGCGTCGTCCGTCCCGACCGGGCAACCCGACAAAAGCACCAAAATCCCGGTCTGGTACGGCTGGTGGTCGATTGGTCAGCGTGAGGCCGACTTAAGCGCCAAGCTCTCGTGTTGCTCAGGGTTTGTCACGTTAATCGACCACGGCCGATCTCCGTGGCGTCGGCGGCGAACCAGAGGAGGCTCCCGTCATCGATGGCGGATCTGCCACGTCCGCCAGCTGCCGACTGCCACCAGGCCGACGAGGATCACCGCGACCTTCAGTGGCCGCTGAGTGCTGTGTGACAACGAGCTGAGGTGGAGCGCCCAGACGATCGTTCCGATCACAGCGCACATCGTGAGACAAAGCAGATCGCGTGTCTTGGCCGACATGCCGCAAGTCTGTCGCCGCGATCGCGGCGACAGGGCCGCGATGGACGAATGTGTGAGCTAAACGTTCTGCCGCTGCTGCTCGAGAACAACCTCGTAGCGATCCGTGATTGGTGGGCGGTTGCGGTCCACCCCGGCCTTCGTGACGGCGGCCGCTCGCACCTCGTTGGCGACCGGATCGCTGGCGTGCACGGCGTCAAGCGACTCCCAGTAGGTGACGGCGATTGCGCGCCCCCCGGTGAAGTCGACACCGGCCCAGACACCGCGGTAGCCCGGCTCGCGCTCGAGCCTCGGGAGGAGGTGCTCGGTGAACTCCTCGAGCGTGGCTTTGATGCGCTCCGGCGCGAGGCCGGGAAACGTGGTGACCCTGGCATACATGGGTACCTCCTTGTGGCGTTCCCCAGAGCGTACGCCGCTCCTGGCGACCAATCAACGGATCGGCTTATCGACCTCTCGCGAGCAGCGAGGGACAAGTTGTGCGCGTCGCACCCGGGCGCCACCGGGCTGCGCGAGTTCTAGTCCGTGCGACGCCTCACCGTCTGCGGCTGCCGCGCCCGAACAGGCCCACGATCAGCCACTCGGTCAGTTTCGTCGCGCCCTTCGAATACGGGAAGTAGTACAGCTCGCGGTTGAGTCCGAACCGCGTGACCACGAGGTTCTGGCGCTTGGCGTACTTCTGGATCCCGATACGGCCGTGACGGGCGCCGACGCCGGACTCCTTCATCCCTCCGATCGGAATCTCCATGGCGAAGTAGTTCGCCAACGCGTCGTTGACCACCGAGGCACCGGATTGCAGGCGGCGGGCCACACGCTCGGCGTGGGCAGGGTCCTTGGCGAAGACGCTGGAGTCCAAGCCCATGTCGGAGTCGTTGGCCAGGCGGATGGCCTCCTCCTCATTTTCCACGCGCATGATCGGCAGTGTGGGTCCGAACGTCTCCTCACGCATGATCTTCATCGAGTGGTCGACTCCGGTCAGGACCGTCGGCTCGAAGAAGGAGCCCGTGCCTGGGCGGCGCTTCCCGCCCGTCTCGATCTTCGCTCCGCGCTCGACAGCGTCCCGGATGTGCTCCTCGACGAGATCGGCCTGCTCGGGGGAGGTCACGGCGCCGATGTCGACCTTACCCGCCGCACCCGGAGCCCCCTGGCGCAGCCGTCCGACCTTCTCGACGACCTTGGCCACGAAGGGCTCGTAGGCGTCCGACTCGACGTACACCCGCTCGATCGAGATGCAGGTCTGACCGCCGTTCTGGAGCGCGCCCCAGACGGCGGCATTGGCGGCTCGTTCGAGGTTGGCGTCACGAAGCACGATCATCGGGTCCTTGCCGCCCAGCTCCAGGGTCAGGGGCAGCAGCCGCTTGGCTGCCTGCTCGGCCAGGCGCTTGCCCACCTCGGTGGAGCCGGTGAAGTGCAGCATGTCGACCGAGTCCACGAGCGCGCTGCCGACGATGCCGCCCGGCCCGTTGGCCACCAGGAACACATCGTCGGGAACGCCGACGGCCCGCAGTCCCTCTTGCATCAGCATCGAACTCAGCGGCGTGAGGCTGGCCGGCTTGAGGACCACGCTGTTTCCCGCCATCAGCGCCGGGATCGCGTCGCCGAAGTTGTTGATCAGCGGGTAGTTCCAGGGTCCGATGACGCCGACGACCCCGTAGGGCACGTAGCGGTTGACCACCTTGCGGCCCAGCAGCAGCGGCGAGTGCGGGCGCTCGTGTCTCGTCGGCCAGCCATTTGGGCGCCTTCTTGGCCCAGAACCCCAGCGCGTCGGCGCAGTAGAAGATCTCCAGCTGAGCGTCCTCGTAGGGCTTGCCGTTTTCGTCGCTCAGCGTCTGGATTACGCGCTTGCGGTTCTGGACCAGCCACCGGCGCATGTCGCGCATCAGCGCGCCCCGACCGGCGAAGCCAAGGGCATCCCATTCGGGCTGGGCTGCGCGCGCGCGCTCGACCAGCGCCAGCGTCGCCTCACGATCGAGCGATGGAAGCTCGGTGATCCGCTCTCCCGTCGCCGGATTGTCCACCTTCAGCGTCTGCGCCGGAAACCGCTCTGCCGTTGTGCTGCTCGTGCTGTTGCTGGGTGGTCGCCATGTGTCTGCCTCCTCAGTCGGTGCTCGTGCGCGGGGCTCACTGCAAGGGTAAGGGTCCTGCCTCAGCGGGGCGGCGCCGATTGGGGAATTGTCTTGCTCAGCCAGCGCGGGCCGCGACCGCCCCGAGTAGTTGTAACACTCAATAGTTCGCGGCGGAAAGCTTTGCTAAGTTGTGGGGCATGAGCGACCAGCCGGCGATCGAGACCGAGCAGCTAGTACGCGAATTTCGCAAGGGGCCGCGCGCGGTCGACGGAATCGACCTGGCCGTTTCTCCGGGGGAGATCTACGGCTTCCTGGGTCCCAACGGCGCCGGCAAATCGACCACTGTGCTGATGCTGACGACACTGCTGCCCCCGACGAGCGGCCGAGCCAGCGTCGGGGGCTACGACGTCGTCCGCCAGGGGGCGCAAGTGCGAGCTTCAATCGGCGCAGCGCTGCAGGAAGCCGCGCTTGATCCGATTCTCACGGGCCGCGAGCACCTGCTCCTGCAGGCGACGCTCCAGGGCATCGCCAAAGCCGAGCGCCGGCGCCGGTCGCAGACCCTGCTTGAGCGGGTCGGTCTCAGCGACGCTGCCGACCGCCGTGTGGGCGGCTACTCCGGAGGCATGAAGCGCCGCCTTGATCTTGCGCTCGCACTGGTTCACGGTCCGCGGATCCTGTTCCTGGATGAGCCGACCACGGGACTCGATCCCCAGAGTCGCTCGGCGCTGTGGGAAGAAGTGGCCCGGCTCGCCCACGACGAGGGGATGACCGTCTTCCTCACCACGCAGTACCTGGAGGAGGCCGACGTGCTCGCTGACCGCGTCGGCATCATCGACCACGGGAAGATCGTGGCGGAGGGGACACCCCCACGGCTCAAGGCGGAGATCGGAAGCCCGAGCGTCGAGGTGGCGCCCGCGGACGAACACGCCGGAGACGCTCTGGCCGAGCTGCTCTCGGGCTTCGGCGCGCTCCGGCGCAACGGGCGCGGGAGTGTGACCGTTCAGCTGCCGGGCGGCGAGGCTCAGCTGGCCGAAGTCGTGCGGGTGCTCGACGGTGCCGACATGCACGTTGCCTCATTGCAGCTCCATCAGCCGTCCTTGGACGACGTGTTCCTGGCGAAGACGGGGCGCAAGCTCGAAGGAGCGGGGGTCGCCGAGGCCACCGACGCTCCCCAGCCTCCGACTGAGGGCCGTCGGCGTGGCCGCCGTCGTCGCTGAGCCCAGCGCCAACGCCGGCCGCGTCCCCGGGCTGCTCGCGCAGGTCGGCGCCGTGGCTCGGCGCTCGGTTATCAGGACGCTCCGTCAGCGGGCGCTGCTCATCTTCCCGCTGCTCTTTCCCCTGATTCTGTTCGCCATCAACGGGAGTGCCCTCAGCGCCGCGTCGAGGATCCCCCGGTTTCCGGCCAGTAGCTACCGCGACTTTGCTCTGGCCATCCCGTTCATCCAGGGTGCGTTGTTCGTCGCCGTGTCGGCCGGGACCGACCTGGCCCGGGACATCGAAACTGGTTTCTTCAACCGGCTCGCGCTCACGCCGCTACGCGGGACGGCGCTGCTCATCGGCCAGCTCGGCGGGGCCTTCGTACTGGCCTGCATTCAGTCGGTGGTCTACCTGCTGGTCGGGATCGCCACCGGAGTCGGAATCCGCAGCGGGGTCGGGGGCGCGCTCGTGTTGCTCGCGTTATCAGTACTGAGCGCTTTCGGCTTCGCCGGCCTGGGTGCCCTGCTGGCGCTGCGGTTCGGGACCGGAGAGGCTGTGCAGGGGGTGTTCCCATTGTTGTTCGTGACGGTGTTCCTGAGCTCCTCAAACCTGCCCCGCGACCTGATCAAGACAGATTGGTTCCGGGAGGTCGCCACCTACAATCCGGTCTCCTACCTGATCGAAGGCGTGCGCAGCCTGATCATCAAGGGCTGGGATGGGCAGGCGCTGGCCCTGGGCTTCGGGTTTGCCGCGCTGCTCGCGGTGATCACGCTGACGCTGGCAGGGTCGGCGATGAAGACCAGGCTGGTGCGGACGTGAGGCGCTTCGGCTATGTCGCGAAGGCGGTGGCTTGGCGCTCGATCCACAACACCTTGGTCAATCCGGCGATCCTGCTCCCGTCGATCATCTTTCCGCTGTTCTTCCTCGTTGCCTTCGCGGGTGGCCTATCGCGGATCGGCGACGTTCCGAACTTCGACTACAAGCCCGGCTACACCGCATTTCAGTTCGTTTTCGTGTTCCTGCAGTCGGCAGCGTTCGGCGGGGTGTTCACCGGCTTCGCGGTTGCCCGTGACTTCGACTCCGGGTTCGCGCGGCGGCTGCTCTTGAGCGCCCCACGGCGCAGCGGCATCATCGCCGGCTATGCCGCCGGAGCGCTGATGCGGTGGATGATCACCGCCACAGTGGTGACCGTTGCCGCGCTGATCGCCGGGATGAGCGTCGACGGCAGTGGGATCGACCTGTTCGGTCTGATCGGGCTGGGCGTAGCCGTGAACTTCGTCGCCGTGCTCTGGGCCTGCGGAGTGGCCATGTTCCTGCGCACGGAGCAGGCGGGAGCGTTGATCCAGATGCCGGTGTTCATCATTCTCTTCCTTGCGCCGGTGTACGTCCCGCTGCGCCTGCTGACGGGCTGGATCCACTCCGTGGCGCGACTGAATCCCGCCACGGCTGCCCTCGAGGCTGGTCGAGGTCTGCTCGCCGGTTCTCCGGTCAGGGTGGTGGTGTCGTTCGCGCTACTTGCTGCCGGCGCCGCCTTGCTCGCGGTGTTCGCACGACGTGGTCTGGCCTCGGCCGAACGCGCCGGGTAAGACCGCCTGCTTTCAGACCACGGTTTGGGTAGTAGCATCGGCTGATCAGGGCCACTTGCCGCTTTTGCGAATCAGCCTGCGCAGGGCACCCCCGGCTACATGCCGTCGGCGACCGCACGGACAGCTTCTCCCCAGCGTCGTAGCGAGCCGTTCACGACACGAGAGTCACCCCGGACGCCCTCCTCGGGGCGTCCAGGAGGTTTCAATATGGGCTTGTCGAGGTTCAAAGAGCGCGAGGCGGCCTGGTCACCTCACGGGAATGTGGCGAGGGGTCGACGCCACCCGTGATTTTCGGCCTGATCCTGTCGCTGGCCTCGGCGCTGGGAACGAACTTCGGCTTCCTGTTCAAGCAGCGGGGCGCGGTGCTGGCGCCTGCGATCAGCATGCGCCATCCCGTGCGCAGCGCCGGTGATCTGTTTCGCTCCAAGTGGTTCGCGATCGGCTGGCTGGTGTCGCTGGCGGCCTGGGCGCTGCACGTGGGGGCCCTGTCGCTGGCACCGCTCTCTACCGTTCAAGCCGTTCTTTCCGGGGGGCTCGTGCTGCTCGCCGTGCTCGCGGAGCGCTTCTTCGGCTTTCACCTGGGCCCGCGGCAGTGGGTGGGACTGTCGATCACGGCCGCCGGTCTAGCGATTATCGGTCTCACCGGGAGCGCGCAGCACTCGCAGCGTTCATCGCTGGCCGCGCTGATCACCGTGGAGTCCGTGATCCTCCTGTCCGCTGCGGCGCTCGTACGGATCTCGACGCGGGACGGGGTCCGCCATCGGCACAAAGGCGTCCTGCTCGCCGCCGCGGCCGGTGTGCTGTTCGGGGTCTCGGACGTCGCGATCAAGTACCTCACGCACGCGCACGGCCCCCTGTTCGGGTTGATCAGCCCCTGGACGCTTACCGCCCTCCTGTCATTCGTGGTCTCGTTCTATGCGTCGGCGCGGAGCCTCCAGATCGGCGAGGCCGTCGAGGTGATCGTGATCATGTCCGTGGCAGCCAACCTGTGTGCGATCACCGGCGGCATCCTCGTATTCGGTGAGACGATCGGTACGGGGGGCCTGGGGATCACCTCCCGGGTGATCGCCTTCGGGCTGGTGATCGCCGGCGCCGCACTCGTGCCGGCACCGCTGCGCGCGACCTCGGGCGGCGCTCCAGCGGAGGTCGACCTGACGGGCACGCTTCCTGCGGTCGAGTCTGGATCAGCCGCCCGACCCTGACCGGGTGGTACTAGCCGCCCCCGCCGAAGCCGGGGACGCCAGACCTACTTCTTGCGACCCGCGCGTGACACGCCGGTCCGGGTTGTGACCGCCTTGCCCGCCTCCTTGGCTGCCGTGCCCGCTGCGCGCGCAGCCGTCTTTGCACCGCTGAGTGCACCGCCCGCGGCACGCTTTGCCTGACCGGCCGCCTGCCCGGCTGCGCGCACCTGGCGCGTGCCGGCCGCCTTCTGCCCGGCAGTCTGCGACTTCTGCTTCTGCTGATTACGCTGCCGCGTCGCTGCGGCCTTCTTGGCCGCGGCCGATCGGTCCGCCTTGGCTTGTGGCATCACTGTCTCCCTTGGGTAGTTCCCTCTGCCGATTTAGGCGTACCCACGACGTCGACCCACCAACCCAGATCCTCGGCTGATGGCGAGCGCTCCCCCAGCCAACATCTCCGAGGCCCTGCCTGGGATGGGCTGACCCGTGGTCCTCGCGGTTACCCGTTAGGCGGCAGCCACCTCAGCGAGATTGACGAACTCGCCCGGTGCCCGCACCTGAGTTGGGACCCCGCGTGCTGCCGCGGCCCGAACAAAGGCCTCGGCCGGGCGCTCGACCTGAGCGTAAGTCGGCGGCTGGTGAAGCGTGTCGTAGTGAATCGGCACGGCCAAATCGGCCTCCAGGAGGGCGGCGGCCTCCGCGGCCTGGACGGGATCCATGGCCGCGGGCAGGGTGCTGTGAGGCTGCCGGTGGGGGAGGTCGACGATCGGGCCGTTGACGGGGAGGAAGGCCGCGTCGAACGGACCAAGACGCATCTTGGCGAGCCACCACCAGCCGTGAAAGAGCGTGTCGCCGCAATGGATCACGCGCTGCCCATCGGCGGCGACCACCCACGACAGCTGAGGATCGCCAAAACCGTCCACCGCCGGAACGGCCGTCACGCTGAACGGACCGACCTCCAGGGTCTCCCACGCGTCGACGGTGCGGGAGGGCAGGCGGCGCTGGGCCAGTCCTGTCTCGGCCGCCGCCGTCGCGATCGTCTCCAGCCCTTCGCCAGTTGCCGGAGCGGGGCGCAAGATGACGCCCTCGGGGGCCAGCGCCCGCTCGAGTGCGCCCGGATCGGTGTGGTCTTCGTGCAGATGGGTGACCAGGGCGAGTGCAACCGTGCCTGGAGCGGACGGTCCGGGCAACGGCTCGAGCGGATCGCCGACAAACCTTTGCATCATCCCCACGTCCTGAAACAGGTCGATGACGGCGACTGCTCCCGAGGCCTCGAGCTCCAGGCCGGCCCAACCCAATCGGCGAATCCGCATCTGTAACAGCCTCCTTCTCGGTGCGTTAGCGACCGATCGCACGCTATCAGATTTGGCGACCGCACGGTCGCTATTCTTGCGGCATGAGTCCTCGCAGATCGGTGTCCGCGGCGCGGCAGACACGGGCCGACATCGTCGACCGCGCGATGCGTGTCGCCTCAATCCAAGGGCTGGACGGCTTCACGATCGGTGGACTCGCCGAGGCCCTCCAGATGAGCAAATCGGGGGTTCTGCGTCACTTCCCGACCAAGGAGGACCTCCAGCAGCACGCGCTGCAGGCCGCGATCGACGTGTTTACGCGTGAGGTTTGGGAGCCGAGCCTCACGGTCGAGCCGGGGTTGGCGCGCCTTCACGCGATCTGCGACGCGTGGATCTCCTACCTGGAGCGCGACGTCTTTCCGGGCGGCTGCTTTCTGACGGCGGCGTCATGTGAATTCGACGGGCGCCCCGGACCGGTGCATGACGCGGTTGTGGATGCCCTCTCGACCTGGCATCGCACGCTGCAATCGCAGGTCAGAGTGGCGGTGAGGGCCGGCGAGCTGTCTCCGGACACGGAGCCCGAGGCGATCGCCTTTCAACTCAACGCTCTGGCGATGGCGGCAAACCAGGCGATCCAGCTTTTCGGTGACCGGCCAGCAGCGCAGATGGCCCGCCGCGCGATGCATGCCACGGTCGCTCCGTCAGGGCTCGCCATAGCCTGAGCCCGAGGCTGCGGCGCCCGGTCTGGCGGGAGTCGATCCCGCTCGTCGCCAGAGGCTACGCCGCGGCGAGCTGCGGCTGACCCGTCGGCTGCGCCGCGCCGCGCTCGAAGCGAACCGCCCCGTCCTCGAGCGGTGAGCGGCGGAGCATCCGGATGTCCCTGAAATAGTTCTGGTGCAGGCGCCACGGGGGCTCAGCGCCCTGTTTGGGGAGTTGATCGACGACGCGCAGGATGTACCCGGAGTTGAAGTCGATGATCGGCGTGCGCCGCTGGGCTGGGTCGGGCTCGAGCGGGGTGCAGCGGTCGTATCCGTGCGCGTCCATGTGGTTCAGCAGCCGGCATACGTACTCACACACGAGGTCGCACTTGAGCGTCCACGAGGCGTTGGTATATCCGAGCGCGAGGGCCAGGTTCGGAACGCCACTCAGCATCATTCCCTTGTAGGCCACCGTCTCCGCCAGCGCAACCTCGCGTCCGTCGACGGCTATGGGCGTGCCTCCGAGCAACGAGACGTTCAGACCCGTCGCCGTCACCACCAGGTCGGCCTCGAGCTCTGCTCCAGAGACCAGTTTCAGTCCGTGCTCGGTAAAGCTCTCGATGCTGTCGGTCACGATCGAGGCGCTTCCGTCCTCGAGGGCGCGGAACAGGTCGCCGTCCGGGACCAGGCACAGCCTCTGATCCCAAGGGTTGTAACGAGGGTTGAAATGGGTGTCGATGTCGAAACCGACCGGAAGCTGGAGCTGGAGCCCACGGCGCAGGAGCTTCTTCATCAGCTCCGGTCGGCGTCGACTCAGTTCAAAGCTGAGCATCGTTCTGACCACGTTCTTCCAGCGGACGATCGCGTAGGCCCTCGGCTGCGAAAGGTGGCGTCGGAGGAAGTCAGCGACCCGGTCTCTTGCCGGTAACGAAACCACGTAGCTCGGTGAGCGCTGGAGCATTGTCACGTGCTCGGCCTCCGCGGCCATCGATGGGACCAACGTGACGGCGGTCGCTCCGCTGCCGATCACGACGACTCGCTTGCCGCGGTAATCGAGGACTTCCGGCCAGTGCTGCGGGTGGACGATTTGACCGGCGAACCGGTCCAGCCCCTCGAAGTCCGGGGAGAAGCCTTGGTCATAACGGTAATAGCCGCTGCACCAGTGGACGAACCCACAGGTCAACTCGGTCCTCTCGCCCGTCCCGGTCAGCTCCACCGTCAGCGTCCAGCGAGCGGTTTCCGAAGACCAATCCGCGCGTATCACTCGATGACCCAGTCGAATGTGGTCCCCGACACGGTTTTCGGCCGCTGTCTCGCGGATGTAGTTGCGGATCGACGCGCCGTCGGCGATCGCCTTCGCCTCCGTCCAGGGCTTGAAGGAGTAGCCAAGGGTGTACATGTCCGAATCGGAGCGGATGCCCGGATAGCGGAACAGATCCCAGGTTCCACCGATGGCATCCCGAGCCTCGAGGATCGCGTAGGACTTCTGCGGGCAGCTGCGCTGCAGATGGCACGCGGCGCCGATTCCAGACAGGCCAGCGCCGACGATCAGTACGTCGTGGTGTGTGGGCATCTCAGGTCGTCCGGGTTCGGAGCCATGGTACATCAACGTACCGCGTTCATCCTCCGAGGTTACGCGAGCGACACGCCCCTCCGTTCAGCGGCCTCGACACGCTGCCCTCCCTCGGCGTGGTGCTGGTCTCGCCAGGAGTGCTCCGTCGAGGACAGCTTGATCGTGGCTGCGGGATCCTCATCGGCATCGGCGGAGTGATCTCGAGGTCGTCCTCGGCAAGGCGGTAATCACCGGGATCGGGGGACTGTTCTGAGCCGCACCGCCCCGCGGCTGACCGCTACGCCCGCCAGGCACAATGCGCCGCCGGGAAGGGCGAGGGCCGGGGGCGTCTCGCCGCGCAGAACCCATCCCATGAGCAGAGCGAGTGGGGGGACCAGGTAGGTGGTCGACCCCATTCGGCCCGCGGTGGTTCGGGCCAGCGCATAGGCCCACGTCCCGAAGCCGATCGCGGTCGGCGCGACGCCGAGGTACACCAGCCAGCCGATCGCCGAGGAACGGGCGTGGCCGAGCTGATGGACGAGCGAGGGTGCGAACGGCAGGGTGCTGACCGCCCCGATGGTGCACGCCAGCCAGGTGACATAGAGCGCCGAGGCATGCCGGAGCGCCGGCTTCTGGGCGACCACGCCGCCCGCGTACGCGATCGCCGCGATGACGCACAGGACCGCTCCCCAGCCCTCGCGGAATCCGTGTCCGGATACCGCGAAACCGATCACCAACGCGCCCGTGAACGACACCAGACAGCCTGCCAACAGCCGGCGCGGAAATCCCTCCCGCAAGATCAGGCCAGCCAGGATGGCGATCAGGATCGGGCCAATGTTGACGAGCATCGCTGCGGTCCCCGCGTCGACGCGCCGTTCGGCCTCGTTGAGCACGACGTTGTAGACGCCGAACCACAACACGCCACAGAGGACGATGTTGGCCATCTCCCGCCGGCTGGGCATCGGCTCGCGGCGACCGAGCACGATCAGGCCCAGCGCCATGCTGCCGACCAGCAGTCGTCCCAGGGCCAGCGCGCCGGGCGAGAAATCACGATCCGCGTACCGGATGCCGACGAACGCGGAGGCCCAGAGGATGACGGTGATGAGCGTGGCACCGGCGGCCAGCCGATGCTCCCAACCCGACTTGCGCTGTTGACTTGCAGCCGGTTCAGAAGCGGCAGTCCGCATTCGACCAGTTAACGCGTTCGCGAGCGAACGCGTGAGATGGTGTGCGTGAACGAGTGCCGAAAAAGGAGCGATTCACGTTGAGCTACGAGACGATCATTTGGGAACAGAAGGGCGGAGTCGGGCGGCTGACCCTCAACCGCCCCGCCAGCCTGAACGCCTGGACAGCCGAGTTCGGAGCCGAACTGCTGCGGGTGATCGAGCACGAGGCGGCGGCCGACGAAATCCGCGCCCTCCTCATCACCGGGGCCGGCCGCGGGTTCTCCTCCGGCGCCGATCTCAAGGCCGGATTCGACCTGGCGGACGACGGAAGGCCGGACATAGCAACGGAGCTCAACGAGATCTATCACCCGGTGATCGCGGGCCTGCGAAACCTGCCCAAGCCGGTCGTCGCGGCCGTGAACGGCCCTGCGGTCGGGATCGGCTGCTCACTGGCGCTCGCGTGTGACCTCGTGCTGGCGGCTGAGTCCGCGTACTTCGGACTCGCCTTCGTGAACATCGGTCTGATGCCCGACGGAGGATCTACAGCGCTCGTGCCGGCGGCGGTCGGCAAGGCGAGGGCGTTTCAGCTGGCGCTGCTCGGAGAGCGGGTCACCTCGGCGCAGGCTCTCGATTGGGGACTTGTCAATTTCGTCCATCCGGACTCTGAAATGGTCGCGGTCGCGGAGGAGTTGGTAACCCGGCTGGCCTCCGGGCCCACACGGTCCTACGCCTCGTCCAAGCTCGCGCTCAACCGCTTCATCTACGGAGATCTGGCGAGCCAGCTCGCCCTGGAGGCGGACCTCCAGCATCAACTGGGCCGCACCGATGACTTCCTCGAAGGGACGACGGCTTTCGTCGAGAAGCGGCAGGCGGCGTTCATCGGCGCCTAACCGCTGCCGCACGAAAGTAAGTTTTTTGTTCGAACGGGCGAGCGGCCACTCAAGCTTCGGCGTGCGATGTCGATGCATAGCGCATGGGCGCTCGGCTCACGGCTGTAATCGTCACGCTTTCCTGCTTGCTTCCGGCAGCGTTTTCTGCAACCTCGTCGGCGGAGACAGTGGCCAGCGGCACCCTGTGGGCAGGCGGGAGCGCTTACCTGGCCATGGACCTGGTGGCCCCGGCGAGCTTGTGCGAGTTGCTGGCGACCGCGCCAGGCCGAACGCCTCAGGTTCTGAGTGCGCTCACGCCCAGCGAAACGCGGGTCGCTTGGGTCTGGAAGGTTCCGGTTCGGGCCCGCACGGCGAACTGGCAGGTGACCGCCGCCTGCGGCTCCAGCCATCTGAGAGCGTCCTACGTGGTTCACGGCCCGCGCCGGAGGTCGGTGCTCTCGCTCGCCGGGCAGATCCGGGTGCTCCAATACGGCGGCTCATTCCCGGCCCCGACGCAGCTTCAGCTGGGCGTCATCCACGACCTCGCCAACAGCTGGTGGACCCGCGTGGCCCCCACGATCCTCACCCGCTTCCACACCGGTATCGCCAGTGGCCAGTGCACCGACTACGTTGCCGCCAAGCGCCCCGACGTAATCCAGAACGTTGATGTCTGGGCCTACACGAACTTCCTGCTGGCCCACGGCGGTCCGCTGCATGTCGATTGGACGGCCAGGAATTGGGTGCTGGACGCGCAGAGCGCCGGCCTCTCGACCGGCCACGTTCCAGAAGCGGGTGCCGTTGACGGTCTTTCAACCCGGCGCCTACGGCGCCCATTCGGATGGTCACGTGGCGATCGTCAGATTCGGTCCACAGCGACGGCGGATTCACGCTCAGCGAGATGCACGCCCCGGTCATCGGGCGCGTCACCATCCGCAACTTCAGCGCCGCTGAGGCGTTGGCAATGTTGTCGAACCCTCGGATCGGATTCATCTACCGCTGACCCCGGCGCGGGCGCCAAGGCGCCGCCGTATCATCGCCCGGGTGCAGCCGAGCAAGCCACGGGCCGCAGCGCTCGCCGCCTGCGCGCTGGCAGCAGGAACCCTGGCCATGTCGACGGCTCTGGCCGGCGCCCGCTCGCCCTCCTCAGCGCGTGCTCAGACAACCGCAGGGTTGACGGCAACGCTCCGGGTCGCCGACCGAACGCCCCTGCAGATGCACGGCGTCCTCTTCGACGCGTCCCGGTCCAGCGGGCAAGTCGTGACCTATGTCTTTCACTTCGGCGACGGAAGCGTGCAGCCGAGCTATCAGCCACTGTCATTACACGGGTACAAAGCCCCGGGCATATACCACGCCTGGGTCGAGGTCATCAACGCGAGCGGTCAGCGGGTCAGCTCGGGGCCGGTGCGAATCCGCGTTCGCGACGGCATCCCGCCCGTCGTCCGCATCGGCGTGCCCCGTCCCGGGCAGCGAATGCACATCAGCTCCTCCGGGCTCGTGCTCAGTGGGACGGTGAAGGACAACGTCGCGGTGGCCGGGGTCCAGCTGGCGGTGCAGCTCGTCGCCTCACGCCAGCATTTCACGACCCACGGAGCGTGCATCTGGTACGACTCACATCAGTACCTGCTGCTCTCGGCGTGCGGGGCGCCGTACTTCTTCAATGCCCAGGTCCGGCACGGCGCGATGGAGCTTCCGAATCGACCCCGCCGCGAAGATTCCCAAGGGCACATACGTCGTGCGCGCACGAGCCATCGACCGGGCGGGCAACATCAGCCATTTCTACGCGCTAAGCCTTCGAACCATCCTTCCCTTCACACTGGTGTGATGCACGAATCGAACATGCGAAACCGGCGTCGGCGGCTGCGATGGCTCGCCGCCACGCTGCTGGCGCTGGTGCTGATCCCTTCGGTTGCGTTGGCCGCGGGCCACTGGCGCGCCTCCGGCAAGCTCCACACCGCACGTTACCTGGCCAGCGCCAGCCTGCTCGGCGATGGACGCGTGCTCGTGACCGGGGGGTTTGGGTCCAAGATGCTGGCCAGCGCCGAGATCTTCGATCCGCGGGTGGGACGGTGGACGACTGTGGCCCCGTTCTTTGGGCCCCGCTTCGCTCACACGGGGACTTTGCTGGGCGACGGCTCGGTGCTGATCACGGGCGGCTTCAATTTCACCGCCAGCTATCTGAGCTCGGCGGAACGCTACTTCCCCACGTCCAACACCTGGCAGCCGGCGGGTGATATGGCGACGCCGCGGGACAACCACACGGCCACGCTGCTACTCGACGGGCGTGTGCTTGTCACCGGTGGCTTCAATCGGTTCGGCCCGGCGGTGAGCAGTTCGGAGCTCTACCTCCCCACCAGCAATCGGTGGACCCCAGTTGCCAGCCTTCGCACACCCCGCTACCACCACACGGCGACGCTATTGCCTGACGGTCGGGTTCTCGTGGTCGGCGGCGAACAGGACCGAGCCGGGGATGTCGTGTTGCTCCGAACGGCCGAGATCTATGACCCGGTTCGCAATCGCTGGCAAGCCGCCGCTCGCCTCCCCTTCGGCCTCGCCAATCAGACGGCGACGCTCCTCAAAGACGGACGCGTGCTGGTGGTCGGCGGAGGTGACCGGGCGCCCGGCTTTCAGGCTGGAGCCGAGATCTACAACCCCCGGCGCAACCGCTGGAGCCGCGCCGCACCGCTCCCGGCTCCCCGTGCTTTTCACGTCGCGCAGCTCTTGCACAACGGTCAGGTTCTGGTTGCCGGAGGGATCAACGACCATGGGTCCCTCGCCTCGGCGTGGCTGTATGACCCCGGCAAAAACCGGTGGCGGGCAGCGGGGTCGCTGACCCCCGCGTACCGCGAAGCCGCCACGCCGCTCGCGGACGGCCGCGTGCTCGTGGCCGGCGGGCAGCGATACCAGGGACCACCCGTGGCCAACGCCACGATCTACTCTCCTTAGGAGGCCGACACTCTCGGACGGCGAGAGGGGTCAGCTCTCGGTGAAGTGCACGGTCACACCGTGCGGGTCGTACAGCGTTCCCGGCGCACCGGCGAAGGCGTGCAGGACGTGCGGACCCGCGCGCAGCTTCGGCAGACGGAAGGGACGTCCCATCGGGCACGGCCGCCGTTGGCCGTCGAGTTCGCACAGGCCGGAGGTGACCAGCGGCAGGCTGCCTCGGAACTCGACCTGGGGACGGCGATCGGTGGTGCTCGGCGGGGGGGCTTGCACGACGGTGGTCGTCGGTGGTACGAGCACTCGTATGAAGAGATCGTCGGTCCCGTTGGAGTCACCCCCGACCAGGTTGTTTGCGCCCGAGGTGAAGGCCACCACCTGCCCATCTGCCGAGATGGCGGGGCGCTGCAGCAGTTGGGCGTCGAGTTCCGGGCCGCGGGCGGTTCCCTGCGGCGTGACGTCGGCCGTCAGCGTCGTCGCGGTCATCAGGTCCTGGGCGAAGATGTTCTCGTTGGGAGTCCACGGCGAGGCCAGGTTGTCGGCGAACGACTCGAATGCGGTGACGCGGCCGGTGGCGGAGGTCGCGGGAGAAAAGCTGTCGTTGTTCCCCGGACGTGCGAGCGAGCTTTGGGAGACGAGGGTGGTGGTCCCGCTGATCAAGCTGTGGCGGAACACATCCGTGTGACTGTTGCGGTCTCCGCTGACCAGGTTGGTGGCGTCGGAATCGAACACGATGTAGTGGCCATCCGCGCTGAGCGATGAGACCTGGGTGAACGGCACGGCAACGGAAGCGTTCTGCTGGTGCCCGCGGGTGGAGGTGCTGACCAGCCGCGTCTGGCCGGTGCGCGTGTCATGCACGAACACGTCGGCCACGCGGTTGCGGTCGCGCGGGACGAGATTGCGCGCCGTGGACGTGAAGCTCACGTAGCGGCCGTCGCCGCTGATCGACGGGTTGACAGACGCTCCGTTGGCCTGCGCTCCCTGTGAGGAGACGCTGACTCTGCGAACCGTACCGAGCGACAGGTCAGCGACGAAGATGTCAGACGCGGCATTGTCGTCCCCGGCGACGAAGTTGTCGGCGGCCGAGCTGAAGGCGACGTAGCGCCCGTCGGCTGAAATCGCGGGCTGAGAGCAGCCCGCGTCGGGCTGGCCACCGAAGGCCACGCTGACCCGGCGCACCGGGCCGGTGCCGGAACGGACGTAGATCTGACTCACTCGCGCGCGCGTCCCGGGCAGGAGGTTGGTCGCCGAGGAGGTGAACGCCACGATCTGGCCATTCGCGCTGATCGACGGCTCGCTCGAAGGCCCATTCGGGCCGCCACCCGCCGGGGTGCTGGAGATGAGCGACATTTTCGCGGCGACAAAGTCGTAGACGTACACATTCGACGTGCGCCGCGTGCCGACCACCGGCCCCAGATTCGAAGCCTGTGAAGCGAAGGCGATGTAGCGGCTGTTGCCACTGATGCTCGGCTCGCCGCTCGGCCCGTTGGGATCCACTCCGGGCGGTGCGATTCGATAGGTGCGGATGAGTGGATCGCCGCGCGCGGGGTCGGCCATAGCCGCGCTCAGCGAGACGATGAGGACCAGCGCACTGAAGATCGCGCCGAGCAGGGTTCGGGTCGGAAGGAGCTTCGGGATCAGACAGAGGCTAGAAGGCGGACGCGCTCAATGCTCTGCTACCGCGGCAGGCGCCGCCCGTCGCTGCGCCGAGCGCCTGCGGGCGCGATCGAGCCACCCGCGGACCGCGTGCAGCTTCAGCTCGGCCCATGCCGGGTCCAGGAAGGACAGGTACAGGGTCAGCATCGCCAGGCTGAAGAAGCCGACGCGGATCGAATACTCGATGCCGAGGTGAAGCGAGACTCCGGCGAGCATCACCCACGGCCGCAGCCGCCGGTTCCAGATCAGGATCGGGACGCTGAACTCGATGGGCAGGGTGCCGTAGGTCATCAGGTTGGACAGGATTGCGGAGTGGATCAAGAAGCCGGGCAGCGGAAACCGGGTGAGGTCCGAGATCCTCATCGCGTACGAGACTGCGGTGCCGTCGTTCCAGGTCGTTCCCTGGAGCTTGATCCACAGGCCGGCGAGGTACAGGATCGAAAGCTGAACCTGCATGAGCCGCAACGCCCATGGCGCCCGGAGCGGAAACTCCCAGAACCGCTCGGGAGCCAGCCGGCGACGATCAAGCGACAGAGCGACTCCGGCCGGCGCGAGCATCAGGTAGAAGGCGAGCAGCCTGATCAGGCCGTCGCCAGTGTTGAAGACGTATGGGTCGCGTCGCTCCAGCGAGAGGATCCCGACGAACACGAGGACGGCGGCGAGCCGCGTCTGGTAGCCCAGGATCAGCGCGATGCACGCGACGAGAAGCAGCGCGAACACGACCTGCACGGCCAGGTCACTGGAGAACACGGCGAGAACGCCCCAGGTTCCCGCGCCGCCGGGCCCCTTGCTCACCAGCCCGCTGGTGCTGAAAAAGGCACCGAGATCCCCGGACAGCGACAGCGTCCAGCCCAGCGCGATGACTCCGAAGACGATCCTCAGGACGACCAGGCTGGCCGTCGATTCCGGCTCGAACCAGAAGCGCTCCCAAGCCTCGATCATGCCGCGCCGCCGGGTCCGTGCAAGTGCAGAACGAAGAACACCCGCAGTGCGGTGGGTCCTGTGCTGGGAGTGACGCCGGGAGGCTCGAGCGAGGCGTATCGCTCGACCAATGCGACGCTGGTGACCGCGTGTCCGGATCGCGTCTCATGCGATGCGGCCCAGAGCGCCGCCGGCCGCCACAGAGGGACGGCGTTTAGCGGACTGATCAGGTTCTCCTGCCACTTACGCCAGCGGTAATCGCGATAGGTGCCGAGCAGCGCGCCGTCGTGCGGGAACGTCCACTGCGCGGTCCGACCGTCGTCATAGGTGACGGTGGCCGAGACATCGAGGACGACACGGCGCGGGTTGGGCGCGAACAGCGACCAGTTCTGATCCAGACCGAGGGCGTTGAGGTACGGCTGGCCCGGCCGCAGCAGCTGCCGTCGCAGCTCGGAACCGGGGAGGTTGATGGCCAGGATCGCGATCAGCGAGAACAGGATCAGCGTGGTGAGGATTCCGCGCCCAAACTGTGACTCCTCGAAGCGCTGCTGCCATCCGGGGGCCTCGTCCGCGGGTGGGATCGATCCGACCGAAGACGCCGGGGGCACGGGCACATGATCCGGTGACGCGGGGGGCATGAGGGGGCCGCAATCACAGGGGGGCCCGCAATGCCAGGCGCGCGAAGGGGCTCGGGCGGCCCTGCCGGCGCCCACTCCGGTGGCTCCGCCGACTCCGGCAGTTTCGACGACTCCGGCGGCGGCGACCGGCGGCGTCCGGCGTTGCGGGTCGGGCTGGCGGGTCCGCGGCGGTTGGCGGGTCCGCTCGGCCCGGCTCCGGCTGCTCCGGCGAGCCGGGATCGTGCTCGCCCGCGTGCTCGGCGATTGTCTCGTCCGCGCGCCGGCGGGCGGCTCCCGACACCAGTGAACCCAACAGCGATCGCCGTCCGGCGACGGCGCGATAGCCCCAGTTGCTCACCGCGGGCAGCCGCTCGAGCAGCCACGCCTGTCCGGGCCGGCGCAGCAGCCGTAGCAGCGGCCCAAAGGCCTCACCGCCTGAGTACAGCTGCCCATCGCTGAGCACCAGATGCCACGATTCAAGGCGCTTCTCCTGGGGCACCGGCGCCACGAGGCCCTGGCCCTCATGACTCTGGATAGCTACCGCGCTCAGCTCCAGGTCATGGTCGCGGCGGAGCGCACGCGCGACGGTCCACCTGCAGAACCCGCAATCGCGGTCGTACAGGAGCGTGGCCCTGCGCATCATCGGGCTCAGATTATCGTGTAGAGTGGCGGTCGCAGCGGGAGTCCCGGGTTGCTAGAGAACGGTCCAACCGGTAGGCTTGGAGCCATGGACAGGCTGGGTTTGCCGCTGTTCCGACATCTAATCTGCTTTAGGAGGATCCGTGAGGGGACGTATCCCGTTTTTTGCTAGGTCAGCGGCAGCGATCGCCGCGCTGATGGTGATCGCAGTTCCCGGACTTTCCTCCGGAGTCGACCTCGGCGTCCCAGGACGTCAGGCCGCCGCCCCCACGACCACGGCGGTAGCCGGCCCGGCGGCGTCGCCGCAGGCGGCTGCGGCTGCGGCGAATCCGTACCAGCCGGTGCTGCACGGGTCCAACCCGCATGGGCAGGGCACCGTCGCCACTGTCGATCTGGCTCCGACCGACACCCGTCCGCTCTCCGCTGATCCAACCGGTGCGGGCGATGCGGCGCCCAACAAGGAAGAGGTCATTCTCGGCCGCGCCCGCGGCGAGCAGCGCGCGGATGGCACCTTCCACGGTCACATCACGATTCTGTCGGTGGCCGGCAACGAGATTCTCGGGGTCGACACCAATCCCGGCCAGAGTCACGCGGGCCCGCTGGATCCGCTGCAGACGATGGTGCTGGACAACCTCTGCACGTCCTCCGGGCACAGCTGTGCGTGAACGCGGTGACCGCCGATTCGGCGACGACTTCCACCGGGTCCACGAACCACTTCGCGGTGGCCAACGCCAACGTCGGCCAGGGCACCACCAGCATCTCGGTCGGTGCCGCCAACTCCCACGGCAACATCGGCAACACGGCCACCTGCCAGACGTCCCACGGTGACTCCACGGTCGCCAACGTGAACGCGGCCGGTGGTGTCGTTGCCAACGCGGTGCAGTCGACCTCCGACACCAAGACGTGCAACAACGGCACCTCCGTCGCGCCGACGGCCACCTCCAAGGTCGTGCAGCTCGGTCAGAACGGGGTCGGTATCCCCGCCACCGGTTGTGGCGACGGGACGCCCAACACGGACACCGGGATCCCGGTGCTGGCGCCGATCATCTGCAACGCCAACGACACCAGCACCAACCAGACCACGATCCCGTACAACGTCCGGGAGGCGCTGGTGGTGTTCCTGCTGCAGGCGACGCCAGGTGATACCGGGGTCGCCAAGGTGACGGCCGGGGCTTCCGAGTCCGCCGCCGCCGCGCCCACCGCGACTACCGGCACCACGGGTACCACCGGTACCACCGGACGACCGGCACCACGGGTACGACCGGCACCACCGGAACCACCGGAACGACCGGCACCACCGGAACGACCGGCACCACGGGTACGACCGGCACCACCGGAACCACGGGCACGACCGGCACCTCCGGCACGACCGATAACGAGGAAACGACCGGCACCACCGGCACCACGGGCACGACCACCGAGGGCGAGCCGGGCGAGACGCCCAGCCAGGCCGAGGAAAGTGCCGCGGCCAACGCCGCTCAGGCACGTCTGGCCTTCACCGGTTATGACGTCACCGGCGCGGTGATGATCGGGGTTCTCCTGCTCGCAGGCGGACTCGGTGCACGTCGCATCCTCGCCCGGCGTACGAGAAGCGCCAGCTGATCCAAAACCGCATCTGACTCGTTCACCACTACCGACTCCGGCGCGGTTCGCGCTGGGCGCGCTGGTTCCAGCTGCCATCATCGTGGCGATCATCCTGATCACCACGGGCGGCTCGGACCGCGCGCCCGTTCGCCGCCGGCCAAGCTTCCGCCGCTTCCACTCGCCTTCGCGAATGGGGGCATCGGACTGACCGGGCAAACTGCCGCGTGACTGGACGGCGATCCGGGGATCCGGGTTCGTGCAGCTGGCCAGTAAGACCCGGGACGCGACGATCGAGATCGTTGCGCGGCCGGTGTTTTCCGGGACCAAGCCGCCCCTGCTCAAGCCGGCCGTCGACACGATCCGCAAGGCGTACACTTCGGTGAGCGTCAAGCACGCCCTGGGTAGCACCCTCGGAGGCGTGCCGGCGCGGAGCGTTGTGCTCTACGCCCGTAACAAGCGCGGTGTTCCCATCAGGATTCTCGTGGCCGCGGCCCAGGGTCGGCACACGGCCTGGGTGCTCGAGGCGTTCACCGCCCAGAAGGCCCCCCAGCGGGCGCTGGTCGAGGCGCAGCAGATCATCCTCTCGCTGCATCTCGCCGGCTGAACCCCAGACTCCGGGCACCGTGGAAGGCCGCCTCGCTGAGTTCGCGGGAGCCTCTGCCGAGCTACGCCGGTCCCAACCCGCCGGTGCGAGTGAGCAGCGAGGTCCGCAGCCCCTTGCGGTCGATCTTGCCGACCGGGGTCAGCGGGACCGTGTCGACGACATGCACCTCGCGCGGGTATTTGTAACCGCCGATGCGCTCACGGGACCAGTCGATCAGCTCCTGCGCGGTCACCCGAGCGCCGGGACGCAATGAGACGAACGCCACCACTTCCTCGCCGCGGTTGCCGTCGGGCCGACCGACGACCCCGGCGATCGCCACCGCGGGGTGCTCCAGCAGCGCATCCTCCACGTCGCGGGGATAGACGTTGAAGCCACCGCGGATGATGAGATCCTTCTTGCGGTCGACGATGAACAGGTATCCGTCGGCGTCCTCATAGCCGAGATCGCCGGTGAGCAGCCAGCCGTCGCGCAGCGCCTCCGCGCTTGCCTCGGGCGCCTCCCAATATCCGCGCATCACGGCCGGCGAGCGGCAGCAGATCTCGCCCACGGCGCCTGGCGCTACCTGCCGGCCATGCTCGTCGACGATCTTCACGTCGGTTCCGGGGACGGGGAGCCCGACCGAACCGGGGCGCTCGGCTCCGGCGGGGTTGGTGGCGATGAGGGCGGCCGTCTCGGTCAGCCCGTAGCCCTGCCGGACCGAAACCGAAGGCACCCGGCGGGTGAACTCCTCGGCCAGCTCCCACGCCAGGGGCGCGCCTCCGGAAGTGAGGTAGCGCAGTGACGTCAGGTCGTACTGCTCGAGGGGCTGCGAGAGCAGGATCTGGAGCATCGACGGCACCACGGCGCTCTGCTGCAGCCGGTGCTCGGCGATCAGCTCGAGAAAGGCGACGGGATCGAACCACCGCAGCAGCACCGCGACCCCCGACTCGGGCGAGTGCATGCCGGTGATGGTCACCAGCAGTCCGTAGGAGTGCGACAGCGGCAGCGTCAGCAGCGCTCGGTTGACGCCCGGGACGTGGGAGGCCTCCTGCGCGGCCGCCCCGGAGAAATGTAGGTTGGCGTGCGAGAGCATCACCCCCTTGGCGCGTCCGGTCGTGCCGCCGGTGTAGAGCAATGCCGCGAGGTCGTCGTCCCGGCGTGGAACTATCGACCGTGGCCGGGCCCGCTCGAGGTCGGCCAGGGCGAGGGCGCCGGCGGTTGGGGCGCCCACGGTGATCACGGCGCGGAGGTTCTCAGCGTCGGCGGTGGCGCCGAGCACCTTCTCCAATAGCTCCGGCGTCGTGACGACGGCGGTAGCGCGCGAGTCGGCGACCAGCCGGCTGAGCTCCTCCGGCGAAAGCAGAAACATCGCCGGAGTCACCACGGCGCCGGCGCGCCACAGCGCCTGATAGATGATCCCCACCTCGGGGCAGTTGGCCATCGTCACGACCACCCGGTCGCCGGGCGCCACTCCCAGTTCGGCGAGTCCACCGGCGGCGGCGCACGCGCGCTCGTGCAAGTCGCCGGATCGATGCCAGCGGCCCTCGAACAGCAGCGACGGGTAGTCACCGCGTCGCTGTAATGCCTGCTCAGCGAGGAGGGCGAGGTTGTGCTCACCGAGTGCGCGCACGCGCTCAACATAACCGGATCTCGGGTAGCGGCGCCGCCGCCGCGCGGCGGGTGATGCCCTGCTAAGCTATTGCTTGCCAGCAAGCAACTATCGCGAAGAGGACAAATCACGATCCCAGCTGCTCTCCCGCCGTCCCCTAACGCTCTCCCGCTCGGGAGTGACAGTGCGTCACGGTTGCGGGCGGCGATCGGGCATCTCTCTCGACGGCTGCGCCCCACCGCCGCGGCCACCGCGGCCGGACTGACCCCCACCCGAGTGACCGTTCTCCTCGACGTGGTCAGACGCGGGCCGGTCCGCCTTGGCGATGTCGCCGTGTCCGAGGGCATCAACCCGACGATGCTCTCCAGGGTCATCTCAGATCTCGCTGCTGCCGGTTTGCTCGAGCGCGTCAGCGACGCCGAGGACCGCCGGTCCGCCTGGGTGAGAGCCACCCCCAGAGGGCGGCGGCTGGCCGAGCGGATGCGCAGCGAGCGGACCGCCGCCATCAATCTCGCCCTCGCCGGTCTCTCTGCCGCAGGAGCAGCTGGCGATCGCGCAGGCGCTGCCGGCGCTCGAGATGCTCGCGCAGCGGCTCGGTGAGGAACGCGGATGACCCGCGTGATGCGGGTCGGCCGCACCACCTTCGCCGCCCTCTCGGTGCCCAACTACCGTCGCTACTACGGCGGTCAGGCGATTTCGATGATCGGGACCTGGATGCAGATGACTGCTCAGTCCTGGCTGGTGCTCACGCTCACCCATTCGAGCACCGCGCTGGGCGTCGTGATCGGCCTCCAGACGCTTCCCGTCCTTTTGCTGGCGCCCTACGGCGGTGTGATTGCCGATCGCGTCGACAAGCGCAAGCTGATGGTGGTGCTGCAGTCGAGTATGGGCGTCCAAGCCCTCGTGCTCGGCCTGCTGACGGTGACCGGATCCGTGCGTGTCTGGGAGATCGGGGTGCTGGCCGTGCTCCTAGGCGTCAACAATGCCTTCGAGAATCCCGCACGACAGTCGTTCATGCTGGAGCTCGTGGGGCCCGAGCATCTGCGCAACGCGGTCAGCCTCAACTCGGTGCTCGTCAACGTGGCCCGCACAGCGGGCCCGGCGATCGCCGGTCTGCTGATCGCCACGGTTGGCGACGGCGTCTGCTTCCTCGTCAACTCCGGCCAGCTTCGTGGCCGTGGTCATTTCTCTGTTGAGCATGGACGCCCGCAGACCTGCAACCCACGACGCCGACGCCGCGGGCGCGCGGCCAGCTGCGCGACGGCCTGCAGTACGTCCGCAGCACCCCTGAGCTCGCCGTCCCGCTGCTGATGATGGCCGCTGCCGGCTGCCTGACCTACGAGTTTCAAGTCTCGTTGCCGGTGATGGCCAGCCGCGGTTTGCACGTCGGCGCAAGCGGCTTCGGCTTCATGACCGCGGCGATGGGGGCCGGAGCCGTTTCGGCGGCCTCGTCATCGCCGCCAGGGGCCGGACCGGCCTGCGGCCGCTCGTCCTGAGCGGCGTGGCCTTCGCTCTCGCCATGGCGGCGGCCACCGTCGCGCCAGGGCTGGAGGTCGAGATGATCGCTCTGGCGTTCGCCGGTGGCGCGAGCATCTGGTTCATGGCCACCGGCAACTCGACGCTCCAACTGACCGCGGCACCGGCAATGCGGGGGCGCGTCATGTCGCTCTGGTTCGTGGCCTTTCAGGGTTCGACTCCGGTCGGAGGCCCGATCATCGGCTGGGTGATGGCGAGCTTCGGTGCGCGGGCCGGTCTCGGCGTCGGTTCCATTACCTGTGGGGTCGTGGCGCTCGGGGGATGGTTCGTCCTTCGCCGCCGCTCATATCCGCAGAGGCATGTCCGAACGGGCGCCACTGCCCCCGCCGGCTGATCAATCCCGCCGGTGGGCGCCGTCGCGCGGACTGGGGGCCACGATTGCTCTCCTGGCGATTGGGGTAAATCAGCATCAGGTGCCAGAGCTTCAACCACCACGAAAATCTGATCCAGTCCTATCCGGCGATTCCCGCCTCCGTTCCGGTGGCGCGCCGGGAGCTGACCGAATATGCGCTCAGGGCGGGCGCGAGCATCGAGCAGCTTGACGCCGTTCGCCTCGCCTGCTCCGAGGCGCTGACGAACGTCGTCGTGCACGCTTACGGCGGCTATGCCGGCCGCATCTACGTCAATGCTGACCTGGCCGGCGACGAGCTCTGGATCTGCATCGGCGACGACGGCAGCGGCCTGAGGTCGAACTACGAAAGCTCCGGCCTGGGGGTGGGTCTGGCCCTGATCGCGCAGGCCAGCGACGGCCTGACGATCATGAATCGGGGATCGGGCGGAACCGAGGTCCGGATGCGCTTTCGACTCGAGGCGGCCCAGGTCAGACCCGAGGGTCAGTCCGACGAGTCGAGCAGGTCGGCCACGCGGCCCGCCTCCGCCCGCTTCTCCACCACGACGTAGTTCCCGCGGGTCTCGACGACCGTCTCGACTTCGGGCAGCTCATGGCCGGGGGCCACGAAGAAGCGCCGTGAATGACGGCGTACCGCTTCGTACTCCGCCAACGTCAGCTCGATCAGGAGGTTGCATCCCAGCCGGGCGCACTCGCAGCGAAAGCTGACCTGCGAATTCTCCTCCCCGGGCCACTGACCGCGGGCGATGCCCGCGTTGATGTCCCGGAACGTGTCCTCGTTGGCGGCGATTCGCTTTTGCAGGTCACGCTCCATGGCGTGATCCTCCCATTTTCCTCATCACGCCGGCTCTGCCGGCTCCCCGACCTCGTGCTGGGCTCCCTCACCCTCGGGGCGATCCTTGGCCTCGACGACCGCCTCATCGTCCTCGGCTTCGGTCTCGCCCTCGGGTTTCTTGCCCGCGCCTCCGGCGACCGGAACGAAAGTCATCGCGTGTTCGGTGAGCGCCGTGATGGTCAGGCTCGGGTTGACGCCGGGGTTGGCCGGGACGACAGAGCCGTCGCAGACAAGCAGGTTCTCGTAGCCGTACACGCGCTGACGCAGGTCGACGACCCCGCGTGAGGAATCCGGGGCGATCACGGCGCCGCCGAGGATATGGGCGGTGGCGGGGGTGTTGAGCAGCGCCTCGGGGAGGTTGCTCTGCGGGATTCCGTCGATCTTCTCGGCGATTCGCTGCGCCGCTTCGTTGGCGGCCGGAATCCAGGTCGGGTTCGGGTTGTCGGGGTCCTGCTCGGTGGTGAGGATCAGCTTGCGCCGCCCGACCCGGAGTGGCTTCAGCCGCATCGAGTTGTTGAGGGTCTGCATCACCAGCAGGATCACCGTGCGCCGCGCCCAACCGCGCTTCCACAGCAGCCGGATCGACGCGAGTCGGATGGGCGAACGTGGCTCTGGCCCACTTCAGCGGGCGGGTCACGCGTGTCCCGCCGGCCGTCAGCGAGGTGAACAGGAGCCCCATGGCATCCCCGGCCTCGCCGTAGGTGACGTTCTCGATGTGCGTCACCTCGTCCGGATAGATGCTCGAGCTGATCGCCACCGAGCGGTGAAAGTCGTATCTGTCCTTGGTTGCAGTGACCGCCAGCAGCGCCTCGCTGTTGGTCCGGACGACCTCGCCGAGCCGGTCCGAGAGCCTCGGCAGCGACCCGAAGTCCTTGCAGGAGCGCAGCAGCCAGTTGGTCCCGACCGCTCCGGCGGCGACGACCACGCCCTTTGCCGTCAGCGTCGCTTCGCGCTTGCGCACCCACGCCCCCGGGCGCCGGGCGGTTACCGCGTAGCCGTCGGAGCCGTCATCGCGTCCCCCAGCGGCCGGATCTCCGTCACGTGACGCTCGGCGAGGATCTCCACCCCCTCCCGTTCGGCGAACCAGAGATAGTTCTTGCGCAGCGTGTTCTTGGCGTTGTGGCGGCACCCGACCATGCAGGCTCCGCAGCGGATGCAGCCGGCCCGGTCGGGCCCCTCGCCATCGAAGTACGGGTCCGAGACGGTTTCCCCCGGCTCGCCGAAGTACACGCCCACGGTCGGGCGGCGGTACTCGACATCCATGTCGGACGCGAGTTCCCGAAACAGCCTGTCGGTGTCGTTCTCGAACGGCACCTCGGTCGCCCCCAGCATCCGTTTGGCCTCCTCGTAATGGGGGCCAGCGAGGCCTCCCAGTCCTGCATCGTGCGCCACTCCTCGGCTTGGAAGAAATTCCGCGAGGGCACGTAGAGCGTGTTCGCATACACGAGGCTGCCGCCGCCGACGCCGCAGCCGGCCAGGATCGCGATGTCCTTGAACAGGTAGATCCGCATGATCCCGCGCTTGCCGACCCAGGGGAACCAGACGAATTGCGCAGCCTCCAGGCCGACTTCGGGAAGTCGTCGTCCTCGAAGCGCTGACCCGCCTCGAGGACGCAGACGCGGTAGCCCTTCTCGGCCAGCCGCAGGGCGGAGACGCTGCCGCCGAAGCCCGGATCCGATCACGATCCAGTCGTAGTCGTAGTCCGCAGTCGTCGTCGCGTGAAGCGCCCAGGTCAGCCTGCGAAAGCGGGGGATCGCCTGCTGCGCCCCCGTTCTCGCTCTCCGACTGGCTGCGCGCTTACCCCACGCGCGTACTCTAGGCGCTCAAAATCCGCAGTGCGCAACTTTAGGAGGCGTTCCCTCAAGTGGATGTGGATTCCCGCCGATGCAATGCGTGTTGCGTGGATGGGGCTGACACGCTTTGGCCGCCCATATCGGGACCGGCGCACTGCAGGAAGACAAAACTCTGGAAGACAAAACTCTCAGATGACTACCCTCCACGCCCGCCGAGGGCTTGTTCCGCTCACTGTTCGACGCCGCGCCGCAGGCCGGCCTGGTCCTGAGCGAGGCCGGCCGGGTCGTGCTGGCCAACGCTCGCGCCGAACAGCTGCTGGGCTGCCCGCGGGCGGAGCTGACCGGGAGGACGATCGAGGACTTCGTCCTCTCCGGATGGAGGTCATTCTGGTTCGACGCCACGGGTGGCCCCCCGACGGCGAGGAGGAGATCCTCGAGGCCCACGCCCGCCGCCAGGACGGCAGCGAGCTGCCGGTCACGCTCACCGTGATCCGGTTGCGGATCGAGGGCCAGAATTTCCTCTCCGTCGGCGGTCACCGACGTGTCCGCGCGCAACCGGAACGCAGGTTCACGTGCGCACGAGGCCAGCCACGACCCGCTGACCGGCCTGCCCAACCGCACCCTGTTCCTCGATCGGCTCGAGCAGCGCTGCGCCCGGGCCCGGCGATCCAAGCGCCCGCTCGCCGTGGTGTTTCTTGACCTCGATGACTTCAAGCTCGTCAACGACACCCGCGGGCACGACATCGGCGACCTGCTGCTGGTCGCCCTCACGCCGAAGCTGGCTTCGGCCCTGCGGCCCGGGGACACGATCGCCCGGTTCGGGGGAGATGAGTTCGTCGTCCTGTGCGAGGACCTCACCGGGGAGGCGGACGCCATCGGCATCGCCACCCGAATCGCCGGCGCCTGCAGCACGCCGGTGACCATCGGCGGGGTCGAGCACACGGTCACGGTCAGCGCCGGCGTCGCGCTGGTGGGTGATCCGGCCACGGCCAGCCCGGTCCGGCCTGCTCCGTGACGCCGATGCGGCGATGTACCGCGCCAAGGCCGGCGGCAAGGGTCGCGTGGCGATGTTCGACGAGGGCATGCGCGCCCGGCTGATCGAGCGGATCGCGATCGAGAGCTCGCTGCGCAAGGCGCTCGAGCGCGACGAGCTGCGTGTCTTCTATCAGCCGGTGATGTCCCTGCGCCACAACCGGATCGTCTCGGTCGAGGCGCTGCTGCGCTGGCAGCATCCCGCACCGCGGGCTGCTGGAGCCGGCCGCCTTCATCGGGTCGGCCGAGAGCAGCGGGCTGATCGTGCGGATCGGCGAATGGGTGATGGAGCAGGCCTGTCGCCAGGCCGTCGCCTGGCAGGCCGCGGCGCCCGATGCCGAGCCGATCCAGCGTCTCGGTCAACCTCTCCGCGCAGCAGCTCGTGCGCTCGGACGTCGCGAGCTCGGTGGCCCGCGATACTCGAGCGCGACCGGTCTCGATCCGGGCTGCTTGGACCTCGAGATCACCGAGGCCATGTTGCTGCGCGACGTCGACGCGCAGCGCCAACGCGCTCCGCGACCTCAAGCGCCTCGGGGTGCGCCTGGTGCTCGATGACTTCGGCACCGGATATTCCTCGCTCAGCTACCTGAAGCGCCTGACCATCGACGCCCTGAAGATCGACCGCTCGTTCGTCGAGGCGCTCGAGCGATGACGGGAGGACGGCGCGATCATCGGCGCCGTGCTGAGCATGGCCAGCGTGCTCGACATCGGCGTCACCGCCGAAGGGGTCGAGACCGGGGCGCAGCTGTCGCGGCTGCGCGACCACGGATGCGATTCGGTTCAGGGCTTCCTGTTCGCCCGCCCCGCGCCGGCGGAGGTCGAGAGCTCTCGGTCCGGCCGGCTCGATGAGTTGACGGTGGCCTAGCGCCTGGCTCACCGGCGCGGCGGCCTCAGGCGCCGCGGGTGGCGAATCCGGCGCTCAGCAGCTGCATCGCCTGATCGGGCGGATCCTGCGAGTGCAGCAGCACGACTCCGAGCCACTTCCGCCCACGCCGCGCGGTGGCCACCAGGCACGGCCCGGCCGCGACGGTGTAGCCCGTCTTGACGCCGTCGGTTCCGGCGAATCCCGATCGCAGCAGCGGATTGTTGTTGTACAGGTAGAGCTTGCCGCCCTTGATCGGAAACGGCAGCACCGCGCTGGGCGTGGCCACGATCCGCGCCAGCTCAGCGTTTGCTCCAGCACCGCGTGGGCCAGCAGGGCCAGATCGCTCGCGCACGAGCGGTTGCCCTGATCGACGATGCCGGACACCGTGGTGAAGTGGGTGCAGCGCAGGCCCATCTGCCGCGCCCGCTCGTTCATCATCGCCACGAACCGGGCCTGGGTGCCGGCCACGTGCTGGGCCAGCGCGATCGCGGCGTCGTTGCCGGAGGGCAGCAGCAGGCCGTAGAGCAGCGCGCGCACCGGAACCCGCTTGCCGAGCGGAAGCAGCCCGACGCCCGAGCCGGAGAAGTGCACGGCCTGACGGGTCACCAGCACGCGAGTCGCTCGGGCGGGCTGGCGCGGCGACCACGAGCGCGGTCATCATCTTGGTCAGGCTGGCGATCGGCAGCTCGCGGCCGGGCTCGCGCTTCCACAGCACGCGACCGGAGCGCACGTCGAACAGCAGCCCGCTGCGCACGCCCGAGCTTGAAGTGCGCCTTGACGCGTGCGGCCGGCGCGGCCGGGGCCACGCCGTAGGCGTGCGCGGCCGGTGCCGGGCGGTGGCGCGACGGACGGCGTGCCGCGGCGGCGCTGAGCGGCCGCAGGCCTGGACGGTGGGTCCCGAGGCTCCGGAGGCCATGAACACCAGCAGCGCCACGCACTCCGAGGACGATGATCACCAGGCCCTCGCCGATGCGCCGGCGCCGCCGCCGCCGGCGCCGGCGCCGGGCCTCCCGCGCCGAGCGGCGCACCCGCCCTTCTTGAAGGACTCCGAAGTCGGTCATTCGCGCGGGCGCTCGGTCAGCGCCCCGACGATTCCGATCATGAACAGGACGAGGATCACCACGGCGAGCACGCTGACCGCGGTCAGCCCGTAGTGCGAGATGTCGAGCGCGGTCAGCACGCCGAGCGCCAGGATGAACGCGAGCACGATCGCGAGGAGGACGTAGCGCACGCGATCAGTACACCGGAATCGCGGGAGGGTTCCCGCTGTCGTCTGGAGGCGAGCAGCCGGATCGTCAGCAGCGCCGAAGACGAAGCCGCCGACGTGGGCGAAGTAGGCGACGCCGCCCCGCCGCCGGTCGGGTTGGTCAGGCCCGCCGCGCCGAACACCGCCTGCTCGGCGAACCAGATCCCCAGCATCACGATCGCCGGCAGCTCGATCACGGTGAAGAACAGGATGATGAACACGAAGGTGAGCACCCGCGCCCGCGGATAGAGCACGATGTAGCCGCCCAGCACGGCGGCGATCGCGCCGGAGGCCCCGACGGTGGGGGCGGTCGAGTTCGGGGCGACGAGCACCTGCAGCGCCAGGGCCGCGATCCCGCCCAGGAGGTAGAAGCCGAGGAACTTGACGTGGCCCATGGCGTCCTCGACGTTGTTGCCGAAGATCCACAGGAACAGCATGTTGCCGGCGATGTGGAGGATCGAGCCGTGCATGAACATCGAGGTGAGACGGTCTGCCAGACCGGCAGCGAGTTCTCGGCGGCGATCCCGTTCTGCGGCCAGAAGCTGGCTGTTGCAGATCACGCCGAGCGGTTGCGGCCCGGCCACGGTCTGGCGCGCGACCTCGGCGCAGTGCACGCCGGAGTGGGTGAGCGCGCGAGGGATCGCTCCGTACTTGAGCACCTCCTGCGCGTCGGGTCCGCTGATCAGCGAACCGCCGTGGCGGACGCTGAGGATGTAGACGACGACGTTGACGAGGATCAGCGCGATTGTCACCCACGGGAATGTGTCCGTGGGGACGTTGTCCTTGATCGGGATCATGCCGGCCCCAGCCTAGTGCGCGGTCCGGTGCGACGCGCCCGGCCGCGGGTGGCCGAGCGCGGCTCCGGCAGCGGGGCCCGAGCGCGCTACAGGCGCGCGACGGCGCTGCTGCCGACCGAGGCGATCCGCCACGGCTGCGCGGAATCGCCGTCGAGGGCGAGCGTCCAGCGCTCGGTGAAGCTGGTGCCGCGCGACTGGCTGCCGGCGACGACGGCGGCGGAGTCACGGTCCTCGAGGTACCGCCGCCCCTGCAGGTCGACCTCGATCGTCATCGTCGGCGGCGTCGCCGCCGGCGTCGAGCCCGACGATCCGGATCTGCTTGACCTGAGGGCCGCGGACGACCAGCCGGGTCCGCTGGCTCGGGTCACCGGGGTGAAGCATCTGCTGCGCCGCGTCGGGCTGGGCGACGGCCAGGAGCTCAGCGTCATCACCGTCGACCGCCTCGGCCCAAGCGGCGACCGCTCGCCGTGCGGCAACCTCGAGGATGTCCGGCGCGAAGCGTCCGTCGGCGAGGCTCAGGTCGTTGGCCGCCGCCCGCGCATCGCCCTGGAAATCGAGATCGGCGACCTCGGCGATGTTGGTGCCATCGGGCACCGCGTCGGCGACAGCACCCTCGACCAACGCCGCGTCCCGCATACTGCGGTCATCGGCCCAGGGGCTGGCCACGATCTCCTCGCTTAGTGCGTGCTCGCCCTCGGCGCCCTGCTCGATCGAGAGCAGGATCCAATGGCCCCCGCGCTTGCCGAGCGTCCAGTACTCCCGCACCTTGATCGTGTCGGAAAGGCTGTCCGCGCGGCCGACCCGCTGACCGTATGCGTCCTCGACGTAGTCGCGCAGGCTGGTCTCGATCCGCACGGTCGTCCGCTTCGTGCGGTCGTCGCCGGTGTTGCGCAGCCCGACATACTCGACCCGCGGCTCGCCCAACGGCTGCACCCGGTTGTGCCATCCCTTGCGTGTCGAAGCCATCCAGGCGCCGCTCCCACTCCTCGAGCAGCTCCGGCGCGACGAGAGCGCGCAGGCGGATCCGGTCCCGGGCATCCCAGGCCTTCTGGATGTCCACGAACAGTTGCGCCGCTGCGGGACGCACGACATCTGGGGCAAACGCAGGATCGTCTTCGGCCGCCTCGGCCGCGGCGAACTCCACCTTGCGCTCGCGCTGGGCCACACGGCGTCGGGCCGCGGTGCCCTGAGCCTGCTGGCCGCGCCACCAGGTGATCAGGCGCGGCAGCACGTAGAGCACGATGACCGCGATGATGATGAGCACGATGAATCCCCCGCCGCCCCCACCGATCGGGATGAAGAAGAAATGACCGTGGCCGAACGCGCCGCCCAGGCCGCGGCCGCCTCCGCCGCCGAAGCTGCGGCCGAAGCCTGAAAACCCGCTGCCGCCGCGGGCCAGCGCCGCCGGGGCGACTGTGAGCAGGACAAGGCCGATCGTTGCCAGCACGCCGGCGAGGCCGAACCGCCGCGGCTTTCGGTTGCTGTCTACCCGCTTCATGCGCCTACCGCCTTTTGCGCGAGCGGCCCAGTTCCCGGCTCGTCCTGGGCCACGTGTTGATCTGCGTGATAGCTGCTGCGCACGAGCGGGCCGGCCGCTACGTGCTCGAATCCGAGCGCGTAAGCCGCCCGCTCCAGTTCGACGAACTCATCCGGATGCCAGTAGCGCACGATCGGCAGATGCTGCTCGGTTGGTCGGAGGTACTGGCCGACGGTGATCACCTGGACATGGTGCTCCCGCAGAGTTCCGAGCGTGTCGACCATCTCCTCGAGGCTCTCACCGAGCCCCACCATCAGCCCGGACTTCGTCGTCACCTCGTCGCCCCCCATCTCCTTGGCGTTGCGCAGCACCCGGCACGAGCGCTCGAACTTCGAGCCCCTTCTCGCTACAGGGTAGAGCCGGGGGACGACCTCGACGTTGTGGTTGAACACGTCAGGGCGTTCGGCGATCACCTTGGCCAGCGGCATTTCTTCACCACGGAAGTCCGGTGTCAGCACCTCGACCTTGCACCGGGGCGCCTGACGCCGGATCTGGCGGATCACGCCGACGAACGCGCTCGCACCGAGGTCCGGTAGGTCGTCACGGTCGACGCTGGTGATCACGGCATGCCGCAGACCCATCTTGGCCACGCTGCGCGCCACGCGTGCGGGCTCCAGCGGATCGTTCCAGGTCGGCTTGCCGGTCTTGACGTTGCAGAAGCCGCAGCGCCGGGTGCATGTGTCCCCGAGGATCATGAAGGTGGCCGTGCCACGCTGCCAGCACTCGCCGATATTCGGGCACGCGGCCTCCTGGCAGACGGTGTGCAGGTTCTCTTCTGTGATCAGCGACTGCAGCTCGCGGTAGCGCGGCCCCCCGGGGGCCGGCACCTTGAACCAGGGCGGCTTGCGCCCCCGGTGAGGCTGCACCTCCTGCGTGCCGAGCACCGTGAGGACATCGGAGATGCCTCCAGGACTGGACCGCGACCGGGTCGAATGCTCACGCGCACCCATGGGTCAAGGCTAGCGCTCGGTGAAGGCGGCTGACCCTGGCCGGGTGGGGGCGCGTGAGGCTAACCTGGCTTCAGCTCACCCGTGAGCCCGAACGGATCACCGCAACAGTGATGAAGCTATTGGGGCTGTAGCGTCCGCTCTCCGGCCGGAGTCATACCAGCCGCACCGATCGCTGCCTGCAGCCGCGCCAGACTGACCAGCCGCTGCCGGCGCCCGAGCGCCTCGACCACCGCGAACGCGGTTCGCTTGCGAAAGCACCGCATCTGCCCGGCGAGGCGGTGGGTCTCCTTGATCAGAGATGTCATCTGTACGTCGGGCAATCCGCAGGCCACGACCCACGAAAATGGCTGGAGGTCGTTCTCGACGTTCACCGCGAAGCCGTGGGTGGTCACACCGCGCTGGACGTGGACCCCGATCGAGGCGATCTTGCGCTCGTGGACCCAGACGCCGGTGAAGTCCGGCCCGTCGTCGAAACGGGCCCGCGTGGAGAGGCCTTCCTCGGCCAGCGCAGTGACCAGAGCCTGCTCCAGCAACCGCACATAGGCGACCACATCGTCGACCGCCACGATCGGATACCCGACGAGTTGCCCGGGACCGTGATAGGTGATCTTGCCGCCACGATCGACATCGACCACGTCGATCCCCTGCGCCCGGTACCAGTCCTCGCCCATCGGGAGCTCACCCTCACCTGAGCGACGCCCGCGCGTCAACACGGGCCAATGCTCGAGCAGCAGCAGTACGTCCGGCACGACTTCGGCCTGACGGGCCGCCCGGATGCGCTCCTGGAGGGCCAGCGCCTCGCGGTATTCGACCGTGCCCAGCTGACAGACCCACAGCTCCGGAGCGCTCATCCAACCCATGCTACGCCGCCGGCAAGCCCTCAAGGCAAGCCTTCACCGCGGCCAGGAACTGAGCCGCCTGCACGCCATCGAGCGCGCGGTGATCCCAGCTCAGGCCGAGGATCGTCATCGGGCGGATGGCGATCGAGTCGTTGCCGTCGGCATCGCTGACCACCACCGGACGCTTGACCACCGCCTCCAGGTCGAGGATCGCGACCTGCGGCTGGTTGATGATCGGAGTGGCCATGATCGACCCGAACTGGCCGGGATTGGTGATCGTGAACGTGCCCCCACGCACGTCGTCCGGCGTGAGCTCGCGCGCACGCGCGCGGCGCGCGAGATCCTTGATCCGGGCCGCGAGACCCTCTTCCGAGAGCTCATGCGCACCATGGATCACCGGCACGATCAGACCGTCGTCGCCGAGCGACACGGCGATGCCGAGGTGGACCTCGTCATGGCGGCCGTAGCGCTCGCCCTCGAGCGAAGCGTTCAGCTCCGGATGCTCACGCAGGGCGGTGACGCATGCCCGGGCGACGAAGGCCAGCGCGGTCAGCTTCAGCGACGCCCGAGCCCGCTCCACGCGGCTCATGTCCACCTCGATCCAGGTCGTGCACGTCGCCGCGGTGTCAAGCGAGCGCTTCATGTGCTCGCCGATCTGGCGGCGCATGCGGGACAGGCTTCCATCGGCGACCGGGCCCGCGGGCGGTGCCGGATCCGGCCGGTACGGACTCTCGATGTGCAGAGGCGCGTCGACCGCGGCACCGTTCGTGGCGCCCTCACTCCCGGCACGCTCGAGATAGGCAAGCACGTCCTGCTTGCGAACGCGGCCGTCCCGACCTGTACCGGTCACCAGGGCGAGGTCGAGGCCGTGCTCGGCAGCGATCCGGCCAACGACCGGGGAGACGCGGGTGGCGGGCCCGGCAGGGGCGTCCGGGCCCGTGGGGACGTCCGGGCCCATGGGGACGTCCGGGCCCGCCCCCTCGATCCTCGCGAGCACCACTCCCACCGGGACCGTCTCGCCGACCTCGACCAGCACCTCGGCCAGCACACCGGACACCGGGGCCGGCACCTCGGTGTCGATCTTGTCGGTCGAGATCTCGCAGACCGTCTCATTGGCCGACACCGGGTCGCCGACAGCCATCCGCCAGTGCACTACGGTGCCCTCGGCCACCGACACCCCCATCTGGGGCATGGTCACGTCGATCAGGCCGCCGGCGTTCTCAGTACGCGAGGAGCTCACGGCACGCCTCCTTCACGCGTTCGACACCGGGCAGGACCGCCTGCTCGAGCGGCGGCGAGAACGGGATCGGGATATCCGGGCGTGGCAACCCGGACGACCGGGCCATCGAGGAACTCGAATCCCTTTTCGGCGATCACCGCCGCCACCTGCGCTCCCGCCGCACACATCTGATTGGCCTCATCCAGAACGACAACCTTCGAGCAGCGCTGAACGGAGTCGAGGATCGCCTCCTCGTCGAGGGGCACCAGCGAGCGCAGGTCGAGCACCTCGCCCGACGCCCCGTCCAGATCCTCCACCGCCTCGAGGGCGACATGCACCATCGCGCCGTAGGCGATCACGACCAGATCGCTCCCCGGGCGGGCCACTCGGGCACGGAACGGCGTCTCATACACGCCATCCGGCACCTCCCCACGGACGCGGCGGTACAGATGCTTGTGCTCCATGAAGCAGACGGGATTCGGATCGCGGATGGCGGCGTGCAGCAGGCCCTTGGCGTCCTCAGCGGTGGACGGGGCCACGACCTTGATGCCGGGCGAGTGCATGAACCACGCCTCGGGGTTCTGTGAGTGAAACGGGCCGCCGGAGAACCCGCCACCCGAGGGCAGGCGGACCACGATCGGCACCGCCAGACCCTGCCGGTAGTGCATCTTGCCCGCCACATTGACGAGCTGGTCGAACCCGCAGGAGATGAAATCGGAGAACTGCATCTCGCACACCGGGCGCAGACCGACCACCGCTGCCCCGACGGCGCAGCCGATGATCGCCGACTCGGCCAGCGGCGTGTCCATCACCCGGTCGGCCCCGAACTCCTCGATGAAGCCGTCGGTGACCTTGAACGCGCCGCCGAACACGCCGATGTCCTCGCCCATCACGAGCACCCGCTCGTCGGCACGAAGCTCATCCCGCAACCCCGCCGAGATCGCCTGCAGATAGGTCATCTCGCTCATTGCGCCTCGCCTTCCGCGTGAGCGGAGGCCGCACCGGACGCGAATCCGCTCCACGGCCCCAGTCCATCTCCCAACGGTTCGGCCTCCCGGTCACAGAACACGCCCTCCAGCACCGTCGCCGGATCGGGCATCGGCGCCGCCAGCGCCTCGTCGGTCGCGGCGTCGATCTCGGCGGCGACAGCGGCACGAACGGCGGCAACATCGACACTCAAAGCCGACAGTCGGCCTTCCTGGCGCTCGATCGGGTCCCGCTCCCGCCACTGGGCCACCAGCGCCGAGGGCACATACTTCATGTCGTCGTGGGCGGCGTGGCCGTGCATCCGCATCGTCACGGCCTCGATCAGCGTCGGCCCGTCCCCGGCCAAGGCGCGCTCGCGCGCGTCATGCGTGGCCTCGAACATCGCCTCCACGTCGTTGCCGTCCACGGTCACGCCCGCCAAGCCGTAGGCCGCCGCGCGCTCCACCGGGTCGACGGCGAACTGCTTGTCCACGGGCGTCGAGTAGGCGTACTGGTTGTTCTCGAGCACGAATATGACCGGGAGTCTCTGCACCCCGGCCCAGTTCATCGCCTCGTGGAAGTCGCCACGTGAGGTGGATCCGTCTCCGAACCAGGTCAGCGCGCAGCGCTTCTCGCCTCGCAGCCTGAAGGCCATCGCCATGCCCGTGGCCACCAGCATCATGTCGGGCAGCATCGAGACCATCCCGACGCAGCCAAGATGCCGGTCGCCGAAGTGGACGTTGCCGTCACGCCCGCCGGTCACGCCCGTGGCGCGACCGAGGTACTGGGCGAGGATCCGCGCCGGCGGAACGCCGCGGATGATATGAGCGGCCAGGTCACGGTGCAGGATGCACAGCCGGTCTTCCGGCGCCATCGCAAACGCCGCGCCGGCCGAAACCGCTTCCTGGCCGAAGCCGTCGTAGAACGAGCCGGGGACCTTGCCCTGGCGGTACAGACTCATCGCCCGTTCCTCCAGGCCGCGCATCAGCAGCATCGCGCGGAGCAGCCAGATCCGATCCTCGGCTTGAAGATGTCCGTGCGCGGCGCCATTCACCTCGCCAACCGCCGGCTCAACCATGGGGGTCGCCATCTATGCGTGCCCTTTCGTTGTCGTGGGCCGGTCCGGGATCTCCGTCCGGCCCCACTTTCAGAAGCCCTCCCGGGATCTCCGGTGGGCCCCTCGAACAGGGGGTAAGGCGACTTTACTCCTGAGATCGGCCAGTGACGAGCGCTCCCCGCAACACGCGTCTACTCTTCGACAAATGGACGGTGGCTGGCTCGTCCGCATGCGCTGGCGGCGCCGCGGCGCCTGGCTGTGGCCGGTGTTCGTGGCAGCGACGATCACCGATGCGCTGATCGGTCACGCCCTGCCCGCGGTGGGAGACACCCAGAAACTGGGCGGGGCGGCACTGGTGGGCTGTTTTCTGAATCTGCTCGGGATCGTGCTGCTGAGCCTGCCGGTGGCGGTCCTGCTGCGCCGCCGCCGTCGCGATCTCCCCTGGATTGTGGCCCGCGATTACGCCGGCACGCTCGTGATCCTGTCCCTCACGGCGGCCTTGCTGGGCGCCGGTCTGATCAACCGCTCGACCGTGCTCGACCATCAGCAGGCCAAGCGTGACGCGATCGTCCGGGCCCAGGCCTTCATCGGCGACCGTGCGCCCGCCGAATTTCGGCGCGGCATCTCGACCGTCGATATCTACGCAATCGAGCCCGGCCGGATGTACCGGATCTGCATCCCCAGCCACGAAAGCCGACGCACCTACTGCGTGGTGGTCAAGACCGACCTGCCGTTGGCCCAGAGCGTCACCTTCGATGGCTATGAACCCAACGCCGTGTTCGCCGCGGGCGCAGGCTAAACACCCGCTCGCACGAGGTCATTAGTCTGCCGCTATGGGCGCTGCCGGCACCAAGAAGATCGCGCTGATCGCGGCCATCCTCGGCTCGGGGGTGGTGTTCTTGGACGGGACGGTCGTCAACGTGGCTCTGCCCTCGATCCGGGCCAACCTGCACGGCGGACTGGCCGAGCAGCAGTGGGTCGTGGAGGCGTACCTGCTGACGCTGTCCTCGCTGCTGCTGGTTGGGGGGTCGCTTGGCGATCTGTTCGGGCGCATCCGCGTTTTCTCGGCCGGCTTGGTGGGCTTCGGCGCGTGTTCGCTGTTGTGCGCGATTGCCCCCAGCAGCGCGCTATTGATCGGCGCCCGCGCGGTGCAGGGTATCTTCGGTGCCCTGCTCGTCCCCAGCACGCTCGCGCTGATCATGGACACCTTCGAGGACCATGAGCGGGCGGCGGCGATCGGCAGCTGGACGGCGTGGACCGGGATCGCCACGGTGATCGGCCCGCTCGGGGGCGGCGTCCTGATCCAGGCCGCCTCGTGGCGGTGGATCTTCGCCATCAACGTGATCCCCGTGATGATCACGCTGATCCTGCTGCGTCGGCTGCCGGCCGACAGGCGCACCCCCGGCCACGTCGACATCATCGGCGCGCTGCTGTGCACGTTCGGGCTGGCTGGACCCGTGTTCGCGCTGATCGAGCAGCCGACCTACGGATGGGGCAGCGGCCGGGTGGCGATCCCCCTCATCGTGGGGCTCGTGCTGCTCGCTGCCTTCGTGCCCTGGGAGCGTCACAGTCCCCAGCCGATGCTGCCGCTTGAGCTGTTCAAGGTGCGCAACTTCACCGTCGGCAACCTGACCACGCTGATGATGTATGCCGGGCTCGGCGTGGCGACGTTTTTCCTCATCCTGTTCCTGCAGCAGGTGGCGGGCTACAGCCCGGTCAAGTCCGGAGCGTCACTGCTGCCGATCACGATTGTCGTATTCCTGCTGTCCAAGCGCTTCGGCGCCCTCGCCGACCGGATCGGCCCGCATTACCTGATGGCCGGGGGGCCGGTGGTCGCGGGCCTCGGCCTGCTGCTGATCTCCCGGACCGACGCCAATGCCGGCTACATCAGTGAGGTCCTACCCGGCGTGATCGTGTTCGGCCTCGGCCTGGCCATGACCGTGGCCCCACTCACCGCCGCCGTGCTGTCCGCGGTCGACCAGCGCCACTCGGGTCTGGCCAGCGGCGTCAACAACGCGGTGGCCCGGGTGGCCGGCCTGTTGGCGATCGCGGCCCTGGGCGCCGTGGTGGCGGGGAGCTTCCAGAGCCGCCTTGACAGCGATCTCGCCGGCCGGCCGCTCGGTCCGGCCGCAACGGCATTTATCGCCCAGGCCCGCACGCGCCCGCTGGTCATCGCCACCGCCCACCTGCAGGGCCGTGAGCGCACCGTCGTGCGCGCCGCCTTGGTCGACGCCTCGGTCAGCTCGTTCCGTCTCGGGATGGTGATCGGATCGGCGCTGGCCGTGCTGGGCGGCATCGTCGCGCTGGTGGGGATCGAAAACCCGCGTCGCAAGGTGCTGGCCGCGGGCTGCCCGGGCGGGGCGCTCGCCGGAGCCAGCGAGGACACGGCCGGGAGCGCGGCGCCCGCCCGGGTCTAACCGGCGGGCAGCCGGAACAGCGAGGGAAAGCGGAGGGCCAGGAACGGGTCGCCGGTCATCTCCATGCGCCCCGAGGAGACCAGCTGCGGCCAACCGACCGTGCCCGTGACCAGGCGCACGATGTCATCGGCTCCGAGCTCGACGGCGGCGCCCGCCTCGGGCGCCGGTCCGGACGAGACCGCCAGCTGGCCCCCGCTGATCCGCAGCGCCAGCGCTGTGACTTCGTCTCCGCCGGGGCGGCGCACGCGCAGCTCCAGCGTGGCCTTCAGGTCGCCGGCACGCTGGGGATCAAACCGCGACGGCAGGCCGACCTGGATCGCGCGGACGGCCGCGGCGTGAGCCAGACCATGCCCGCTCAACACAGCGACCCGCTCACCGCCGCTGCGGACCACGGCCTGAACCCGAGGCCGGCTCAAGACATCAGGTACTGCATCGCCTCGGTCGGATCCGAGAACAGCATCAGTGAATCGTCGGTCGCCACCATCCGGCCGTAGTGCGTCGACATCTCGTGCTGGATGGAGTAGGCGTCGATCTCGTATCCGAGTTGCTCGGAGACCTCCGCGTAGGGGATGGCGAGGCGAACCTTGGCGCGGATATCCCAGAATGACGGCTGCTCGATCACCTCGATGTCCTCCCGGCGCCGAAGGATGTCGGCCACCGCGTCGCCTTCGGCGCTCTTGGCCATCACGATCCCGACGTAGTCATAGCCGCCCTCGCCGTTGATCGTCGGCGGGGCGTCCGCGGCCGACACGCGCCGCGTTCGGGTCGGACGCTTGCGCTGCGTGGGGCGATCGGCAGGTTCAGGCAAGGCCGCCCCATCCAATCCCGTTTCGGCCAGGACGGCGTTGGCGTAAGTGGAGAGGCTGACGGCGTCGACGTTGGCGAGCGAGGCAAGCGCGTCGGCCGCCTCCTGGGCGTCGGGCTGCCAGTCGGCCAGCCAGCCGTCGATCGTCGTGCGGTTGTGGGCGCCGTGGTCGGGGTCGGCCAGCAGCATCCGGATCAGCTCCGTCGTCCAGCCGCGCGCCCACTCCCACTCGTGGTTGGCCACCTGCGCGATCACCGGCGTGACCGTGTCGCCGCGGCCCGCGGCGGCGCGGATCCCCAGCTCACGCCGCAACATCGTCCCGACGACCGGCTCAAAGCACACGTTGGCGGCGACGATCACCTCGGCCCAATCGGGAGTGGCGGCCAGCCGCTCGACGTAGCGGCGCGTCGGCTGCCAGCGCGCGTCGCCCAGGAATGTCTCCCGTGCCTGCTCGATCGGGAACGGGCCGTGGTGCTCCTCGAGGTCCATCGCGTAGAGCACGAGCGCCTGCGCGGAGCGCTGCTTCATCGCCGCCTGGAGACAGACGCAGGTGGCGACCGAGTCCGACAGGCAGTCGCGCCCGATCGTGGCCAGCGCGAACCACAGGCCGTGCTCGATGTAGGCGGCGACCTGCAGGTTCGCCTTGAGGAAGTCGACCCAGTCGAGGGTGAAGTCGGCGATCAGGCCCTCGTGAGCGGCCGAGCGCATCGCGCTCTCGATCTGGTTCTCGACCGCGGCCGAGCGCTGGTAGTACGTGCGCTCCCACTGCTCGGCCGGATCGCGGAATGCGTACCAGTCGCTGCTGCGCAGCTTGGTTGAGGAGTCATCCCAGGTGCCGCGGCCGTCCTCGAAGAACATTGGCCAGCCCCGCGTCAGGTGGCGGTGGATCGAGGGCTGGGTATCGATCGTGACGTCCTCATACAGCGAGGCGCGACGCTTGCGCGGCGTGTACCAGCCGAAGTCCCGCTCGGCGTCCGAGCCGGCCGGCGTGGCAGCGCTGTCGACACGCTTGACCGGCGGCCCGGGCTGCTCGGCCTGCGGCGCGGCGTCGGCCGAGGTCGTGAACTTGTCGGAGAAAATCCGTGCCTCGTCGACCCCCTGTGCATCCAGCATCGCCTCGGCCGCCTCGATCATCGGTGGCGGACCGCACATGTAGACATCGGGCGCGGTGATCTCCTGCGCGATCAGATACTCCTCGACGGCCTCGTGGACGAATCGCTGCACGACGGGGTTGAAGCGGAAGTCGCCGAGCCGCGCGGCTAGCCGCTCGATCTCGTCGAGTCCGAACAGGTCCTCCGGTGTGCGGGCGCCATAGAAGAAGCGCACCGGTCGCGCGCAGCCGTCAGCGGCCAGCTGGCGGAGGACGGAGAGGATCGGCGCCATCCCCGAGCCGCCGGCGATCATCAGGATCGGATGCTCGGCCTCGCGCAGGCGAAAGGCGCCGTAGGGACCGGTGAAACCGATCTTGTCCCCGGCCTTGATCTGTCCGTCGAGCATTCCGGACAGGCGCCCGCCCGGGTAGCGCTTGATCATCAGCTCGATCCGCTCCTCACCGGGGAGGTTGGCCATCGAGAATGAGCGGCGGACACCGTCATGGCCGGGTACGTGCAGGTCGACGTACTGGCCGGGGGTGAAGGTGAAGCCGGGGGCGCTGAGGACCAGCCGGACGATGTCGTGGGTGAGCGGCTCGATGGCCTCGACGGTCGCCTCGCCGTCACGAATCGCGTGCTCGAGCCGGTAGCTCTCGGGGTCATAGTGCAGCAGCTCGACGACCAGATCCTGCTCGGGCATCGCGCGGCACATGAGCGAGTAGCCGCTCTCGCGCTCGGAGTCCGAGAGGGCGAAGTTGGAATAACGCTTGAGCGCCACGTCGCCCTCCTGGAGGAAGCACTTACAGGCCGAGCACTGCCCCTCGCGGCAGCCGTAGACGAGGTTGTAGCCCTGGCGGAAGGCGGCGTCGAGGACCGTTTCGTCGGCCGCGCAGTCGATCTCCTCGCCGATCGGCTCGAGGCGAACCTTCATGGCGCGGCGACGCTCGGACGGGCGGCGGTGCTCCAGCCCGCGGTGCTCCAGTCGCCGCTCGGCAGACCGAGCTCGCGGGCGACGCGGATGTTGGGGGAGACAAATTCAAGGGCGCGCTTGCGGATGTCCGAGAGCTTCCAGCGGCGTTCATCGCGCAGGTGGGGCTGGCTGACCAGGGTCTCGCCGTCGGCCCGGACGAAGCCGAGGTCCTTGATCACCTCGCTGGCCTCCCAGCCGTGATAGCGGTCGAGGTAGTTGCGATCGCCGGTGTAGCGGCCGGGATTTGAGACGTCCAGCCACTGGCATTCCTGCGAGCAGTAGAAGCGCGTGCGCGGTTGACCGGCACCATCGGGGAAGATCGCGTGGCGACGGTCCTCCTCGGCCACGCAGAGTCCCTGGCAGGTCCAGCAGAACGGAGGCGCCATGTTGATGAAGTCCAGGGGGAGAAACCCGGCGTCGGGATCGGTACTGCCGCGGAAGGCCTCCCAAAACGGACCGTACTTGGAGTACCAGCCCGGGTACTTGCGCTCGAACCAGTCGAAGTCACGCTCGTCGAGCGGGTCGAAGCGCCAGAACGACAGCGGCCACCCGGCGAAGGCGAGGATCGCGTGGCGGTGATGCACGCCGGCTACCAGACGCTCGCGGGCGCGGTCGAAGATATCGGTGGGGATGTTGAGCCCGAGCTTGCCGAGCTTCATCACGTAGGCGCGGTGCCAGTCGTCGCGCACCCAGCGGTCCCACTTGTCCAGGTAGCACTCGGGGTCGGAGCGATCCTTGGAGAAGTACTCCATGACCACGGCCGCGAAGACGTCGATGAACGCGTGGTTGATCCAGAACGCCTGCTGCAGGTCGCGCTCGATCAGCGGCGCGTTGTGATCGTCCTGGAGTACGGTGAGCAGCGTCGCGTAGCCGTTGGAGATGTGGCGGGCCTCGTCGGACTGGACGCTCAGGTAGGTGGTCGGCAGCGTGAAGTCGCCATTGCGCGCCGCGACGTCGGGCAGCGCGACGAAGACGATGTTGGTGAACGCCGTCTCGGCCACCACTTGCAGGGTCAGCGCGCACTGGATCGGGTCGCCGACCATGAAGTGACTGAACATGCTCAGCCCCGGGTTGGTCAGCACGGACCCGGTGAACGCCTTGGGGCCGAGGTTCCAGCCCGCCGCGTCGGGCACGTTCTTGGCGTACCAGCGCGCCAGCGCCATCTGCAGCCCGGTGTGGCGGATCTCGTCGACGAACTGCACGTGGTAGCCGTTGCGCAGCTCGTTGTTGGGCACCGCGCTCATCAGCATCGACATGCAGCGCCCGGCGCCGATCTCTGCGAAGTTGGTCACCGTGATGAACGGCTTGAGGATCTCCAGCCAGCGCTCGTTGGCCTTGCTCGGCATGTTCGCGCGCACCGCCGCGTCGAGTCCGCCGTAGACGCGCTCATCCTTCTCGAGCTCCATCGGCAGGTACTCCCGCATGATGTGCTTCATCGGGTCCTTGGCCTTGTGCGGGAACTTGTACCGGGTGGGGTAGCGCACGGCCGGCTCGTGATAACTGGACTCCCAGCCGAGCTGGGCGATCCGCTCGTGGGTCTGGGTGATGCTCCGGCGGCGGGGGGCGGTTGCGGTCATGGTGCTGCACCCTACGCTTGGCCTGGGAACGCATCTCCGCCTTCACGCAACGACTTTCGCCCCTGCTTTTATAAAAAGGTGAGCATCAGTTCCCCGGCATGAGGGTGAGCAGCGCGGCGCTCGCGGCGGGGAGGCTGACGTCGTAGGCGCCGGAGATGACCGGCGGCGTCTCGAGCTTGGACGCGCCGAGGCTCCCGTCGGAGCCAAAGGACCGGCCACCGATCGACACACGATCCTTCGCATAGGCGCTTGGCGCCAGCATCCGCTCAAGCGTCGCCCTCGCCGGCGTCAGGGGCGCCTGGACCGAGACGCGAGCGCTCGAGCGCATGCTGCTGTTGATCAGCAGCACGCGGATGCTGCGATCGGGTGCCGTCGTAGCCCAGGCCCGGATCTGGTTCTGCGGCCCGGTATGGAGTGCCAGCAGCCGTGCCCCGGGGGGCGCGCTGCGGGCGAACATGAGCGCGCCGTAGTACAGGGGATGGACGGTGCCGGTCCAGCGACTGCCGCGCCGGGCCAGGTCGAACAGCCCGTTGTCCGCCCCGGGGAAAGTGTGAAGGTTGACCCCGTCCACTCCTGCCGCGGCCAGCGTGAACAGGGCATCGGTGGCCCAGAGCGCGCTGGCGAAGGTGTCGCTCACGCCCGCTTTCCCGTTGCAGCTCACCGAGTTCATCTCGTCGATGCGAAAACTCGCCCCCGCTCGGTGGGCTAGTGACAGGAGGGGCTGAACCCCTGCCCTGATGCCGCGCGAGGCCGTGAGCGACAGGAGGTGGGGGACGCTTGGGTACGCGGGCGCTCTCGGGTCCTTAACACACTCGTTGGCGCCGTACGCGTGGAAGGTGATGACCCTGACCGGTGAGGAGGCCGAGATCAGCGGGCGAAACGGATTGAGCCAGCTCGCAGTTCCCGTGTCCGGGCCGGCGATGGGGACGCCGGGCGGCATCATCTTGACGATGCCGGAGAACTCGCTGAGAAAGGCTCGGGGCCCGTAGCTTCGCGGCCGGGCCAGGACCTTGGTTCCGCCGCGGCTGAACCAGGGGATCGGCCGCCCCGCCACCGTTCGGTACCACGGAATATCCGAATACAGCTCCGGCTCGTTGCCCGGCTCCAGTGCCGCGACGTACGGCCGGCCGATGCGGGACACCAGCTGCTGGGCCTCCACCGAGGAGATCTGGGGCTGATTGGCCTCGAGCTCGATGCCCAGGATCAGGCGCGCGCCCGCCCCCCGCGCCAGCGCTCGCGCGGCATTCGCCCACCCGGGGGTGAGGTCGTAGGTGATGCCCAGCGGTCGCCTGACGTGAGGGACCGGCCACCACGAACGATCCGCGCTCTGGCCTCCGATGCGCAGCACGGGCTGGCTCGACAGCTCTCGCATCAGTGCGACAAGCACCGGATCGACCGAGGCCGGGTCCGGCCCGGTGATCTGGGGGAGGGCCCGGTACTCCAGTGACAGCCCGAGGAAGCCCGGATCGATTGGACCTCCGGTCGGAGTGGCGGTGACCGAGACGTGGAACGGCGCAGCGCGGGCGGGCGGGGCTCCGCGGTCACGGAGCACGAGCGCCACGGCGGCGAGCGCGACGACGAGCACGATGAGCGCACGCCGTCTCACGCGCGTTTGGGATCTTCCGGCTGAGCCAACCGAGCAATCTAAGCATCCTCGCGGGCCACCTGTCCCACCATTGTTGTCAGGATGTGACAAATGCCTGGTGCGCCCTGGTCAGCCGAGCAACTGCCGGTGGAAACGGTGGCCGCGGTCCGAGCGGACCTCGCGCGTCTCGTCGATCAGATCGTGGCCGCGATCCGGGCCGAGAATCCGGTCTACGCCGAGGTCTTGTCCGACCCATCCGGCATGGGGATCCGGCTCGGCATCGAGCAGGCGCTGAACTCGTTCCTCGATGCGGTCGAGCGTGGCGAGCCGCCGGCGGGGGAAACCGACGAGGTGTGGCGGCGACTGGGCGAGGCGGAGTTCCAGGCCGGACGTTCGCTGGATGCCCTGCGTCAGGCTTTCCGCACCGGCACGCGGGCCGCTTGGCGCGCCGCCGCGGACGTCGCGGCCTCGGTTGGGGTCCCGACGACGGCGGTGATCGCCCTGGCCGAGGGCATCTTCGTCTACACCGACGCGCTGGCCGCTGACGTCGTCGAGGGCTATCTGCGGATGCAGTCCGACGAGGCCGGCGAGCGAGAGCGTCGCCGCCGCCGGCTGGCCGCGCTGCTGCTGGATCCCGAGGGTCATGACCCCGAGTGCGCTACAACGGGCGGCCGAGCTGGCGCGCTGGCCGCTCCGGCGCCGGCTCGCCGTACTCGTCGTGGCCGGTGACAGCGCGGCACCGGTGATGCGGCGCCTCGACGTCGATGCTCTGGCCGGCACCGACGCCGCGGGGCCCTGGCTGGTGGTGCCTGACCCCGAAGGCCCGGGTCGCTCCGCGGCGCTGGAGCGTGCGGTCGAAGGGATCGACGCCGCCCTCGGGCCGAGCGTGGGGCCGGCTGAGGCTCACCGGTCGCTGCGCTGGGCCCGCCGGGCGGTAGAGCTGATGGCCAGGGGAGCACTGCCGGCGGGCGGTTTGCTCCGGGTGGAGGAGCACCTGCCGACGATGATCATGTTCGGCGACGATGCGCTCGCACGGGCGCTCGTGGCGCACGCGCTGGGGCCATTCGATGCGCTCCCGGGAGCCGAGCGCGAGCGCCTGCTGGCCACGCTCGCGGCCTGGCTGGCCCACCAGCGCCATACGCCCGGAATCGCCGCCGAGCTGCACATCCACCCGCAGACCGTGCGCTACCGCATGGCCAAGCTGCGGGAGCTGCTCGGCGACGCGCTGGATTCGCCCGAGGGCCGCTTCGAGCTGGAGCTGGCGCTGCGGGCGCGGCAGGGACTCGGACGGTAGGATCGCGCTCAGGCGGGAACCTACCTGGAGGAGGCGGTATGGCCGAGGCGACCAAGACGCGGGCGAACAGCCCCAACGGCAGGGCAGCGCAGCAGGACCAGAGCGTGGCGGAGCGCGTCACCCAGCTGCGTCGAAAGGCGAAGACCGACGCTGAAGGCGGCTCGCGAGGAGGCGTGGCAGTGGATCGCCGATCTCGGACGGCGGGCCGTCGGTGATCGCGCGGGCGCGCTGGCCGAGCTCCAGGAGCTGTTCCTGACCGGTCAGCCCGCCGAGGGGATCGACGGACAGACCGAGGGGATCCTCGTCACCTGGACGATGAATCCGGTCGTGGACAAGGTGATCGGTTCGGTCACCAACGCGTGGATGCCGTGGCTGGGCAAGAAGTTCTTTCCCGATCGCCAGCGCGGCGTGAACACGCTCACCAACAGCGCGCGCTGGGCGTCCAAGCTGCTGTGGCCGCTGTACTCGACCGGCGAGTCGCCGCTCGGTCGCAGCGCGTTCGACTTCAACACCTACGTCGAGGCCGGCAGGCTTGACCCGTCGGTCGACGTCCTGGTCATCGACTACGGCAGCGTCAGCTCCAACCCGCGGCTGCTGATCCGCCAGATCCGCGACGAGCTGGTGCAGATCGTCCCCGGCGCGAACCTGGGCAAGATGCTGGTCAGCGTGCCCGGTCGCCGGGAGCTGTTTCCGGCGCTCTACTTCGCGCTGAAGTCAGACATCTAGACCGAGCCCGGAGCCGCGACACTAGAGCGGATCGTCCTCGGCGGTCAGCGCCTCGATCTCCGTCAAGTCGGTCGGCAGGCAGACCACGCAGAAGTCTCGCCCGAACGGGGTCAGCCGGATGCTGCGCCGCACGGTCTTGGCGCGCGCGGTCTGCTTGATCGCGTCGAGCACGTCGGGCTGGGCCTCGAGGACCTGATAGGTGATCGAGTCCTCGAGGGGCTTGTCGCTGAAGGCGATCAGGCCAAGGCGCTGGAGGTTGTCCAGGTAGGAGGCAACGCGGTCCTGGCGCCGGAGCCCGGCCTGGGGGCCGATCATGTTCAGGCCCGGCGCGACGAGCTGTGAGCCGACGCCGATCAGGTTGGTCGCCCGTACGTCGACCATCGGCTGCGGGCCCTCGAGCATCAGCACCCTGAGGATCCGCGCCTCGTCGGGCGCGAGCTCGGTCAGGATCCGGGCGAAGGCCGGGTGGGTGCGTGTCGTCGGCGCTGACATCCGCGGCCTGGCGCAGCAGCTCGGCCCCCTGGGCGCGCAGCGAGACCTCCTCGGGCTCGTCCCCGTTGCGCCGTCCGCGGCGCGAGAACGTCGCCGAGGCGGGCGCCATCTGCCTGACGCGGTCGTCGAGGTCGGCCACGCCGAGGAACTCCCGGGCGTAGCCGCGCATCCCCTGGCTGAACTCCTGGGCCAGCTCCGCTGCGGCTCCCGGGTCGAGCGCGACCTGCACCATCCGGGTGCCGACGCGGACCGAGACCTCGAGGCCCCACCAGCGCCGTCCGCCACCACACCTCGGCCGCTACCCGGGCCAGCCCGGGCAGCGCCTCGACCACGCTCAGCTCCTGCTTGTGTCCGGGTTCCTCGTTCATCCGAACAGCGCCAGGTGCACGAGGCCGCCGGCGAACCCGAGCACCGCGCCATGCAGCAACAGCAGCCACTCGTCCTCGCGAGTGGCCGTGCGCAGCATCTGCGGCGAAGTCCGTGGGAGCCATCTCTCTCATCCGCTCGGAGATCAGCTTACGCATGGTCCGGCTCTGACTGCGGCTGAACTCGGGGTCCGAGAGCGGGGCCATCATCGACTCCACCGGCTCGGAGGCAAACGAGCGCCTGATCGACTCGTATTCGCGCGCGCCGATGGCAACTCGCAGCGCGCGGCGGGCGGGACCGATCGCTCGGTCGATGGCCGGCCGCATCGAGCTCTCGATCAGCATCCGCGTCCGGTCGGACTGCGGCCCGTTCAGCAGCTCTCCTCCGAAGTTGGCCACGGTGATGATCTCGTCGGCCACGATCCGCGCGTAGACGTCGGCCACCTCGGGTTGGCGGCGCACGAACAGTCCCTGGAAGCGGACCGGGCCGTAGCGGCGCTGCTTCCGGCGGCTCGTAGATCATCCACAGCGCGACCCAGTTGGTCACGTAGCCGACAGCCACGCCGAGGATCGGCAGCAGCCACCAGAACGTGACGAAGTGCGTCAGCGCGGCCACCGGGATGCCGAGCGCGAAGCCGAAGAAGAAGCCGAAGTTCTGGATGAACTTCAGCTCCCGCCGGCCCATGTCGAGAAACACGCGGTTAGCCAGCTCGGGATCGAAGCGCTTGATCACCATCAGCTTCACGTCCACGAGCTGATCGATGTGCTCGGCGATCTGGTCGGTCAGGTGATCGACGATCTCGGGCAGTTGCTGCTCGACCCGCTGGTAGACCAGCTCCCTGACCTGGCGCGGGAGCTCGTTCCAAAGCCGCGGCTGCTCGCGGGTCATCACGCGATCGACGATCTCCCGCATCTCGCCGTGCATGCGCTCGACGATGTGAGCGGAGATCTTGTCCGGCTCGAGGCGATCGAAAAATTCCCGGGGAGTGCCCAGCTTCGCGATGCCCACGTCGACCGCGAGGCTGCCCATCTTCGCAGCCCGCGAGGGGATGATTCCCTGCCAGCCGATGCCGCCGACCATGATGCCGGGGATCTGCTGGAGCTTGTAGGGCAGCACCCGGGAGACCCGCTTCAGCCAGCCTGCCCGCACGCCCTTGAAGTGCACGGGGTAGAACAGCATCAGCACGCCCGTCCAGTTGGTCACGTATCCGATGACGCCCGTGAAGAACGGCACGGTGATCAGGGCCAGGGTGCTTTGCGTCAAGGCAGCAACGCTACCCCAGGGCGCCGGTGGATCGCGCCGCGATGTTCGCTTCCCACTAGGCTGCAGCGCCCATGAGCTTTGTTGCCCTCATCACCGGCGCGTCAAGCGGGATCGGCGAAGCTGCCGCCCGGCGTCTGGCCCGTGAGCCGGATGCCCGCCTGGTGCTCGTCGCCCGTCGCGAGGACCGGTTGCGGGCGCTCGCCGATGATCTCGGTGGCGCGACCACGATCGCGGTGGATCTGACCGATCCCGACGCGCCCTCGCGCGTACGTGACACGGTCATGGCGGCGCACGGCCAGCTGAACCTGCTGGTCAACAACGCTGGAGCGGCCTGGCGCGGGACCTTCGGCGAGACGGGATGGGCCAATGTCGAGCGTCACATGAAGCTGAACTTCGAGGCCCCGGTCCGGCTCACCGAGGCGCTCCTGCCGCTCCTGCGAGCGACCGCGGCAACCGCGGGCGCCGGGCAGGTCTCGATCGTCAACGTTGCCAGCACCGCCGGCCGTGTGTCGCGCCCGAATTCGGGCGCCTACTCGGCCAGCAAGTTCGCCCTGGCGGGGTGGACCGACGCGCTGGGCGGCGAGGAGCGTGAGCACGGCGTCCACGTCGGCCTGGTGCTGCCCGGGTTCGTCAAGACGGAGGGCTTCCCGGCCGAGGAGCTGTTGGCCAAGGCCCAGACGCGCTGGCTCGTGTCCTCGCCGGAACGGGTGGCGGACGCGATCTACGAGGCCGGTCCCGGCGGCAAGGCCGAGCGCTACGTACCCCGGCCGTACTGGCTGGCGGCGGCCGCGCGGATCCTGCTGCCAGGGCTCGTCCACCGCGCGACCGGCGGCGGCGCCTTCACGACCGCCACCAGGTCGGGCGACTAAGCGACTAGACAGCCTCGGGCGAGTAAGCCTCCGCCAAGCCGGGCGACTAACCTACAGCGCTGTAACAAACCCGACCCAGGAGTCGCTTTCCATGAATGAAAAATGCTCGCCGGGTGGCCGTGCTCGGCGGCATCCGGATCCCGTTCGCAAGGCAGGACGGACCCTACGCCCGGGCCTCCAACCAGGACATGCTGACCTACACGCTCGATGCGCTGGCGAGCAAGTTCAATCTCGAGGGCGAGACGCTCGGCGAGGTGGCGGCCGGCGCCGTGCTCAAGCACAGCCGGGACTTCAACCTCACCCGTGAGTCCGTGCTCGGCTCCAAGCTGGCGCCGGAGACTCCGGCCTACGACGTCCAGCAGGCCTGCGGCACCGGCCTCGAGGCCACGATCCTGGTGGCCAACAAGATCGCGCTGGGCCAGATCGACGCGGGGATCGCCGCTGGTGTCGACACCACCTCGGACGCGCCGATCGCGCTCAACGAGGATCTCCGCGAGGTCCTGCTCGAGGTCAATCGCGCCAAGACCAACGCCCAGCGGCTGCGCGCGCTGGCCAAGATCCGCCCCCAGCAGATCGTCCCGGCGATCCCGCGCAACGCCGAACCGCGGACCGGGTCTCTCGATGGGCGAGCACACCGCGCTGATGGCCACCGAATGGGGCATCGGGCGCGAGGAGCAGGATGAGTTGGCGGCGCGCAGCCATCGCAATCTGGCCGCCGCCTACGACACCGGCTTCCTGGACGACCTCGTGACGCCGTTTCTCGGCCTCGAGCGCGACCAGAACCTCCGCCCGGACTCGAGTCCCGAGAAGCTGGCCAAGCTGCGGCCGGTGTTCGGCGGTCCCGATGGCACGATGACGGCGGGCAACTCGACGCCCCTCAGCGATGGCGCATCGTCGGTGCTGCTGGCCAGCGAGGAGTGGGCGGCTGCGCACGACATCCCGGTGCAGGCCTACTTCACCGAGGCTCAGACCGCCGGCGTCGACTACGTCAACGGCGGCGAGGGCCTGCTGATGGCGCCCGCCTACGCGATGCCGCGGATGCTCGACCGCGCCGGCGCTGACGCTGCAGGACTTCGACTTCTACGAGATCCACGAGGCGTTCGCCGCGCAGGTGCTGTGCACGCTGAAGGCCTGGGAGGACCCGGTGTTCTGCCGCGAGCGCCTGGGCCGTGGAGCAGCCACTGGGCGCGATCGACCGCGCCAAGCTCAACGTCCACGGCGGGTCGCTCGGCGCCGGTCACCCATTCGGCGCGACTGGCGGGAGGATCGTGGCCAACCTGGCCAAGACCCTGGCCGAGGCGGGTACCGGGCGAGGCGTCATCTCCATCTGCGCCGCTGGCGGCCTCGGTGTCACCGCGATCATGGAGGCCGCAAATGTCTGACCGCTACCAGCAGCTGATCAACACGCCGATCGGACGGGTCGTCTCCAAGCAGGTCGGCCTGCCGCAACCGGTCAAGCTCGAGCGCTACGAACCGGGGCAGCCGGTGATCGACGGACCCGTGCTGTTCGGGGCGGCCCCCGGCGGCCGGTTGTCCGGTCCCGTGATGGCGGTTCTGGCCGCGATCGGGGCCGAGGTCCACACCCCGATGCAGGACGACGTCCGGACCGCGGCCGCGATCAGCCGGCCTTGACGCCAAGGTGTTCAACCCCGAGGCGGCGCCGCCGGAGTCCCGGTTCAAGGCGCTGGTGTTCGACGCCACCGGCATTGGCTCGACCGAGCACCTGCACGAGGCTTGGGGGTTCTTTACCCCACGATGCGCCGGGTGCGGAGCTCGGGACGGGTGATCATCCTCGGCACGCCTCCGGAGGAGGCCGACAACCCGCCCGAGGCGGTCGCCCAGCGCGCGCTCGAGGGGCTGTCGCGGTCGATCGGCAAGGAGGTGCGCAAGGGCGCCGCGGCGCAGCTGGTGTACGTGGCTCCGGGGGCGGAGGACGCACTCGAATCGACGCTGCGGTTTCTGCTCTCGCCCAAATCGGCCTACGTGTCGGGCCAGGTGATCCGGATCGGAGCGTCCGAGCTCGTGGCCGAGGGCCTCGACTGGGAGCGTCCACTGTCCGGGAAGGTGGCGGTGGTCACCGGTGCCTCCCGCGGCATCGGCGCGGCGATCGCCGAGGTGCTGGCGCGCGATGGCGCTCACGTCGTCGGCGTCGACGTTCCCGGCCAGGCGTCCGAGCTCGACTCGGTGACCGGCCGTATCGGCGGCTCGTCGCTGACGCTCGACATCACCGCCGAGGAGGCGCCGGGCGAGCTGGCCGCGCATCTGCTCACGCATCACGGTGGCGTCGACGTCGTCGTTCACAACGCCGGAATCACGCGTGATAAGACGCTCGGGCGCATGAGCGAGGAGCTGTGGGACTCGGTCATCGGGGTCAACCTGCTGGCGCCGCAGCGGATTGACAAGGAACTATTCGCACGCGAGGTGATGCGGCCCGGCGGCCGCGTCGTGCTGGTCTCATCGATCAGCGGCATCGCCGGCAACGCCGGCCAGACCAACTACTCGACCTCCAAGGCCGGGGTGATCGGGATGGTGCAGGCCTGGGCGGATGCCATGCTCGCGCAGGGCGCCACGATCAACGCGGTGGCCCCCGGGTTCATCGAGACGCAGATGACGGCGGCGATGCCGATCGGAACCCGGGAGGCGGGGCGGCGAATGAACAGCATGGCCCAGGGCGGTCTGCCGGTCGACGTCGCCGAGACGATCGCCTGGTACGCCAGTCCGGGGTCGGCGGGGGTCAACGGCAACGTCGTGCGGGTGTGCGGGCAGAGCCTGCTGGGGGCCTGAACCGTGGCCGTTCGTGAGCTCAGTGCCTCTCCCGGAATGCTGCCGATGTTCGCCCGCGCTGGTGTCTCGATGGTTCCCGGAGCGTCCCGGCTTCCGTTCGTCGGCGGCGGCGGCCGGGAGATCCCAGATCTGACGCTCGTCCTCTCCGACGTGGCCATCGACCGCGACCGGCTGGCGGCCTATGACCGCGTATGCGGCTTCTCGCTCCGTGACGAGCTCCCGCCGAGTTATCCACACATGCTCGCGTTCCCGCTGCAGCTGGCGCTGATGACCGACTCGAGCTTTCCGTTTGCGGCCATCGGTCTCGTCCACATCTACAACCGGATCGTGCAGCACCGTCCCGTGCAGGCGGGCGAGCGCCTATCGCTGCGGGTGGCGGCGGGGCCCTTGGAACCACATCCGCGCGGCCAGCAGTTCTCGCTCTTGACCGAGGCACGTGTGGGCGATGAGTTGGTGTGGGAGGAGGTTTCGACGAATCTCCGTCGCGGGGGCGGGTCGGACTCGGCAGCGGCTCCCGAGGTCCCGTCGGCCGAAGGCCTTCCGGCCACCGCGACATGGAGGCTGCCGGGCGACCTCGGCCGGCGCTACGCCTCAGTGTCCGGCGACTACAACCCGATCCACGTGCATCCGCTGAGCGCCCGGCTGTTCGGCTTCCCGTCGGCCATTGCGCACGGCATGTGGACCAAAGCCCGGTGTCTGGCCGCGCTCGAGCCGCGCCTTCCCGAGGCCTACGCCGCCGAGGTTGCGTTCCGCAAGCCGATCCTGCTCCCGGCGAGCGTCCGCTTCGTCCAGGGTCCGGGGGGTGACGGGATCCGGTTCGGTGTCCGTGGAACCAAAAAGGACTCCGCACACCTCGACGGGGCGATCACGTTCCCGCCGTAGCCGGGGGGCGGGGGAGCTCACGCTCTCACTCGCGAGCTACGCCGCGGCCACCCCCGCAACCACGCTCGCCACGCCTGCGATCAGGATTACGGCCAGCAGCACGGGCTCAAAGCCACGAGTATCCAGGGCGGCGAACGCGCGGCGACCGAGTGCGTGACCCGCCAGCACGCCTCCGACGCCCGCGGCCAGCAGCGCGCCGCTCAGGTGGGCTCGGCCCAGGACCGGCACCAGGGCCGCAGCACCGATGACGCCGATGGCGAGAAAGCTTGCGCTCAGCGAGTCGCGCAGCTGCGCCGGACGCAGGCCGCGGTGCGAAAACCACAGTGCGAGTGGCGGACCGCTCACCCCTGAGGACGTGGTCAGCGCCCCGGTGAGGAGCCCGAGCGCCAACCGGCGCAGTGCACCCCCATGCGTCTGCACCCGATGGCGCATCTGCACGCGGACGATGGCGGCGCCGATGACCAGCAGTCCGACCACGATCTGCAGGGCGGATTTGGGCAGGGCTCGCAACACGAGCACGCCGCAGACCGTGCCCGGCACCGCGGCGGCGAGGATCGGCAGCAGCTCTTCCCACACCACGGCCGGCCGGCGACGCTCGGCCAGCAGCACCAGCAGATTCAGCGCGAGGCCGAGCACGGTGACGGTGACGATCGCGCCGGTGGATGAGAGAAGCACGAACAGGACCGGGGTCAGCACGAGCGCAAAGCCGAGTCCCGTCGCGGCCTGCAGACACGCGGCCGCCATCGCGGTACACGCGACGAGAACGATTGCCAGCCCGGACGCCATCGTGCTCATGGTCGCGCAGAGGCCTCGTCGACGGGCTCACCGCGTGGCGAGGACAGCCTCGGCGCCACCGCCTGCTTTACACGGGATCCGCCGGTCCGTCTAGACTTAAGCCAACAGCCGAGCAAGGTGCTCGGTCAAATCAGTGCCCGCGTCCGTAGTGGTTGCCCTAAGTGCACCTCCCGCGTTTCGCAGCACACGACCAAAATCCCGGGAGGGAACATGGCAACAGGAACCGTCAAATGGTTCAGTGACGAGAAGGGCTACGGGTTCATCACGCCCGACGATCAGGGCAAGGACCTGTTCGTGCACTTCTCAGCGATTTCCGGCAACGGCTTCCGCTCACTCGCCGAGGGGACCAAGGTCTCCTACGAGGCCGAGATGGGTCCGAAGGGCCCGAATGCCGCGAACGTTCAGGCAATCTAGCCTGCTCCGGATCGCAGTCAGCGTGACGCGGCCCGCTTCGGCGGGCCGTTTGTCGTTCTTGGCCGGCACCCCGCTGGGCGCGCTCTCGCTCGCGACGGGAAGCACTATCGTGGGATCCAGATGAGTGACTTCGCTGAGCTGGGGCTGGCTCCCGACCTTCTGCAAGCAATCCGGGATGTGGGCTACGAGAACCCGAGCCCCATCCAAGAGCAGGCGATCCCGTTGCTGCTGGAGGGTCTCGACGTGATCGGGCAGGCGCAGACGGGCTCTGGCAAGACCGCGGCCTTCGGGCTGCCGATGATGCAGTACGTCGATCCCACCGAGCACGATGTCCAGGGTCTCGTGCTGACGCCGACGCGCGAGCTGTGCATTCAGGTCACTCAGGCTCTGCGTGCCTACGGAAAGACCAAGGGCGTCGACGTCGTCGCCGTGTTCGGCGGCGCTCCGATCCGCACCCAGCAGGCGCAGCTGCGGGCCGGAGGCCACATCGTGGTCGGCACCGTCGGGCGCGTCAAGGACCTGATCTCACGCCACTCGCTGATGCTCAACGCATGCCGCTTCGTGGTGCTCGACGAGGCGGACGAGATGCTCGACCTTGGCTTTCTGGAGGATGTCGAGAAGATCCTCTCGCTGACCCCCTCGAGCCGGCAGACCGCCTTGTTCAGCGCCACAATCCCGGCCGAGATCCGCCGCCTCGCGGATCAGTATCTGTACGACCCGGTGATCGTCAAGGTCAAGAACCCGACGCTGACGGTGGATACGGTCGAGCAGTTCGCGCTCGAGGTGCAGCCGCGGGAAAAGCAGGACCGGTTGGTCGAGGTGCTGGAGGCCGAGCGGCCTGACCAGGCGATCGTGTTCGTGCGAACCAAGATTCGCTGCGAGGCGCTGTTCCGGACGCTGCGGGACAAGGGATGGAACGTCAAGGCGTTGCACGGGGACATGAGCCAGGGATCACGGGACGGCGTGATGATCTCGTTCAAGGACGGCCGCCTGCCTCTGCTGGTGGCCACCGACGTCGCATCACGGGGGCTGGATATCACCGGGATCTCGCACGTGATCAATTACGACGTGCCCACGTCCCCGGACGTCTACGTCCACCGCATCGGCCGCACCGGCCGGGTGGGGCGCAGCGGCCGGGCGATCACCTTCTACGAGCCGAAACAGCGCCGGGATATCGAGGCCATCGAGCGCCACGCCGGCGTCAAGCTCTCACCGTGGGTGAAGGACGCGCGCGTCGCGCCGACTCCGGTCAAGGCGAAGCCTCCGCGTCACTCAAAGCCGCACGTTTCGACCAACGGTGAGGGCCCCGGCCGGAAGCTGATCGTCTCGGGCGGGCGCGCCGCAGGGCTGGAGCCCGCCGACATCGTTCACGCGATCACTGCCGCCACCGGTCTGGACGGCGAGGCGGTGCGCAACGTGCGGGTGCTCGAGCGGTTCGCATTCGTCGAGGTACCGGCAGATGAAGCACAACGCGTCGTGGAGCAAGTCAAGGGCACCGAGGTGCGCGGTCATCCCCTGCAGCTTGAAGCTGCGAAGGTCTAACCATCATCATTTGAGCGGGAGGTTCGTGATGAGTCGATTCAAGTTTCGCAACCGGCGTCCGTCGGCGTCGATGTGCGTGGCGCTGCTGGCGCTGTTCCTGGCCCTGGGTGGTGTCGGTTGGGCGGCCACTCGGCTGGCGGCTAACAGCGTCGGCACGATCCAGCTCCAGGATGGGGCTGTGACCTCGCCCAAGCTGGCCCCGGTGTCGGTCGGCTCAGCGCAGATCGATGCGGGCGCCGTGCAGCGGCGGATTGGGGGAGGATGTCCCGCGGGCGCGGCGATGTCATCGATCAGCCGCAGCGGCTCGGTCGGCTGCAACCGGACGTTGCCGCGGGAGACTGGCGCGGCCTCCAAGGAGACGACGATCGACACCACGGACACCACCGTGCTCAAGCAGGTGCTGCCGGCGGGCTCCGCGTACCTCGTGATCGCCAACCCCGATCTGGTCGTCGCCGGCACGGTGCCCGGCCAGCAGGTGACGGTGACCTGCGTGCTTTCCATCGGCGGCGTCAGCCAGACCCGCACGGCCATGGTCGAGGTCGGGCCGTCCCAGCGGCGTCTGGAATCGGGCCTCTCGCTGGTGGCCTCGAACCCGGCGGTCGCCAAGAGCCAGAGCACGGCGAAGGTCACCTGCTCCGATGCCTACACCGTGGGCGACGCTCCCAGCGTCGGGGTCACCGCCGGCCTGAGCGCGATCCAGATCCGCAGCTGAGCCATTCTGTGGGTGCCGCTCCGGCGGGAGCGGCACCCCTGCGCCCGGTCCCCCACCCAGTGCGGGTAGGCTGGAATCCATGTCCACAGCCAATATGAACACAAGCCACGGCACCATCGCGCTCGAGCTGTTCGACGACGACGCGCCGAAGACGGTCGAGAATTTCCGCAAGCTCGCCGCCGACAAGTTCTACGACGGGGTCATCTTCCACCGAGTGATTCCCGATTTCATGATCCAGGGCGGCGACCCGCAGGGCACCGGTACCGGTGGCCCCGGGTACACGTTCGAGGACGAGATCAACCAGCACAAGGTGGTGCGGGGCGCGTTGGCCATGGCCAACGCCGGGCCCAACACCAATGGCTCGCAGTTCTTCGTCGTCACCATCGACAGCGCACCGTGGTTGGACGGCAAGCACACGGTGTTCGGACAGGTCACCGGCGGGATGGACGTGGTCGACGCGATCGAGGCACTGCCCACCGGCGCTCAGGACCGTCCTCTCGACCCGGCGCAGATCGAGTCGATCGAGCTCGATCCGGCCTAGCCGGCGCTGGCGAGCACGGCCACGGCGATGAGCGAAGTTCGAGACTCGCGGTTCTGGCATCCCTTCGCCGACATGGGCGCGGTGCGGAGCTCCGAGCTGGTGATCGAGCGAGGCGAGGACGTCTGGGTCTGGGACACCGATGGCACGCGCTACCTCGACGCCACCGCCAGCCTGTGGTACGCCAACATCGGCCACGGGCGCCCGGAGATCGCCGAGGCGGTTGCCGCCCAGCTCGCCCGTCTCGAGGCCTACTCGGCCTTCGGTGATTTCGCCAGCCCACCGGCGCTTGAGCTGGCCGACGTCCTGGCCGAGCGGGCCCCGATGCCCGCCCGCGTGTTCCTCGGGTCCGGCGGTGGGGACGCGATCGACACCGCGGCCAAGCTCGCGCGGCGGTACTTCGCCGAGCTGGGGGAGCCGGATCGCACCGTCCTGGTCAGCCGCAGTTCCGGATACCACGGGACCCACGGTTTCGGGACCTCGCTCGCCGGGATCCCCGCCAACCGGGAGGGCTTCGGTCCGCTGCTCGAGACAGAGGTGGTCCAGCACGACTCGCTGGAGGCAATGCACGAGGCGGTGGATCGTGTCGGCGCGCAGCGCATTGCCGCGGTATTCGTCGAGCCGGTGATCGGCGCCGGCGGCGTCTATCCACCCGTCGCGGGATACATCGAAGGGGTGGCGGCACTCTGCCGCGATACCGGGATCCTGCTGGTCATCGACGCGGTGATCTGTGCTTTCGGTCGTCTGGGAACATGGTTCGGGATCGAACGCTGGGACATCGCCCCCGACATGATCACCTTTGCCAAGGGCGTGACCAGCGGGTACCTGCCGCTCGGCGGGGTCATGGTTTCCGATCGGGTGGCGGAGCCGTTCTGGCGTGCCCCCGGGGGGCCGGTTCTGCGTCACGGCCCGACCTACGCCGGCCATGCGACGTGCTGCGCCGCGGCGCTGGCCAACCTCGCGGTGATCGAGCGCGACGGCCTGCTCAGCCGCGGACGGGACTGCGAGCAGGAACTGCTCGATGCTCTCCTGCCCCTCGGGGAGCATCCGGCGGTGGCCGAGGTCCGCGGCGGCACGGGCACACTGGCAGCCGTCGAGCTCAGCGCCGAGGCGATCGACGAGGATCCGGGCACAGTGGCGAAGCTGGTGGCTGGCGCGCGACGTGCCGGGGTGCTCGTGCGCCCGCTCGCTCGTGCCGTCGCCGTGTCTCCGCCGCTGACCGCGCAACCGGAGCACTTCGAGCTGATTGCGCAGGCGCTGGCCCAGGGCCTGGCTGGCCAGCCAGGGGTCCGCTAGCCTTCGTCTCGCCGCCTCAGCGGCGGCGACCTCTACCGCGGCATAAGGAGAGACATGGCGAGCGTCGACCAGCAGACACGGGCTGAGACCAATGGCGGCCACGATACGGCGACGATCCCGGTCGAGAATCCGGCCACCGGGGAGCTGATCACGACGATCTCCGTGCTCGGGCCGGCGGAGATCGCCGAGATGGCGGCGCGCGGGCGAGCGGCGCAGCCCGGCTGGGACGCCCTCGGGTTCGCCGGTCGCGGACGGGTTCTCCGCCGCGCGCAGAAGTGGATGCTTGACCACGCGGAGCGGATCATCGATGTCGTCGTATCCGAGAACGGCAAGACCCACGAGGACGCCCAGCTCGCCGACCTCGGCTACACCGTCAGCGCACTCGGCTTCTGGGCCAAGGAGGGCCCGAAGTACCTGGCGGACGAGCGCGTCCCGTCGTGGAACAATCCGGTCGCCGCGGGCAAGAAGCTGGTCATCCGCTATGCCCCCGTCGGCGTCGTCGGCGTGATCGGGCCGTGGAACTATCCGATTGCCAACTCCTTCGGGGACTGCATCCCGGCGTTGATGGCGGGCAACAGCGTGATCCTCAAGCCGAGCGAGGTGACCCCGCTGAGCTCGCTGCTGATGGAGGAGATGATGCGCGACTGCGGCATCCCGGAGTCCGTCTTCCAGGTGGCCACCGGCGACGGGTCGACCGGCGCCGCGCTGATCGCCAACGTCGACTGCATCATGTTCACCGGGTCCAGCCGGACGGGGAAGTCGGTCATGAAGGCCGCCGCTGACGCGCTGATTCCCTGCTATCTGGAACTCGGGGGCAAGGACCCAATGATCGTTTGCGCCGATGCCGACATCGAGCGGGCGGCCAATGCCGCCGCGTTCTACTCGATGAACAACGGCGGTCAGGTCTGCATCTCGGTCGAGCGTGTGTACGTGGAGGAGCCGGTGTACGACGACTTCGTTCGGCGCGTCACCGAGAACGTCCGCGAGCTGCGTCAGGGAGCTCCGACCGGCATCGGGAGCGTCGACGTGGGCGCGGTCACATTCCCGCCGCAGATCGAGATCGTCGACGACCACGTGCGTGACGCCATCTCCAAGGGGGCCAGGGTGCTCGTCGGCGGGCACATCCGCGCCGGCGCCGGGCGCTTCTATGAGCCGACGGTTCTCGTCGACGTCGATCACTCGATGAAGTGCATGCAGGAGGAAACGTTCGGGCCGACGATCCCGATCATGAAGATCCCCGACGCCGAGGAGGGGGTGCGACTGGCCAACGACTCGGCCTACGGCCTGCAGGCCAGCGTCTGGACCGGTGACGTCAACCGTGGCGAGGCGCTGGCGCGCCGCATCCAGGCCGGGGTGGTGTGCGTCAACGACGCGCAGGTGAACTACACCGCGCTGAACCTTCCGATGGGTGGGTGGAAGGCGTCCGGTCTGGGCAGCCGCCACGGCGCCAACGGCATCCGCAAGTACACGAAGGTCCAGTCGCTGCTGGTGACGCGCCGTGCGCTCAAGCGGGAGCCGTTTATGTTCCCCTACCGAGCGCGCCGCACGCTGCTGCTGCGCCGGATGTTCAAGCTGCTCTACGGCCGCGGCAAGCGCGACTGATCAACGCGCGCGCTTCCAGGGCGCGAACGCGTTCTCAGAGCCTTCGAGCGCGGGCGCGAGCTCCGGGAAATGGCGCTTGACGACATCGCCGAACAGGTGATCCTCCACCCAGCGCATCCCCTCCGGGGTGTAGACCTCCGGGGTGTAATCGTTGGTGAAGAAGCGGTCTGATTTCAGCCGCCGCGAGGCCATCAGGATGAAGATCCGGAAGGCGGTGTCGCTGAAGCCGAAGCCAGGCGGGAGCTTCTCGCCAAGCATTCCGACCTGGGTGTCGACCTTGTCGATGTCGCCGCTGTAGACCTCGCGGATCTGGTCGTTCCATTCCGGGTTCGGCGTGAGGTCCTCGAACTTCTCCACCCTGCGCTTGCGCAGCTTCTCCCGGAAGTCGTTGTAGCGGGGCACGCCCCGCTCGCGGTCCCGGAGGATGTCGATCGTCGCGATGTCGACGTGATCGCCGTTGACCCGGGTCAGGTTCCGCAGCGCGTTGGGGTGGTTGTGCAGCGTGATCGCCCCCGGGTGGGCCAGCCCGAACGAGTAGATCCAGTCGGCCATCCCGTACTCATCGATCACCTGCCGCGTCCCGTGGCCCTGGATCGGCGTGAAGTCGGTCTCGGCGATCACCTCGTCGGTGGCGTGCGAGCGGATCTGGTAGTCGTCCGGGATCAGCGGGTGCATCCGGTAGACCGAGACGAACTCGCTGGTGATCGAATACGGCGCCGTGTGATGGTCAAGGGGTGAGCCGACGATCCCGCTGATCAGCTCTCCACTGCCGATGTGGCCGAACGTGCGCTTGACCCATTTCGGCAGCACTCCATACCAGTTCGCGTTCATCGCCACGTGCAGAGCGGGATTGTCCAGAATCCCCGGCGTCCACTCGACGGTGTGGATCTTGGCGATCAGCGCTGCGTTGATCAGCCTCGCCTTGTGGAACAGCTGCTCGTCGTCCCAGCTCGGGTTGTGGGCCTTCAACATGTCGCAGATCGCGTTGTGCTCTCGCGCGAACAGCGTGTGCATGATCGAGAGGCCGACCCAGTAGTTGTCGCTGAAGCCGGTCAGATCGACGCCGTGCAGCTCGCGCTTGGTTTCCTCAGGGAGGCGTCCGTCCTCAAGCTTCAGCTTGCCGTCCTCGCCGGCGCGGAGCTCGCGGTTGCGCTCCTCCGTCGAGCCGTAGAGCTGCGAGCCGTCCCACCACGGCGTGACCTTGTTGACATACGTCGGGGGAAGCTCGCCTCCGGCGTTGGTGGAATCCGCACTGGTGCGCCGCACCTCCATGATCCCGCCGTCCCAGCTGTCGTCATCGCTCAACGGGACCTCGATGAACTCCGTCTCCGAGTTGTCGCCGTGGCTGAACCAGTCGTGGTTCTGGAACTGCAGCCAGCATGCCGCGAGCACGTTCAGGGTCGTCGCCGGTTTGAACGAATCGCGGTTGAGCAGGTGGGTCGACACCTCACGGGGACTCGGGTCGAGCATCGACTGCTCTTGCGGGTAGGTCGCCTCGAGCGGCATGTTGCGTCCGAACCGGGCACCGGTCTTTCCCATCGTGGGGTTCTGCGGGTCGGTCTGCGAGCCGTCGTAGGTCCGGTGCTGGGGCGGCTCGGCGACCACCGCCACACCCCCGCCGTTCTCGACCTGTTCGGTGTCGTAGAGGTTGAAGCGCCGCAGGTCCTCCCGGAAGTGGGCCAGCTGCAAGCAGCTGCGCCGGGCAACGGCAGCTCCCACCAGTCGGCCACGCGGTCGACCACGTCCAACCCACTGCGGACCACCCGCCGCGCGGCACCCTTGGTGAGGTCTCCGGGCTTGTACGGCATGTCTCGCTCTCCTCCCGCCGGTGCAGAAAACGGCGTGAGTCTATCCCTGATCCCAGCGCCGTGGTAACCCCGTGCTACCGGCTCAGGCAGGCCGGGATCTGCAGCGCGTCCCAGCCGCCGTTCGCCTGGGTCGCTACCGGCGCGAGCTCCTGCTGGAGGGTCTTCAGGGCGATCACCGGGTCCTCACCGTGCTGAGATCGTGCATGCGCGTCCTTCAGGTAGGCGAGCTGCTGACCCAGCGATTTGACCGCCGCGGTGTACACGTCGGCGACATCGCTGGACGGATGCAGCGAACGCAGCCCCGCGAGCTCCGGGGTCAGCGCGGCGATCCCCCGGCGCAGGAACGGCTCGTGTTCCGGCCGGCGAGGTGGGCGTGGCGATCTGGTCGGTCTGCCGGTTGGCCAGCAGGCATATGCGCGTCGCGTCGTTGTGCAGCTCGCTGGTCGACAGCGGCGAGCTGCCGCAGCCGGCGAACAGGGTGCCCAGGACCACGACCGCGCCCGCCGCCAGCCGTCGCCTCACCGCAGCTGCACCTGCAGCAGCTGCTCGAGCTCGCCGATCGTCTGAGCCGCGTCGACGTGGTGAACCGTCGCCATGCCCGAGTTCCGTCGCGGGGACCAGGTTGAACGGGAGGTCATCGACGAACACGCAGGCCGGCGGCGCCAAATCGATCGCCTCCGCGCCGAGCTCGTAGATCTCGCGGGCCGGCTTGCGGATCCCCACGTCGCCGGAGATGACGACGCCGTCGAACAGCTCCGCCAGGCCCGCGCGGTCATAGCGCCGGGTGCCCCAGGAGTTGGAGATCAGGCCCGTGCGGATGCCGGCGCGACGGGCCCGGCGGACCGCCTCGAGCATCGACGGCTCAGGCGCCGACCCGGCGAACAGCCGGTCGATCAGCCCCGGACCCCTCGACGCCCAGGATCTGCCCGAGCCCCTGCTCGAACTCCGCCTCGGGCAGCGTTGCCGGTCTCCAGGCCGATCAGCAGTTCCCGGCAGGCCGGATCCTTGCGAAAGCGTCGTCCGATCTCCTCCGGCTCGAGACCCTCGAGCTCGCAGAACGAGCGAAACGAGTCGAACAGGTTGCTGGTCAGCACCCCGCCGTAGTCGACCAGCAGCCCGCGATAGGGCGCCGTTCTCAGAAGCCATGGCGCGTCACGTCCAGGGCGCGCTCGGCGAGTTCGACGACGCCCTCGCCGAACGTCTTCAGATACGGATCGTCGGTCGAGCCCGCTACCGCGCGCTTGTAGTTGCCCTCCATGAACACGATTCCCTTCCACAGCGCGAGCGTCACGTACCAGTTCAGTGCCTGCATCGAGCGTCCCGAGCGCTCCTCGTAGCGCGCGATCAGCTCCTGCCGGGTGGGGAAGCCGGGCAAGCGTGGTCACGCTCTGCAGGTTGAACCTGCCGGTGCGACTCGCCGGCCTCGATCCAGTGGATCATCATGTAGCCCAGGTCGGCCAGCGGGTCGCCGATCGTCGCCATCTCCCAGTCGAGAACCGCGACCAGGCGGGCCGGGGCGGTGCGCGGCGAACATCGTGTTGCCCAGCCGGTAGTCCCCGTGGACGATCGTGGCCGTGGGCGACTCGGGCAGATTCTCGGCCAGCCATCGCGCCGACCTGCTCGACCTGCTCGAGCTCCCGCGTGCGGTTGTGCTCCCAGAGTCCGGTGAACCGACGCAGCTGACGCTCCAGGTATCCCGTCGGCTTGCCGAAACCCTCGAGGCCGATCGAGGTCCAGTCGACGGCGTGGAGCTCGACCAGCGAGTCGATCAGCTCGTCGGCGACCCGGGCCCGTTCGGCCGGGGTGTCCAGCGGCTGCGGGCAGCTCGGTGGTGATCACCTCTCCGGCGACCTGCTCCATCACGTAGAACGGCGCACCGATCACCGCTGCGTCGTCGCACACGGCGAGGACCCTCGGCGTGCGCACGGGGGTCGGTTCCAGCGCTCGGAGCAGCCGCGCCTCGCGGAGCACGTCGTGGGCGCTCGGGGGCAGCGGGCCGCGTGGCGGCCGGCGCAGGACGACGCCGGTGGACAGGCTGAAGGTCACGTTCGAATGGCCGTCACCGATCGGCGTCGCGCTGCAGATCCTGCGGGGCCTGGAGTCCGCTGTCCGTGCAGGAACGAGATCAGCGGGTCGAGCACGAGCAGCGGCTCGCGCTCGTTCGCCTCGCCCTCGGCGTGGGTCCGGACGACATCGTCAGGGGCGAGCGCGACAGTCATGATCGGCAGGCAGCGTACCGGCGCGGGCCGCCCGGTGGCGGCAGCGAGGCGGCGTGGGCGCTGGCTACGCCGCGACGGGGGCCGGCCGACCGACGACGCGGTCAAACCGCCAGCCGCGGAGCTGGTCAGGGTCGCCGGCGGTGCCGACGACTACCGCGCCCGTGCGCTGCTCGATCGCGTACAGCAGCTCGGCCAGACCGATCTCGCGTCGCCCGGGCGGACGAAGACTCCTCGGTCGCCCAGTCGCGATCGTCGGACTCTCGACGAGCACCGTCACGCGGTTCGGCCGGCGCCGGGCGATCTCGGCGAGCAGTCGCTCGTCGCCGTCTGCGGGTCCAACTATTGCCAGTAGGTCGCTCATGGCCGGAGAGTCTTGTCCTCCCGCGTAAAGGGTTCCTGAACCGCTGCGAATGGTTTGGTAGGGCCCGCACTACGCTGAGAGGTACAGATGCCGGAGCTGCCTGAAGTCGAGATCACCGCGCGCCGGCATCGGCGCGGCCGTCACCGGATCCCGGGTCGAGTCCGTGCTCGCCCCGGGAATCAACGCGCTGAAGACCTTCGACCCGCCGCTGATGCGCGCTCGAGGGCAAGGAGATCAAGGGGATCCGGCGGCGCGGGCAAGCTGTTCCTCGTCGACTTCGAGGACGAGCTGACGCTGCTCATCCACCTGATGTCGGCCGGGCGCCTGCAGGTGTTCGACGTCCGGGCCTCATTGCGTGACCGGGCCTCCCGCCTGCTCGTGCGCCTCGAGGACGGGCGCGAGCTGCGCCTGCGGGAGTTCGGCACCAAGCAGCGCGCCTGGGTCAAGCTGCTGCGGACCCCGGAGCTGGAGACCGAGGAGACGCTGGCCGCGCTGGGCCCGGAAGCGTGGCCGGACCCGCCGGACGTTCGCCGAGCTGCTGGACGTCCCCCGCCCGCTCTACGCCCTGATGCGCGACCAGCACGTGATCGCCGGCATCGGCCGCTCCTGGGTCGACGAGATCCTGCACGCGGCGCAAGATCTCGCCCGTTCAAGCGCGGGACCGATCTCGCCCCCGACGAGGCCGCGCGCCTTCGTGAGGCCACGATCAAGGTCCTCGGTGACGTGGTCGCCCACTATGAGGAGACGATCACCCTGCCGATCCCGGACAAGCTGCCGATGCCGCTTGCGCGTTCACCGCCGCAACGGCGAGCCGTGCCCGCGCTGCGGCGACCGCCTCGAGGCCGTGTTCTACGAGGACTACGTGATGTGCTACTGCCCGACCTGCCAGACCGACGGCAAGCTGCTCAAGGACCGTCGTCTCTCCCGCCTGCTGAAATAGGGGACCATGGCGCTCGGACCCGGCGACCCAGCTCCGGACTTCACCCTGCCCGACCAGAACGGCGATCGTGTCTCGCTGGCCGCGCTGCAGGGAAAGCCGGTGGTGCTGTACTTCTACCCCAAGGCCGACACGCCCGGATGCACGGTGCAGGCGTGCGGCGTTCGCGACCATCGCGCTGACTACGACCAGGCGGGCGCCGTCGTCCTCGGCGTCTCGGCCGATCCGGTCAAGAAGATCGCGAAGTTCGCCGGCAAGTACACGCTCGGGTTTCCGCTGCTCTCCGACGAGGACCACGCCGTGGCCGAGGCCTACGGCGTGTGGGTGGAGAAGTCGATGTACGGCCGGACGTACATGGGCAATCGAGCGGACCACGTTCATCATCTCCGCGACGGCACGATCACGAAGTGCTGCGGAAGGTCAAGCCCGGCGAGCACGACGATCTGGTGCTGGCCGCGCTGGCATGAGGCGCCGGGGCTCGGCTACTGCAGGCCCTCGCGCGCTTCGCGCACGAGCGTGACGGCCTCGGGGAAGATCACCGCCATCACCGAGCGCAGCTGCTCCGCCTGCTGCTCGGTCGTCCCCTGAATGTTGGCGCGGTTCATCGCGGCCACCGTCAGATCGACCGCGAGCTTGATCGCGTTGTCGGCCCAGGCCAGCGCTGAGCTCCCTGCATCTGCTCGGCGAACTCGCCCAGCCGACGCTGCAGATCATCCGGATCTCCGAACATTCCGCCGAATCCACTTCCTTCCATGGGTCTATGGTACCGAGCCGACATCGCCGGCCGTGCGCGCGGCCAGAACGGCGACCGTGCCGCCGCGTCCGGCGGCCGCGGCGGCCAGCTCGGCCAGCGCGGCGACGGGCGCCAGCGGGACTCCCAGCGCGCTCACCAGCAGGTCGGGCGAGCGGAGCGGCGCGTTTCGCTTGAGCAGGTTGTAGAGGTAGGACGGCGTCGTCGTGACGCGGTTGAGCAGCGACTGCCACATGCCGAACGGGTTGTGCTCGGCCAGCACATGGTGGGTACGCACGACCTCGAAGCCGCTGCGGCGCAGCAGCGCCTGCACCCCGGCGACCGTGAAATGCACCCGATGACGGGGGACGTCGAGGTGGTACCACCGCTCGCCGCCGAGCCTGGCCTGCAGGCTGGCCAGGTTCGGGACGCCGACCAGGATCGCGCCGCCCGGGCGCATCCAGCCCGCGATCCGCGCCAGCGCCGCGCCCGGCTCATCGAGGTGCTCGAGCACGTGCCATAGCGTCACGGCGTCCAGCGAGCGCGCCGGCACCGACGCTTCCTGCGATGCTCGCCTGGCGCAGCGCGACGCCGATCTCCGCCGCCCCGGCGACACCCCGGGCCGACGGTTCGATGCCCTCGGCCTGATAGCCCGCGGCCCGCGCCGCGGCCACGAAGCGTCCGCGTCCCGCGCCGACGTCGAGCAGCTCGTGCCGGCGGCGGGGCGAGCGGCCTGAGCAGCGTCAGGCGCCGCCGGTCGAAGGCCCGCCAGCAGCGGGCGGGCGAGCCGGTACAGGCGCGGCTGACCGGGCCGGTAGGCACCGAGCTCGTGCAGCCGCTCGGGCGCGGCCCCGACGGTCACCGCCGAGCCGCAGGCGGCGCACCGGCGCAGCAGGAAGCGCGACGCTGCCGAGGGCGGGCTCGCTGGCCGGCACCCAGCGCCAGTCGGCCAGCTCGCCGCCGCAGGCCGGGCACGAGCGCGGATCGTCGAGGTCTCCGGTGGCTGGCACCGCGGCGAGTGTAGTGTCCCGACACTGGGCGCAAAGCGCCGTAGAATCGGCCGGGCCGATGCCCGGCTCGCACCCCAATCCGGTACTGCGGGGTCGGATCGAGACGGGAATCAGGATCCTCTCGCCGCTGCTTGACCTGCTGCTCGCGGTCGGCGACCGCGTCTCACGCGTGCTCGAGCGAGACGATCCGGAATACGTGCCGGCGCGGATGCCCTCCGAGGGCGAGTCCGCCCCGCGCGGGACTGCCGCCGCGCGAGCCGCGCGCGCCGGCACCCCGCGGCTAGCATGTCAGCCTCATGACCGTCGACGAGCAGCTGCTCTACGAATCCCGCGTGCGCATGCGCCAGGCGGTGATCGCCGCCTGGCCGGGATCCTGCTGGTCGGCGCGGCCGCGCTTCAGCTCACTGGTCCGCACACCAAGGTCAACGAGCTGACGCTGGACCTGATCACCGCTCACAAGCGTTTCCCGATCGACGTCGTCGGCGCGGTGATCAACGGCATCGGGCTGTGCGCGCTGGCCGCCACGCTGGTCTTCCTGCTGGACATCACCCGAGCGCGGAACCCGAGGCTCGTGAAGCCGTGGATCAGGTGGATGGTGCTCGTCGGCGGCGTGGTCGCCGCGATCAGCGGAGATCGTCTACGCGATCGTCATCGCCGGCAAGGCCGACACATTCGTCAGCCAGGGAGCGCAGACCTACGAGCAGGCCAACCATCTGACCAGTGCCCCGGGGCTGCTGGCGCTGCCGTTCGTCGGCCAGGCCTCCGCGCTCCTGCTGGCGGTCGGGCTTCGTGCTCGTCGCGCTGCAGGCCATGCGCGTCGGGCTGCTGACGCGCTTCATGGGCTACCTCGGCATCTTCACCGGCGTCCTGGTGCTGTTCCCGATCGGATCGCCCGTGCCCGTCGTCCAGGGCTTCTGGTTGCTCGCGCTGGCCTACCTGTTCTCAGGGCGCTGGCCGAACGGCGTTCCGCCGTCCTGGCGCAGCGGCCGCGCCGAGAAGTGGCCGTCCTCGGCGGAGCTGCGCGAGCAGCGTATGAAGGCCTCCGGCGCGGCGGCGGTGGCGGCGGCCGGTCGAAGCCCGCGCCGAAGCCGGCTCGTGAGACGGTGGCTGCCCCGGCAGCGCAGCGTACGCGCGCGGCCACGGGCAAGCGCAAGCGCAAGCGCCGGCGCTAGCTCCGCCGGGCTTACCGCGGCAGGCGCGGCCGAGCGCGGCACCGAATCGCCGCTCACCGGACGGCGGCGCCGCCTACGCAGGCCAGTCGCTTCGTACATCCGTCCGGCGGGCTCAGCCGCGTGGTGGGGAATGCCGATGGCGAGACCAGGACGCCTCCTCCCGTCAACGTGACCCGCCGTGCGCCGACTCCGACAACGGAGTCAAAGGTCCTTCGCGCACGGCGGGTAGCGCCCCGGCCGAGACTGCCCTGGTTCCCGTCCACGCCGGGAGCCAGGGTTGCGGGGCCCGTGGGGTCAGTGGGGCGCGCGGCCTGCGGATGCCGTTCGCGGTAGCCGGGATGCCGTTCGTCGCCGCCCAGGCGCCGTTCGGCGATTCGCCGTTGCCGTCCCTGCCTGCGCCAGGTACAGAGTCCCGGGTCGACTTCGTCCTAGCTCAAACGAGGAGGCACAGATGGAAGCCGCTCGACCTGGCGCGCGTGAAGCTGACGTCGCGCCGGCACCGGATCCGACCGGAGGAGGCAGCGCCGGGTGGACGCCCGCCGATCCCGGACCACTCGGACTGGCCGCGTTCGCCGGCACGACGTTCGTGCTCAGCATGGTCAACGCCGGCCTGGTCGGCGATAAGAGCCTGGTTGGCGGGGGTCTGTTGCCGTTGGTTGCCGGTCTCGCGCTGGCCTACGGCGGGCTCGCTCAGCTGCTGGCGGGGATCTGGGAGTTCCGCACCGGCAACACGTTCGGCGCGGTCGCGTTCTGCTCGTTTGGCGCGTTCTGGATCTCGTTCTACTTCCTCGTTCACGCGGCCGGGGACGTTGCCAAGACCGAGCTGTTCAGTGGGCTCGGCGCTGTACCTGTGGATGTGGGGCGATCTTCACGGCGTACATGTTCATCGCCTCGCTGCGGACGACCGGCGCGATCGCGCTCGTGTTCCTGCTGCTGGCGATCACCTTCATCATCCTCGGCATCGGCAACTCCTCGCTGGCCGGGACGACGAACGTGACCAACGGCACGATCAAGCTCGGCGGCTACTTCGGACTCGCGACGGCGATCGCCGCCTGGTACGCCTCGTTCGCCGCGGTGATCAACTCGACGTTCGGCCGGATCGTGGCCCCGGTTTTCCCGCTCAGGCGCTGACAGGGCGCGCGAACAGGAGTAGCGTCGGGTAGTACAAGACCAATGGTGCCGGCTCGGGCCCCGACGCTCGGTGCGCGGTGCCGAGCCGCCATTGGCGACGTCACAGAGCGAAGAAGGAGAGGCTTCGATGGCAGACAGCGTTGAGACTCCGGCCGGCGAGGAGACCCTCGAGAGCCAGCTCGAGCAGATGCTCGAGATCGAGAAGTTCGACCCGCCCGAGGAGTTCGTCAAGAACGCGCTGCTGAACGACCCGTCGGTCTACGAGGAGGCCGAGCGGGACTGGCAGGGCTGGTGGGTCAAGCAGGCCAAGGAGCTGCACTGGTTCAAGGAGCCGACCGAGGTCCTCGACGACTCCAACCCGCCGTTCTACAAGTGGTTCACCGACGGCAAGATCAACGCGTCCTACAACTGCCTGGACCGGCATGTCGAGGCCGGCCGCGGCGACCGCGTCGCCTTCCACTGGCGCGGCGAGGAGGGCGAGGAGCGTGACGTCACCTACGCCGAGCTGCACCGTGACGTGCAGAAGTTCGCCAATGCGCTGAAGGACCTCGGGGTCCAGAAGGGCGACATCGTCGGCATCTACCTGCCGATGATCCCCGAGGTCGTCGTGGCGATGCTCGCCTGCGCCCGGATCGGCGCGCCGCACAACGTCGTCTTCGGCGGGTTCTCGGCCGACTCGGTCAAGGAGCGGATGGAGTTCTCGGAGGCCAAGGCCCTGGTCACCGTCGACGGTGCCCGTCGCAAGGGCAAGACCGCCCCGATCAAGCAGCAGGTCGACGCCGTGATGGGCGACCTCGATACGCTCGAGCACATCATCGTGGTCAAGCACACCGACGCCGAGTGCGAGATGCAGGACGGCCGCGACGTGTGGTTCCACGAGATCATGGAGAAGGCGGACGACGAATGCCCGGCCGAGGAGCTCGACGCCGAGCATCCGCTCTACGTGCTCTACACCAGCGGCTCGACGGCCAAGCCCAAGGGCGTGCTGCACACCACCGGCGGCTACCTGACCGGGGTCTCGGCGACCCATCGCTACGTGTTCGACCTCAAGCCCGAAGAGGACGTCTACTGGTGCGGCGCCGACGTCGGCTGGGTCACCGGGCACTCCTACATCGTCTACGGGCCGATGCTCAACGGCGCCACCTCGGTGATGTGGGAGGGTGCGCCCGACTACCCGCACAAGGGCATCTGGTGGGAGATCGTCGAGCGCTACGGCGTGACCATCTTCTACACCGCGCCGACGGCGATCCGCGCCTGCATCAAGTGGGGCGTCGAGCACGTCGAGAAGCACGACCTCTCCTCGCTGCGGCTGCTGGGCACGGTCGGCGAGCCGATCAACCCGAAGGCGTGGCTCTGGTACCACAAGGTGATCGGCGGCGAGCGCTGCCCGATCGTCGACACGTGGTGGCAGACCGAGACCGGCGCGATCATGATCACGCCCCTGCCCGGGATCGTCGCCACCAAGCCAGGGTCGGCGACCCGTCCGTTCCCCGGGATCGCGGCCGAGGTCGTGGACGAGCGGGAGGGCAAGCCGGTCGACGACGGGCAGGGCCTGCTGGTGATCAGACGCCCGTGGCCGTCGATGCTGCGCACGCTCTACAAGGAGGACGACCGCTTCGTCGAGACCTATTTCTCCAAGTTCGGCAAGGAGACCTATCTGGTCGGCGACGCCGCGCGCAAGGACAAGGACGGGTACTTCTGGATCATCGGCCGGATCGACGACGTGGTCAACGTCTCCGGTCACCGGCTCTCGACCGCGGAGGTCGAGTCGGCGATCGTCTCCCACCAGAAGGTGGCCGAGGCGGCGGTGATCGGTCAGGCCGACGAGGACAGCGGCCAGGCGATCTGCGCGTTCGTCACCCTCGGCGGAACCACCGAGGGCACGGATGAGCTGATCGAGGAGCTCCGCGCCCACGTCGGGGAGAAGATCGGCAAGTTCGCGCGGCCCAAGCGGATCATCTGGGCCGACGATCTGCCCAAGACGCGCTCGGGGAAGATCATGCGCCGGCTGCTGCGCGACATCGCGGAGGGACGCGCGCTCGGTGACGTGACGACGCTGCGCGATCCGGACGTGATGTCCCAGCTCGAGGACAAGATCAAGGAGGAACAGGCGCACGCGGAGGAGTAACCGCCGGGCGCGGCCCGATGCCCGGCTACCGCCTCAGACCCCGAGGCGGCGCCCCAGCTCGGCCACGTGGCGGCGGGCGATCGGGATCGTCTCGCCGTCGCCGAAGGCCAGCTGCGCTGTGCCGCCGAGCTGCGGGCGGACCTCGACCGCGTTGCGCAGGTTCGCGACGTACTGGCGGTGCACGCGCACGAACCCGAACGGTTCCCAGCGGCGGGCGATCTCGGCCAGCGTCGCCCGGAGCAGATACCGGCCCCCGTCGGTGACCACCCGGACGAAGTCGCCGTGCGACTGCAGATACAGGATCGACCCGCGCGCGATCAGCCGGGTGGCACCGCCGCGGAGGTTGGCCACCGCGATCACCTCGCGCTCGCCGCCGTCTCCGCGCTCGAGCCGGCTCGCCGCCGGGAGGCGGCCCCTGCACCTCGCGTCGTGCCGGCTGGCCGAAGCGGCGACCCGCTCCAGCGCCTCCTCCAGCCGGCGCCGGCCGACCGGCTTGAGCAGGTAGTCGAGCGCCCGCAGCTCGAACGCATCGACCGCCGCGCTGTCGTAGGCGCTGACGAACACCAGCGCGGGCGGCGCGGCGAAGCGCCGCAGCACCCGCCCCAGCTGCACGCCGTCGAGGTCCGGCATCCTCACGTCGAGGAAGATCGCGTCGTAGCTGATGGGCGGAGGCCTTGACCAGGGCGTCATGTCCGTCGCTGGCGCACTCGACCTCCTCGACGAGCGGCGAGCCGCGCAGCAGCCGGGCCAGATCATCGAGCTGGGTGCGCTCGTCGTCGACGGCGAGGATCGTCAGCCCGTCAGCGCTCATGTCGCCGCGACTCCTGCGGCTCGGAACGCCGCGCCCGAGCGTCGCCGCGCAGGTGCGGGACGGTCATCACCGCGGTGGTCCCCTCGCCGACGCGCGACTCGATCTGCAGCGCGTAGCGCTCGCCGAACGTCGCCCGCAGCCGCGCATCCACGTTGGAGACGCCGATCCCGCCGCCGGCGCCGGCGAGCACGGCGGGGACGCGTTCGGCGTCGATGCCGCGCCCATCGTCGCTGACGCGCAGCTCCACGTCGCCATCGTGGTCCACGCGCGCAGATCCTGATGCGGCCGGTTCCGGCGCGCTGCTCGACGCCGTGGCGGACGGCGTTCTCGACCAGCGGTTGCACCGACATCGCCGGCACGACGGCGTCGGCGGTCTCCGGCGGGATCTCGATGCTCACGCGCAGGCAGCCGCGAAACCGAGCCTGCTCGAGTCGCAGATAGCGCTCGACGTGAGCCATCTCCTCGCCAAGGGTCACGTAGGGGCGGCCGTCGCGGAACAGGTAGCGCGTGAACTCGGCGAAGTCGATCAGCAGCTCCCGCGCCTCCTCGGGGCGGGCGTGGATGTCGCCGGCCACGGCGGCCAGGGCGTTGTAGATGAAGTGCGGCGAGATCTGCGCGCGCAGCGCCCGCAGCTCCGCCTGCGCCAGCCGCTCCTCCTGCTCGCTGAGAACCGACAGCTCGACCTGCGCCGCGACCAGGCTGGCTGCCTCCTGGACCACGCGCAGCTCGTGGTGGCGCGGGCTGCCCCACCGTGCGGTAGAAGGCGATCAGCGTCCCGGCGCGCCTGCCCTGGACCATCAGCGGGCGCCAGCACCGCCGAGCGCAGCGGGCAGGTCGGGTCCGAGGAGATCAGCGCGGGCACGATGTTCAGCCGGTCATCCCGCGTGCTGGCCAGCAGGCGTGAGAGCAGGTCTCCGGGGCGCACCTGCTCGCGCCCCTCGCCGTCGATCGCCAGCACCCTGCGCACGTCGGCGAGCGCGATCGCCGCCGCGCCGGTCAGCGCTCGCAGGTGCGGAACCGCCTGCTTCGGCGGTGCGCTGCGACAGCCCGCGGCGCAGATGCGGAAGGGTCGAGGTCGCGGCGTGAAGCGCGGACTGCATGCCGACCGCCGCCGGCGTGCGCGCAGCCCAGCGGGGCGCGTACGGAGTCGCCAGGCCGCGGCGAGCGCGGCGGCGATCCCAAGGCCCAACAGGACGCCTATGGCGAGGCTCATGTCTCCTCCCTGCGGGAGTTATCCTCCGGCGGCGGTCTACCCGGCCCGGCACGAAGTGCAACCTGGAGCTTGTGCGCGGAGCCCGGCGAAGAAGATGATGTGGGGATGAGCTCCTCGACCAACATCTCCTCCTACGAGCAGGCCTGCGAAGCAGCATCGCTGGGCGGTCCCCGACCGCTACAACATCGCCGCCGACGTCTGCGACCGCCATCCCGCCGGAGAAGCTGGCGATGATCCACGAGGACGTCCACGGGCAGGTGCGGCGTGTGTCCTGGGGCGAGCTGCAGGCCGACTCGGCGCGGTTTGCCAACGTGCTCGCCGCCCATGGGGTGCAGCGCGGCGACCGGGTGGCGATGCTGCTGCCGCCGACTCCGGAGACCGCCGCCGCGTTCTTCGGGACCTGGAAGCTCGGTGCGATCCTCCTCTCGATGTCGGTGCTCTACGGCGACGAGGGAATCCGGCACCGCATCAGCGATTCGCAGCCCAAGGTGGTGGTCACCGACGCGGCCAACGCCGAGCGCATCGATGCCGCGTCTGGTCGAGCACGTGCTCGTGCTCGACGACCAGCTGCTGGCCGGTGCCGACGCCTCGTTCGAGACCGTCGACACGGCCGCCGACGACCCGGCGCAGCTGTACTACTCCTCGGGCACCACCGGGCTGGCCAAGGGCATCCTCCACGCCCACCGCTACATCCTCGCCCACGAGGAGTTCATCTACTGCCACGACGTCCGCGACGGCGAGGTGTTCCACGGCATGGGCGAGTGGGCCTGGGCCGCCGGTATCTGCCCGTTGATCGGGCCGTGGCGCTTCGGCGCGGTGCAGGCGGTGCTTCAGCGCCAGGGCGGGTTCGATCCGCACAAGCAGCTCGACTTCCTCTCCCGCCACGAGGTCACCAACGTGTTCGGGACGCCGACGGCGATCCGCTCGATGATGTCGATCGCCGACGCGGGGACGCGCTATCCGCAGAACTTCCGGATCGTCTGCTCGGCCGGCGAGCCGCTCAATCCCGAGGCGATTCGCTGGTTCCGTGACCAGTACGGCATCACCGTGCTCGACTACTACGGGCTCACCGAGTCCTATCCGCTGTGCGCGAACTACCCGTTCATGGAGGTCCGCGAAGGCTCGATGGGCAAGCCCATGCCGGGCTGGGACGTGGCGATCCTGGACGAGGACGAGCGACCCGTCGCCGCCGGGCGAGCGCGGAGAGATCTGCCTGCGCGCGCGGTCGAACCCGCACTATCCGCTGGGCTACTGGAACCGCCCCGAGGAGGACGCGGACGAGGTGTTCGGTGGCGAGTGGTTCCACACCAAGGATGCGGCGTCGGCCGACGCGGACGGGTACTTCTGGTACGAGGGGCGCGCCGACGACGTGATCATCTCGGCTGGATACCGGATCGGGCCGTTCGAGGTCGAGTCGGCGTGCCTGGAGCATCCGGCCGTGGCCGAGGCGGCTGCCGTCGCGGCCGCGGACGAGCGACGGGGCAACGTCGTCAAGGCGTTCGTCGTCCTGGCTGCCGGCCACGAGCCCTCTGATGAGCTGGCCGAGGAGATCAAGCGTTTCGTCCGCAGCCGGCATTCGGCCTACGCGTATCCGCGGCTGATCGAGTTCGTGCCCGATCTTCCGAAGACGCTGACGGGGAAGATCCGGCGGATCGAGCTGCGCGAGCGGGCGTAGGCGGATTACGTTTACCCACTCCTCGCCGCCGCCCGGCGCGCCCGTAGGCGCCCCGCCTACCTCATCGTCTTGCCGGCCGCATTCAGCGCGAGCCACGTTCCGCCGAACTGTGGGATTCCGACGTAATCGGTGGCGGCGGGACTCGAGTCGCCGGAGTAGGTGTAGAGGGGGTGCCCGGCGTAGGTGACCTGCCGGACCGACCGGTGGGGCAGCGAGATACTGCCCAGCAGCGAGGCCTTCACGCCCGAGCCTGCGGTTGGCTTGTTGGCACTGGTCAGCATCGGCCACACCCCGGTGCAGCCTCTGACCTGCAGGCAACGGTCGGTGTTGCGGCCGTCACGAGTGAATGCGTAGAGCGTCCTTCCGGAGCCCGTGACCAGGATCTTTCCCAGCGAGCTCTGAGCGAGCTTGACCGTGGGGCGGGATGCGGCTCCGGCACCGGGCGCGTGGGTCAGCGCGAGCGCCAGGGCGAGCGCGGTGGCCATCGCGGTCAGCTTCAGGACAGCACCGATCGGGAGTTTGCGAGTCTTGAACGTCACATCCATCACCTCAGTGGGGTTGGGGGTCTCATCACCAGAGGACGCCGACCGGCGTTCCGACCTTCCCCGGCTCAGGACCCCGCGGCGGCGCGCGCCTGGCTGCGCATCTCAGACAGGATTCGCTCCAGACGCGGTTCCGTATCACTGTCGACGTGAGTCATCGCGTGCGCCACCGTCGGATGAACGGCGGCGATCTGGGCATGCATCTCGTGGGCGACGGCGCGGTAGCTCGGGTGGCCCTCGCGGCCGGAGCGGAGCTCGATCAGCTGCATCGCCTCACGGGCGTTGAGATCCAGGATGTAACGGATTCGGTACCCCAGACACAACGCATACGGTGCCACCTTCGGCAGCCCCCGCTCAGCCAGCCGCTCGTATTCGCGCCGGGAGACATCCAGCGCCCGGCGGTACTCCTCGCCACAGCCCGCCAGCTCCACTTGCTCTGGGACACCGGCTCCGAGATCGGGCGTGAGCGTCTGCCATTGGATGGTGAGCATGCGATGGCGTTGCAGGTCACGGAAGGCGCCGTAGTCGGAAACGATCTCGAAGCGGTAGCGCAGCGTCTCGAATCCGCGTCCGGGGCGGTGGCGGCGGTTGGCGCGCTCTCCGATCAGGTCAGCCAGCAGCTCACTCCGCTCGTCGAAGCCGAGCTGCGAGAGCGCGTCACGGATCGCTGCCTCCGAACTGGTGCGTCGCCTCGAACAGCAGCGCTGCGAGCAGATCGTCCTCGTCCCCCTCGGTGCGCAGCAGGCGCACGGACGGGCCGGCGTTCGGCTGCTCGTCGAACGACAGGCGCTTGGCCCAGCGCTCTCCCGCCTGGGCCCGAGACTCCAGGTAGGAGATCCATTCGCCGCCGCGTTCGGGACGTTCCACCCGCGCGACGAAGCTCGGCATCACCGACTTGATCTCCTCAAGGATCATCTTCCCGTAGCGCTGGGCCTCGGGCAGCGGGTGGGCCAGCAGGTGGAGGATCAGCTGCTCGTAGGTCTGGCCGGTGGCGAAGATCCCCATGTGTGAGAGCGAGCTCGCCGGCAGCAGCCCGCGCAGCAGATCGAGTGCCTTGGCCTTGATCGCGCGCGCGTAGGCGGCGACCGGTTCCTCCGGGCCCCGGCGGGAACTCCTCTTCGGCCCAGGCGCAGACGCGTGGCAGCGCCGCGGAGTAGATCGAGAACAGCTGGTTCATCGCCGTCTCGTACTCGGGCCCGAGCTCCGGATCGCGATAGAAGCGGTAGCCACCCGGGGGCGCGGGCATCGGGGCGTCGTAGGCGATGTACCGCGTCGACTGCTCGAGGTACGCCCCCAGGCGCGGGCGCTGGAGGACCTTGGTCAGGACGTTCGAGACCCACTCGCAGGCGACGTGGGCGCCGCCGAGCTGGGCTACCGAGTCGTCGCCGTAGCCGAGGAAGATCCGCTCGTAGAGCTGCGCCGCGCGATTTCCCTCCTCGCCGTCCCAGCTGACGGGGACCGCCGGAAGGTCGGCCGCGAACTCCTCGAGGAACATCCGCCGCAGCGTGCCGGGGTAGCGCGAATACCGGGCGAACAGAGCCCCCTTGACCGTCTCCGGCAGGTTGACGAGGGCGAAGACGGGCCGGTCGAGGTTGGTGAAATGGGGGCGCAGACGATCACGATCGCCCTCGCTGAAAGTCTCGACGGGATACTCCACGGACGGCGGATCGTAGCGCCGGCCTCGGCGTGATCAGACCGCGCCCGGCGGCGGACTGTTTCAGCCCGCGTTGGAGGGGTTCCCGGTGGCCTGCGAGTGCTCGCCGGCGCCCCCGGGACGCTCCGATTCGCCACCGCCACCGCCCTCGCGCCCGGCTTCCTCGTCGGTGGAGTCGTGGCGGGTGTCGCCGGATTCCCCGGTGTCGGCCGATTCTCCGGTTTCGGCCGACCCGCCGCGGCCGCCCGCCCCACTGGGCGCGTCGCCCTCCTCAGCGTTCTGATTGGACACGGAGTCCGGCGGCCCTTGGCTGCCGAAGGTCTCCTCGGTGTCGGAGCGGCGATCTTCGTCCATAAGCAACTGTTACCCGTTTTGCGGACCCGTGACGCGCGTGGACGCAAGCCAAGGGAGAGGCTCGGGAAGACCGCTAGAAGAGCCCGCCGAGCGCATGGCCGGCGTGGGCGGCGAGATGGAACAGCGGCGAGGGGAAGATGCCGAAGAAGACGCTCGCGGCGGCGAACAGCGTGGCCACGAAGACGGTCTCGGGGGCCGGGGCGGACTGGTCCGAGCGCGGCCATCCGGAAACGGAAGTACCCGGCCGCGGGCGCATCAGCCTCGGCCGACCCGCCGGCGATCGGCGCCAGCGCGCCGCCGGGCAGCACCGAGGCGTCGATCCCGGCGTCGGCAGTGGACGATCCCATCCACATCGTGGCCACCACCCGCAGGTAGTAGCCGAGCGAGATCATCGAGCCGATCACCAGCACGACGCCAGCCACGTGTAGTCGCCGCTGACCATCGCGCGGATCAGCTGGAACTTGCCGATGAAGCCGACCGTGCCCGGGATCCCGGCCAGCGACAGCATCGCGATCGTCATCGCCCAGGCCAACCAGGGGCTGCGGCGACCAAGTCCGGCCAGCGCGGAGACGTCATCGCCGCGCGTGTCGTCGGCCTCGACGGCGCAGATGACCGCGAACGCGGCCAGGTTCATGGCCAGATACACGGCCAGGTACAGCACCGTGGCCTGGACGCCCGAGCTGGGTGCCCACGACCACGCCGCCGAGCATGTAGCCGGCCTGGGCGACGCCTGAGTACCCCAGCATCCGCTTCAGCGAGGACTGGCCGAGCGCACCGACGTTGCCGACGATGATGGTGATCGCGGCGATCGCGGCCAGCAGCGGCGCCCAGGTGTTCTCAGCCCCGATCGCGGCGACGTCGAAGAAGCGCAGGAAGATCCCGAGCGCGGCGGCCTTGGTGGCCGTGGCCATGAACGCGGTGATCGGGGTCGGTGCGCCCTCGTAGACGTCCGGGGTCCACTGGTGAAACGGCGCCACCGAGGCCTTGAAGGCGAACCCGACGATCACCAGCGCCAGGCCGGCGAACAGCAGCGGGTCGCCGAGCGAGCCGCCGCTCAGCGAGCCTGAGGACAGCGCGGCGGCGATCCCGGAGAAGTCGGTGGAGCCGGTGGCGCCGTAGATCATGGCCAGCCCGTAGACGAGCGTGGCCGAGCCGACCGAGCCGATGACCAGGTACTTGAGCCCCGACTCGAGCGAGCCCTCGCGGCGGTACTCGGAAGCGCAGAGGACGTAGAGCGGGATCGACAGCAGCTCGATCCCGATGAACAGCGTGATCAGGTTCTGCGAGGAGACGAGGACCGCCATGCCGAGGACGCTGAACAGCAGCAGGCAGTAGTACTCGCCGTGTCCCGCGTCGCGGGCCGCCCGGGCGCGCCAGGACAGCAGCACGGTGGCCAGCGCCGCGACCGAGAAGATCAGATCCAGCACCAGCGCGAGGTCGTCGATCCGCAGCGCGTCGGAGACGATCGAGGCCGGATGCTTGAACCGGGCGATCTCGAAGCCGATCGCGATGCCCAGGGTCAGCATCGTCATCAGCGGGACGACCCGCTCGCGCGCGAACGAGGCCGACAGCAGGCCGACGAGCAGCACGAGCAGCGCCCCGATGGTCAGCGCCACGAACGGCGACAGGCTCGCCCAGTCGACGTGCGGGCCCTTGATGTGGTGGACCACGGCGGGAGCCGCGAAGTTCACGGCGTACCTCCAAGCGGCGCGTACGCGGTCGCACCGGCAGCGAACTGCGACTGCTGCTGCAAAGCGGCGACCGGCGCCACCGTCGCCTTCACGCTCGGCTCCGAGCGGCGCAGGAAGAACTGCGGATAGAAGGCCAGCACGAGGATGACGATGACCAGCGGGACCAGCGCGACCAGATCACGAAACTCAATCTCCCGCGAGGCGACCCGCGGGCCGACGCGGTTGTGCATCGCGCGGATGAACATCCGCAGCGCGTAGACCGAGGCGCCGACGACGCCGGCGAAGGCGATCGCCGCGATCACCAGCTTGGACTTGAACACCCCGAGCAGGATCAAGAATTCTCCCGCGAAGTTGGACGAGCCGGGGATGGCCAGCGTGGCGAAGGCGACGATCAGGAACAGGGTGGCCAGCACCGGGGCTCGGAAGGCGATCCCGCCCATGTCGCGCAGCCGCTCCGACCCGCCGGCGCGCATCGCCAGCGCGGCGACGATGAAGAACAGCGGTGCGGTGATCAGCGCGTGGTTGACCATCTGCAGCAGCGCTCCCTGGGCTCCCTGGGGGCGCAGCGAGAAGATGCCGAGCACGATGAAGCCGAGCTGGGCGACGCTCGAGTAGGCCACGACCAGCCGCGCGTCCTCGGTCGTGAGGGCGACCGAGGTGGCCCACAGGATCGAGACCAGGGCGATCAGCAGCATCAGCGTCTGGAAATGCACTGTGGCGTAAGGGAACAGCGGCAGCACGATGCGCAGGAACCCGTAGGCGGCGACCTTCGAGAGCACGCCGGAGAACACCGCCACGGCCGGGATCGGCATCGCCTTGTAGCCGTCGGCCAGCCAGCCGTGGAACGGAACCAGCGGCATCTTGACCAGGAAGGCCGCCGCGAAGCAGAGGAAGATCCACTCCTGCGAGGAGTGCGAGAGCGGCAGGTGCTGCAGCGCGGAGAGCACGAAGGTGAGGTTGGTGCCGTGCTGCTGGGAGGCCAGCACGCCGGTGGCGATCGCCGCCACGAGCATGAAGAACGAGCCGATCAGCGTGTAGATGACCAGCTTCAGCGTCGCCGCGCACGCGGTCTCCCGTGCCCCACATCCCGGTGAGGAAGTAGAACGGGATCAGCATCAGGTCGAAGAAGGCCACGAACAGGGCCAGGTCCTGAGCGCAGAAGGCGCCGAGCACCGCGGCCTGGGCCAGCCCGAAATGGAAGTAGAGGGTCCGGGGGCGGTCCCACTCGCGCAGCGAGGCCCAGATCAGCGCGGCGCTGAACAGCACCGTGGTGACCAGGATCAGGGCGATGTTCAGCCCGTCGGCCCCGAGCTTGTAGTGGATCCCCAGCGCGCCGATCCAGGTGGTGTCGGTGAGGAACTGCAGCCCGGAGTGCCCGAGCTTGAACCGGGCCACGAACGAGATCGCAATCCCGAGCGTGACGAGGCTGCCCACCGCCACCACGCGCCCGACCACACGGGGCGGCATGAACGCGGCGACCAGCGAGATCGCCAGCGGAAGCCAGATCAGGATCGACAGGGTCATCGGCTCATGAGCTCGAGATCAGGAAGTAGAGGGACACAGCGAACATGCCGACCACGATCGCGGCGGCGTAGTAGCGCAGGAAGCCGGTCTGCCAGCGACGCACCGCGGCCGAACCGGCGCGGACCACGCCGAGCGTCCCGCCGGTGATCGTGCCGCCGATCACGATCCGCTCCAGCACCGACTCGGTGAACCGGCCGAACCACAGCGCCGGACGGACGACCAGGAAGTCGATCAGCTCGTCGAAGTACCACTTGTGGGACAGGAACGTGTACACCGGCGCCAAGCGCTCGCGCAGCGTCACCGGAGTCGCCGGCGAGCGGACCCACAATCGGTAGGCGATGGCGATGCCGGCCAGCGCGATCACCGCGCCGATGATCAAGCCGACCCACGCGGGGCTGGTCGGCAGCTCCGAGCGCGCCAGGCGTGAGTCGGCGAACGTCGGATCCAGGAACTTGGTCACCGCGTCGTCGATGCCGGGGATCTGCAGCACGCCGCCGACCACGGCCAGCAGGGCCAGGGCGCCCATCGCGAACTTCATCGGCCACTCGCGTTCGGCGATGAAGTGACCGGGGCCGGGGAAGCCGACGTCGGTGTCCTCCTCCTCGCCGGTCAGCGGGTTGCGGGGCACCTCGGCGTGGGCGATGTGTCCCTGCTCGAGCTCGCGCGCCTCGGGGACCGGGTCGCCGAAGAAGGCGCGGAAGATCATCCGGAAGGTGTAGACGCCGGTCAGCAGCGCCCCGGCGTAGCCGACGATGCCCAGGATCAGGAAGCCGTGGCCGCGATGATCCAGGAACCCGATGATGTCGTCCTTGGACAGCCAGCCTGAGAACGGCGGCAGGCCCGAAAGGGCCAGGCCGCCCACGACAAAGCACGCGAACGTGAACGGCATCGCCCGGCGGAAGCCGCCCATCCGGTCCAGCGACTGCACGCCCGCCATCGCGCCGATCAGCGAGCCGGCGGCCATGAACAACAGCGCCTTGAAGAACGCATGGGTCATCAGGTGAAACAGGCCGGCGGAGTACGCGCCCGCGGAGACGCCCATGATCATGTAGCCGATCTGGGACATCGTCGAGTAGGCGATCACGCGCTTGATGTCGGTCTGGACGATCGCGATCGTGGCGGCGATCAGCAGGGTCAGGCCGCCTCCGATGGCGCCGACGTCGGCCGCCGTCGGCGCCTGCTCGAACAGCGGGTGCATGCGCGCGATCAGGTACACGCCGGCGGTGACCATCGTGGCGGCGTGGATCAGGGCCGAGACCGGGGTCGGGCCCTCCATCGCGTCCGGGAGCCAGGTGTGCAGCGGGACCTGGGCGGACTTGGCGAACGCGCCGACCAGCAGCAGCAGGCAACCCACCACCAGGTCGGTCTGGTTGTGAGTGAAAGACGTGCGTGACGGAGTGGAAGGTCTTGAGGAAGTCGACCGTGCCGGTGTGCTTGAAGATGAAGAACGTCCCCAGCACCAGGCCGACGTCGCCGACGACGTTGATCACGAACGCCTTGAGGCCGGCCCGGGTGGCGGTGACGCGCCGGTACCAGAACGAGATCAGCAGGTACGAGGCCGCGCCCACGAACGCCCACCCGACGATCAGCAGCAGGAAGTTGCCGGCCAGGACCAGCAGCAGCATCGAGAAGACGAAGTAGTTCAGGTAGGCGAAGTAGCGGACGTAGCCGCGGTCCTCCCACATGTAGGAGACCGAGTACAGGTGGATCAGCGTGGAGACGCCGGAGACGACCAGGGCCATGAAGATCGACAGCGGGTCGACGAGGATCGAGAGCTTGGCGTCGACGCCGAAGCTGAACACGTAGTTCCACAGCGACGAGGTGAGTTGACGATGTTCGGGACTGCGCCCCAGCAGCGACACCAGCGCCGCCACCGAGAACGCGAACGACAGCGCGATGGCCAGCGTTGCCACCCACCCGGCGCTGCGGCCGACGAGCCGCCGGTGACCGAGCGCGATCACCGTCGTGCCCACGAGCGGGCACAGCAGGATCAGCCACCCATACGTCGTCGGACTCATTCAGCTCACCCGTTGAGTTCGTGCAGCTGGTCGACATCGATCGGGAGATGGCGGCGGTAAATCGCGACGAGCAGACCGAGGCCGACGGTGACCTCGCACGCCGCGACGACCATCACGATCAGGGCGAAGATCTGCCCGTCCTCGCCTCCGTGCATCCGCGCGAAGGCCACCAGGGCAAGGTTCGCGCCGTTGAGCATCAGCTCCAGGCAGAGCAGCACGACCAGCGGGTTGCGACGCGTGAGCACCCCACCGGCGCCGATGCAGAAGATCAGCGCCGAGACGACGAGATACCAGCCGATGGCCACTACCAGCCCCCCTGGCGAGCGCTTTCGGCGCCCGCCCCGGAGTGCGCGGGCGTGCCGGAGAGCTCAACGTCGGGCTCCGGCTCGAGCGCTTCAACGGCGTGCCGGGTGCCGGCCGCCTCCGCCATCGTGCCTGTGTACGACGGCCGGATCGTGCGGACCGTCGAGGTCGCTCTGCTCCTCGGCGTCGTATTCGAGTCCGCGGCGGCGGCGGGCCAGCACGATCGCGCCGATCGCCGCGACCAGCAGCAGCAGCGAGGCGAGCTCGAACGGCAGCAGGTACTTGGTCAAAAACAGCGTGCCGATGTGCTTGGGGGTACCGAAGCCGAGGACGTACAGGGCGCCCTTGCCGGAGATCCCCTTGAGCGCCGACCCGAGCATGGCGATGCAGAGCTCGATGGCCAGTGCCAGCGCGAACAGCGGCCCGAGAATCCGCAGGCCCGAGCCGCCGGCCAGCGCCTCATCGCCGCCGCCGACGTAGGCGACCACGAACACATAGAGCACCATCACCGCGCCGGCGTAGACGACCACCTGCCCGGCGGCGACGAACTCGGCGCGCAACAGCAGGAACAGGGCGGCCAGCGAGATCAGGTGGCAAACGAGTGCGAGCACGCAGTAGAACGGATTGCGCAGCGCGACGACGCCGATGGCGCCGGCGATCGCTCCGATCGCGGCGATGAAGAAGAGGACGGCGCTCACCCGGTAGCTCCCTACTCGCCCTCGGCACGCAGCGGCGTGCGTTCGATCGGCTCGGCGAGCAGCATCTCCTTGGTGAAGATCAAATCCGAGCGGGTGTAGTCGGACATCTCGTAGTCGTGGCCCATGGTGATCGCGTCGAACGGGCACGCGACCTCGCAGTAGCCGCAGAAGATGCAGCGGCTGAGGTTGATCTCGTACACGGCGGCGTAGCGCTCGCCGGCCGAGACGCGGTTCTCGGGCGTGTTCTCGGCCGCCACCACGCGGATGCAATCGGCCGGGCAGGCGGCCGCGCAGAGCGAGCAGCCGACGCACTTCTCCAGGCCGGTGTCCTCGAAGCGGTGCAGCTTGTGGCGGCCGCGGAAGCGGGGGTAGACGGGAGTCTTCTCCTCGGGGTACTGGATCGTCACCGGCCCCTCGATGATCCGGGCAAAGGTGGTCTTCATGCCCCGCAGGGTCTCGCCGAACACCCGGTAGGCGCCGGCGGCCGCGCCGGGCGCGGGGGCCCGGATGACTTCGATTACGTCGTCGCCGGGGTCGTAGGTCATGAGACCACCAGGATCGCGGTGACGAGCAGGTTGAGCGTGGCGAGCGGGAGCAGGAATTTCCATCCGAACGACATCAGCTGGTCGTAGCGAAGCCGCGGCAGCGTCGCCCGGATCCAGATGAAGAAGCTGAACAACAGCATGATCTTGGCGATCACCACGAGCGGATCGACCCAGCCGGGGGGATGGATTCCGAACGGGAGCATCCAGCCCCCGAGGAAGATCGTGGCCGCGATCCCGGAGACCACGATCATGTTCATGTACTCGGCGAACAAGAAGGCCACGAACGGGGTGCCGCCGTACTCGGTGAAGTACCCGCCGACCAGCTCGGCGTCGGCCTCGACGAGGTCGAACGGGGCGCGGTTGGTCTCGGCGAACGAGGCCACCAGGAAGATCAGGAACCCGACGAACTGGGGAACGACGTACCACATGCCCGCCTGGGCGTGGACGATCCCGGTCAGCGAAAGCGTCTGCGCGCTGATCACCACGCCGACCAGCGCGAGTCCCTGGGAGACCTCGTAGGAGATCAGCTGCGCGGCGCCGCGCATGGCGCCGAGGAACGAGTACTTCGAGCCCGAGGCCCAGCCGCCGAGCATGATTCCGTAGAACGAGATCCCGGCCAGCGCGAATACGTACAGGGGCCCGATCGAGACGTCGATCCCGTACAGGCCGACGCGGCGGCCGAAGATGTCCCGGACGTCCCCGAACGGCACCAGAGCCAGGCCGGCGACGGCGGTGAGAATGGCGATGATCGGGGCGATCCGGAACAGGAATCCGACCGAGCTGGTGGGCCGTGAGGGCTCCTTGGTGGCGAACTTGACGATCTCCGCCAACGGCTGCATCAGCCCGAACGGCCCGACCCGGTTGGGTCCGTAACGGGCCTGGAAGCGTCCGAGCAGTTTGCGCTCATAGACCACCAGGACCGGCAGCACGCCGAACGCCACGGCGAATATGACCAGCGCCTTGAGGATCTGGATCCACCACGGCTCGGAGTAGTTGGCCACCGCGAACACGGTCAAGGCTTACGCACCTCGATCAGCTTCTCGGTCAGGGCGTTGGCCGAGTCTTCGGCTACGCCTTCGGCCAGAAACGCCGTGCCGATCGGGACGCCGGTGCGCACATGCGCGGTCGCGCGCAGGCGCGTCCCCGCGGGGCTGCCGTCCGCTCGGCTTCCGGCCTCGCCTGATCGGGCGGCGCCCGCGTCATCCAGCTGGGCGACGTCAACTCTCTCGCCGCTAGTGATCCCGAGCCGCTGCGCATCCTGGGGGAGAGCTCGACCAGCTGGTGGGCGATGGCGAAGTGCAGCGCCGGTGAGATCTCGACCTCGGGCGCGGCCCAGATCGAGCGGTAGGTCCCCAGTCGCAACGCGTCGGTCGAGGCGTTTTGGGGTGGGTCGGACCGGCGCGAGCGATCCCGTGCGAGGCCGCCATCGGTGGCAGCCGCGCCGGCCGGCATCGCCGACGCCTGCTCACGGGTGGGCCAGCGGACGCCGTGGCCACCCAATTCCTCGAGCGTCAGGTCCGCGTAGAACGGCACCGCCTCGATGATTTGCTGCCACGCCATCCCGCTGTGCAGTATCTCCGTGTCGAGTCCGACGCGAGCCGCGACATCGGCCAGCACCGACCACCCCGCGCGGACGTCGCCGGGATGGGCGATCGCCGCGCGCAGACGCTGGATGCGCCCGTCGGGGTGGGTGACCGTGCCCTCCTTCTCGGCGTGCGACTCGGCGGGGAAGATCACGGTGGCGTGCTCGGCCAGGCCCTCGGTGAGCACGGAGGCGTGCGCCACCACGACCGCGACCTGGTGCAGGGCGCGCTCCCACAGGGCGCGGCCGGGAAGCTCGCGGATCGGGTCGGTCTGGAACAGGTACAGCGCGGTGAGCTCGCCGCCCGCGGCGGCCTCCGCGATCGCTGCCGCGTCGCGCCCGGGAGCGCCGGCGGGCTCGGCGTAGCCCGGTTCTGCACTGGGGATCGCCCCGACCTCACGGAGCCCCCGCCCGTTGGCGCCAGAGGGAATCTCCAGCAGGCCGGCCCCGGCACGCTCGGCCAGCCCGAGCGTGTGGGCGATCCGCAGCAGCGCTGGCGCGGCGTCGGCGCCGACGCGCTCGCCCCACAGGATGACCACGTCCTCGCCACCGTCGCGAAGCAGCCGGGCGAGCTCGCCGTTGGCGTCGCCCGCCAGGTCGTCGGCCAGCTCGGCCAGGAACGTCGCCTCCTCGCCGGGCGCGTAGCGGATCACGGTCTTCGCGTTGACATCGAGTGCGCTCGGGCGAGCGGTGGCGATGGCGAGGTTCACGCCGCGGCGCCGGACGCCCTTGCGGATCCTCAGGTCAAGGATCGGCGCGTCGTCGAGCGGCTCACAGCCGAAGACGAGCACGGTGTGGGCGAACTCCAAATCGGGGACGGTGGCCTGCAACGCGGGCGCGGCCAGCGCGCGCGAGACGTCCAGTGGGGGGCCGGCGGCCATCCGTGAGTCGATGTCCTTGGAATCGAGGCCCTCGCGCAACAGGCGCTGAAGCAGGAAGCCCTCCTCGTTGGTGGCCTGGCCGCCGACCAGGGCCCCGACACGTCCCCGGTGGCGAGTCAGCCCCCCCGCGACCTCGAGCGCGCGCTCCCAGGAGACCTCGCGCAGCTCACCGCCGTCGCGGACCAGCGGCGCGGTGATCCGCTCGTCGACGTGGATCGCCTGGTAGGCGAAGCGCCCCTTGTCGCACAGCCAGCCGTCATCGACCTCCTCGTGGTCGCGTGCCAGCACTCGCAGCACCTTCTCGTCGCGCACGGTGAAGGTGACGTTGCACTGCGACGGGCACAGCGTGCAGATCCCGCCTGCGCCCTCGATGTCCCAGGGGCGCGCGCGGAAGCGATAGGGCTGAGAGGTCAGCGCGCCGACCGGACACAGCTCGATGATGTTGCCGCTGAACGGCGCCACATAGGGGTGTCCATCGTGGGTGGCCACGAACGTGTGCGCACCGCGCTCGGCGAAGATCAGCTGGTAGTCCTCGGCCACCTCCTGGGAGAAGCGCACGCAGCGATAGCAGAGGATGCAGCGCTCGCGGTCGATGGCCACCAACGGCGACAGCGCGAGCGGCTTTTCGAAGTGCCGCTTGGGCTCGATGAAGCGGCTGCGCCCGAGCCCCCAGCCGAAGGTGATGTCCTGGAGCGGGCATTCGCCGCCCTTGTCGCAGACCGGGCAGTCGAGCGGGTGGTTGACGAGCAGGAACTCGACGATCGCGTTCTGGGCATGGCGGACTCGGTCGGTCTGGGTGTGGACGACCATCCCGTCCTTGACCGGGGTCGAGCATGAGGTCTGAAGCTTCGGAATCCCCTCGATCTCGACCAGGCACATGCGGCACGCGCCGACCGGATTGCCGAGCTTGGGCTCGTAGCAGAAATACGGGATCTCGACGTCGCCGAACTTGGCGGCGTCGACCAGCATCGCGCCTTCGGTGGCCCGGATCTCCCGGCCGTCAATGGTCAGCTGAATTGTCTTGTGCTCGGGGCGCGGCATGGTTAGTCGATCTCGCTAGTGGACCGCGCGGATTTGCCGACCGCTCGGCATCCGGCCCTCGCTCGATGGGGTCGGCATCCGCGTCATCCTGTTGGGCCGGCGTGCTCGTCGGCGACGCCGACTGCGACCACGTCCTCGAGCGCGGCGGCGTTGACCCGCGCGCGGGCGGCTTCGATCTCCGCCTCGAGCTCGGGGCGGAACTTCTCGACCAGCGAGCCGATCGGCATCGCCATCGCGTCGCCCAGCACACACAGGCAGTTACCGATGATCTGCTCCTGGACCGAGGCCATGATGTCGAGGTCCATGGGTGTGGCCTCTCCCGAGCTGATCCGCTCGAGCATCTTCTGGGTCCAGTTGGTCCCCTCGCGGCAGGGCACACACTTGCCGCACGACTCGTGGGCGTAGAACTTGGCCAGCTTGTAGGCCACCTCGACCACCGTGTGGGAGTCGTCGACGACGATGATCGCGCCCGAGCCGAGCATCGAGCCGGCCTTGGCCATCGAGTCGAAGTCGTAGGGGAGGTCCAGGTCCTCCTTGGTCAGCACCGGCGAGCTCGAGCCACCGGGGAACCAGAATTTGACCTCGCGCCCCGGGAAGGTGCCGCCGGCCAGATCGAAGATGATCTCCCGTGAGGGCGTGCCGAGCGCGACCTCGTAGTTGCCGGGGCGCTGCACGTCGCCTGACACGGAGACGAGCTTGGTCCCCGTCGAGGTCTCGGTCCCGATCTGGGCGTACTCCGGGCCGCCCATCCGGATGATGGCCGGGACGGTGGCCAGCGTCTCGACGTTGTTGATCAGCGTCGGCCCGTGGTAGAGGCCCTCGATCGCCGGGAACGGCGGTTTCAGCCGGGGATTGCCGCGCTTGCCCTCGAGCGAGTCGAGCAGGCCGGTTTCCTCACCGCAGATATAGGCCCCCGCCCCACGGTGCAGGACGAGGCTGAGCGAGTGATCGGACCCCAGGATCGATTCCCCGAGGTAGCCCGCCTCCACCGCCTCCGCAATCGCCGCCTCGAGGATGTCGGCCTGGTGGGAGTACTCGCCGCGGATGTAGATGAAGGCGCGACTGATCTCCGTGCAGTAGGTCGAGATCACGATGCCTTCGATCAGCATGTGCGGGTTCTTCTGCATCAGCTCGCGGTCTTTGAATGTGCCGGGTTCGGACTCGTCGGCATTGCAGACCAGGTACTTCTCGATGTGCCCGTGAGGCAGGAACGACGCCTTCTTGCCCATCTGGAAGCCGGCGCCGCCGCGCCCGCGGATGCCCGAGTCCATGATTTGGCTCAGCACGTCCTCGCGGGCCATGCCCAGCGCCTTGCGCAGGTCCTCGTAGCCCCCGCGGCGCTCATAGACCTCCAGCGTGTTCAGCCCGGGTTCGTCGATGCCTTCGAAGAGAATCTTCATGCGTCGAGGTTCTCGTTCTCGTCGGTCGGGGTCTCGATCGCGGCCGACGGCCCGGGCCGGTCCGGCTCGCCATGTGGCGGAAGTCCGGCGGTGTCGGCCCGGGGCGCCTCATCGGGGGCCGGCGGGCTGAAGTCGGTCTCGCCGGCCGCCACGTCGGGATCGGCGCAGCGGCGGTAGCGCAGCTGCTTGTGCTCGAGCACTGCGCGTCCCGCCTCGAGGTCGGCGACGATCCGATCAGCGTCCTCATCGGTCAGCGGCCCGACGTACTCGCCGTCCACGGAGGCCATCGGGGCGATGTCGCAGGCGCCGAGACATTCGAACGAACGTACGCTGACCTCGTCGTGGCCGGCCGCCGCGGCGAGCATCGCCTCGAAGAACTCATCCGCGCCGCGCAGCGAGCAGGAGATGTTCGTGCACACGTACACGTCGTGGCGCGGTTTGGGAACGGTCGAGAACATGTCGTAGAAGGTGGCCACCGAGGTCAGGTAGGCCGGAGTCAGCTGCATCACCGCGGCGACCTGCTCGATCGCCTCCGGCGAGCACCAGCCGTGGATTTCCTGCGCGGCGTGCAGGGCGGGAATCGCCGCCGAGCGGCGGTCCGGGTACTTGGCCATGGCGGCGACGATCGTGTTCCTGAGCTCCTCGGGAACCGGCGTCGTCGCCGGGTCGGGAACTGTGGCCGGATCCTTGGTCAGATCGACCGCTTCGTCCCACCCGGGAACGCGCGAGCCGTGACCGAAGCGTGGAACCCTCTCTCTCAGGCGGCCTACGCTCGCCATCCGGGCTCCCTCAAGGAGTAGGCCGCCTGAGTCATCCGGCTACTCATCGGTCGATCCCGCCCAGGATCGGATCGAGCATCGCCAGCGTGGCGATCAGGTCGGCGATGTAGCCGTCCCGGACCATCGGGGCCAGCGCCTGCAGGTTGACGAAGCTGGGGTCGCGCATGTGCACGCGCGCGGGTTTGGCCGAGCCGTCGGAGCGGACGAAGCAGCCAAGTTCGCCGCGCGGCCCCTCGATCGGATAGTAGGCCTCTCCCGGCGGCACCCGGAAGCCCTCCGTGACGAGCTTGAAGTGGTGGATCAGCGCTTCCATGCTCGTCGCGAGCTCATGGCGCGGTGGGAGTGCGACCTTGCGATCGGTGGTGATGTACGGACCGTCGGGCAGTCCGGCTGCGGCCTGCTCGATGATCTTCACGGACTCGTAAATCTCGGCGTGACGGACGCGGTAGCGATCGTAGTTGTCGCCCACCGTGCCGACCGGGATCTTGAAGCTGAAGTGCTCGTAACTCGAGTATGGGGACGCCTTGCGTAAATCCCACGGGTTGCCGGCGGCACGCAGCAGCGGGCCGGTGACCCCGATCTCCAGCAGTGTCGCCTCGTCCAGCGTGCCGGTGCCGCGCAGTCGCTCGAGCACGATCTGGTTCTTTTCGATCATGTCGGCGTACTGGTCGGCCCGCGTTGGCATGTCGTCGGTGAAGGCCTTCAGCTTCTTCAACCAGCCCGAGGGGATGTCCTCCATCACGCCACCGACCTGGATGTAGCGCGTGTGCAGCCGCTGGCCCGAGGACATCTCGAACAGGTCGACGATCTTCTCGCGCTCGCGCAGGCAGTACCAGAACATCGAGATCGCACCGAGGTCCAGGGCGCCGGTGGCCAGCCAGAACAGGTGCGAGGCGATCCGGTTGAGCTCCATGTGGATGACCCGGAGGTATTGGGCGCGGGGAGGAACGTCGACTCCGAGCAGGGTCTCGACCGCGCCGCAGAAGGCCATCGCGTTGAAGTAGTAGCCGAGGTAGTCCATCCGCTCGACGACGGGGATGACCTTCCAGTAGGCCTTGTCCTCGGCTGTCTTCTCGATGCCGGTGTGGACGTACCCGATGATCGGTTTGATGTCCCGCACGACCTCGCCTTCGAGCGTCGCGATCAGGCGCAGCACGCCGTGGGTCGCCGGATGGTGCGGGCCGATGTTGAGCGTCATCAGTTCGTGCGTCTGGCCCTGGCCGGCGGGCTCGGAGGAGAGGGTTATCGACTCCTCACGTCTGCGGTAATCGCTTATTGCCATTTGCCGTAGTTGTTCTCTTCGTTGAACGTGAACAGCACCGGCTCGCCGCCAGTGGGGAAATCGCGGCGCTGGGGGAAGCCCTCATAGTCCTCGGGCATGAGGATCCGCCGCAGGTCGGGATGCTCGTCGAAGACCACCCCGAACATGTCGTAGACCTCACGCTCGGGGAAGTTGGCACCCGGGAACAGCTCCACCACCGATGGGACGTGGGGGGCTTCGGTGTGGACGCGGGTCTTGACGGTGATGCGGTCGACATTCTTCATGTCAAGCAGCTCGTAGAGCACGCCGAGGCGCGGCTCCTCGGGCCAGTAGTCGACGCCATGGAGGCTGGCCAAAAACGTGTAGCCCTTGCCCCTGAGCCGCTCCAGCACCGCACGCACCCGAGCGGGGTCAGTCAGCAGCGTCGCGCGATCGCGGTGGAAGGTGGTGCCGCGAATCGACTCGGCATCGGCCTCGCGGAGCTCTCGGGCGATGAGCTCCAGCCCCGTGGCGTCAGGCACCGGCGGTGTCTCCAGGCTTGAACACGTTGATGCCGGTGCTGTTCAGATCGGCTTCGCCCGGCAGCAGTTCCTCGGTGCCGACGGCCTCGTAGCGTTCGCGCCAGCCGTCCGGGGGGTGGCCGTGGATCTTATCCCGCAGCCTGAGGATGCCGTGCATCAGCGCCTCGGGCCGGGGCGGGCATCCGGGTACGTGGACATCGACCGGCATGAACTTGTCGGCCGGTACCAGCGCGTAATTGTTGTAGACGCCCATCGAGGAGCAGCAGGCGCCCATCGAGATCGCCCATTTGGGGTCGAGCATCTGGTCGTAGAGGCGGCGGATGACCGGCGCCATCTTGATCGAGACGCGCCCGGACAGGATGATCAGGTCGGCCTGGCGGGGGGATGCCCGGAAGGCCTCGAAGCCAAAGCGGGCCAGATCGGCGCGCGCGCCGACCGTGGTGATCATCTCGATCGCGCAGCAAGCCAGACCAAAAGTCAGTGGGTACAGCGAGTTGCCCCGCGCCCAGGCCACCGCCTTCTCGACCGTCGTGGTCATCACCTGTTCCTCGACGTACTGCTGGAGCGCCGCGTCGTCGAGGTCGCCGCGCAGCATGTCCCGCGCACGCAGCTGACGGACGCGGAAGTCGGTGGGGTCGACGGCAGCGTCACCGCCGGTGGCGAGCAGCTCCCGCTTTAGTTCCATTCCAGGGCTCCTCGGCGCCACACGTAGACGAAGGCGACCATCAGCAGTACGACGAAGACGATCGTCTCGGTCATCGCGAAGGTGCCGAACGCCCGGAGCTGCACCGCGATCGGGTAGAGGAAGATGACCTCGATGTCAAACAGAATGAACAGCATCGCGATCAGGTAGAAGCTGATGCCGAAGCGCATCCCGCGCTGGATCTCCGAGGGCAAACCGCACTCGTAGGGCGAGATCTTCGACTTGTTCGGCTGTCGTTTACCGAGGAATAGGTTCAGCACCGAGAACAGCGTGCCGACCAGTCCCCCGAGGATCAGGAAGACAATTGCCGGCAGGTAGGTGCGAAGCACGACGAGGTGTTATATCACCGCGGCGGGGCCGCTTGTAACAAAGTGTTACTTAGTGCCAAATGCGGCTATGTGATGGAGTGCGCGGCCAGTGAGGCCCGTACACATCATCGTGGGCGTGCTGGCGATCTCGCTCAATGCTGGGGCCGGTCTCCTCGGGGCCTGGTGCTGGTGGCGCGCGCAGCCCAATCGGTGGTTCTGGCGGCTGCTGCGGGCCGGTCAGGTCTTGGTCGTGCTCGAGGCCGCGCAGGGTGCGGTGTACCAGCTGACCGGGCCGAAGGCCCCCAGCATCCACGTTCTCTACGGCGTCCTCCCGCTGGCCGTTTCCTTTGTCGCCGAGCAGCTACGAGTGGCGTCGGCGCAGATGGTCCTCGATCAGCACGGCTTTGCCTCCTCGGCAGAGGTCGGGGCGCTGCCCGAGGACGAGCAGCGCCGTGTCGTCATCGCGATCGTCCAGCGGGAGGTCGGCGTGATGGCTCTGGCCGCAGTGGTGATCGTAATCCTGCTGGCGCGGGCGGCGGGGACCGCATCGTGATTGTCGCGCGTCCCTCTCGCGGCCGCCCCGGCGACCCCCGCGCCAGGGCCTCAGGCCGAGTCCGGGCCGAGACCGTGGTGATAGCGGCCCTGATACCACAGCAACGGCTGGCCGTCGCCGAGCCCGAGCTCCAGCACCTGTCCGATCGCGATCGTGTGGTCGCCGCCCGCGATCAGCTCGCGCAGCTCGCAGACCGCCCAGGCGAGCGTGCCCTCGATTACGGGCACGCCGTGCTCGAGCCGGTGATCGACCCCGTCCAGCTTCTCCGCCTCCGGCAACTTCGAGGCGAACACGCCGGCCAGGTGTGACTGCTCGGCGCGGAGGATGTTGACCGCGAAGCGCCCCGCTTCACGGACGATCGGGAGCGTACGGGCCTGGTTCTCGAAGCAGACCAGCGCCAGCAGGGGGTTCAGCGACAACGAGCAGATCGCGTTGGCGGTCATTCCGCCCGCGCCGGCTGGTCCGGAGCTGGTGATGACCGCCACGCCGGTGGCGAAGCGGCCGAACACCTCGCGGAACTGCTCTGGATCTGGGCCGGTGGCCTCGCCGGCCTGATCTGGGTCGGTGACCATCTGGCGTTTATACAGCCCCGGCGCCGGTTCCTCTGGTTGCCGCCGTAGGAGGACGATCGCGCATTTGCGTGGGGCGAACGTCTGTTGGCCAGCGCCGGGGCTGGCCAGATGTTCGGCGCGCGCGGGCTGCCTCCTGCCCGCGCTCACGAGGTGACGGTGAGAGTTCCGTACTCACCAAGGGCCTGGTCGGAGAGGATCGTCGAGGCCATCTGATAGCTGCCCGCCGTCAGCGAGACGGTGAGCGTGGTCGATTGTCCGGGGGCCAGGGGCCGCGTCGAAGCCGTCGGCTGGCCGTTCATCGAGATCACGAGATTGTGGGTAAGGCGGCCGTAGTTGCGGACGAGGAGGGTCAGCGTCCCGGCGCCGACGTGGGCGCTCTGGGGATTCAGGCGGTACTCGGTCAGCCCGACGCTCAGCGTGCGATCGGCGCCGACCTGCTGAGTGTGGCCACAGCCGCTCAGCGCCGATACCAGCACCAATCCCGTGATCGGCCGACCGAGCTTCGCGAGCGAGAGTGCGGGCACGGCGCGATCGTAGAGACAGGCCGAGCGTGTAGTCGCCGAATTCGCCTCCCCGGCATCCCGACGGGGGCGTGCCCGGGCTTCCCAACCGGGACGTGCCCGGCTTACCAACGCCGCATGCCGCCCCCACTTCCGTATGATCCGGCCCGCATGAACCGGCCGATCAGGGTCCTCCTCATATCGATTGCTGTGGCCGCGATTGCGGCGTTGGCGACGGCCTGTGGTACGGAGAAGATCAGCGTGCCGCAATCGGATCCGACGCATCGCGGGGCGGTGCTGTTCTCCCAGCGCTGCTCGGGGTGCCACACGCTCTCCTTTGCCGGGACTCACGGGTCGGCGACCAATGTCCGCACGGCGATGATTACCAACGGCCCCAACTTCAACGTTCGCTGCGAGCGGCCCGTGACCCGCGTTCTCTATGCGATCGAGAACGGCGGGTTCTCCGGCGCGGTTATGCCCCAGAATGTCGTCGTCGGCCATGACGCCGCCGAGGTCGCGCAGTTCGTGGCCAAGTACGCCGGACGTCAGGCGCCAAAGCTCATCGGAGTGGCGCCGTGCGATGCGCAGGCGATCGGGAGCTTGCCCGCGCCGGGCCAGACCGCCACCACGGCCGTGAGCACCGCTGCACCGGCGACCTCGCTGGCATCGACATCGGTGGCAGGCCAAGAGCCAAGGCCAAGGCCAAGGCCAAGAGCCACCAAGCGCAAGACGGCGCGCCGCTAGCGTCGCGGGGACGGCCGCGTTCTCGATCTCAGACTGATCCGCAGCGACCCGGATGCTGTGCGCGCGGCGCTGGCCCGCCGCGGTCCGGGCGCGGCCGAAGCGGTGGACGAGGTCCTGGCTCACGACGAGCGCTGGCGGGCGCTCACAGCCGAACTGGAACAGATCCGGGCCGAGCAGAACCGAGCCAGCCGAGGCCGCAAGGGGCCGCCGACACCAGAGGAACGGGAGCAGCTGGCAAACCGAGCCGCTCGCGGGCGCGCGCTGAGCGACGAGGAGGCCGCGGTCCGAGCCCAGCTCGATGCGGTACTGGCGGCGCTGCCAAACCTGCCCGCACCCGATGCGCCCGATCAGGACGAGGTGCTGCGAGAGGTCGGCGAGGCCGGGGCCACGGGGCGGGATCACCTCGAGCTGGCGGGGTGGCGGATCGACATGGAACGCGCCGCCCGTGTATCCGGATCCCGCTTCGCCTACCTGCGGGGAGAGCTGGTGTTGCTGGAGCTCGCGCTCGTCCGCTACGCCATCGAGAAGGTGATGGCCGAGGGCTTCGAGCCGGTGATCCCGCCGGTCCTCGTCCGTGGCCAGGCGCTGTATGGCACCGGGATGCTGCCGGACACCGAGCAGCAGCTCTACCACCTCCCGGAGGACGATCTCTATCTGGTCGGGACCTCGGAGGTGCCGCTGGCCTCGCTGCACCGCGACGAGATCCTCCCGGCGGACCGATTGCCGGTGCGCTACGCCGGATTCTCGACCTGCTTCCGGCGCGAGGCCGGGGCCGCCGGCAAGGACACGCGAGGGATCTTCCGCGTACATCAGTTCGACAAGGTCGAGATGTTCTGCTTCGTCGAACCGGAGGACTCGCTGGCCGAACACGAGCGCCTGCTGGCGATCGAGGAGTCGATCCTCAAGGATCTCCAGATTCCCTATCGCGTGGTGGCGATCGCCATCAACGACCTCGGGGCCTCGGCGGCCAAGAAGTACGACTGTGAGGCGTGGCTGCCCGGGCAGGGGCGCTACCGGGAGCTCACCTCCTGCTCCAACACCACCGACTACCAGGCACGCAGACTGGACATCCGTCGTCGTGACAGCGACGGCAAGCTCGCCCACCTGCACACCCTGAACGGGACGGCAGTCGCGGTGGGCCGGACGATCATCGCGCTCCTGGAGAACGGTCAGCGCGAGGACGCATCGGTCGAGTTGCCGCCGGTGCTGCAGCAGTACGGGGCGCCTGCGGTGCTGGCACCCGCGGGCTGACTATCCCCCGGCGGGCGGCTCTTTCGCTGCTCAGCCTCAGAGCGTCGCCTTGATCGGTGGCCCGACGGCGACAAACGCAGCAAACCCCGGATCCGAGCGCGATGTTGGCGCTTTTGTCCGTCCCAGCCTGACTTTCGGGCAAGATCGAGCGCGTGGACACGGTTTGTCACTCAAGTCGGCCGTGCGAGTGCGGCCAGCCGCTCGCTGGTCGCCAGTCAGGCGTTAGCCGGATCGCAATCGAGCGAGAGAAACGGAGAGGGGGGGATTCGAACCCCCGAACGAGGTTGACCCCCGTTACGCGATTTCCAGTCGCGCCCGTTCAGCCGCTCCGGCACCTCTCCAGGAAACGGGGTTAGCGTAGCGAGCAGCCGCTCAGATCTGCCACGCCCCGCCGCGGAGCAATGGCACCTCTGCACCGTCGGCGGCAACTCCGGTGACCGCCACGTCATCGGAACCGATCATGAAGTCGATGTGGATCTCGCTGCGGTTGACGCGTGGGTGATCCTCGTCGCCGTCGAGGGCCATCTCCAGCCCGGCTCCCAGGGCGATGTGGCTGGCGGCGTTCTCGTCGAGCAGCGTGTCGAAGAAGACGGTCCCAAGCTGGCCGATCCGGCTTTCGCGGTCCACCAGCGCGACCTCGCCCAGCCGGGCGGCGCCGGGGCCTCGACTGGTAAGCGCGCGCAAAGTCTCCGCACCCCGGTCGGCTTCGATCGCCACCGCGCGACCCTGCTCGAAGCGCACGCGCAGCCCGGTGATCAGGGCGCCGGCGACGAACAGCGGCTTGGTCGCGGTCACCACGCCGGAGGTCCGCTCGGGATCGGGAGTCGTGAACACCTCCTCGGTCGGCAGGTTGGGCGCGTGGACGATGCCGTCGACGGTCGAAATGCGAGCGCCGGTCCATCGGCTGGTGGGCAGCAGGCCGACGGTGAGGTCGGTGCCCGGTCCCTCGAAGCGCAGCGCCGCGAGCCGCAGCTCGGTGAGCGTGGCCGCCACCGCGATCAGCCGGTCAAGCCGCTCGTTCCAGGCCGCGACGGGGTCGGGCTCGTCGAGCCTGCACACGCGTGCGATGTCCACCCACAGCTTCTCCAGCGCCGCGTCGGCGTCGAGCTCAGGGTGCACGAGCTTCGCCCAGCCGGGGGTCGGGCACGGCGCCACCGTCCAGTTCAGCGAGCGATCGTTGAGCACCTGTTCGGACTCGCGCACGCGCGGGAGCATGTCCCGCCCGAGCCGGTCCGGGTCGACGCCGTCCATCAGGTCCGGCTCGACGGGCCCGGTGAGCGTGATTACGGCACTGCGGTTGGCCCCCAGGGCGAGGATCTGCTCGCCGTACCACGGTGGTACGTAGCCGAGCGTGTCGAGGTCCGCGTGCATTGCCCGGGAGCGCTTGAAGTGCAGATCGAAGACCCGGAGATCGACGAACTTCGCCCCCACCGCGTAGGCGACGTCGGCAATCGCACGGGCGAGCTCCTCCTTGCCCGGTTCGGAGGAGATCGAGACGATCTGCCCGGGCTGGACGTTGGCGCCGAAGCGGACGATCAGTTCGGCCAAGCGCCCGATGCGCTCGTCCTGGCTCACGCGGCGGCGCCCGGGATGAGGATGCCGGGGTTCAGGATCCCCGCCGGGTCCAGCTGAGCCTTGACCGCGCGGAGCACGGCACAGGCGAGCTGCCCGATCTCCTGCTCATACCAGGGCAGATGATCTCTGCCGACGCCATGGTGATGGCTGATCGAGCCCCCGGTGGACTCGATCGCGTCGCCGGCGGCGGCCTTGGCCCGCCGCCACTGCGCCTGCGGGTCATCGAGCGCAGCACAGCCGACGGTGAAGTACAGCGATGCCCCGGAGGGGTAGACATGGGAGACGTGGCACAGGATCACCGGCGGCGTGCCCTGGGCGCTGAGCGATTCCCGCAACAGCGCTCGGTCACCGCGTCGTAGACCGTCGGGATGCGGGACCAGAACGCCACCGTTTCCAGTGTCTCGACCAGCGCGCCGGCGTCCAGCAGTGCGTCACGAAGGTAGGGCCGCGGTAGCGATCGCGCGCCCAGGTCTCGCCGGCCTCGGCATCCGGCTCCGCGCTCAGCGCCCGCAGAACCGATTCCGCCTGGCACCGGCGCGGCACGCACGTCCTCGGCGGAGCCCTCGTAACCGACGATGGCGAGACACCCACCGGCAGCTCCCTCGCCCAGCTCGGCAGGCCGGGCCAGGTTCAGTGCGGTCTCGGCCTCATCGGAGAGCCGGAGGACCGTCGGCACTGGGCCGTCCTGGGCCAGCCGCCGCAGCGCCGCCGTCCCCTCGGCGAACGAGCCGAAGCGCCACCCGGTGTAGACCCGGGACTCGGGCAGGGGTCTGACCGTAAGCGTGAGCGAAGTGATCACGCCCAGGGTCCCCTCCGAACCGAGGATCAGCTGGCGCAGATCGGGTCCGGCGGCGGACTTGGGGGCCCGGCCCAGAACCAGCGAACCGGCCGGGGTGGCGACCTTGAGGCCCATCACCATCTCGTCGAAGCGGCCGTACCCGGCGGAGGCCTGCCCGCTCGAGCGCGCCGCGGCGAAGCCGCCGAGCGTGGCGTACTCGAAGGACTGCGGGAAGTGACCGATCGTGTAACCCTCGGCCGCCAGCAGCGCTTCGGCCTCGGGGCCACGGAGCCCGGGTTCGAGCTCGGCCAGCCGTGATTGCTCGTCGAGCGAGAGGAGCGCGTTCATCCGCCGCATGTCGAGGGCCACGAGCCCGGCGAAGCTCGCGCTGGACGGCTCGAGCCCGCGGACCACCGAGGTTCCGCCTCCGAACGGGACCACAGCGACGCGGGCCGCGGAGGCGATCTGCAGAAGCTTCAACACCTGGTCATGCGAACCGGGGGCCAGGACGAGGTCCGGGGCGCTCAGCGCCTCGCCGCTACGCAGTTCAAGCAAGTCAGGGGTGGACTTTCCGCGCGCGTGACGCACCCGGCTCTCGTGGTCCGCGGAGGCATTGCCAGCCCCGACAACTTCGGTCAAGGCAGCCACGGTCGCCTCGCTCAGCCGGGGGGCAACGAGCAAGATCTCGCTTGGAGCGAGCGGTCGCGCGATAGGGCCGCGGACGCCAAGACCCTGGGTCAGGAGCGAGGAGACGCTGTCGGCCAGCACGGGCACCTGAGCCGGATCGCCCCACCCCCACCACGAGAGTTCGGGATACGGGTCCCTCGGTCGCGCACTGGACACGCTGCGGACGGTATCCGCTCAGCGCGGTGATCGTTCGCTGCGCCAGTACGGCACCGCCAGCATGGTGAGCCGCAATTGCTTCTCGGCCACGCGGGCGATCTCCGCCTCGGCCTCCGGAGCAGCGACCGGTGCGTCCACAGTCGCCCCGACGGTCGCGATCATCGTGTTGACCAGAAGCCCAGCCAACATCTGCAAATCCTCGGTGGACCATTCGCGCAGGACCGGGAAGCGCGCCAAGTCGGTGGCCAGCTCGCTGGTGAACAGGCGAATTTCGCCGCGGATGGCGTGCCGGAGGACAACATTGCCGGTGTAGCCAACCCGGACGACGAAGATGAAGTGGGCCCGGTGGGCACGAACGTGCTCCATCAGGATCTCGACGGAGCGGTGAATGACCTGCCCAGGGGGGACACCCTCGCGCGCTTCGCGCAGCATCGCCCGGAGGGTGCGGAACGACTCCTCGACCAAGGCCAGCCCCAGCTCGTCCATGCTCTCGAAGTGCCGATAAAAGGCGGTCGGGACGACTCCGGCGGCGCGAGCCACGCTGCGCAGGCTGAGCGCATCGAAGCTCTCACCCGCCTCCAGTTGCAGCAGCACCGCGTCCAGCAGCGCCTGGCGAGTGTGCCGCCGGCGCTCGGCCTGAGTTCGCGCAGGTCGGTGTGGCGGCGAGGAACTCTTGTCTGAAGCGCGCTCCACTGTCCCTTTACGTCCGTTCACCAAATTGGTGTGCACCTGCTCACAGTTCTTAGTCTAGCCCTTGACGCAGAGGGTAGATTCTCTACACTCAGCTTGTGAACAGTTGTCCACTAACTCTTCGCCACCCATGCCTATAGAACTCTCTCCTCGCCGCCTGCTGAAGTCGCCTCTCGTCGACCTCCTGGTGGGCCCCCACGGAATCGATCGCTATCTGGAGTTGATCCGTCCTGACCTCACGGTGCGCGACGCTCGCGCTCGTGTGGTTGCGGTCCACCGCCAGACCCCGCGCAGCGTGACGCTGACGCTCCGCCCGAATGCTGCCTGGAGCGGGTTCCGGGCAGGCCAGTTTGCTCGCATCGGCGTCGACATCGACGGGGTCCGCCGGACGCGGACCTACTCGCCGAGCTGCTCGCAGCACCGATCCGACGGCCTGCTCGAGTTGACCGTGACGACCCATCCCGAGGGGCTGGTCTCCCGCCATCTTCAGCACCAGCTGCGTCCCGGCCAGATCCTCCACCTCGGTCACGCCCAGGGAGACTTCGAGCTGCCGCAGGAGCGCCCCCAGCGGCTGGTCCTGATCAGCGGCGGCAGCGGCGTGACGCCGGTTCTCTCGATGCTCCGCACGTTGTGCGACGAGGGCCACGACGGCGAGATCGCCTTCATCCACTACGCGCGCACCTCTGATGACTGGCTCTACCGGCATGAGGTGGAGGCGCTGGCGGCCGCCCGTCCCCAGGTGAGCGTCAGCTACGTGGCCACGCGCGAGGGCGGCCGCCACTTCGGCGAGCACGCCGTGCGAGCGCTGGTGGGGGATTTTGACGCGGCGGGCACCACCGCCGCCGTCTGCGGACCGCCGTCGCTGATCGAGGCGGTGCGAGCGGTCTGGAAAGCCGCGCCCGAGCGGGTGCTGGCGGAGACCTTCACGCCGCCGAGCCTGACCGTCAGCGGCGCCGCCGCCGACGGCACGCTGCGCTTCCTCCGCAGTGGCATCGCGGCTCCGATCGCTGAGGGAACGCTGCTCGAGCAGGCCGAGGCGGCCGGGCTCACCCCCGACTTCGGGTGCCGTATGGGGATCTGCCACACCTGCACCTGCCGCAAGACCGCGGGCGCTGTACGAGACATCCGCACCGGCGAGGTCTCGGCCGAGGAGGACGTGGACATCCAACTCTGCGTGTCCGTCCCGGCCGGCGACGTAGCCCTGAAACTTTGACCAGATGAGGAGATTGAGCAATGCCGACCAAACATCCTGAGCTGACACCCGAGCAGATCGATGCCCTGGGTCACGAGCTTGACGAGCTGCGCAACCGCGTCCGAGCCGATCTGGGCGACCGGGACGTCGAGTACATCCAGCGCATCATCAAGGCGCAGCGCGGCTTGGAGGTCGCGGGCCGCGGCCTCCTGTTCGCCGGCTTCCTGCCTCCGGCCTGGCTGGCCGGCGTCACGGCGCTGTCGCTGTCGAAGATCCTCGACAACATGGAGATCGGCCACAACGTGATGCACGGTCAGTACGACTGGACCCACGATCCTGCACTTGATTCTCAGAGCTTTGAGTGGGACACAGCGTGCCCCGGCGATCAGTGGCGCCACTCGCACAACTACATGCACCACACCCATACCAACGTGCTGGGCAGGGACCGCGACATCGGTTACGGCATCCTGCGCATGTCCGAGGATCAGCCGTGGCGCCCGCGCGACCTCGGTAACCCGGTCTACGCGACGCTGTTGGCTCTGCTCTTCCAGTGGGGCGTTGCTGTCCACGACCTCGAGGTCGAACGGATCGAATCTGGTGAGGTGAAGCTCAGCGACAAGCGGGACATCCTCCAGGCGATCTGGCACAAGGGCCGGCGCCAGGTGCTCAAGGACTACGTCGCGTTTCCGTTGTTGGCCGGACCGGTGGCGCCCTTCGTGGCGACCGGAAACCTGACCGCGAACCTGACCCGCAACGTCTGGTCATACATGATCATCTTCTGCGGACACTTCCCTGACGGGGTGGAGGAGTTCTCCGAGGAGGAGGTCGAGAACGAGACCCGCGGCGGCTGGTACATGCGACAGATGCTCGGCTCGGCGAACCTCACCGGCAACCGGCTGTTCCACATCCTCAGCGGAAACCTCTCGCATCAGATCGAGCACCACCTGTTTCCGGACATTCCCGCTCATCGCTACGCGGAGCTGGCCGTCGAGGTTCGCGAGATCTGCGAGCGTTACGGGCTCCCCTATAACTCAGGGCCACTGCACAAGCAGTTCGGGTCGGTGGTCAAGAAGATCTTCCGGCTGGCGCTGCCCGGCGGATCGAAGGCCGAGCCGCAGCCGGAGTCGCCCCCCAAGGGCGAAACTCAGCGCGCCGCGGCCGAGCGCGAGCTGATTGCGGCATAACCGCCGGATCCGCACCGCAGTCCTAGACTGAGCCGGCTTGCCCGACACCAGCTATCCCGCGGCCTCGGCGGACCTGAAGGCCTACCTGGCGCTTCCTCGCGGCTCAGGCCGGTGGCCGGGCGTGGTGGTGATCCAGGATTCGCTCGGGCTGAGCGATGACATCCGCGAGCAGGCCGACCGCCTGGCCACTGCGGGTTACCTCGCGTTCGCGCCGGACCTGTACTCGGGGCGTGGGATCCGGTGCGTCCTGGCCACGATGCAGGCCTCGCGCTCGGGCCACGGCGCTGCCTATGACGACATCGATGCCGCCCGCCGATGGCTGACCGAGCGCGAGGACTGCACCGGATCTGTCGGGATCATCGGCTTCTGCATGGGCGGGGGATTCGCGCTCCTGTGTGCGCCGCGCTTTGACTTCGCGGCGGCGTCGGTCAATTACGGCGAGGTGCCAAAGGATGCCGCCCAGCGTCTGGCCGGCGCCTGCCCGATCGTCGCCAGCTACGGCCGCCGCGACCGGACCCTGATCGGACGCGCGCAACGGCTTCAGAGCGCGCTGGATGAGCTTGGGGTCGAGCACGACATCAAGGAATATCCGGACGCCGGCCACAGCTTCCTCAATCGGATCAACCTCGGGCCGGCGCTTGGCCCGCTGGTGCACATCGCCGGCTTCGACTACCACCATCCCTCCGCCGAGGACGCTTGGCGGCGCATCCTCGACTTCTTCGACCTACACCTACAGGAGGCTTGATGAACCGTTTCTCCGCTGCACTCGTATTCCGTACATGAGCGTTCTCTCCACGCTGCGCATGTACTTCAGGCGCACCCACAAACTGCCTGAGTCGAGCGACATCTACGCCCACAGCGTCACGCTCCTCGACGGCGGGCAGCTCGACCTGGGCTCGCTACGTGGCAAACCGACATTGATCGTCAACACCGCGAGCAAGTGCGGCTTCACCCCGCAGTACGCCGGTCTGCAATCGCTTTACGAGCGCTACCACGAGCGTGGTCTGGAGATCCTCGGGTCTCCCTCGGCGGATTTCGCCGGGCAGGAATACGACGAGGCCGCCGAGATCGGTGCCTTCTGCGAGAAGAACTATGGCGTCAAGTTCGCGCTCACCGAGCCGACCTCGGTCCGAGCGGATCCATCACCGCTCTGGCGTGACCTGGCGCGCCAGCCCGGGTCCGCGCCGCCGGCCTGGAATTTCACCAAGTACCTGATCGGCGCCGACGGCAAGCTGATCGCTCGCTGGTCGACCAAGGTCACCCCCGAGGATCCGAAGGTCCTCGCTGCGATCGAGGGCGCGCTGCCGGGTAAGGCCTGAGTAGATCCCGCAGCGACGGAACCGAACCGCGTCGTCGACATCAGACCGTAAACGCAATTGGGTCGGTCATCCCGGCTGAGGCGTCTGCCGGTGCAGAAACGCACGCACCGCCTCGACGGCCTGCGCTGTGTGCTCGGGCGTGTCCTTCCAGGGCTCGAAGGCCTCGCCTCGCGGTGCCAGCTGTGCCACCTCCCGGCCCGTCTCCGTGGGGTGGTAATCATCGATCCCGGGCAGCACCAGCAGTGGCGTCGAGCTGGCTCGCACGAGCTCGCGGCCGACACTGACCACGAACTCGCCGTGATCCCACATTCTGGACCCGAACTGCTCCAGCTGCTCAGGGTCGATGTCCGGGCGCGTCGCCACCAGATTCTCACCCCAGCCGCGCCACAGCGCGTCGTACAGGTGGCGGTTCTCACCCACCACCCCCACCGGCTGCTCCAGCACCGCCGCGGTAAAGCGATCCGGCGTCAGCTCCAGCAACTTCAGCGCGAACGAGCAGCCGATGCAGCACCCCATGACGTGGCATCGCTCGACGCCCAGGTGATCAAGAAGGGAAAGCTGGTCCTGGGCGAATGCGCCCCAGGGATCGTCAACCTCAAGCGGACCGAACGAACGCCCCGCGTTCCGCTGGTCCATCGCGATCAGCCTGAAGTCATCGCCGAACACGGCGAGCGGGTTCAGCGTTGCGGCCGCCCAGCGCTCGATCGTCGAGTTCATGCCTCCGGGAGCGAACAGCAGCAGCGGGAAGCCGCGGCCGTGCTCCTCGTAGTAGATGTTCGTCCTCCCGAGGTCGAGCTCCGGCATCCAGTCTGGAGCGTAACGCTCGGCCCTGTGCATTCCTGGTTCATAAGGCAGGACAGCCGGGGCCGTGGCCGAACTACTGCGTCTGATGGTGGACGGAGCACCCGATGGCCTGACGCTCGAGCGCAACCGGGATCTCCGCGGGCGTGCCGGACACATGTGGTACCGCCGTGCGCTCCTGGGCGTCGTCGGCGTGTTTCCGGTTCTGGCGCTGCTGGGCGTCTTTGGCCAGCGGCCGACGGTGACCTCGGCACATACGCTCAACGCGGACCTTCAGGTCACGGCGCCGGCGAGGTTGCGCAGTGGGCTCATCTTCCAGGTGCGGGTGGAGGTCACCGCACACCGGGACATGCCAAGCCGCAGCTCGTGTTCGATCGCGGCTGGTGGGAATCGATGAGCGTCAACTCGACTGGAACCGGAACCGCAGCAACGAGAGCAGCCGAGAACGGTCGCGTCGTCCTCACCTACGGGCAGGCTGGCACCCGGGACACACTCGATCGAGCTGGCTGTACTTCCAGGTGAACCCCACGAACGTGGGCAAACGCACGCGAGAACGTAGAGCTGCGACGACGGCTCGATGCCCGCTCGCCAGCGTGCACCGTTCACTGACGATCTTCCCCTGAGCCCATGGATCTCGTCATTCGCGCCACGGTCGTCTTCTTCTTCATCTTTCTGGTGACGCGGATCGCGGGCCGCCGGGAGCTCAGCGCGCTCGAGCCATTTGACGTGATCCTGCTGGTCGTGCTGGGCGATCTCGTTCAGCAGGGGATCACGCAGAGCGACCAGTCGGTGACGGGCACGCTGACCGTGATCTCGACGATCACGCTTGCTCTCGGTCGCCGTCAGCTGGGTGTCCTTCCGCTCGCGGCCGCGTGCGCCTGGTCACCGAGGGCGAGCCGATCGTCCTCGTCCAGGACGGGACAGTCATCGAACGCAACCTCCGCCGCGAACGCCTGACGCGCGGTGATCTCGAAGAGGAGGCCCGCCGGCAGCAGATCGCAACGCTCGACGAGATCCGATGGGCGATCCACGAGCAAGAGGGGTCGATCAGCGTCACAAAAGTCCTAGCTGCTGGCCGAGACATCGCAACTCTTGTGCCCTGGTTGGTTTCTCGCGGTTAGACAAGGCCGAGGAACGAAGGGGAATCAGATGCGTCGCGCGCTCACAATTCTGCTGTCGTGGTCGATGGTTGCGATCGCGGGCGGCGCCGTCGCGCTGGCAACGTCGGCCACGGCGAGCTCCGCGGCAGCCGCTCGTCTCAGTATCACGGCCGTCCCGAATCCCTCGGTGGCCGGCCTGCAGGTCGACATCGCGGGCCGGCTGTCGGGCCCTGCTCCCGCTCGCCGACGTGTCGTACTCTGGCATCGTCTCCCGTGGCAGCGGTCCTTTCACCGCGTGCTGGCCACTCAGACCGACTCTGCCGGTCAGTACCTGATCGTGCGCCACCCAGGGGTGGTCGAGACCAACCGGCGCTGGTACGTCACGGCGGCGGGACTGCGGAGTGAAACGCTCACCCAACGCGTACACGCGCTGGTGACGCTATCCGCCGCAACGACGGCCCCCAGTCCGGGAGACGCGGTCGCCTTCACCGGCCGCGTCGAGCCCACTCACGCGGGCGAGACTGTCCTGCTGAGACAGCGCTTCGGTCAACGCTGGGTGACGATCGCGCGTGTCCGTCTCGATCACGGCTCGAACTTCACCGTGCGTCACACCTTTACGACCGATGGAAACAAGGATGTGCAGGCGGTTTTCAACGGCGACGCGCACAACATCCGTTCGTCCTCATCGGCGATGGAGATCGCCGTGAACTCGATCCACAAGATCAAGCACGTCGTGATCATCATGCAGGAGAACCGCTCGTTCGACCACTACTTCGGGACGTACCCAGGCGCGGACGGATTCCCGGCGGGCGTGTGTGTGCCCGATCCGCAGAACGGCGGATGCGTGAAGCCGTTTCATGACTCCGCGGATCTCAACTACGGCGGCCCCCACGGAGCTGCGAACGCAGCCGCCGACATCAACGGCGGGAGGATGGACGGCTTTGTCAGTCAGGCCGAGAAGGGCAAGAACTGCACCGGCAACAACCCCAACTGCAGTCCGTGCAACCAGAGCCAGCAGGCGAGGTGCATCGACGTGATGGGTTATCACGACGCACGTGAGATCCCCAACTACTGGACCTACGCTCACGACTTCGTGCTCCAGGACCACATGTACGAGCCGAACGCGTCGTGGAGCCTGCCCGAACATCTATTCATGGTGTCGGAGTGGTCGGCGCTGTGCACCATTCCCACGGACCCGTTCTCGTGCGCCAACGCCTTACAGAACCCGAACCCGTCTGACGGCACGGCCCACTACGCCTGGACCGACATGACCTACCTGCTGCACAAGCAAAACGTCAGCTGGGGCTACTACGTGTTCAAGGGCACCGAGCCCGACTGCGAGAACGACTCGGCCATGACCTGCGCGCCGGTCGCTCAGGGGCCGAAGACACCGGGCATCTGGAATCCGCTGCCCTCCTTCCAGACCGTCATCCAGGACGGTCAGACCGGCAACGTTCAGACACTGAGCAATTTCTTCGCCGCGGCCAAGAACGGCTCGTTGCCTGCCGTTTCCTGGATCGACCCCAACGGCAAGGTCTCCGAGCATCCGACCGCGCTCGTCAGCGCCGGGCAGACCTATGTCACCGGGCTCGTCAACGCGATCATGCGCAGCCCCGACTGGAACAGCACCGCGATCTTCCTCTCCTGGGATGACTGGGGAGGCTTCTATGACCACGTCACGCCACCGGCGGTCGACCAGAACGGCTACGGACTCCGCGTGCCCGGCATCGTGATCAGTCCGTACGCGCGCGCCGGTGTCGTCGACCACCAGGTCCTCAGCCACGACGCCTACAACAAGTTCATCGAGAACGACTTCCTTGGCGGGCAGCGGCTGGACCCGAAGACCGACGGTCGCCCGGATCCTCGCCCGAGCGTGCGCGAGGCGAACCCGCTCCTCGGCGAGCTGGCTGCGGACTTCGACTTCAGGCAGTCCCCTCGGGCGCCCGTGATCCTGTCCGTGCACCCGGCTCCCGGGCCCGCCTCTACCGGCCCCTGACCGGGAGGCGTATGGTGGCGCCAGGCCACCAAACGAGGAGTGAGCGCATGTCGACCATCGAGCAGGGCAGCCCGACCGCCACCAACGACACAGCGGCCATCGAGGAGCTGAAGGAGATCGTCAGCCGCCAGCGCGCCGCGTTCCTGTCCGATCCATTTCCATCGCTGGACGAGCGCCGCGCACTCCTCGGCGCGGTCGCCGGCATGGTGATGACCCACCGGACGCAGATCGAGGAGGCGATGAGCGCTGACTTCGGCGTGCATCCCACCCTGGCCACCGACTTGATCGAGGTGCTGGGTGTGGCCGGCCGCGCGGCCTACGCGGCCGAGAATCTCGAAGCCTGGATGTCTCCCGAGCCGAGGTACTCTGACCCGGGGCTGTTCGGCAGCGGCCGCGCCTTTGTGCAGCCGCAGCCCAAGGGCGTCGTGGGCAACATCAGCCCCTGGAATTTTCCCTTCGACCTCTCCGTCGGCCCGCTGATCGAGATGCTGGCGGCGGGCAACCGCGTTGTGCTCAAGCCCTCAGAGCACACACCCGCGTGCTCGGAGGTGCTCCGGGACATGATTCGTGCGACCTTCGAATCGGACCGCGTCGACGTCGCGGTGGGAGGACTTGAGCTGGCCAAGGCATTCACCCGGGTGCGCTGGGACCATCTGCTCTATACCGGAAGCCCGGAAGTGGGACGACAGATTGCCAAGGCGGCGGCCGAGCAGCTGGTTCCCGTGACCCTCGAGTTGGGCGGCAAGTGTCCGGCGATCCTGACCGATGACTCGATCGACGCTGAGTCGGTCAAGCAGATCTTGGGTACGAAGGCGCTCAAGAATGGGCAGATGTGCATCTCGGTGGACTACTGCCTCGTACCGCGGGCGCGCCTGGATGACTTCGCTGCCCTGGCGGCCGAGCACATGCGTGAGAACATGCCCGATTTCTGCCTCTCGGAGAGCAATACCGGCATCATCACCTCACGCCACCTCGAGCGCATCCAGCGACTGGTGGAAGATGCCCGGGCGCGCGGTTGCGATGTGCGCGCGCTGGAGGAGGGCGGTGAGGTCAGCCCGGAGCGGCGTCAATTGCCGATCTCGCTCGTGATCGATCCCCCGGATGATCTCGCCCTAATGCAGGAGGAGATCTTCGGCCCAATTCTCCCCGTCAAGGCGTATGACGAGCTCGATCAGGCCATCGCCCAAGTGAACGCCGGGGAGCGCCCACTCGCGTTGTACCTGTTCTCCAAGGACGAGGGCGTGGCCGACGACGTGCTGCGGCGGACCACCTCGGGCGGTGCCTGCATCAACTCTGCCGCCGTCCACGGCGCGCTGCCGTCTTTGCCCTTCGGTGGGGTCGGCCAGAGTGGCACGGGTCGTCACCACGGCATCGAGGGCTTCCGGGAGTTCTCCAATCTGCGCGGGGTGTTCGTGCGGGGCGAAGGTGACCTGATCGAGGCCTTCGCGCCGCCGTACGGCGCCACGGCGCAGGCCGTCGTCGGCGCGGCGTTCGAGCAGGCAGGCGCGTGATCAACGGATGGTCCCCTTGACGTCGATTTGAGAAAGGTTTGCCGATGTCTCAGCCATTGCTGTTCCGTGATCGGCCGCTCCCGTTTCAGGTGATCCTCGGGGGGGTCGTCCCCGCGCTATTGGGCGTCGTGGCGGGAATCCTGCTCGGCGTCTCGAGCGGGGCCTATTATGCCGTCGGCGCGCTGGCCGGGATCGGCGGGTTTCTATCCGGCTTCGAGCACCTCGACGGCTGGGGGGCAGCAGATCGCGGGTTCTTCGGCGGCGCCTTCTATGGCACCGCCCTGCTCTTGGCTCACGCCGCGGTGGGAACTCACCCGAAGGTGTCGCTCGGAAGCTTTCCGCCGTTGCTCGCGGTCCTGACGACGATCTTCGGCACCTTGCTCGCCGCGGCGGGCGGACGCATCGCCCGGGGGCTGCGAGAACGCGCGCGCCCGGAGGTCACACCCGGCGTCGACACCGGTTCCTAACCCAGAGCGTCCCGTAATACCCTCCCGGTCATGACACCCAATGAGAAGCCCGAAGTCACAGTTCCGTCCGACCAGGCGCCGTCCTACCAGCTCGAGATCGAGGACATCACGGTCGGCGACGGCGAAGAAGCGTCAACCGGTCACGTCGTGGAGGTTCATTACGTCGGAGTCTCGTGGAAGACAGGCTCGCAGTTCGATGCCTCCTGGGACCGCGGCGACACCTTCAAGTTCAAACTCGGCAAGGGACAGGTGATCCCGGGCTGGGACCGCGGCGTCACCGGCATGAAGGTTGGCGGCCGCCGCCGGCTCACGATCCCCCCGGATCTGGCCTACGGCAAGCGTGGGGCGGGCGGGGTGATTGGCCCTGACGAGACCCTCGTATTCGTCGTTGACCTGGTCGGGGTCCGCTGAGCGCTCCAACATGGGTGACGGCCGATGCCCGAGCTTCAATGGGATGGGTGTCACGCAACCTCCCCCTCCTGGGCCTGCTCGCCGCCGAATTGCTTCTGCTGCGGCGTGGGCAGCGGCGTCTGTTCTGGCGGCTGGGAGGCGGCGGGAAGTTGCGGGGTCTCGCCTATCTCGCCGTGATGCCGGGAACCATCCTGCATGAGAGTTCCCACTGGTTGGCCTGCCGCATGCTTGCGGTGCCGGTCGGTCGCACCCGCCTGTTCAGACCGCGTCGGCAACCAGACGGCTCGGTCGTGCTCGGCGGGGTCAGCCACGCGCGCACGGGACCATTGCGCCGGGCGCTGATCTCAGTCGCCCCGCTTGTGCTCGTCCCCGGCGGACTCGCCGCGCTCAGCGCAATCCTGCTCGGGCCCCACGTCCTGGCCCACATGCCTCGTGGACTCTCGACGGTGCCGCCCTGGCGCCTGGCGCTGTGGGGCTGGTGCTCGCTGTCCTGCGCCCAGGCCGCGTTCCCCTCCTCGGGCGACCGCGTCGGGCTGCTCGGAGGCGTCCTCATCGCAGTCGTGCTGGTGATTGTGCTGGTCTCGCTCGACGCGCTGGGCGGCCCTACGGCAGTGCATGCGGCGCTGGCGGCGGCAGCGGCTCTGCTCGCCCTGCCGGCCTTGGTGGGCACCATCGTGCTCACGGTACTGCCGGGTCGGTGAATTGCGAGCGTCATGGCCTCGCCCTCCGACGCCGCAGGCTCACGCTCAACGGGTTGTTTTTTGGCGGGCTCGCGCTAGCCTTTCGCCACCAGAACTGTGGTCCTCGGAACGGGGGCTTCTGGGCTGACGGGCGCCACTTATCCTTCAGTGATCCAAGGAAGAGTTGATGAGGCCGCCGGTTCCGTTCCAGTGCGAAGTTGCGTACACCGAAGGCTGTTGGGTGATCGCGTTGTCCGGAGAGCTGGACATCGCCACCGCCCCGGAGGCCGCGGCTGCCGTTGCCGTCGTGCGGTCGGTCGAAGGCGATGTGACGCTTGATCTGCGCGGCCTCGAGTTCATCGATGCCAGCGGTGTGCATCTGATCCTTGGATTGGGTGCGGCCGCAACCCGCTATGGATTTGAGCTTCGCGTTCTCACCGATGGCGGGTCAGTTCAGCGCGTGCTCGCCATCACCGGAGCGTCCACCGTCGTGAACGTCCTCGACGGGCCGATCGAGCCTGACCGCCGAATTCAGTATGCGGTGATCGCCACCGACATCGGCGGCCTCATCACCCTCTGGAATCACCAGGCTGAGGAGCTCTATGGATGGTCCGCCCTGGAGGTCCTTGGCCGCCCGATCATGGAGCTGATGGTCGGTCCGGAGGATCGCCACGTTGCTGAGGAGATCATGAACGCCGTGCAGCGACACGGCTACTGGGAGGGGGAGTTCGACGTCCGCAGCAAGACCGGCGGCTGCCTCCACGCTCGCGTGCGCAACGCGCTGATAACCGACCTGAACGGCGATTTCAGCGGTTTCGTGGGCGTCTCCGTCCCCCACCCACACCCGGCCCTCACGAGTCGATGAACGACAGGTGGACGAGCGTGCCGGTGAGTGTCTCCCGGCCTACGACCCTCGAGAACGGATCTTCATGACTTCGAAGGAGACAGTCGCGGTGCTTGGTGCGGGCGGCACGATGGGGTTTGCCCTCGCTCGCAATCTGGCCCGCGAGGGGTTTGGCGTTCGGGCCTGGAATCGGTCCCCGGAGAAGGCCGAACCCCTGAGCGAGGATGGCGCCGCGGTGGTGGATTCGGCGGCGCAGGCAGTGGCGGGCGCTGACGTGATCTTGACCATGCTCGCCGACGGCGACGCTGTGCTTGATGCGATGCGGGGCACCCAGGGCGCCCTCTCTGGCGATGTCTCCAACGGCGCCATCTGGCTGCAGATGAGCACGATCGGCGAGACGGCAACCGAAGAGTGCATCGCGCTTGCGCACAAGCATGAGTTGGAGTTCGTCGATTCGCCGGTGCTGGGAACCAAGCAACCGGCCGAACAGGGCGAATTGGTGATCCTTGCCTCTGGCCACGACCAGGCAAAGGAGCGCGTCGAGCCAATCTTCGACGTGGTCGGCAAACGCGCGATCTGGGTTGGCCCGGCCGGTGGCGGCACCCGCCTGAAGCTGGCGACCAACAGCTGGCTGCTGGCGGTGGTCGAAGGGGCCGCCGAGACGCTCGCGTTCGCTGAGGGGATCGGCCTGGACCCACAACTGGTGCTGGACGCGGTTGAGGGCGGCCCGCTCGATCTTCCCTATCTGCGGATCAAGGGTGCGGCGATGATGGCCCGCGAGTTTGAGCCTTCGTTCCGACTGGCGCTGGCGGCCAAGGACGCCGCGCTCGTTGAGGAGGCGGCGGCCCGCCATCATCTCGACCTGCCGCTCCTGGCAACGATTCGGCGGCGCCTGGACGAGGGCGTATCCGATCACGGCAACGAGGATCTAAGCGCGACGTTTTTGACCAGCGCGCCTTCGTGAGTATCCGCATCACCGGTTCCCGATCTGGTCCGTGCGGCCCGGTCTGAGAACGGCTGCTAGTGGTCGAGTGTTCAAGACGTCCGCGGCGCCGGCCCACCCGCGACGCGCGGTGGCGACCGAGAACGGCATGTTGCGCAGGCCGCGCACCGAGTGAGCATCGGTCGAACACACGATCTGGACACCGGCCCGCAGCGCCTCACGGACGTGCTCGCCACGAAGATCGAGCCGGCTGGGAAGCCCGTTGACCTCCAGCGCGACCCCTGCCTCGAGCGCGACCTCGAATACGCGCTCAAGATCAAGCGCGTTCTCCGGCCGCCGGTTGATGATCCGTCCCTTCGGATGGCTGAGGCACCGCACGTACGGATTGCGAAGCGCTTCCAGTACGCGTTTGGTCAGCTCCCGCCGCGGCATTCGCTGTCCGCCGTGCACGCTCGCCTGGACCCAATCCAGCTCCGCGAGGACATCGTCAGGAAGATCGAGTCGCCCATCGGGCAGGACGTCGCACTCGATTCCGCGCAGGATGCGGAATGGCGCCAGCCGTTCATTTGCGGCCGCGATTTCGCCGGCTTGGCGGCGGACATCATCCGCGCTCAGCCCCTGGACGACGCCCACTGCGGAGGTGTGATCGCAGATCGCCAGATACTCGTATCCGAGCTCTCGCGCCGCCCGGCCCACCTCCTCGACACTTGCCTTTCCGTCTGACCAGGTCGAGTGGCAGTGCAGGTCGCCTCGGATGTGCTCGAGCTCCACGAGGGGCGACGGCTGGCCGCGGAACGGCTCCTCCCGCAGCTCGGGTGGACACCACGGCAGGCCGAGCGCGTGGTAGACCGCGTCCTCATCCGGACCGTCGGGCAGCGGCTCGAGCGCCTCGACGTACGCGGACGTGCCGGTGGCGCGAACGAGCTCCGTCCCGAATCGCTCCGGCGGGGCGACGCGCAACTCCACCGGGACGCCCTCGACGCTGACGCCCACCGAGCGGCGGCCGCGCTGCTCGATCACCGTGACGATCTGCGGAAGCGCACCGAAGCGAGCCAGTACCGGATCGGGATGAGGGGCGGCGCACACGACAGCCAGCAACTCGCAGGAGTCACGCCATCGGCGCACGTCGCCGGCCGGCTCGCCGCCGAGGGCGTCAGCGATGCCGTGAACCAAGTCACGGGCACGGTTCAGCAGAAGGCCCCGCTGAGGACGAGGCGCGGCCTCACGAGCCAGCGCCTCGAGCAGCCGGGCCTCGGTCTTCGGTCCGACGCCCGGCACGCTCTGCAGCCGCCCGGCGGCGGCGGCCTCACGGAACTCGTCGGCGGAGCGGACACCGAGAGACCGCGCCAGCTCCCGCGAACGCCTGGCGCTGAGTCCGAGGTAGCGGCCGAGGCCGACGAGGTCAGGGGCAAGCTCGCGCTCTAGTTCCAATAGCTCGGCGATCTCACCGCTGTCAATCAGCTCGCACAGCCGCGTGGCGATGCCCGGACCGATCCCGCGCAGCTCGCGCGCCCGGCCGGACCGCACGAGCTCGGCCACGGGAAGGGCTGCGGCGCGGATGGTTTCCGCGGCGCGACGGTAGGCGCGCGCCGTGAACGGATTCGAGTCGTTGAGCTCAAGCAGCGAGCCCATCGCCTCCAAGCGGTCGGCGATCTCGGAATTATTCACCTTGCGTAAGCTGCCAGCTGCGGTTCAATCGTCGGATGGGAACGTTGATGGGTGTCACCCAGGGCGTTCTGCCCGAGCAGGGTGAGCGGCACACAGGGAAGAAAGCGGCAGACATCCGTATGTCAGCCTCCGAGTACGTGGCGAATGCAGGCCGTCAGCGCTTCGCTCCCAGGCCTGCGGCGCGCCATTTCGGTGGATGACCGTCTAACTCGCGGACTGCTCCTGGTTTTGCGATGATCCGCACGGGAGTCAAACCGGGGCGAAAACGAGGGGCCATGTCAAATCATCAAGACCAGATCATCGCCGCAGCGGACGGGAAGGTCGAGGAACAGATTCTCGCGGCCGCATGGGGCAAGCCCCGGGGCTCGAGCACGGGCGCTGCTGGCGGGGGCGTCATAGCCAGTGAGATCGGCGCTCGCTGGGCAGGCAAGCAGCGCAAGGGAGCGGACGCCATCGGCATCAAGCTCGGCAATCCGGGAGCCGTCGCGGTGACCGCCACAAGCCTCGTCACGATGCATGTCGGCGTCAGCATGGGGGGCGCCATCAAGGAGGTCAAAGCAGTCTTGAGCACCGTTCCCCTCGCCGAGATCGACACAATCAAGGTCAAGCGGATGGGGCTGACGGGCGTGATGGAGATCACTGCTGGCGAGAGCTCGTTCAAGCTTGAGGGCAAGGTCAACGACATGCGCGCGCTCGCCGAGGTGTTCGACCGCGCGAAGGCGTCCGCCTGACGGGCCTCCCGAGGCGCACGCTCGGTCGCTCGGCGCGCGGATAGAGCCAGCCGGCTGTCGGCCGCGACTCGCGGCGCACGGTGCGCCATCGCGTTGGCGACGCGGGGGTCACCGCCCGGAGCGCTACCCGGAGGCGGCTTGGTCGAGCAACTGCAGCAGGTCGTGGGCCGCCAGCTCGATCGCCTTATGCCGCCACTCCGCCGCGCGAAAGTGGCAGGCGATGATCCCGGAGCGGTGGATGCGGCGGAAGTCGCCGATCACAAACGCGTACCTGGCTTTGGTTTGTTCGGCCGCTCCGTCGGTCAGGCCGAGAAACCACTGCGCGTATTTCTCATACCCGTGTCGCTCCAGATATGCGTTTTCTTCCGCAGCGCGCGGCTGAACCACCCCCCAATCACTGCGCAGCACGTACTGGCGTTTGCCGATGAGCTGGCGGGCATGCTCAATCCCGACCTGGTTGGTGCTGTACGACGCCATGACGCAAATTCTGGCACCCACGCATCGCGTGAAAATCCTCACGCCCTGCATGAGTACTTCTCCGATTCATGAACCGCATCGCGACGATGCTCCGGCGACCATGCGGTTCGTAGCAGCTGGTGCGAGTCAGGGACGCCAGAGACCCGGAATTGGCGAGGA
>CAWHEM010000003.1:0-172835 GCA_963828535.1 uncultured Solirubrobacterales bacterium
CTAGCATTGCGCCCCAGGGCGACACCAAGCCGGCCGGATTCCACGCCAGCAACCCCGCGGACCCGCACTACACGTACTGGTGGGCACTGCCCGACCTCCTGGCCAAGGACGCGGTCGCCCACCATGCTCGGGTGATCTTCCGGGTGGAGGGAGCTCCGCTTTGGGCGCAGGGCATAGGCAAACCTTCGTGCGTGGTCTGCACCGGCGCCTGGGAGGTGAACCCCTCCGACCTGGGGGCGTTCATGCACGCCGCCGCCGAGCGCTACAGCGGTCGCTTCCCCGATCCGGCACGACCCGGAGCGTATCTGCCCCACGTATCCAACTGGGAGATCTGGAACGAGGAGAACCTGCCCGAATCACTCGATGGCACGCAACAGGGTGGCCGACTACCGCGGCAGTGCTGAACGCCTTCTACGCGGGGATCAAGAGCGTGGATCCGCACGCGGTCGTTCTGATGGGCGGGTTGGCGCCCGTGTCATTCATCACCGGCCCGGGGTTCCGCGGCCAGCCCACACGCAGTCGCCCCTGCAGTTCGCCGCCCAGCTGTTCTGTCTTCACCGAGTCGGCGCGACCTACGACCGTCGCCGGTCCTGAGCCGGGTGAACTTCGACGTATTCGCCATCCATCCCTACACGCTCGCCGCCACGCCGACGAAGCACGCCTATCACTACAACGACGTGCTCGTGGGCGACATGGGCAAGGTCAGCGCGATCGTACGCGCGGCGGACAGGCTCCAGACCGTCGGTGGCAGTCGGACTCACCGGATCTGGGTAACGGAGTGGGGCTGGTTCACCAATCCGCCGAATCGCTGCTTGGGCGAGGAAGGGATGACGGCAGCGCGCTACGTGGCCTGGGGGATGTACGAGATGTGGCGGGCGGGCGCCAGGGTGGTGATCTGGGAGGGCGTCCGTGACCCACCGGGCATCCAGCGTTGCGGCAGCCAGCCGTTTGCCACCATCGGCGGTTTTCTGTACGCCGCGGACGGTCGCCCCAAGCCGACGCTCCGCGCGTTTGCGTTTCCGTTCGTAGCCGGAGTTACGAATGGGCGCGGGTTCGCGTGGGGGCGGGTGCCGCTGTCGCGGAGGGTGCGGATCACGGTGCAGCGCCGATCGGGCCGCCGCTGGGTCCGCGTCGCGATCGTGCGGAGCGCGGCCGATAGGACCTTCTTCGTTCGCTTCGGCGCGCGCGGCAATGGGGTCTACCGGGCGGTCGTGGCCAGGGGCCCGGTCAGCCTGGCGTACAATTCCAAGCCGATCCCGCCCCGGCGGACGCGCGCGTTCAACTCCGGATAGCCGATTCCGCGACCCGCGCAGTCGGTCAGCCACCCGTCCGCTGCTCGGCGTCGAACTCCGCCACCAGCTCCCGGTAGGTCTGCTCGAGTCCGGCCTCGAGCCCGATCTGCGACCACCAACCGAGCGTCTTCAGCGCCACCGACGGATCTTGGCGGCGTTGCGGCGGCTGCGGTTCACCGCGCCGGAGCTCGCTGATCTGCTTGACATGCCGGTCTCGACGATCAAGGGGATCGGGTTGGGCAAGCTCGGCCGGCTCGGGCTGGAACCGGCTCGACGCTATGAGCGGTGAGCGGCCTGGGGAGCTGATCCATATCGATGTCAGAAGCTCGGGCGAATCCAGGGTGGCGGCGGAAAGCAGATCACCGGTGGTGGGAAAAGCAACCCCGAGCCCCGCCGTCGCGACGGTTCAGGGGTTGACCGACGCGTGGTCGGCTGGGACGCGGTGCACGTCGCAATTGATGACGCGACCCGCCTGGCATACGCCGAGGTACTCGCAGACCGAGAAAGCCACCACGGCTGTCGCATTCCTCAGACGAGCGACAGCCTTCTACGCCCGACACGGCATCCGGGTGGAGCGGGAGATCACCGATAACGGCGCTCCCTACATCTCGACCGTCCACGCGATCGCCTGCCGCATGCTCGGCATCCGGCATCTCCGCACCCACTCCTGACGCGCGGTGTGGGCGCGCCGGCAGGCTACCTGCTGCGCTCGCCGGCCCGCCGGACGGTGCCGCTGTACGGAGCCGTCCATCCGGTCACCGGCGATCAGCTCCTGGGCACGGAGGAGCGCGAGGCGTGGCAGCTGGGGTCACAGGGCATAACGCTGTTGGGGGCATCTGGTGGCGACGCGCCCATCACCGGCCGGCTGGGTCCCGACGCGGAGTCGGAGTGCCGTGGGCGTCGAGGTCCGAGATGGCGGTTCGAGCTTCGACAGGCTGCAACATGCTAATCGCTGCCCATCATCTGCTGCGAAGCGTCCTGAACCGCGTGCAGGAGCCGATGACGCTGCTTGCCAAGCTGCGCGAGCTGCTCGTCGACGATGGCTGCTGCTGATCTCCTCGCTGCTGGTCGCCCACCCTGAGCGCTCCGAGTATCTGCGGTTCGTCCCGACCAGTCACGCCGGCGACCGCCGGGTGCGGTTTATCCCGGGGCGGCTGGCTTTCCGGTGGATGGTGGAGGCGGCGGGCTTCGAGGTCGAGCGCGAGTTCGGCGAGCGGGAGGGGCCGCGCGAGGGCTTTCCGACAGTGTTCACGGTTTCTGCGTGCCCGCCCGTCCAGTGCCGAGGACTGAAGCGCGATCGAGCGGACCCCGGGTACTATCTCGCTCGAGTAGATGAGCGGTCTTCGCCATAAGCTGATCCTGTTGGCCGCCGCGGCTGCGCTGGTGGCGTGCGCTTCGGCGCCTGTCGCGCTCGCCGCCGGTGGCTGCGGGGGGCCCGCCGACAGCGCGCTCAACCAGTATTGCGAGCAGATCCCGACCGCGCACGGCGGCCAAAAGCCGCAGGTGGGTTACCCGCAGCTCGGCGGCGTCTTGCCGCTGGCCGCCGTCCGGCGGATCGAGCGAAGCGCCGCGAGCGCCGGCCGTGCGCACGCCGGTCGGGCCGCCGCGTTGCGGGCGCTGCTGAGATTGCCGGCGCCGCAGCACGCGCCGCGACCGTCGCTGTCCCAGGTGGGCGGCTCGTCGCTTCCCTTGTGGCTGATCCTCGTGCTCGCCACGTGCGCGCTGGCGCTGCTGCTGGCGGCCGCCAACCGCTGGCGGAAGCGCGAGCCCGAGCAGCCCCCCCAGGGCTCGTAGCAGGCGCGCAGGAGTTGCTTCTCGGCGGCTTCGTGCAGATGAGCGCGATTGCTGGATGTCGTACGAGGTGAGCGACTCATGAGGGCTCACCACAAGCGGCCGTCCCCCGTGGCTTGTCCCCAGTAGCGCGGCCACCGCACCCGACCACCACACGCCGTGGACGTGAACGACAGCGAAGTCGGTGAGGTGCCGCTGGGTCCACAGGACCTGCGGGCCACTCACACTCCAGCGTCGCGATAGCTCCTTCGGGTGCGCCATCGCTGGAAACGTGAGGGTTCGAATCCCAGACCGCTCTAGCCGCGCGATCAACTGCTCTGCGCGGGCGAACGCTGCCGGATGCTCGGGGTGGACCACGACGTGTTCTACCCCGGCGGCGGAGCCCGCAAGGACGAGTGCGAGTCCCCCGGACCGGACACCGCCCCCTGCGGGATCGAGACTCGGAAAGCACGAACGAACCCGCATCATGTCTCGTTCTAGACCCGTGCTCGCGGGGCGCGACGGACTACCGCGGCCCCGAGCCGGGTGGTTGTCCCATGGGTGATTCGCATCGCCCGGTAAGCGGTGTCAGCGAAAGGCCTGGCCGTGGGCTGGAACACGACATAGTCCCGGGCGGCTGACATGACCTCAGGTAGTTCCCCACTGGAGTTTGGGCGACACCAAAGGCTCAGCCTCCGGCGTTGCAACGGTTTTCAAACAAGCCGGGGCTTTGGCCCGCAGGTATCCGCTCACCACCGGAAATCCGTCCCGCGGCCCTTCCGTCTCGCCAAACTCGGCCTCGACCTCGAAGCCGGCCATCTCGACCATCCACCGGAACGCGAGGCGCCCGGGAATGAACCAGCAGTGGGATCCCCAGCGTGCCGGTCCGGGATCAACGCGCAGCGACTCCGATCGCTCCGGGTCGGCGAGCATCATCGAGCCGATCAGGAGCGTGCCCCCCGGCGCAGTCAGTCCTCGGAGCGTCTGCAGCAGGGTCATCGGCTCTAGTACGCGATGTAGAAGGCCGTTGCAGTGGACGATGTCGAAGGTCCCGTCGAGCTCCGGGTCGAGCGATGCCCATCCCCGACGCTGGAGATCGATTCCGGACTGATACACCGACTCGAGGAACTCGGCCTGCCGAACGGACTCAGATGGCTCGCACGCCAGCACATACTCGGTCGCCGCGCGTCGCAAACGCGAAAGCGTCATAACCGGAACCGCAGCCGACGACGAGCACCCGGCGCCCTGTGAGGTCGGCGGGCACGTGCTGGTCGAGCTCGGTCCAACGCTCCTCGATCGCGTGCATCTGGACCCAGGACAAGATCCTCGCCAGCACAAACGGGCCTTGCGATCCACGGACCGAGCGCCATTGCCTGCTTCCGCAATGCGGCCTACTGTGAGGGAGCGACACCCGACGTCGGGTCGCGAGTCGTGACGCGTGACTGCGCCGTTGGCGGCGGCGTCGGAACTGCGGTCGCGTGACGTCGTCAGCGGCATGCTGTCCGGCATCTCATCGAGCGCCGCGCGCAGAGCCTTGAGAGATTGGTCGACTGATTCACTCACAGATGTTCTCTCGGCCTGGCCAAACCGCGAAGCCCAGGGCACGCCCCGCGCTCACGGGGCCAAGACTACCGGTCACCGGCGCCTGCGAGATCAGGTATCCAAGCCGTACCACCTCGCAGTAGCCGAGCCGTCCGGGCTCGCGCTCGTCGGTTGACAGCAATTGGTCGCCGGTTACCGGATGGATTCCGGCGTGAAGCGCAACGCTGTTATGGGTCGGTGATCGCAGCAGATAGCCGACTGGGTTTGTCGGTGGCGCGGCCGGTGCTGCTGAATTAGCGGTCATGATCCGAGCCGAGTCAAAGGCGCGACGGACGGCGGCCCGGATCCTCGGTCTCATGGGGCCTGCCTTGGTCCACGTGATCGGAGCCCCGGTCCAGCGCACCGCGCTGCGAAGCGCCGGCCGCCCATTGGTCGGTGGCCATGGCGGACCAACGCGATCCTCCTGATCGATGAACAGGGGAATGCAATCTCCTGTCGGCTCGGCGAACATGGCCCCGAGCTCGCCAGCAGGCTCGCCGACGGGCGCGCAGCCCGCGCCGTAACGATGGCGCCGCGCCCGTAGATCGACTGCGCGGATGAGCCCGACGAGCCCGTAAGTCCACGTCGACGTGGGGTGGTTGCCGAGGGTGGATCGGATACGGCTCGATGAAGCCGATGAAGGTGACGTCTTCTACGAGCCCCCTGATCGGGTCGTCGGCACCTGAGACCAGCACGAATTGCCCTGTTTGCCGCACTCGAGCGACCTGGAGCGGATCGAACAGCGGCAGCGGGGCTTGTTCGACGAACCCCAGCAACTCAGGAGCATCGAGAGCGGCCGGTTCGCGGACGGCAAATTCCGTCTGACCGTCTCGCTCCCTCATGACCAGGGAAACGGTGCCCGGGAATTGCAGGCCGCGCAAGCAACCCAGGTCGTACTGGAGGGTGTATCCCGGAGGCGGATTTCGATCGTTGGTGATCACGTAGCGCCCGGACGCATGGTGCACGTGCCGACACAGCACCCGGCTCTGCAGCGGCATCCAGGCCCCTGGCCGGCCAACGCGAGTACCGACGCCCGACGGCAGTGGTGGAAGCAGCGCTGGTTCGTTCGACTGTGGGCGTCTCTCGCACGATTGTGGAGCGGAGCGCGCAGCCTCGCGTCCGGGCCGCTGCCAGCGGTAGCCACAGCGCCCTTCGGTCGCGTCTTGGCATGTGACGCCACTGAACGGTGTGATGAGCGGACAGCCAGCGGGCGATCGTCTCGAGCGGGTGGTGCGCTGAGAGTTCGAGCGAATCGAGTGCGGCATCTGCGCCAGGCGCCCAAAGAAGCGCACCTAGCTGGGCCTGCTCGACGTCATCAGCGCCCAGCAGGCGCAGCGAAGCCAATGAGGCCTCAGCCTTCGGCGAAAGCGAGTGCGGCGATCTGCGGGTTCGCTCGCAGGATGCGCAGCGCTTTCTCAATGAGCGCAGGATCGGCGAGCACAGCGGTGGCGGAGCCATAGACCGCCAGCACATATCGCCCTCGGGCTACCTGTACCGCCTGCGCCAGGGCTTGCGCCCGGGAGTCGCGCCAGATCACGCGGAAGTCCTCCGCAGGCGTGCGCCCAGCTCGGTGGGCCATAGCTCGTCCGCGGTCCGAACGAGAACCTCGAAGTCGATGCATGTCTGGCGTGCTGCCGCGGTGATGAGATTGCCGCGCGCCTCGTCGGCAGCCAGATCGAGCGCGTCAAGGGCGATGACCGATACCGCTGGGCTCCATTCCGCCTTTACCTTGGCTCGCGACCGGAACAGTGTCGCGTGGCGCTCCGCGACCGTCTCAGCGAACGGGACGCTCGCCGCCTCGACGAGATCGACCCGCGTGAAGCCGTGGCTTACGGTAGAGGAGCGTGCGTGCGTGTGCCGGCTCGCCATAGATTCCGTGCTCCGCGAGGCTGAGAACGAGATCCCAGTCCTCGAATCCGAGCACGATGTCCTCGGGGTAGCGAAAGCCACGATCGAAGATCTCCCGATCGAGCAGCGACGACGTATCGCAGTAGTTCGCCGACAGCAACCAGTGGAGGTTGTAGGACGGGGGCTCAAAGTAGTCTCGGCGGTTGCCAAAGAATTGATAGTTCGGATAGATGAAGCCGATTTGCTCACCGGCGCTGCCGAGCTGCTCCACGAGCGAGTCGACGGCGTCCGGGAGCAGGAGGTTGTCCGCGTCGAGCGGAAGCACGTAGCGGCCGTTGTGCGTTCTCGATGGCGGCGTTGCGCGCCGGGCTGGGTCCTCGGTTGACGGGCAGTCGCAGAACTCGCGTGCGGCCGTCCTGCTCGAGCACCCGCGAACGCCTCGAGCGTCTCAGCGTCGGTAGAGGCGTTGTCCACCACGATCGTCTCGACAGACTCATAGCTCTGGGCGGCGATCGACTCCAGGCACGCGGGCAGGTAGCGCCCGTGGTTGAAGCACGGCACGATCACCGACACGAGGGGCCGGCTCCTCGGCCGGCGGCTTCGGAGGGCGGCTTGCGGCTCGGCTCGAGCTGCGATCCCGCGTTGCGTTGCGGAGCCTCGGCCGTCATTGCGCTCACTCTGCCCACGCAGCAGCTCGTCGTACAGCGATCCGTGCGCCGCGGCCATTCGCTCAAGCGAGTGCTCGCTCAGAGCACGCTCTCGGGCCACTCTCCCCATCGCTTCGCGACGGCCCGGGTTACTGGCCAGATCGGCCAGAGCGCCCGCGTAGGCGTCAGCGTCATCGCGTGGCGAGACGAGGATCGCCGGTGTCGGAGCTGACCAGCTCACGTAGCCCAGGGAGATCTGGGCCGACGAGCGGCGTGGCCATCGCCATCGCCTCGAAAGGCCACGTACGGCAGGCCCTCGAACTCGCTCGTGAGCAACACGATCTCGCAAGCTGCGTACCAGGGCGCGATCTCCACACGCTCCCCGTACATGATCACCTCATGCTCGAGCCCAAGCGCTCGTAGGCGCTCCGAGATGACGCCTCTGAGCTCCCCTTCGCCGAGTACGTGAAACCGGAATTTGAGCCCTAGCGGCTCGCAGCCGCGCGGCCACCTCGACCATCAGCAGAGGATCCTTCTGGGCCGTCAGCCGGGCGGGAAACAGAACGTTCAGCAGCGGTCGGGTCGAGTCCTTCGATCGGCGGCACCCGGGCCGGCGAGAATTCGCGGAGCGCGTCAACTCCGGTCCGGATCAGCTTGCGCTTGCGCGAGGGGGACTTCGTAAGCGTCGAGCCGATCGCTGAGAGCCTGGTTCGACACGGAAAAGGCGTCCACTAGGTTCCCGTATCGGGTGGTCACGTAGCGGACGTAACCTGAGCTGTCCGGCTCCTCGACATGGAGCTGAACGACCACGCGCGGACGGTCTGGGAGGCTGTAGATATCGGGCAGGAGCTCAAAGCCCAGTCGCGAGTTCATTACGTGCAGCACCTGGATGCGACGGGTGTGGATGAACGTGAGGATGAAGCGGGCGAACTCGTTGCCGTGCATCAGGTCCGGAAGATCCCAAACCTCGTCGGCGTAACGACTCAGGTGTCGCAGGCGACGATTGGGCGATGGCTGAGTGGTGATCAGACTCGGCCGGAAGCGGTCGCGGTCGAGGAAGCGGAACCAATCGATCGTGCCCTTGTCGGACCCTCCGATGTCGACCCACGGCGCGAGGTAGAGGATCGGTATGCGATTGTCGGCTGGCATCTCTCTGCTCAGGCGCGCTGCGCCTGAGCTGCCCAGCCGAGCGGAAGGATCTGATTGACGTCGAGCGGCGCGAGCGCCGCGACACGGGCGCCGAGTTCAGCTAACAGCTCGGCTGCCGCGTCCCGTTCCGCGTCGCGGCCGTCCGGTGCCCTCCCCATCGCCGAGCCCAGGTTAAGCAGGAGCTGGGCGACCGTGGTAAAGCAATCGTTGCGTGGAGCGACCTGGATGTCGAGGAATCCCGCTTCGGTCAGCAGCCGCTCCAGGGAGCCCGGCGTGAACCGCCAATAGTCAAACGGCAGCTCATGAAGCTCCCAGACGAACGGCACGGTCAGGAATATTCGCCCGCCGGGTCGCAGCACCCGGGCCGCCTCCCGCAACACCGCGGCCGGATCGGCGATGTGCTCGAGCACCTGCGTCATCAGAATCGCATCGACCGTGCCGTCCTCGCACCGGCAGCGCCTCGGCGCTGGCGACCAGATCCACCTCGCCGGCGTGCTCGTGGAGTGAGCTCGACCAATCGGCGGTGCGGTAATCGCAGTGGTCAAACAGCTCTCGGTAGGGCGCATCCCCGGCTCCGACATCGAGGACGACCGTGGCCGGGCCAAGCGAATCGGCGGCCTGCCGGACGAAAGCCACGATCGAACGGCGTTCGTACGGCATGCCTTCGACGAATGTCCGTAGCTCCTCAGACAGTCCCCACTGGCCGACCCCACCGTTTTCGCTCAGCATGCCGTGAGGATACGCTCACGAGCGTCGCTGTCAGCGCCTGACCGCTGGGTCAGATCGGGATCCCCCACAGCGGAAACCAGCGCTCGAGCTCCTGCTCGACCGGCAGCTCGGCCCCGATCTGCGCCTTCAGCACCAGCTCTCGCTCGGTGTCCCGCTGCTGCGCTCCTCCGGCCGGGACGAACGGATAGAACGAACCGCGCTTGTAGTTGTAGATCCAGTACAGACGCTGCTGACGCGCGTCCTCGAACGCGAACACCGCGCACAGCACGCGCTCGCCGTAGCCACCCGCCTCGAGCGCGCTGCTGACCGCGTTGATGCCGACCACGAGGTCGTCGAAGTCTGTGCCGCGCAGGATCAGCCAGCGGAAGCCGTAGCTGTCATCGGAGGTCTCGACGGTGGTGCCGGTATCCCCGGCGGTCGCCCGCACCACCTCCTCCATGTCGCGGACGATCGACTCGAAGTCGGCGGTGGCCAGCGGCTGGAATACGATCGCGGCGGTCCCGCGAGTGGTGATCGAGAGCGAGGTCTCAAGCGTGACGTAGGCCGTGCTCATCGCGAACAGCCGGTCGGCGGCGGGTGCGGCGAGCTTGCGCTTGCCGGTGAGAACGTCGAGGAAGCCCATCCGGGTTGATGTTCGCAGACCGCCGAACGCTGCGGAGGTAAGGGCGGTTAGGCGGTGCCCTGGAGCTGGGACTCGAGCCGCTGCAGGGCAGCGATGCGCGCTTCCAGCGGGGGGTGGGTGGAGAACACGTTAGACACTGACTTCTTGACGCCCGGCGGGAAGATGTAGAACGCCGCGAGCTCGCCGGAGGCGGCGCGCAGATCCTGCTGCGGGATCCGCTCCATGCCCCCGCTGATCTTCATCAGCGCGGAGATCAGCGCGCTCGGACGGCCGGTGATGATCGCCGAGCCGCGGTCGGCCGCGAACTCCCGGTAGCGAGACAGCGCCTGCAGCAGCACGAACGAGATCGCATAGACGACGGCAGAGACGAGGATCACGACAAGTGCCCCCGGACCCTCGTCGTTGTCGTCGCCGCCGAACATCCCCCCGAACCAGAAGCCCATCTGAACGATGAACGAGGCGATCGAGGCGAAGAAGCTGGCGATCGTCATCACCATCACGTCGCGGTTCTGGACGTGGGTGAGCTCGTGCGCGAGCACGCCCTCGAGCTCGGAGGGGGAGAGAAGATCCAGGAGCCCGGTGGTGGCGCAGACCGTCGCGGTCTTGGGGGAGCGGCCGACCGCGAACGCGTTGGGCATCGGCGTCTGGGCGATCGCGATGCGCGGCTTCGGGAGGTTGGCCTGGATGCACAGTCGCTCGATCGCGCCGTGCAGCAGGGGCGCCTCCTGGGGGCTGACCTCATGCGCGCCCATCGACAGCAGCGCGATCTTGTCCGAGGTGAAGAACTGGAGCAGGAACAGTCCGCCGGCCACCACGGCAATGAGGACTGCGCCGGCGCCGGCGGCGAACAGCACCCCCACGAGCACCGTGTAAACCAGGCCGAGCAGGAACAGGGTGAGCAGCATCCGCGCCTGAAGCCCGGGGTCGCTTGCCGAATGAGGTTGAGCGTGCCATTGCCCACTATGTTGGCAGACGCGGATAAGCGGCTATGAAGGGCTGCCGTCGTGCGGGCGGCTAGAGCGTGGCGTGCTCGCGGTACCACTCGATCGTCCGCCGCAGGCCCTCCTCCAGCGTCACCGCGGGCTGCCACCCGGTGAGCGCGTGCAGCTTCCCGTAGTCGACCCACTGGCGGTCGATCTCGCCGGCTGGAGTGCCGGCGCCGCGAACGTCCGGGGTCACGCCGGTGCCGGCGAGCTGGCAGATCAGCTCGACTACGTCGAGGACTCGGTGCGAGCGACCGCCGCCCGCGTTGAACGCCTCGCCCGCCGCGCCATCGTCTTCGCGTCCGAGCGCATCCCAGATCGCCAGGTAGGCGGCCACGGCATCGTCGACATAGAGGAAGTCGCGTTCAGGCGAGCCGTCGGAGCGGACCACGGGTGCCCGGCCGGCGAGTGCGGCCTGTACGGCTTCGGGCACCAGCCGCGAGCGATTGAAGTCGCCGCCGCCGAACAGGTTGGCGAACCGGGTCACCGCTACCGGCAGACCCCAGGTATGCCAGTAGGAGCGAGCCAACAGGTCGGTCGCCGCCTTGGAGACGTCATAGGGGAACCTCGGCTGGAGCGCGAAGTCCTCCCGGTAGGGAAGCTCGGCGTGTGGGCCGTAGGCCTTGTCCGAGGACGCCACCACCACACGCTCGGGCCCGTGGTGGCGACAGGCCTCGAGCAGCTGCCAGGTGCCGCGGATATTCGTCTCGAAGGTGGAGATCGGGGAACGATTGGCGGTCGGCACGATCGTCTGCGCGGCCAGGTGGAAGACGCTGTCGATCTCGTACTCGGCCAGCGTCCGGGCGACGAGCCCTTCCGTGCTGATGTCCCCGTGCACCACCGCGGTGTGGCGCTCGAGGTCCATCAGCGACAGCGGCGGACCTTGCGGTCTCGTCTCGGCGCAGCACCACCACCGTGGCGCCGTCCTGCAACAACGCGCGTACGAGCCAGCTGCCGAGCAGCCCATAGGCCCCGGTGACCAGCACCGTGTGGCCGCTCAGGTCCATAGCTTCCACGGGGCGTGGCCGGCGCTCCACAGATCGTTGAGCAGCACCGCGTCCTTGTAGGTGTCCATGCAGTCCCAGAACCCGTCATGGCGAAACGCGCGCAGCTGACCGTCCGTGGCCATCTGCCCGAGGGGCTCGCGCTCGAGGACGGACTCGTCTCCGAGCAGATCGAGCACCGAGGGCTCGAAGCAGAAGAATCCCCCGTTGATCCAGCGCTCGCTCTTCGGCTTCTCCACGAAGCCCCGGACGACGCCGTCCTCGCTCAGCTCCGCCACCCCGAACTGCAGCTCGGGCCGCACAACCGTCATCGTCGCTCGGGGCCGATGGCGCTCGTGCTGACCGAGCAGTGCGTGCAGGTCGATGTCCGCGACGCCGTCGGCATAGGTTGCGCAAAACCGCCGCTCGGAGATCGCCGCGGCGGCGCGGCGCAGCCGTCCGCCCGTCGGCGTGTCCAAACCGGTGTCCAGGCAGCTCACGGAGACCCCCCGTGGCCATTGGGTGTCACGAACGAACGCTTCGATCAACTCGGCCTTGTAGCCCGTGAGCAGCAGGAACCGGCTGAACCGCTGGGCGATGTAGATCTGCATCACGTGCCACAGGATCGGGCGCCCGCCGATCTCGACCAGCGGCTTGGGGATCGACGGGACGTGCTCTTGCAGCCGCGTTCCGCGGCCGCCACAGAGGATCGCGACGCTTGGCAGCACCTGACGATTATCTGGCAATCTTCGTCCCGGTGCGTCCAGAGATTCATGTCCTCGGCGTCTCGCTGAAGACCTTCGGGATCGTTTTTGCTTGCGGGTTCCTGGCCGCGGGCGCGATTCTGATGCGTCGCCTGAAGGAGTTGGGCCGGCCGGTGGACTATGCCTACGAGATGGCGTTCGCGGCACTGGTGGGTGGGCTGGTGGGATCCCGGCTGTATTACGTCGTCCAGAACTACAGCCAGGTCAAGCACGACCTGGTCGGAAGCCTGTTCTCCGGATCGGGCCTCGTCTGGTACGGCGGCGTCATCGGTGGCGCAATCGCGGTGGTCGGCTGGGCGGCGTGGCGCGGGATGCTGAACCTTGGCCTGCTCGATCTCGCCTCGGTGCCATTGGCCATGGGTTACGCCATTGGGCGGATCGGATGTCAGATTTCCGGCGACGGCGATTACGGAAAGGTCTCGAATCTGCCGTGGGCGATGGGTTATCCCCACGGCACCGTCCCAACGCCGCCAGGGGTGAAGGTGCAGCCGACTCCGATCTACGAGACGCTGGCGATGGGCCTCGTCGCCTGGTGGTTGTGGCGGATGCGTGACCGCTACCGGCCGGGGGCCCTGTTCGCCTTCTATCTCCTGTTTGCGGGGATCGAGCGGCTGTTGGTGGAATTCATACGGCGCAATCACGACGTGGCGCTTGGACTCACCGCCCCTCAGTTTGAGAGCATTGCGCTGATGCTGGTGGGTGCGGTCTGGCTGATCGCGCTGCGCCGGCGCGGAGGCCTCCAAGCTGGGCGCCCGCGAACTAGCTCGGTGGCCGTTGCCTGAAATCGTGCTCAAGGAGTCTTCACTCGGTGCCGATAGATGGATGAGTTGCGTACAACCAGGGCATATCTCGCGGGCTTCGGGACCGCCGGCTCACTGTTGGCGGGTGCGGCCGTCGTCTTCGTGCTGGCGAGTGCCGTGGTCTCGTTCCAGGGCTGGCCCCAACTTGACAATCACCTGTCCGCCCCGGCGTTGGTCCGGGCGAGTTCGCACGTCGCCGTTGATCCCGCCGGCGCCCGCCGCGTCGCCGCCGTCCTCACTGCCCAGCAAGGTTCGAGCGGAGCTGGCACCACTGCCGGCACCGCGGGGCCAGGCGCCGCGGGAGTGACGCCTGGTGTGACGTCGACCAGCGTCGCCAGTCCCGGCGGACGCGTGATCGCCGTCATTCCCGGTCCGCGCAGCGCCATCAACCCGGTGGCCCCGGCTGGGACCGGCCCGGGGTGTACCTCGGCGTGCGGCGGCGGATCGACCGGCGGGGGCCTCGGTGACGTGGTCCAAAAGACCACGGGTGCGTTGGGCAGTACCGTGACGGCGGGAGGCGCGTCGCTCGGCTCCACGGTCACCGGCGTGGCCAGCAGCCTGGCCGGCAACGTTAATGGCGTAAGTTCGTCACTGGCCGGAGCGGTCAACCAGGCCGGACAGGTCCTCGGCGGAACCGTGACCGGCACGACCGGAGCCGCTGGCTCCACCTTGGCCGGCGCCGGAACAGCGCTCAACGGCCTGCTCGGCGGTCACTGAGCTTTTTCGCACAGGGCGCGTTCGAGGAACCGCAGGCTCACGGCCTGCAACTCGTCGTCGTGCTGAATCGAGCGGTGGTGGCCACCGGGAACCACGATCAGGCGGCTCGCCGAATGCGAGAGGTGCGGCTCGAGTTCCCGGGAGTGCTGGACCGGAACCTGCTCGTCTCCATGGGCGTGGAGAAGCAGCACCGGGATTTTCAGGGCGGACACCGCAGCCCCCAGGTCGTGCTCGGCCAGGATCTGAGCCAGCGCCTGGGCATCAGCCTCGAAGCGGAGGGTGCCGGCCTCAAGCCCGCGCTGAAGCCCGCCGGCGCTCGCGGGGCAGATGGCGACCACGGCCTGGGCGCCGACCGGGGCGGCCGCGACCAGGGCCAGGTAACCGCCCATGCTCGACCCGCGGAGGGCGATCGGCTGGTCGAGCCCAATTCGATCGCGCAGCAGTTTCGCCATAAGGGCGATGTCAGCCAGCACCCGGCCGTCCAGCGGGGCGCTGCTGTCTCCGTGACCACGCTGGTCGAACGCCAGCGCGGCAAAACCGATCGGCAGCAGCGCACGGGCGAAGTCGTGGTGGCTCTCCTTGCACGAGCCGGCACCATGCAGGATCACCACCCCTCCCCGGATCCTCTCCTGAGTTGGGAGCCAGAGCGAGTAGGCCAGCCCGTCGCGGATCGCGATCTCGGCCGGAAGCACGGGGACGACGGTGCGTAGGCGGCGCACCCCGCGATCATGCCAGGCACTGAACTCGCATGGCATGATCGGGCGGCGATGAGCACAACCGCGTCCGAGCTTTCCTGCGTCTATCCCGTCGGCACCCGTGTCAATGCCCGCGGGCACCTCGAGGTTGGCGGCTGTGACGTGGTCGAGCTCGCGCGCGAATTCGGAACCCCGAGCTACATAGTGGCTGAAGATGACCTCCGCCTGCGTGCGCGCGGCTTTGTCGAGGAGCTCGGGCGCCGCCACCGCGACTTCGACGTTCTGTTCGCGTCGAAAGCGTTCCCGTGTACGGCCGTCTACGGCGTTCTGGCCGAGGAAGGGCTGTCGTGTGACGTGGCCTCGGGCGGTGAGCTGGCGCTTGCGCTCCGTGGTGGCTTCGACGCCGAGCGCATTTACTTTCACGGCAACGCTAAGTCGACGGGCGAGATGACCGAGGCTCTGCAGGCGGGCGTGGGACACGTGGTTCTGGACTCCACTCACGACGCCCGGCGTCTCAAGGGCGTGGCCAGCGCCCTCGGCAAGCGCCAAGAGGTGCTGGTGAGGGTGACGCCGGGAGTCTCGGGCGACACTCACGCCGCGATCTCCACCGGCCAGGCCAATTCCAAGTTCGGCTTCTCGTTCGACGACGCGCGGACGATGATCGACGTCCTCCGTGACGACGAAGATCTGGCGCTGGTCGGGCTTCATTTTCACATCGGCTCCCAACTGTTCGAGCTCGACCCCTTCCGAGCCGCGGTGCGCGCCCTGGCGGCGCTGGGAGACTTCCCCGTCTACAACTTCGGTGGTGGCCTGGCTGCGGCCTATACCGCGGGACAACAACCTCCGGCGATCGCCGATTACGTCGAGGCGCTGGTGAGCACGGCGCACGAGGAGCTCGGACCCGACAAGCGACTGCTGCTGGAGCCCGGCCGTGCGTTGGTCGCAAACTCGACCGTGACCGCCTACACCGTCGAGACGGTGAAGCGCAACGTCGCCAATTGGGTTGCCGTGGACGGCGGAATGTCCGACAACCTGCGTCCGATGCTCTATGGCTCGGTGTACGAGGCGATACTCGCCGATCGTCCGCTGAGCACTGGAACGGTGCGCTGCCAAGTGGCCGGGAAGCATTGCGAGTCGGGCGACGTGCTCGTCAGAGACGTGGAGCTGCCCGATCCCGCTTCCGGCGACGTGCTCGTCACCCCGGCCACCGGCGCTTACGGCTACGCGCTGGCCAACAACTACAACGGGGTGCCGCGGCCGCCGGTCATCTTCTGCCGGGATGGCAGGGCGCGCATCGTCGTCCGGCGCGAGACCTACGCCGATCTGATGGCGCGCGACGTGGAGGGGTGAGCGGACCATGAGCCGCGATGAGGGGACGTTCCGGATCGGCCTGCTGGGTCACGGGACCGTCGGCGCGGCGTTTGAGCAGCTCCTGCCTGACCACGCAGACCGAGTCCAGCGGATCACCGGAATGCGGCCCGAGCTCTCCGGCGTCCTCACCCGCTCGAGCGGCTCGTTCGACGACCTGCTCGCACGCTCTCATCTGATCGTGGAGCTGATGGGCGGGATTGACCCGGCTCGTGATTACGTGCTGCGCGCGATGCGAGCCGGGCTTCACGTCGTCACCGCGAACAAGCAGCTGCTTTCCCAGCACGGCGAGGAGCTGTGGGACGTGGCCCGTCAGGAGGGGGTGCAGCTGCGCTTCGAGGGGGCGGTGGCGGGGGTTGTCCCGGTCATCCGCGTCCTCCAGGAGTCGCTGTCCGGGGCCAGCATCGATCGTGTCCACGGGATCGTCAACGGGACGACGAACTTCATCCTCACCGAGATGGCCCGGACGGGGATGACGTTCGCAGACGCACTGGGGGAAGCGCAGCGGCTCGGCTATGCCGAGGCCGACCCCGCCGACGATGTCAATGGCCGCGACGCCGCGGCCAAGATGTCGATCCTGGCTCGGCTGGCGTTCGATACCCCGGTGCATCTGGACCAGGTCCGCTACGAGGGCATCGAGCAGATCCAGCCCGACGACCTGGAGTACGCGCGCGAGCTCGGGCTGGGGTTGAAGCTCATCGGCACCGCCGAGCGGATCGACGGTGGGCTCTCGGTCCGCGTACACCCGGCGTTCCTCTACCCCGGACATCCTCTGGCCTCGGTGAACGGACCCTTCAACGCAGTGACGGTCGAATCCCCGGAGATCACGGAGATCACCATGTCGGGGCCGGGCGCCGGAGGTCCTCAGACTGCCAGCGCGGTGCTCGGCGACGTGATCAGCGCGATGATCCCGCCGGCCTCGACCCCGGCCACGACGCAGGTACTGGAAATCGTGCAGGACGTGGTCTCATCGTTCTATCTGCATCTGGAGGTGGCCGACGAGCCCGGCGTCCTGGCCCAAGTCGCCCACGCGCTCTCGGTCGCCGGAGCCTCGGTCAGGTCGGTCGTGCAGAAGGGTCTGGGCGACCAGGCGCGGCTGGTGATGGTCGTGCACCCCGTGCTGGAGTCGCGCTTCACCGCGGCGATGGACGAGATCGCTCGGCTGCCGGTGATGCGTGCCCCACCGCGGGCGATCAGGGTACTGGAGGAGGAGTTCGGTTAGTGCCCGTGAGTTCTAGCTCGGCGCGAGAGCCGTCCAGGACTCAAAGTTACGGTCACGGATCTCCGTCAGGATCTCATCGATGCCATAGGTCAGCTTCCACTCGGGATAGTCCCGGCGGAAGGGTTCCAGATCACTTATCCACCATCGATGGTCGCCGATGCGGCTGTCATCTCCCAGGCTCCAGTCGAGCGGTCGGCCGGCGATTCGCTCGCAAGCAGAAATCGCCTCCAACATCGAGCAATTGCTGGGTCGGCCACCGCCGATGTTGTAGACCGCGGCCTCACGTGGTGCGCGCCGGAAGGCGTCGAAGGCCGCGACGAGGTCGCTCGCGTGGATGTTGTCGCGCACCTGGAGGCCGTCGTAGCCATGGACCGTATAGCGGTCCCCGGTAATGGTGCAGCGCATCAGATAGGAGAGGAAGCCGTGCAATTTTGCGCCTGCATGGTTGGGTCCAGTGAGGCAACCACCGCGGAAGCAGACGGTCGGCATCCCAAAGTAGCGGCCGTACTCCTGGACGAGTAGATCGGCTGCGAGCTTCGAGACCCCAAACAGGGAATGGATCGAACCATCTATCGACATCGTTGTATCGATGCCGCCCCAATAACGATGATTCACGGGCAATTCAAGCCGATCGCCGGTGCGCTCGAGTGGAAGCAGGTTTGGGGTATCGCCGTAGACCTTATTCGTGGAACAGAACACGAAGGCGGCCTCCGGAGCGTTGCGGCGGGTTGCCTCGAGTAGATTCAAGGTGCCATTGGCGTTGACTCCGAAGTCCGTCTGGGGGTCCGAGGCCGCCCAGTCGTGGGACGGCTGCGCCGCCGTATGGATGACGAGTTCGACCGGGGAGCCGGCCTGTGCGAATACCCTCTCAATCCCGTCGCAGTCACGGATGTCCAGCTCAATTGACCGGAACGAGTCGGCAAACTCCTGTCGAAGCCGCTCAGTGGTGTGCGCGGTCGACGCTGAGGGGCCGAAGAATTGGGCCCGCATGTCGTTTTCGAGGCCGATTACGTCGAAGCCCAGCTCCGCAAAACGCGCGACGGACTCGGAGCCGATCAGACCGCCGGACCCGGTGACGATCGCTACCGGCATACTGCCGCGGGCGATGGGGACCTGGAGGACATGGTCGGCTAATTCCTATCAGTTCGGTTAGGGTGCCGCCCGATGCGCGCGCTGCAGATCACCGAGCTCACCGGCCCCGACTCGGCGCTGAAGCTCGTCGACATTCCCGAACCGGAGCCCTCGCATCCGCTCACCCCCGGCAGCGGGGTCCTGGTCGACGTGCACGTGGCCGGGGTGTCGTTTCCCGAGGTGCTGCAGACCCGGGGGGAATATCAGTTCAAGCCGCCGTTGCCGTTCGTTCCTGGCAGCGAAGTCGGGGGGGTGGTGCGGAGCGCGCCCGACGGCGCGGGTGTGCGTGCCGGAGACCGGGTGGCAGGCTTCTGCTTCCTCGGTGCGTTCGCCGAGGTGGCGGTCGCGCCGGAGTTCTTCTGCTTCAAACTGCCGGACGAATTCACCTACGCCCAGGGCGCGAGTCTCGTTCTCAACTACCACACGGCCTACTTCGCGCTGAAGCTGCGCGGACGCCTTCGGGAGGGGGAGTGGGTCCTCGTTCACGGTGCCGCGGGCGGGGTCGGAACGGCGACGCTCCAGGTCGCCAAGGGTTTGGGCGCTCGGACGATCGGCGTGGTGTCCAGCGACGAGAAGGCGAAGGTCGCCCACGAGGCCGGCGCCGATCACGTCGTTCGCTCCGACGGCTCGTGGAAGGACGAAGCCAAGGAGATCTCCGGTGGCGGCATCGACGTGGTTCTCGATCCAGTAGGCGGAGATCGCTTCACCGACAGCATTCGCTCACTCCGTGAAGGCGGTCGGGTCGTGGTCGTAGGCTTCACCGGCGGCTCGATTCCCGAGGTCCGGGTCAACCGGCTCCTGCTGGGCAACACCGAGGTGATCGGAGCCGGGTGGGGGGCCTACGTGATGTCGAAGCCTGAAGTCACCCGCCAGATCGGCGAGGCGCTGGCGGGCATGATCGAGTCGGGATTTGTGAAACCCGTCGTCGGCCTCCGCTTCCCGCTCGAGCAGGCCGCCGAGGCGCTAAAGCTGATCGACAGCCGCGGCGCGACCGGCAAGGTCGTTCTCGACGTGCGGCCGTAGCGACTCGCGCTCGCGGCCGGTTATGCCGCCCGGCCGAGCGATCCCGGGACGCCGATCTCGTCTGGGCCGTCGTCACGGACCTGCGGCGTCGGCTCGCCGCGCTCGATCCGTCGCTTCTCGGTGCGGGCGACCATCTTGAATGACCGGGTGTTGTAGCCGCGAGCCAGCGGTTTGGGCGTGACCCGGCGGCCGGCCCGCATCGCGGCGGCGGCGGCGTTGAAGGCCACCTGCTGCGATAGGCCGTAGCGCAGCGCGTAGAGCTCACGTACGCGTGGGGGCATGCTGCCCAGCATCACCGCATCATGGACACGCTTCGCCGTTTGATGATGGCGTGGAAACGGGATCTCGAACGCCGTCGCGTACCCGATGTAGCGGGCCTCGTCGGTCAGGTACAGCTCATCTGAGGCCAGGCGGCGTCGCCAGTAGGCGCGGAACTCGTCGTAGGTGGCTGGGGCAGCCGTGCGCGGCATCCCGAACAGCTCGGCGAACCGGATGTAGTCCTGCCATAGCGCGTCCCGCTCATCGGCCTCGAGCCTTCGGATGAACAGCTCATAAAAGAACTGGGCCGAATCGGCGATCACCGCCACCGTCCACAGCATCAGCTCCGGATCCAGGGCCGAATAGGCCGTCCCCGCGGGGGTCGCTCCCGCGTCCTCGCTGAGCTCGCCTTCGACTCGCTCGTGCAGCCGCCGCACGTAGGCCAGCACCTTGTCGGCCTCCGCGCGAGAGCCAAAGTAGACCTTCTCGAACGCCGTCCCCGTATGGGCGAGCCGGCGAAACGGGGTCAGCCGCGCGTAGGAGTGCTCGCTCGTGCCGACGTAGTTGAGGGGCGCGCAGGCACCGATGCACAGCGCGCGCTGCCCGTACATGAGGCCGACGAGCCGCTCTCCGTGCACCCGCCGCAGCCACGAGCTTCCGCGGGGGAAGTAGCCATCGTCTCGCTGTCGGTCCTGGGCGGCCACGGTGAATCTGCAAACGCATGTTTCCAGACGCCGATCGAGTTTGTCAAGATGTGCGAGTGGCGCGAGCGGCAAGTGGTGTCTATGGCGGACTCGACGCCGGTCAGCGTCGAGCCGGCCGGCGATCGCAGCTCCTGGAGGCCGCGCTCGAGCAGCTCGGAAACGAGGGGTGGCATGGAACCACGGTGCGAGCCATCTGCGCGCGCGCCCAGCTGACGCCGCGGTACTTCTACGAGAGCTTCGGCGACCGGGACGAGCTGCTCCTGGCCGTGTTCGACCGAATCGCCGAGGAGGCTGCGGCTGCGGTGCTCGAGGCCGTGCGGCACGCCCCGGATGACGCCCGGATGAAGGCTCGCGCCGCGATCGGAGCGTTTGTCACCCTGGTCAGCGACGATCGGCGCAAGGCGCGGGTGCTGTTCGTGGAGGCCATGGGGTCGGAGTCGCTTGCCCGGCGCCGGTTCGAGACGCTGCGGATGTTCTCCCAGCTCGTCGCGGCGCAGGCGCGCGAGTTCTACGGGATGCGGGAGGCCACCGACCCGCTCGTGCAGATGTCGGCGCTGATGGTGGTGGGAGGTCTGGCCGAGACGCTGCTGGCCTGGCTCGACGGGACCCTGTCGGTGAGCCGTGAACAGCTGATCGAGGACTGCACCGATCTGTTTGTCGCCACCGGACAAGGTGCCGTCGAGGTGGTTCGCGCCCGCTCGGCGACCAGGTAGGAAGATGCCTGGCTCTGACATGCTGCGGGCATGGCTGGGCTGATCGAGCGCTATCGGGAACGGCTGCCGTTCGGGGCGGGCGACCCCGTGATCTCGCTCGACGAGGGGTCGACCCCGCTGGTGCTGGCCCCGCGGCTATCCGAGCGAGCCGGCACCGAGGTGTGGCTGAAGCTGGAGGGAGCCAATCCCACCGGCTCGTTCAAGGACCGCGGGATGACCTGTGCTGTGTCGGCGGCCGTCCGTGAGGGAGCGCAAGCGGTGGTCTGCGCATCGACCGGCAACACGGCCGCCTCGGCCGCGGCCTACGCCGCGCGGGCCGGGTTACGCGGAGCGGTGATCGTGCCCGAGGGCAAGATCGCGGCCGGCAAGCTGGCGCAGGCGCTGATGCACGGCGCCCGCGTGATCGCGCTGCGGGGCAACTTCGACGAGGCGCTGACGCTCGTCCGTGAGCTGGCTCGTCGCCACCCGATCTCGCTCGTCAATTCGGTCAACGAGTTCAGGATCGAAGGGCAGAAGACGGCCGCCTTCGAGGTGGTTGAGGCGCTCGACGGCGAGCTCGATGCCGTCTTCATCCCGGTTGGCAATGCCGGCAATATCACCGCCTACTGGAAGGGCTTCAAGGAAGCGGGGGTCCGCCCGCGGATGCACGGCTTTCAGGCGGCCGGCGCGGCGCCGCTCGTGGAGGGCGCCCCGGTCGAGCGCCCGGAGACGATCGCGAGCGCGATCAGAATCGGCAATCCGGCGCGCTGGGAGGAGGCCATGGACGCGATGACCTCTTCCGGTGGCGCCGTCAACGCCGTCACCGATGAGCAGATTCTCGAGGCCTACCGGTTTCTCGCCGCCAACGAAGGCGTCTTCTGCGAACCCGCCTCGGCCGCCAGCGTGGCCGGACTGCTCGCGCACGGGGCCCACGACTGCCGACGGGTCGTGTGCGTGCTTACTGGCCACGGTCTGAAGGATCCACAAACCGCCCTCGATCAGGCAGGTGCGGTGATCCCCTGTGCGCCGGACATCGGTGCGGTCGAGCGTGCGGTGCTCCAGTGACGCTCTCCCGCCGGCGACTTGTGCGGGTGCCGGCGTCATCGGCCAACCTCGGTCCGGGCTTCGATGTGCTCGCCGCGGCCCTGGCGCTCCACCTGGAGGTTGAGGTCACCGAGACCGGTAGTTTCTCGGTGCAGAGCGACTTGGAGGTACCGCAGGATCGCGAGAACCTGGTCGTTCGGGCGTTCGAACGACTGCATCCGGCCGACGGAATTCGATTCGAGGTCCGATCGAAGATCCCCCTCACCGGTGGCCTCGGTTCCAGCGCCGCGGCGATCGTCGCCGGGCTGCTCGCGGCCGATCACATGTTCGAGCTCGACGCAGATGTGCTGCAGTTGGCCCGCGAGCTCGAGGGACACCCAGACAACGTCGCTGCCGCGATTGAGGGTGGGCTTGTCGTCTGCGACGGTGACGATGTTCACCGGCTCGATGTTCCGATGGGGCTGGAGGCGGTTCTGGTGATCCCGTTTGAACCCGTCCGGACCGCAGAGGCTCGCGCAGCGCTCCCAGAGCAGGTACCGCTCGCTGACGCCGTGTTCAACATGGCCCAGGCGGCGAAGCTGATGCTCGGTCTCAGCACGTCGAACTGGGAGCTGATCGCGTCGGGGCTGCAGGACCGCCTACACCAACCGTACCGAGCGCATCTCTATCCGCGCTCGGCGGAGATGGTGCAGCGGGCCCCCGAGTTCGGGGCGCTCGGCGCAACCATGTCGGGGGCCGGTCCCGCGGTGCTCGTCTGGTCGCACTTTGAGCAGACGGGATCGGTGATGGAACGCGTGGCTCACCAGGCCGGCGGCTGGGCTGACGTTGTTCGGGTCCCGTTCGAGTCCCAGGGGGCGGACGTTCGCGAGCTCTAGCGTCGCTAGTTCTTGACCGAGGCCTGCGCGCTGACCAGCGTGGCCAGCTGGGTGCGCGCGGGCTCGAGCCCGAGCCGGCGCAGTAACTCGTCGGCGACGTTCAGGTAATCCACGGCGAGATCGGGACGGTAGTCGACGATCGAGAGCGCTCGCTCCGCCGACTCCGCATAGGCGATCGAGGCGCGGATCGTGGCGTCGAACAGCTTCTCGCCGAAGTGCTCGCGCAGCGAATCGAAGGCCTCCCGTGAATGTCGGGTGCGCATATCGGCGATGTTGAGCACGACGCCGAGCCATTCCAAGCCAGGGTTCAGGCTGTCCTTGGCAAGTTCGATGACCTCCAATGCCTGTTCCACCCCCTGGAGCGCGAAGTACTGAGCCTCGGCCGACAGGAGCGCGTAGTCCGCGGCCACGAGCGCGTTGACCGTCAGCAGGCCGAGTGCCGGTGGGCAGTCGATCATCACCACGTCGTAGTCGCCCTCGACCTCACGCAGGGCCTTCTTGAGCGTCAGCTCTCGGCCCATCTTGCCGCCGAGCATCAGCTCTGCCTCGGCCAATCCGAGGTTGGCCGGCATGATGCCGTCGTGTACCGCATCCTTGGCCGTTGCGCGTCCGGCCAACACATCTCCGATGGTGGGGGAGGCGTCAGGATCGACGTCGAGATAGTCCGACAAGTTGCCCTGTGGATCCAGGTCGACGGCCAAAACCCGTAGCCCGACGCGTCGAAAGACGTCTGTCAGGGTCCGAACGGCGGTCGTCTTGCCGGTGCCACCTTTTTGGGAAAGGACGGCGATCGTGGCCACGCGCCGCCACTATAGACGGCTCAGCACCAAGCCTCGGAGGTCGGCAACACGGCTGCCAACCGCCAGCGCCGAGGCCGCGACTAAGTGGCGACAGAGCGCGTTCCGCGCTCGTCGCCGAAGCGCATTCCGGAAACGGCGGGGATGTCGACGAAGTGAAGGTGATGACGTCCGATCACGATCTCGTCGCGGTCGGCCAAGGTGCTCCACTCGACTCGCTCGCCATTGACGAACACGCCGTTCAAACTGCGGTCGTCCAGCACGCGCAAGCCATCGGGCTGGCGCACGATCAACGCGTGCCGGCGGGACACGGTCGGGTCATCGAAACGGACGTCGGCAGCCAGGCTACGGCCTATCCGGGTCCATTCTCGCCGCAGCGGAAAGGTCACGATCTCGCTCTCGGGCGTCCGATAGGCCAGATACTGCCCCGGTTCCGTCAACTCCTCGCGGAGCTCACCGAGCCACACATCGTCTTCGGCCTCTGCCGTGATCTCGACCACGCTCGCCTGTGCAGTGGTGAAGAGCGACGCGCGAACGAATTCCGTGCCGCCACAGTTGGGGCACGTCGGTAGCTCGTCCACGGCGTCGAGCGACACGGGATAGGCGCAGTCCGTGCATCGAAAAGTTCCGGTCCCCGCAACATTGCCCGACGTCCAAGCTTTCATTGGCGCGCATTCTCCTTGTTACGGGCTGCAGACTCGCCGAGCTGGCCAACCCGACTCCTAAAGCATAGCCGGTGCGTCAAAGATCGAGTAAAGATTTGCACACCGTTTTGCACCATTTCATGGTGCGATACGACACGTCCACGATGCCCTGTTTGTGTTGTGTTCAAACCGTGGGGATCAGGCTAAGGCCGGCCGCGGCCGCTCCCGCATCGGGCCGGATGGGCGGATGCGACCGGGCCGCCCACGCGGGAGGAACCGGCCCGAGCACGACGAACCCAGGCTCATGCATAGTCTGCTGCGGGTCATGCCTGACCTCGAGCTCGCGCTGTTGCGGCGCGGCCTCGATGACATGGCAGCGGGAAGCGAGCGCTGCCGGCGCTGCCACCGGACGCCCTTGATCGGCGAGCGTGTCTATATCTCCGATGAGACCAGCACGATCCTGTGCGAGCTCTGTCGCGATGTCCGGCGGGACGGTCCGGCCGCCTCACGAATCGTGCACGGCCCGGAATTCGGGCACACGATGCGGATCGCCGATCACCGCACCGCGGCTTAGCGGCCGGTCCGGCGCCGAGAGGTGGGATCCCGGCTCGGTGCATAGAATCGGGGCCCGTGAACCCGTTCACCGTCTCGACCACGATCGCCCAGCCGCGGGAACACGTCTTCGAGTACCTCGCGGATATCGCCAATCACGCCGAGTTCACCGACCACTATCTGGTCGACTGGCATTTGACCCGGATCGATTCCTACGGCTCCGGTGCCGGCGCGCGCTTCCGCATCAAGGCGCCGCTCAGCCGATTCTCGTGGGCCGACGTCACCTTCGCCGAGCTGCAACCGCCGTTTCGGATCGTTGAGCGCGGACGCGGCGGTAAGTTCAATCGGATCCGGATGGTGAGCTCCTACACGCTCTCGCCCGGGGCCTCGGGCACCACGAAGGTCGAGTACACGATGGAAACCGAGCCGGCCATGCTCTCTGACCGCATCCTTGACGCCTTGGGCGGCCGGATCTGGACTCGTCGCCAGGCGGCACGGGCGATGCGGCGGCTGCGATCGATCCTTGAAGAGGGCCGAGGGCGAGGCCGACGCGTGTCGGTCGCCGCCGACTAACGGCGCCCGGGATAAACTCCTCGCCCGCCGTGACAGATCGCAGATCCGCCGCTCATTTTCGTCGCCTCCCGATCGTCGCGGGGACGCTGATGCTCGCACTGGGCCTCGGCGCCTGCGGGGACAAGGTCAGCCACCCCACGGTTGCTGCCAACGAGGGCATCTACGTCGATGCCGGTCCGGTTACCTACCAGGTCCAGGTCTCGCGTCAGCTGAATCCAAGCAACAGCGAAGACCGGGGATACCTCACCGGCGTCAGCACCACGCCGCCAAAGCCCGATGAGGAGTGGTTTGCCGTGTTCCTCTGGGCCAAGAACCAGACGCACTCCAATCAGACGACTTCGAACACGTTCGACATCATCGACACCCAGGGCAACAAGTACTACCCGGTGCCGTTGAACACGAGCGTCAACCCCTATGCATGGACGCCCCAGACGCTGCAGCCGCTGGGTACCGAGCCGGCCCCGGACACGACCGCGCAGTTCGGCCCCACCCAGGGTTCCGAACTGCTGTTCAAGCTCAACGACAGTGTCTACTCGAGCCGGCCCTTGACCCTGGAGATCCACGCTCCGGGTGGGACGCAGACAGCGTCGGTGTCGCTCGATCTCTGATCCTCGGCGATCCATGGCACCGAGGCGAGTGCCCCGGCCGGCCTGGGCCGTCGGCTTGACGATCGCTTCCTTGCTCTTGGCAGGCGGGTCGTCGGCGGCGGCGTCGTCGGACTGGACGGGGCCCGTCCGGTTGGCCGCCCCCGTGGCTCTCGATCTGCTTCCGGCGCGGATTGCCTTCTCGCCCACGGGAGCAACCGCCATCGGATACGGGGTTGAGGACATGGACGACACGGCCAGCTCGAGCGCTCAGGTGCTTCAAGGTCGCGCCGGCAGCCATTTCGGCCCCAGCCGCAGGCTCCTCGGCCAGCAGCAGATCCTCGATTTGGCCTACGGGCGGACCGGCCTCGAGCTCCTCGCAGGAACGAGTGAGACCGGCGGTTCGTGCTGCAGCCAGGTGGAGGCGTTGGGCCCCGGGCACGATGGATCGTTCGGACCGGCTCGGAGGTTGTTCTCATCGCTGGCCGGGGCAACACGGGCGCGATTGATCAGCCTGCCGAACGCGCTCCTGGCGGTGGCCGCCACCGAGCGCGGCGTCTGGGTCTCGCAGTCAGCAGCCGGCAGCGATCGCTTCGCGCCGGCTCATCGGCTGAGTTCGGCAAGTCAGGTTCCTCAGTCACTGGACGCGGTCGCTCTCGCCAAGGGGGAGAGCCTGGTGGCGTGGACCGCGCGCCAGGGCCAGGTAACGGCGGACGGGCCCCGCTCCATCTACTTCTCCAGGGGCTCGCGGCAAAAAGCCCCTCAACGGCAACGGACCGCGCTGACCGTGCCGGCAAATCATCAGATCGATGAGCTCGCGCTGGCGCAGGGCGCAGCCCTGCCGACTTTCGCGTGGATCGAAAGCTGGTTTGACCGGCGCGGCGACTACCACTCCCAGGTCAAGGTGGCCGATCTCGCGGGGAAACTACGCCCGCAGGCCGTCTCGAGCGACGGCGAGCTGGCGGCCGGCCTTGCCTTCGCGGCCGATACACGCGGTGACCAGGCCCTGACCTGGAAGGCCTGCGCCGACGGCGGAAGCTGCGCGACCCGGGCCATCCTGCGCCGGGCCAAGGGCCGCTTCGGGTTGGTGCAGGGCCCTGGACCGATCGATGCGGCGGAAAACCCGGTGGCGGCGGTGACGGCAGGTGGACGGGCGGTGATCGGCTGGATCAGCGGCGGCCACGTACTTGCCGCGAGCTCACGGGGTGTCCGCCTCTCGGGATTTGCGACGGTCGCGAGCACGAGCTTCGCCGCGGACCTGACGATCACGTCTTCCCCGGCTGGTGGTGCGTTGGCCGTGTGGACCCAAGGAACCTTCGCCCAAAGCGTGATCGGGGCGGCGTTCCGGGCGCGATAACACCCACCACCTTCCTCGGCGTACCACTATCCTGTGCCTCATGTCGCCACGGCGCAGGAGGGGAGGGCTGATCGGTCGGTTCCTAGACCAGTCATCAGAGCCGTCTGCGCCTCCGTACACGCCGGTTCGTGCCCGGCCAGAACCGGTGGTGGGGCTAACGCCGCAGGCCGAACCCGATCGCTCCGCCGCTGAGACCTGGCCTGACCGTCCCTTGGCTCCAGAGGTCTCCGCGGCTCCAGAGGTGTCCGCGGCTCCAGAGGTGTCCGCGGCTCCAGAGGTGTCCGCGGCTCCAGAGGTGTCCGCGGCTCCAGAGGTGTCCGCGGCTCCAGAGGTGTCCGCAGATCCGTCGCCGCTCGGGATCGCGGGCGAGACGGAGGTTCACGACGCGAGTTCGCATCAACCAGAACCTTCCGAGCACGAGGGTTCCAGCCGCTGGCTGCCTCCGGTTGGTACGTCCGAAGGCTCCGCAGCGGACCACATGGAGAACGCGCCCGAGCGCAGCGCGGACGTTTGGCTACCTCAGAAAATAGCCGCGACCACCGCGACTCCCACGAACGCGGCGACCGAGCCAGGCATTGAGCCTTCCGCCGACCCGTCGAGGTGGCTGGTTGACAGCGCTGACAAGCCATCCCAGCCTGCCCTTAGCGCTCGGTCGGTCGAGGCGGTGTTCGGATATTGCGAGCACTATTTGCCGCCAGAAGCGGCACACCAGGTGGCTGAGCAAATCCTGGCGAGCGCGGCGGCTGATGAATCGTCGGAGGACCTGCTTAGAGCGACCCGCGTGAGTGCTGCTAGACACGCGCCCAAACCACCGGGTCGGGCCGGCTGGCGAGGGCTACTGAGCGCGGAACACGAGGACGTGTGTGCGCAGGTCCCGGCCGAACTGGCGGCCCGCGCGAACGGAGAGCTGGACGGGACAGCTGACGGCCGACTGGGAGAGCACCTCCGGAGTTGCCCGCGCTGTCGCGAGGTCGAGCAGCAGGCTGACCGCGCCGAAGCGGCATTTGCCTCGGCGATATCCGAAGCGTGGGCGGCGCCGTGGCACGTCGGCGCGACGACATCAAGCAACCACGTGAAGACGGCTCGGGGTGCGGCTGCTGATGCTGCGGCGGCCTGGCTGGTGGCGAGCGACGCGACCGACGCCGCGCCGACGTCAGCGCGCGGCCGGGCAGCGCCCGCCACGCCGCGCACCGACGCCGCCCAGCGCCAGCGCCGACGCCAGCGGCCGCAGCGCCCCGCCCCGCCTCTCCGGCGCTGGTGGCCGATGCAGCAACCGCGGCCATGCCGGCGGCCGCCGCCGCCGACGAAGGCGCCTCCTCAAGCGAAGCGGCCCTCGCTTCCCGGCCGCCTCGCCGGAAACTCCTCGGGCTGGTTGCTGCCGGCGGTCTCCTAGCCGCGGTAGCGGTTGCCGCCGTACTCGGCGCCAGCGGCGGCTCAGGTAGGCCGGCGCACCCGGCGCAAGAGAGTTTCTCGAGTCCTGCTTCAGGAGCCGCAGTGGTCCCGATACCAGCTGCGCAAGCGCGGAAGCATCCCCGGCCTGCCCATCACTCCCGGCGTCCAGTCAAACGAACCAGGCACCGCGCCCCGGCTGTCCAGCCGGCAGCCGTGACGCCGAGCACGCCAGCGCCCAGCACGGTCGCGGCGACGCCCGTGACCCCCGGAGTGAGCCCATCCTCGACACCGGTTTCTGCCCCGGCGCCCGCGGCCCCATCCAGTTCAGGCGGCGGCGGCCCGGGAAGTGGAGCTGGGAGCAGTGCAACTGTGCAGGGCAGCAGCCTTCCCGCGCAGAGCGCGCCTACGCAGGGCATCGGCTCCGGAAAGACGCCCTGACCCAAGCCACGGAAAGGGCCGATCAATCGCCGCGCGGGCGTGTCGCAATGGCGTATCGGGTGCCGGGACGCGACCGGTTGAGGCTCAGCTCACGACCGAGAACATCTCAGTGCGCCGCCAGCCCCGCCACGAGGACATCGCGGACCGCCGGCGCCGCGGTGGTGGCGCCGGCGCCCTGGGCCGGGAACAGGGCCCCGACGACGATGCGCGGGCGCCCGGCGGGCGCGTAGCCGACAAACCAGGAATCGGTGTTGGTCGGTGAGCCGCTCGTTCCAGGGTCCGTGGTGTTCCGCAACTCGGCCGTGCCCGTCTTGCCGGCCACGACGACGCCCGGGATCTGGGCCACCGTCCCGGTCCCGAATTCGACCACCGCAATCATCAGCCGCTGGACGAGGCCGGCGATGTGGCGACTGACCACGTGAACGAAAAGTGGGCGGGCGTGCAACAGCAGCGTGGGGATCGGCCGACGTCCTCCCATCGCGATCGTGGCCCCGACGTCGGTCATCTCGAGGGCAGTGCTCTGGACCATGCCCTGGCCGATCGCCGAGGAGCCGACCGCGAGCGCATCGCCGATGGTGCTGGCTGAGGGGATCGTCGGCTCGGAGGCTCCCGGAATCGACGGCGGCTGGTTGAAGCCAAAGCGCTGCGCGATGTCGACCAGCCGCGCGGCCCCCAGCTTGGCCCCCAGCGGTGCGAACACCGAGTTGCATGAGACGGCGAACGCGTTCAGGAACGTCCCGCCGCAGGCCTCGCCGTTGGCGTTCTGAAGGTTGAATCCCTCGAGGGTGGCGGAGGTCTGGATGGGGAACACGTCACCCAACTTCACGATCCCCGCCTCGAGCGCGCCGGTGGCGGTGATGATCTTCATCGTCGAACCGGGTGGCTGCAGCGCCGAGAACGCCACCCCGGCGAGGGCCAGCAGCCCGCCCGTGCGCGGATCCATCGCGGCGATTCCGGCGTACCTTCCCGCCATCGCGGTCACCGCCGCCCGCTCGAGCGGCGGGCTGATGGTCGTCGTCACCGTCGCCCCCGCGACCGGCGCGACGGTGGCCAGCGGCCGACGCCCGGCCAAGAGCACTCCACCTGGCGTTCCGGCCAGCTCGGCTTGGAACACCCGCTCGAGCCCGTTGAGCCCGACCCGCGCGTCCGGTGGATAGCCCTGGGCGGCGTAAGCCGAGGCGTTGGCCGGCGGAATCGGCCCCAGGGTGCCGACGATCTGGCTGGCCACGTCCGGGATTGGTGAGGTTCTTGCTGCCCCTTGGGCGAGCGGCGTTCCATCGCGGGCCAGCAGGTCCGCGCGCGGCGCCAGCGAAACCTCCCGGGTCAGCTGCTCGCCGGGCCGAAGACCGGGAAACAGCAGCGCCGTGGTGAAGTGGATCCGGGCGCTGCTGCCGCTGCCACTGAGCGGGACCGTCAGGATTTCCCGCAACCTCCCGAAGACGCGCGTGCGCACCAGCATGCGGACCGGGATGGCGGCGCCCGAGCGCGAGCCGACGTTTCCGCGGCTGATCGAGGCCAACGTGGCCGTGGCCGCGGCGGCACGCAGCGACCGGACGAACTGCGCCTGCGAGATCTGACGATGCGAGCCGGCATCGAGCAGGGAGTACATGTGCGCGTAGTCGCCGTGCGTCCACGAATTCACGTACTCGGTCACGAGCTGCCGTTCGGCCCGGCCGGGACCGCCGGCCAGCACCACGCCGGCTACGAAGGCGACGACCGCCAGCACGCCGAGCGGACCCGCTCTGCGAATCAGCTTGTTGCGCCGGGCGTCCCGTCGCAGCCCCGACCGTTCGCCCAACCCAGTTACCAGGCCTTGTGCCACCTCAACGCGGAACGGTAGAAGATAAAGCGGACTTGTGATCCAGGGATAACCTCCTGAAGGTGACAGCGATCGACTGGCTGATCCTCGCCTTCACCGTGCTGCTGGCCTTTTACGGGTACCTGCAGGGCTTCATCGTCGGGGCCCTGTCGCTGGTGGGATTCGCGCTGGGTGCCTTCCTGGGCACGCGGATCGCCCCGTTGCTGCTGCCCGACCACTCGCATTCGCAGTATTCGGCCCTGTTCGGTCTGGTCGGCGCGTTGCTCGTCGGGGGGGTCCTGGCCAGCGGTTTCGAAGGGCTTGGCCTGCATGCCCGCGCCGCCCTGCGGCTTCCGGGGCTGCGCGCCATCGACGGTCTCTTCGGAGCGGCGCTGACCGCGTGCGTGGGACTCGGGATCGCCTGGATCATCGGCGCGGTCGCGCTGCAATCCTCCGGCTCGGAGAATCTGCGGCGGGACCTCCAGCGCTCCGCCATCCTGCGCGGCCTCAACCAGCTGCTCCCGCCCTCCGGACCGATCCTCAACGCCCTGGCGCGGTTCGATCCGCTGCCCTCGGTTCACGGCCCGGCCGCGGACGTCCCGGCGCCCACTCGCGGCATCCTCGCTACCCGTGGCGTTCGCGCGGCGGCACCGAGCGTCGTGCGCGTCATCGGAACTGCCTGCGGCCTCGGGATCGAAGGCAGCGGCTGGGTTGCCGCGCCGGGCATCGTCGTCACGAACGCACACGTCGTCGCCGGAGAAACGGACACCGTCGTCCAGACTGGGGGCCAGGCGTCCTCGCTGAACGCCCAGGCGATCGCCTTCAGCCCTCATGACGACATCGCGATCCTGCGCGTGTCCGGGTTGAGGAGCCCCGCGCTGGGTCTGGCGGCCGACGCGCGTCCGGGAGCCGCGGCGGCCATCCTCGGGTATCCCCTCGACGGTCCGTTCGACGCCGAACCGGGCAGGCTCGGTCAGACGCAGCGCGTCCGGACCGAGGATGCCTACGGCAGAGGGCCGGTGGTGCGCAGCATCGTGTCGCTGCGCGGACGCGTGCGTCCCGGGAACTCCGGCGGACCGCTGGTCGACGCGACCGGCCGCGTGGTGGCCACGGTGTTCGCCGCCATCACGGGATCGGGCGACAGCGCCCACAGCTCCGCCGCGGGGGGATTTGCCGTTCCCAACGCGCTGGTGAGAGCGCAACTCGTCACCGCACGAGCGCGGACCTCGCCGGTCAGCACCGGTACCTGCTCGGGCTAGTGCAGCACCAGCGTCCTCAGGGTCGCCTCGCCGCCGGCGTCACAACGATGAGAACGCCAGGGGCGGGCGGTGGTCTGCACACCGCCCGCCCGTACGCGTTTTAGTGCCCCCCGACGTCCTCGGCCATCTGATGCACCATTTCCAGCTCCAGCGCCCCAAGGAGCTGGGGGTGATGATGGGCGAGGTGTCGCTGAGCCGCATCGAACAGCTCCTGCTCGGATTCTCCGGCGAGTTGCGCCCCGCACTCGCAAAAGGCGATCCGACGGTGTCCGTTCTGGTTCGTGGCCGTAGCCATGGATGCGGCTCAACTCCTCCTCGTGCGCCCCTCTCGAGGGCGTCGGTTCTGTGGCCCCGGTGACCACGGTCGGAAAGCTGACGGACGGCCGTTGTCGATACGTTTCCAAATCGTTGCCGGAGGCTGGACCCGCCACCGAACGAACCAGAATCCAGCTCTGCGGGCGGTTGTCCGTGGAGATCGATGGCGCGCAGCTCGCCGGTGGGCTGCGGGGCAAGCAGGTGCCGCTGCTGCTGGCCTACCTGCTGCTCAACCGCGACCGGCCGGTCGGACGGGAGGAGCTGATCGGCGCGCTGTGGCCCGATCACGCGCCCGTCTCGCAGGACGCCGCCTTGCGGACCCTGCTCTCCCGCTTGCGTTCGGCGCTCGGCAGCGACGCGCTGGCAGGACGGGACGAGCTGGTGCTCGAGCTGCCGACGCCGGTGTGGATCGATGTCGAAGCCGCGGCACTGGCGGTGGAGCGCGCTCGTCAGGCGCTCGAGCGCGGAGATGCCCGCAGCGCCTGGGCCCTGGCGCAGGTCCCGCTGAACATCGCGGCGCGCGGATTGCTGCCCGGCGCGCAGGCCGCCTGGCTGGAACCGCGCCGGCGTGAGCTGGAGGACATCCGGATGCAGGCGCTCGAGGTGATCGGACGTGCCGGGCTGGGTCTCGGCCGCGCTCAGCGTACGTCGGTAGAGCGTGCGGCGCGCAGCCTGATCGAGGCTGAGCCGTACCGCGAGTCAGGCTACGTCCTGTTGATGCAGGCGCTGGCGGCCGAGGGCAACGTCGCTGAAGGCCTGAGAGTGTTCGATCAGCTGCGCACTCTGCTGCGCGACGAGCTCGGCACAAATCCTTCGCCGGAGACGATTGCGGCGCACGAGCAGCTCCTGCGACCGGGATCCAGATATAGGTCTGCCGCCGAGCAGTCAGCCGACGCGGGCGCAGTGACGGCCGGCGCGACGATCGGGCTGCCCGCGGAGCTGCTGGCGCGCGGCGAGGCGCCGCTGGTCGGCCGAACCGCCGAGCTCGAGCAGCTCGTCGAGCTCTGGACCCGAGCGGGGGAGGCGGATCCGCGCTCGGAATACGATCGCAGCCGCCACGCGGACGGACGGCTCGCGCTGCTGGTCGGCGATGCCGGGATCGGGAAGACGAGGCTGGTGGCCGAGCTGGCTCGGCACGCCCACGCTGCAGGCGGATTCGTGCTGGCCGGCCGTTCCCCCCAGGAGGCGCTGCTGCCCTATCAGCCGTTCGTGGAGGCCCTGCGTCACTACGTGATCCACGTGCCGTTCAGCGATCTGCGCGCCAGCGCGCGTGAGTACGGCTCGGAACTGGCGCGGCTGGTGCCCGAGCTGCGCCGCCGGGCTCCTGACCTTCCGGCGCCGGTCGAGGGCGATCCCGATATGGAGCGCTACCGGCTGTTCGAGGCGGTCGCAGGGCTGCTGGGGGAAATCTCCGCCTCGGCCCCGTTGCTGCTGGTGCTGGACGACCTCCAGTGGGCCGACCGCCCGACACTGCTGTTGCTCCGTCACATCGCGCGCGCGCCGGATCTCCGTCGCGTTCTTGTGCTCGGCTCCTATCGCTCCACGGAGACCTATGAGGGCGGCTTCGCACAGTCCCTGGGAGAGCTGCGGCGAGAGCGGCTGGTCACGCAGATCACGGTCGGCGGCCTGACCGAGTCCGAGACCGCTGAACTCGTGAGGATCCGCGCCGGCGGCACCCCATCCGTCGCCCTTTGCCGAGGGCTCTACCTTGAGACCGAGGGGAACCCATTCTTCATCGAGGAGATCGTGCGCCATCTCCAGGAGGCCGGCGTGCGCACCGATGAGGCCGACGCTCGTGAGCTGCGCCGAGTCGGACTTCCCGACGGCGTCAAGGAGGTGATCGCGGTCCGACTCGCCCGGATGCAGGCGCCGGCGATGGAGTGGCTACGACTCGCGGCGGTGATCGGACGCGACTTCGATCTGGCCCTGCTCGAACGGGTCGCCTCACTCGAGGAGGACCAGTTCCTCAACGCTCTCGATGAGGCGCTGGCGGGGGGATTGGTGGTGCAGGCGTCGCGAGATCCGGGCCGCTATAGCTTCTCCCATGCTCTGATCAGAGAGACGCTCTACGAAGGCATGTCGCTCCCGCGCCGGGCACGCAATCACCGCCGTGTCGGCGAGGCGCTCGAGGCTCAGGGCGACGACGCTCAGTTGACTTCCCTGGCGCTGCATTTCACGCGAGCCGCTGGACCGGAGGAGGCTGAGAAGGCGATCGCCTATGCGTGCCGAGCCGGGGAGCAGGCGACGCTGATGCTCGCTCATGAGGAGGCCGCGGAGCATTACGCGCGGGCGCTGGAGGTCCAGGAGCGCTTCCAACCCAAGGCGATCGAACGTCGCTGCGATCTCTTGTTGCTGCTCGGGGAGGCACGGGTTCGCGCCGGCGAGCGGCCTTCGGCGTGGGGGATCTTCAGGGAGGCGGCGACCATCGCCGCGGGCCGCAACGACAGCGTGGGCGTCGCCCGTGCCGCGATCGGCGCCTCGAGGCGCTACATCCAGCCTCCTGGCGTGATCGACGAGCCGCTGATCGCCCTGCTCGAGCAGGCGCTCGTGATGACGGCAGGAAAGCGCACCGTCGAGCGAGTGGCCCTGCTGACTCGTGCCTGCGGCGCTCTCTATTACTCACCTCGCCGCGGGCGGATGGTCGAGCTGGCCGAAGAGGCGACCGAGATTGCGGACGAGCTGGGGGATCCCGAGGCCCGTGCCCTGGCGGCCGCCGCACGCCGGCGCGCGTTTTGGGATCCCGGCCATCTGCAGCAGCGACTCTCGGATGCGACCGAGCTGCTCACGCTCGGCCGCGAGGCCGGTGACCTCGAGCTGGCGCTCCAGGGACACGCCTGGCTGGTGGTCGATCTGCTCGAGCACGGCGACTCCGATGCGGTCAACGCGCAGATCGAGGCCTTCGCGGCCGGAGCCGATCGACTGCGACAGCCCTTGTATCTCTGGAACGCCTCCGTCTGGCGCGCGATGCGGGCGTTGCTGGCGGGGCGGCTGGTGCAAGCCGAACGATTCGCCGCCGAGGCGCTGGCCCTGGGGGCGCCGGGAGAGACCGTCACGGCGCCCCAGTACTACGCAGCGCAGCTGCTGGCGATCCGCCGCGAACAGGGCCGGATGGCCGAGCTTGAGCAGCCGGCGCGCGAACTCGTGCGCAGCAATCCGCTGCGCCCGGTCTGGCGGGCGGCGCTGGCAACGCTGCTGTGCGAGCTCGACCGCACCGAGGAAGCCCGAGCCGAGCTGGACGCGGTGGCCAGCCGGAACTTTCGGGACATCGAGCAGGATGGCGACTGGATGACGGCGATCACGCTTCTGGCTGACTGCTGCGCCGATCTCGGCGACGCGGAGCGAGCCGTGCACCTCTACGAGCTGTTGACGCCGTACCGGGAGGCGAACGTGGTCATCGGACTCGCTGTCGTCTGCCTGGGCTCCGCCGCGCGTTACCTGGGGCGGTTGGCGGCGACGATGGGTCGTACCCGCGAGGCGACCGAGCACTTCGAGCGGGCGCTGGTGGCGGAGGCGGCGTTGAAGGCGCCGGTCTGCCTGGCCCACACTCAGCTCGAGTATGCGCGCATGCTCGGTCCCGAATCCGCGAAGGGGCGATCGCTGCTGGCAGCGGCGACGGCCACGGCGGAGGAACTGGGGCTGGCGGCGGTGCTCGGCCGCGTGGCCAAGCTGGGCTGAGGGCAAGGGGAGCCCTCACCGGCTCGTCGGCGGTGCTTGCGGTGAGCGCTACCCTCCGGCGGACCTATGTCCAAGACCCTAGTCATCGCCGAGAAGCCTTCCGTGGGCCGTGACCTTGCCCGCGTGCTCCCCGGTGCGTTCACCAAGCACGAGGGCTATCTGGAGGGACCGGAGCACACCGTGACCTGGGCGGTTGGGCACCTGGTCCAGCTGGCCGATCCCGACGAGTACGAGGATCGCTTCAAGAAGTGGCGGATGGCGGACCTCCCGATCGTGCCGGATCGCTTCAAGCTCGTCGTGCGCGACGAGCGCTCGAAGAAACAGATGAACGTGGTCAAGCGACTGCTCGGCAGCAGCGACATCGACAACGTCATCAATGCCTGTGACGCCGGACGAGAGGGCGAGCTGATCTTCGCCTACCTGTACGAGAAGTCCGGCTCCAAGAAGCCGGTCCAGCGGCTGTGGCTGAACTCGATGACCACCCAGGCGATCAAGGACGCGTTCGCAGCCTTGCGCCCCGCAGCGGAGCTCGCCTCGCTCGAGGCCGCCGCCCGCTCACGCTCGGAGGCAGACTGGATCGTGGGCATGAACGCGACCCGTGCCGCGACGATCCGCCTGCGCTCCTCCTTCGATGGCGCCGTCTCGCTCGGACGCGTGCAGACGCCGACGCTGGCCATACTGGCCCGCCGCGAGCAGGAGATCCGGGACTTCAAGCCCGAGCCGTACTGGATCGTCGACGCGAGCTTCGCCACCGTGACCGACCGCAGGGAGTACGAGGGTCGCTACCACGCGGGCGCCAATCCGCGGATCAAGTCAGCGGAGAAGCGGCTGAGATCGTCCGCGCCTGTGAGGGCCAGACCGGTGAGATCACCAAGCTCGAGAAGACCGAGCGCAAAGAGCGCGCGCCACTGCTCTACGACCTGACCTCGCTCCAGCGCGACGCCAACAGCCGCTTCGGGTTCTCGGCCCGGCGAACGCTCGCCGCCGCCCAGCGCCTCTACGAGGAGCACAAGGCGCTGACCTACCCGCGCACCAACTCCCGCTACATCACCCAGGACATGATCGGGGACATCAAGCCGATCGCCGGCCTGGTCGGCGAGCAGCCCGAGTACGCGGCAGGCTCGAAGTACGTGCTCGGGTCTGGACGTCCTGCCGCTGGGCCGGGTGGTCAACGACGCCAAGGTCACCGACCACCACGCGATCATCCCGACCCGGGCCGAGCGCCATCCGGTCGACAAGATGAACAGCGACGACCGTCGCATCTACGACCTGGTGGTCAAGCGGTTTCTGGCCATCTTCCACCCCGACGCCGTGTTCGAGAACACCCGCGTGGAGACCACCGTGGCCACCCACGTGTTCCGTACGCGCGGCAAGGTGATGCTGGTCCCGGGCTGGCGCGGAGTCTATGGCGAGACCGCCGATGCCGACACCGAGCGCGGCGAGGACGACGAGGGCCGCGAGCAGCAGCTGCCGAAGCTCGAGCGCGGAGAGCAGACGGAGGTCGAGAAGATCGGCTCCGAGGAGAAGGTGACCAAGCCGCCCCGCCGTTACACCGAGGGTGCGCTGCTGGCCGCGATGGAGACGGCGGGCAAGCTCGTCGACGAGGACGAGCTGCGCGAGGCGATGAAGGAATCCGGGATCGGCACCCCCGCCACCCGCGCCGCGATCATCGAGCGGCTGCTCCAGGTCGCCTACATCGAGCGCGACGGCCGCGCGCTGGTGGTGACCGAGAAGGGCCTCAACGTGATCCGCCTGCTCGGCGAGCACGCACTGACCTCGCCCGGACTGACCGGCGACTGGGAGCACCGGCTGGCCAAGATCGAGACCGGAGCCGACTCCCGCGAGGCGTTCATGGGTGACATCGTCAAGTTCACCGAGGCGACGGTGGCCGAACTGGACGCCAATCTCAAGGACGTCAGGATCCCGCGGGCGAACCTTGGGCCGTGCCCGGTCTGCGGCCACGACATCGTCGAGAACCGCAAAGGTTATTCGTGCTGGTCGCGGGACGATCCGGGGTGCGGGTTCGTGATCTGGAAGTCCAAGGCGGGCAAGCAGCTGCCGATCGTCGTGGCCAGGGAGCTGATCAAGACCGGACGCACCGAGAAGCCGGTCACCGGCTTCAAGGGGCGCTCGGGGAAGAGCTTCCGGTCACGGCTGGCGCTTCAGCAGAGCGACGAGGGCAAGTGGCGCGTCGAGTTCGACGAGCCCTGGGCCAAGGAGGGCGCCAAGCCGCCTGAAGCCGAGGCCGACGAGGCGCCGGCCGCCGCACCCGCTGAAGAGCCCGCCGCCGCTTGATCGCCTAGCGCCGGCGCCGTCAGGGGCACTCGCCACCATAGGCCGATGGCGCTGACGCTCGTACTCGGCCCGGCGAACTCGGCAAAAGCCGGCGAGGTGCTGGGCGCGTTTGCGGATGCCTCGCGCCGGGGCGCGCTACTGGTGGTGCCGACCGCCGTCGATGCCGAGCATTACACGCGTGAGCTGGCCGAGCAGGGCGCGGTGGTGGGTTCCATCGTCACGTTCTCGGGGTTGGCGGGCGAGATCGCCCGGCGGGTGGGCCCGGGCGGTCGACGCCTTTCCGAGCTTCAGCGCGAGCGGGTTCTGGCCCGTGCCCTGTCGGGCCTCGAACTCGAGGTGCTGGGCGGATCGGCCTCCGCACCGGGCTTCCCGGCGGCGGCCGGTCAGCTGATCGCGGAGCTGCAGCGATCGCTGATCACCCCGCAGCGCTTCGCCCAGGCGCTGAAGGCATGGGCGGCGCAGGACGAGCGGCGTCTCGGATACGCACGCGAGGTGGCTTCGCTCTACCGGGCGTATGTGCGGGAGTTCGAGCGCCTGGGGCTTGTCGACGCCGAGCTCTACGTCTGGCGCGCGATCGATGCCCTGCGAGCGCAGCCGGGGCGCTGGGGCGAAACCCCGGTGTTCGTCTACGGCTTCGACGATCTCCTGGCGATCGAGCGCGACGTTGTCGAGACGCTGGCCCGGATCGTCGGCGTGGAGGTGACGGTGTCGCTGACCTATGAGCCGGCCCGCGCCGCGCTGAGCGCGCGCGCGGAAGTCGTCCAGGAGCTACGGACGATCGCGCAGCGGGTCAAGGAATTGCCGGCACTGGACGAGTACTACGCGCCCGGGGCCCGTGCGGCCCTGCACCACCTCGAGCGTTTCTGTTCGAGCCCGGGCGAGAGCGCATCGATCCCGGCAACGCCGTCCGCCTGCTCGAGGCCGGCGGCGAGCTGGCCGAGGCCGAGCTGGTGGCGGGCGAGGTGCTGACGCTCTTGAGGGCGGGCGTCGCGGCCGAGGAGGTCGTCGTCGTATGTCGCTCGCTGGCCCGCACCGCACCGGTGATGGCCGGCGTATTCCGGCGCTACGGGATCGCCCTGGCCAGCCGCCACCGGATCCCGTTCACGCATACGGCGCTGGGGCGGTCGGTGCGGGCGCTGGCCAGATGCGCGCTGGCCCCCGAGGCTTCCGCCGATGACCTGCTGGATCTGCTGCGTGCCCCGGGTCGGCTTGACCGGCATCGAGTTGGCCGACGCGCTTGAAGCGGAGATCCGTCGCGAGGCCCTCAGCACGCCCGGGCAGGCGCGCGAGCGGCTGGGGTGGGACCTCGACGAGATCGACCGGCTGCGGGCCGCGGAGGATCTGAGCCGCGAACTGGCCCGTCAGGCGCGGAGGATGTTCGCCGCCCCGCACCGCGGCGCGGCGGCGATCCTCGATCCCTCCGCGGAGCTTGATGCGCGGGCGCTCTCGGTGCTGATCACGGCGCTGGAGGAGGTGCAGGAGCTGGATGAGCGGCTGAACGGGGCCGAGCTGCTCACGCTGCTCGAGCGCCTCGAGGTCGATGCCGGACAGCCGGTCCGCCGCGGTGCCGTGCTGCTGGCCGAGCCGCTGGCCATCCGCGCGCGGCGCTTCCGCGCCGTGTTCGTCTGCGGCCTCAACGAGGGCGAGTTCCCGATGCCCGGCTCCAGCGAGCCGTTTCTCTCCGATGAGCAGCGGCGGGAGCTGGCCCTCGCCTCGGGCCTGCGGCTGCCGGCGACCGAGGATGCGCTGGCCCGCGAGCGCTACCTGTTCTACGCCTGCGTCTCCCGGGCCACCGAGCAGCTGGTGTTCAGCTACCGCAGCTCGGACGAGGAGGGAAACCTGGCGCTGCCCTCGCCGTTCATCGCCGACGTGGCCGACCTGTTCGTCGAGGATTGGTTCCGAGCGGCGTCAGCGGCGACTGCTGGCCGACGTGGTCTGGGATCCGGCCACCGCGCCCACCGCCCGCGAGCAGGCACGGGCCATCGCCTCGGCTGCGCCTCGGCCACCGCTCCCGCCTCGCCGGTGCATGCGCTGGGCGAGCAGGCGACTCACTCACGTCCGCCACAAGGACATCGTCTCCGGAGGCGCGCTGGAGACCTACGCGGACTGTCCGGTGAAATGGCTCATGGACCGCCAGCTCTCACCAGCGCGGTTCGAGCCCGATCCCGAGCCGCTGGTTCGCGGCAGCTACATGCACGAGGCGCTGGAGGAGATCGCTGGGGCGCCTGCGAGGGCCCGGTGACGGCGGAGAACCTCGCCGATGCGCTGCGGATCCTCGATGACGTCGTGGCCGAGGTTCCGCCGACCATCGCCCCGGGTCGGTCGGAGGCGGTGCGCACCGCCGTGCTGCGGTCGATCGAGGCGGACCTTCGGCGCTATCTCATCGCAGGAGGCCGGCGACGGATGCGACTGGAAGCCCGAGGGACTCGAGCTCCGGTTCGGCTTCGAGGGCGACGGAGGGTCGCTGCCGCCCGTGGCGCTCGGCGAGGGAAGCGACCGGATTTTCTTGCGTGGCGTGGTCGATCGCGTAGATGTCGACCCCGATGGCAGCGGTCGTGCGCTGGTCCGGGACTACAAGAGCGGCGCTGCCCGACCCGAGCAGCAGGGCGCGCGCTGGAGCACCGACCGGCGCTTCCAGGTCGCGCTCTACATGATCGCGGTCAGGGAGCTGCTCGGGCACGACCCGGTGGCGGGGCTCTACCAGCCCCTCGGCGGCGGCGACCTGCGCCCGCGAGGGGTGTTCCTCAAAGGGGCCCCGGTCGGATCAGGGGTGGTGTCCAACGATGGCCGGGATCGTGAGCAGCTCGAGGAAGTGCTCGATGACGCGCGGGCACGTGCGGTGGCCCTCGCGGGGCAGCTGCGCAGCGGCGTACTGAAGCCGTGCCCGGAGACCTGCTCACGGGACGGCTGCCGGTACCCGGGCATCTGCAGGATCAGCTGATGGAGTTCACGCCGGAGCAGCGGGCGGCGATCGAGCGCCGCAGCGGAGATCTGCTGCTGGACGCGAGCGCGGGCAGCGGGAAGACCTCGGTTCTGGTGGAGCGGTTCGTCCGTGCCGTCGTCGAGGACGGTGTCGACGTCGCGGCGATTCTCACCATCACCTTCACCGAGAAGGCCGCGGCTGAGCTGCGTGAGCGCATCCGCGGTCGGCTGCGGGAGCTCGGCCTGATCGAAGCGGCACGAGCCACCGAGGGCGCCTTCATCTCGACCATTCACGGTTTCTGCGCCCGGATCCTGCGCACCCACGCGCTGGCCGCCGGCCTCGATCCCGACTTCACCGTGCTCGATCAGCCGGAGGCCGAACGGCTGGCCGACGCGGCGTTCGACGTCGCCCTGGACGGGCTGGCGCAGGACGAACCAGGCGGGATCGATCTGATCGCGGCCTACGGCAGCGAGCCGCTGCGTGGAGCGATCATCGGGATCTACCGTGAGCTGCGGGCGCGCGGCGAGCTGCACCCGGCCCTGCCTCCGCTCGGTCCGGCGCCGGACCTGGAGCTGCTGCGCGAGCAGCTCGCGCAGGCTGCGCGCGTCGCTGGCCGGAGAGCTGGGCGGGGTTCCCGATCCCGCCGTGCGCGTGGCGCAGGCGCTGGATCGGCTCGAGCGCTGCACCGAGATCGTGGCCCTCGCCGAGCCCGTGGCCGGGCGAGCTGGACCGGGTGTCGCTGCCCGGCGGCAACGGCGCGGCGCTGTCGACGCCCGGCCTGCCTGGCCTATGCCGAGGCGCTCCAGCGCTTTCGCGAGGCCTGCGAGCATCAGCGCGCGCAGGCGACGCACCGGCTGCTGCAGCATCTGCTGATCAGCTTCGGCACCGAGTACAGCCGGCGCAAGCGGGATTGCTCCGGGCTGGACTTCGAGGATCTGGAGCTGCTGGCCCGTGACATGCTGGCTCGCCACGCCGAGCTGCGCGAGCGCTTCGCGCGAGCGGTTCGCCTACGTGATGGTCGACGAGCTTCAGGACACGAACGTCGTGCAGCTGGAGCTGATCGAATCGGTCGCCGCGGGGAACATGTTCATGGTCGGGGACGCGCAGCAATCGATCTACGGGTTCAGGCACGCTGACGTGGAGCTGTTCGAACGACTGGGCGAGCGCCTGGCCGCCGTCGGCGCGCGCGCGACGCTGGACATCAACTTTCGCTCGCGGCCTGAGATCCTGGACGCGCTGAACGCGGCGTTCGCGGATGTGCTCGGGGAGCGCTTTCGTCCGTTGCGCGCGGGACGCGCCAGCCCGTCTGCCGAGGAGCCGGTGGTCGAGCTGTTGGTGGCGGACAAGGGTGCGGACTGGACCAAGGACGGACTGGCGGCGCCGTGGCGCCTGGCCGAGGCCGCGGCGCTGGCCCGGCGGGTCCGGGAGCTGGTCGACGGCGGCGCGGCCCCGGGCGAGATCGTGCTGCTGACCCGGGCCACCACGGATCTGCGGGCCTACGAACGTGCCCTCGAGGACCTGGACGTCCCCACCTACGTGATCGGCGGACGGGGCTACTGGGCTCACCCGCAGGTCGTCGATCTCGTCGCCTATCTGCGCGCGTTGGCCAACCCGCGCGACGAGGAGCAACTGCTGACGGTTCTCGCCTCGCCGTTGGTCGGCGCCTCGGTCGACGCCCTGGTCGGGCTGATGGCCAGTTCACGGCAGTCGGGTCGCGATCCGTGGTGGGTCCTGCGTGAGCCGGAGGGACGCCTGGACACCCTGGCTGCGGTTGATCGCGAGCGCTTGGATCGCTTCGCCGGGTGGTTCTCGGCCGAGCGCGCCGCGGTGCCCCGGACCGGGGTCGAGGAGCTGATCGAACGCGTTCTCGAGCTCACCGGCTACGACCTGGCGATGCTGAAGCTGCCGGGGGGTCAGCGGCGATTGGCCAACGTTCGCAAACTGATGCGGCTGGGCCGAGAGCACGAGGCGGCCGCGGGCCTGGATCTGCGCGGGTTTCTGGAGCTCGTGCGCGCCCGCAGCAGTGGCTGGGGCGGCTCCGGGGACAGCCGCGAGAGCGAGGCTCCGGTGGAGGGGGAGGCGCTCGACGCGGTGCGGCTGATGACGATCCACCGCGCCAAGGGGCTGGAGTTCGAGATCGTCTGCGTGGCGGATCTGGGTCGCGGTCCGATCCGGCGCGCGCCGCTGATCCGGGTGGGGCGTGACGGCAGCATCGGCCTGCGCCTGGCCGAGCCAGGCACCGGCAAGCGCGAGCCCGCACTGGCCTACACCGCGCTGGGCGCGGAGGAGCAGCGGCTCGAGCAGCAGGAGGAGCGTCGCCTCTTCTACGTTGCCATGACACGCGCCCGGGAGCGCCTGATCCTCAGCGGCGCCTCGAACTTCGAGAGGTGGCAGGCCAACGGCGGGCAGCGGACCGATGGCCTGGATCGGCCCGGCGTTCATCCCTGACATCGCGACGCGCGTGTTGGAGGGCTCTGGGGTGACTGACAACGGCATCAGGTTGATCGCGGTCGGGCCGGAGGACCCGCCGGCGCCCGAGCCGCCGCGCGCCGGAGCCGCGCCGGCGTCCGGCGCCCGCGTCGGCGCCCGAGCCCCTGCACCCGACCGCGGCGGTGCCCGAGCCGGCTGACGGCCGATCGAGCGCGGACCTGGGGCCGCCGGTCAGCCGGCTCAGCTACTCCGCGCTCGGCGAGTACCGGCGCTGCGGCTATCGCTTCTATGCCGAGCGCGTGCTGGGGCTCCGCCGCACCGCACCGCCCCGCGCGGGAGCGTCCGGCGCGGCGCGGGCTGACCGGCACCGAGCGGGGAATCCTCGTGCATGCGGTGCTGGAGCGGCTTGACTTCCGCCCGGAGCGCCGGCGCCGGTGCCGGTGGCCTCGCTCGTCGCGCCCGGTCAGCCGGTGCCGAGCGCCGAGGAGGCGAGGGAGCTCGACGCACTGATCGCGGGGTTCGCGGCCAGCGAGCTGGCGGCACGGCTGGGGCGGGCCAGCGACGTCCGGCGCGAGGAGCGATTCACGTTCCTGCTCGCCGACGGCGTGCTGATGACCGGCGCGTTCGACGTCCTGGCACGGGAGGGGCCCGGACGCATGCTGGTCGTCGATTACAAGAGCGACCGTCTGAACGGGGGCTCGCCCGCGGCGGTGCTCCGTGGCTCGTACGCAACGCAGCGCCTGATCTACGCGCTCGCGGCGATCCGAGCCGGAGCGGCCGAGGTGGAGGTGGCGCACGTGTTCCTGGAGGCGCCCGAGGACCCGGTGATCGCCCGGTTTCGGGCTGAAGAGGCCGAGTCGCTGGAGCGAGAGCTCGATGCGCTGACCGGCGGCGTGCGCCGGCGCGAGTTCTCGGTCACCGAGACTCCGCAGCGTTCAGTGTGCGCCGGTTGCCCGGCCGAGGGAGGCCTGTGTTCCTGGCCGCTCGAGATGACTCGGCGGCGAGTCGGTCGAGCAGCTGTTCTAGGGGGAGCCGGGCCGGGGGTCGGAGGCCAAAAGTGCGCATCGCCTGACATGCCCGACGGGGTGTGACGCTGCGGGGCCCGTATAGGGGCCAAATCCTCCACGGCGCCGCAGGTGCGGCCGGCGGTGCGCGTTTTGGTCCCCTCGGAGCGCGCTAGCTCGGCTTGAACTCGACGTCGACCTGCTCGTTGTCGTGGCGCTCCTCGACCTTGGCCAGCGCAGTCAGCGTCTCCTCGTCGGCCGGGACGCTGGGCGGCCCCAGCAGGCTGCGGGGCCACAGCTTGCGCGTGACGACGACGTTGATCTCGGCCGCGTAGAGCGTCAGCTGCGCGCCGAGGTGCAGGAACACGAGCAGTGCGATGACGAAGCCGAACAGCCCGTAGGTGCTGTTCGAGTGCTTGAGCACGTGGCCGATGTAGATCCCGCCGACCGACTGCAACATCTCCCAGAACACGGCCGCGACGATCACCCCGACCCACAGGCAGCGGGTGGCGATCGTCTTCGAGGTCATGAAGCGGAAGGCGGCCATGAACAGGCCGACGTTGAGCAGCAGCGACAGGACGATGGCCGCGACCTTGCCCAGCGTCCCGCCCAGGTGCAGCCCGCCGGTGACCAGGCCCGTGACCACCGTCGCCGCGAGGAACATCACGCCCAGCGATCCCAGGAGCAGCAGCCCGCGGGGCCGGGCGTGGAGGAAGTCCGGCCGGTCCTTCATCGGCACCGCCCAGACGCGGTCGAAGGCGTTCTGGGCGGCGTTGGTGACGCCGAGCCCCGAGCAGCAGCGAGGTGAGCAGCCCGAGCACCAACACGAGCACGTGTCCGTTGGAGCGAGTGGACGTTGTTGCTCGAGCTGGTCGCCGATGACCGGGAACTGGGCCAGCACCGAATTGCTGATCGAGTGCTGCAGCGCCGGCATCGCTCTGCAGCACAAAGCCGAGGATGGTGACGAACACGAGCAGCAGCGGGAACAGCGAGAAGAACGCGTAGTAGGCGACGAGCGCGGCCAGGCTGCCGCCCTGGTCATCGCCGAACTTCTTCACCACCGCCATCGGGATGGCCAGCCAGCGATGCCGCTGCTGCACCGCGTCGAACGCCTTGACCGGCCGCAGGAGGTCCACGCCGACCGGCTACCCGTTCAACACGTTGTTCAGGCGGTGGCGGCGAATGCGGGTTCCCGCACGGCGTCCGCTCGGACGGCGGTCACGCGAGAATCACCCTCGCGCCACCGGCGGGGCTGAAGGTGATGCTCCGCCGGGCGGTCAACTCGGCTGCCGGCCGAGCCGGAAGCGAGCTCGTAGCGACGCAGGGCGACCCGCAGCACGATCTTCATCTCCTGCAGCGCGAAGCTCGCGCCCAGGCAACGCCTGCGGCCTCCGCCGAACGGGATCCAGGTGTAGGTGCCGGGTGAGGTGCCCAGGAACCTCTCGGGCCGGAACGCGTACGGCTCGGGATAGATCTCCGGATCGTGATGGACGAGGTAGGCGCTGGCCAGCAGCGCAACCCCGGGCGGGTACTCGAAGTCGCCGATGCGGACGTGCTTCTTGGTCAGCCGCGGCTCGGCGTTGGGCAGGACGGGCTTGCGACGCAGCACCTCGTGGACCGTCGCGGTGAGGTACTCGTCGCCGTTGTCCTCGTCGAGCTCCTGCGCGAGCCGCGCCGCGACCCGGGGCTCGCGCGCCAGCCGCTCGAACGCCCAGGCCAACTGCGAGGCGGTGGTCTCGTGCCCGGCCAGCAGCGCGGTCATCAGCTCGTCACGCAGCTCCTGCGGCGACATCGGCGAGCCGTCCTCGTGGCGCGCCTGCAGCAGCATGGCCAGGATGTCGTCGCGATCGTCGTCGGGGTTGGCCCGGCGTTCCTCGATCACCCGAAAGATCAGCGCGTCCGTGCGCCGGGTGAGCTCGGCGAAGCGCCGCACCGGCCGGAACCAGCGGCCGGCCCGGTGCGCCCAGGGCATCACCGACAGCGGGCTCTCGCCGAACGCCAGCACTCCGGTCAGCGAGTCACGGAGCTCGTCGAGCTGAGCGCCTCGCTCCAGGCCGAACACCGCGCGGAGGATGATCTCGAGCGTCAGGCGCTGCAGGCGCGGATGGAGCTTGACCGGCTCGTCCTGTGGCCAGCCGGCGATCTCGCGTTCGGCGAGCTCGGTCATCAGACCGGTCAGACGCTGCATCTTCTCGCCGTGGAAGGCCGGCAGCATCAGCTTGCGCTGCTCCAGATGCGGGCCCTCGTCGAGCAGGATCACGGAGTTGCGACCGATGATCGGCTCGAGGATGCGCGCGCCTTCGCCGGGATGCAGTACGTCCGGCGCGGCCATGAACAGATCCTTGATGTCGTCCGGGTCGGAGAGGATCACGAACGGCGGCTGGAACGGCAGCTGCACCGTGATCGCGCTTGCCGTAGCGGCTGCGCAGCCGCTCCAGCGACGCGGCTGGCCGCTTCCACGTCGCGAGCATCTGCAACGCGCCGGGGACACTCGGCCCCGGCGGCAGCGACCGCCTGATCTCCCGCTTGCTCATGTTGTCTCCTCGGAGTGGGCCCAGGAGGATACGGACGGCTCGTCGTGGGCGTCGGTCGTTACCCCGATCGCCCTTCGACCGAGAGCAGCAGCTGCTTGCGTTCGACGCCGCCGGTGTAGCCGCCGAGCCCGCCGCCTGAGTGCAGCACGCGGTGGCACGGCACGATGATCGGCAGCGGATTGGTGCCCAGCGCGTTGCCGGCCGCCCGTGAGGCCAGGGGGCTCCCGGCCGCCCCGGCCACGAGCTTGTAGCTCGAGACGCTCCCATAGGGGATCTGTGGCGGTGGCCTTCAGCACGCGCCGGGCGAAGCCGCCCGCCAGACGCCAGTCCAGCGGCGACCGAGAAGCGCCTCCGGCGCCCGGCGAAGTACTCGTCGAGCTCCCGCCGAGGCTGATCGAGGCGCGCGGCGCTGCCAGCACTCGCGGGGAGATCCGGGCCGCCAGATCCTCCAGCACCGAGCTCCTCCGCGCCGTCGAGGTAGGCGAGCCGGACGAGCCCGTGTGGCGTCCTGGCCAGCAGCAGCGTCCCACCGGAGAGTCGACGGTCGCATAGGCGACATCGAGCAGCCCGGCTCGGGCCGCGGCCTGGCTCAGGTCCGGGAGGGAGGGCGTTGCGCTCGAGCGCGGCCGCGCGCAGCGCTGAGCCGAGCCGATCGTCGTCGGTCATGGCGTGTACTCCGTTCGAAGTCGTTTGAGTGCCTCGTGCACATTTCGTCGTGCCGCCTCCTCGCTGGTCCCCATCACCGCCGAGATCTCCTCGTAGCCGGCATCGGCGACGTAGCGCAGCGCGAGCGCGGTGCGTTGCTTGGGCGGCAGCCGCCGGACCTGATCCCAGAGGTCCTCGTCGGGCAGCGGCTCAGCGAGCGTTCCGCGTTCGGGAACGTCGGCCACCGGGAGCGGGCGGCGGCCGCGGGCCCGCACGAAGTCGATCGCCTTGCGATGCGCGACGGTCAGGATCCAGCTGCGCAGATTCGAGTCATCCCGGAGCCTCGGGTAGGCGCGCAGCGCGGCGACCCACGTCTCCTGGTAGCAGTCGTCGGCTTCCACCGGACCGACGCTGGCCACCAGGAACCGGTGGACGTCGCGGCCGTGAGCGTCGAGCAGCTGCTGGAACGGCGGGAGCTTCACAGGGATAGAACGATCGGCACCGTGATTGCGTGAGACACTGGGGGACATGGAGCAACGCTCACTCGGCACAGCGGTCTCCTCAGCTCGGCGGAAGGGCTCGGCTGCATGGGCATGTCCGAGTTCTACGGCGCCGCCGACGAGACCGAGGCGATCGCGACGATTCATCGCGCCCTGGAGCTCGGGGTGACGATGCTCGACACCGCTGACGCATACGGGTACGGCGACAACGAGGTGCTCGTCGGGCATGCCGTCGCCGACCGGCGTGAGGAAGTTCTCTCGCGACCAAGTTCGGGATCGTGCGCGACCGGGTGGACCCGACCGTGCGCGGGGTCAACGGGCGCCCGGAGTACGTGTTCGCGGCCTGTGATGCATCGCTGCGCCGCCTCGGACTCGAGCACATCGACCTGTACTACCAGCACCGGGTCGATCGTGACGTGCCGATCGAGGAAACCGTTGGTGCCATGGCCGAGCTCGTCGATGCCGGCAAGGTGCGCTACCTCGGGCTTTCCGAGGCCTCGGCGGAGACGATTCGCCGCGCCCACGCCGTGCATCCGATCTCGGCGCTGCAGAGCGAGTACTCGCTGTGGAGCCGGGACATCGAGGATGAGGTGCTGCCGACGATCCGCGAGCTCGGCATCGGCCTGGTCGCCTACAGCCCGCTCGGGCGCGGCTTTTTGACCGGCAACTCTCCAGTCCGCAGGATCTCGACGAACAGGATTTCCGCCGGCACAACCCTCGTTTCCAGGGTGAGAACTCTCCGGCGCAACCTCGAGCTGGTCGACCGGGTCAGGCAGCTGGCCGCAGGGCCACAACTGCAGCCCGGGCCAGCTGGCGCTGGCCTGGGTCCTGCACCAGGGCGAGGACGTCGTGCCGATCCCGGGCACCAAGCGACGCGCCTATCTGCAGGAAAACGTCGACGCCACGGAGCTGCGCTTGAGCGAGGACGACCTCCGCGAGCTCGACGCGGTGGCGCCGGCGGGCGCGGCGGCCGGCGACCGTTATCCGGACATGTCATGGGTCAACCGCTGAGCAATACCGCGCTCATCGCTTGATTCGCGACAGCGGTTCGCTATACAAAAAGGGCAATGGCACGCGCAATCTGGTCAGGTGCGATCAGCTTCGGCCTCGTCAACGTCCCGGTCAAGCTGTACAGCGCGACATCCCCGAAGACGGTTCGCTTCCACCAGCTCTCGAGCAAAACCGGGGCTCGCATCAAGCAGAAGCGGGTGGACTCCGACCACGGGCGAGGAGGTGCCGTTCGAGGAGATCATCAAGGGGTACGAGATCACTCCCGATCGCTACGTGACCATCGCCGCCGAGGAGCTCGACGCCCTCGATCCCAAGGCCACTCGCACGGTCGACATCGAGGAATTCGTCGATCTTGTCGACATCGACCCGATCTTCTACGACCACAACTACTACCTGGCGCCGACAGCCGGTGGCGCCAAGGCCTACAAGCTACTGCTCGATGCCATGCGCGAGGCGGGCAAGGTCGGCATCGGCCGCGTGGTGCTGCGCTCAAAGCAGCAGCTGTGCGCGTTGCGGCCAGCCGGTGACGCGCTGACGCTGACGACGATGCTGTTCGGCGATGAGGTGCTCTCGCCGGACCGGATCGACGAGCTCGACGCGCTCGGCGACGCTGAGGCCTCAGACCGCGAGCTGAAGATGGCCCAGCAGCTGATCGCATCCCTGTCGGCCGATTTCGAGCCGACCAAGTACCACGACGAATATCGCGAGCGCGTCCTCGAGCTGATCGAGCGCAAGGCGGCCGGTGAGGAGATCGCCGTCCAGCCACAGGCCGAAGAGCCCGCCGCCGCCCCCGACCTGATGGCTGCCCTGGAAGCCAGCCTGGCCGCCATGCGTCCCGAGGGCGAAGAAGAGGAAGCCCCAGCCGCCAAGCCCAAGGCCGCGGGGAAGAAGAAGGCCCCGGCCAAGAAGCCGGCCAAGAAGCCCCCGTCCAAGTCCAGCGCCAACGGCGCCAGCGACGGCCGCCGGGCATCCCTCGCGGAACAAAAGTAAACCTCTGCACGAGGCAACCGCTTGCAGTCCGCCGGGGATGCCAGGCGGGCAGTGGCTGGCGGCCGGGCCGCCCGCGACCTCGACTGGAGCGCTCGCGCTGATAATCTTTCCGTTAAGTCGGGCCGCCGCTGCTTACCCCTGTCCCCGCTCCCAGGGCCACTCCTTTCCCATGCACAAGCTTTCCGCTCCACCGGGGGCCACTGGCCTCTACGACCCGCAAAACGAGCACGACGCCTGCGGCATCGCGATGGTGGCGAAGCTCTGGGGCGAGGCCAGCCATGCCGTGGTCGAGAAGGCGCTCGATGCTCTGGAGAATCTCGAGCACCGCGGCGCCGAGGGAGCCGACCCGAACACGGGCGACGGAGCCGGCATCCTGATTCAGATTCCCGATGCGTTCATGCGCGCGGTCACCGGGGTCGAGCTGCCGGCTCCAGGGCGATACGGCGTCGGGGTCTGTTACCTGCCCCGGGATCCTGAGCGTCGCCAGGCACTCGAGCGCCTGATTGAGCACACGATCGAGGCGGAGGGTCAGCACCTGTTGTGGTGGCGTGACGTCCCCGTCGATGAGCGTCATGTCGGCGATACCGCCCGGCTGGCCGCGCCATTTATTCGCCAGGTGGTGATCGAGGCCACCGGGGAGCTGGCCGACCAGGACGCGTTCGAGCGCAAGCTGTACGTGATCAGGCGCGTGATCGAGCGCGAGGCCGGGAGCGACCTTGCCCTGCCGAGCTTCTCCTCGCGGACCGTGGTCTACAAGGGCATGCTCACGGCGCCCCAGCTACCGCGCTATTTCTCAGATCTCCGGGATCCCCGGGTGGCCTCACGGCTGGCGCTCGTGCACTCCCGCTTCTCGACCAACACCTTTCCGAGCTGGGAGCTTGCCCATCCGTACCGGATGATCGCCCACAACGGCGAGGTGAACACGCTGCGGGGCAACGTCAACTGGATGCGGGCGCGTGAGTCTCAGCTCGCCTCAGATCTGTTCGGCGACGACCTCGAGAAGGTGATTCCGGTGGTTCGCGAGGGTGGCTCGGACTCGGCCACGTTCGACAACGTGCTCGAGCTGCTCGCGCTCAGCGGTCGGTCGATCCCGCACGCGGTGATGATGATGGTGCCCGAGGCCTATCGAACCCGGGCAGACCTGGACCCGGATCTGAAGGGCTTCTACGACTTCCATTCGTGCATGATGGAGCCGTGGGACGGACCCGCGGCAATCGTCTTCACTGATGGTCGGCTCGTCGGCGCGATGCTGGATCGCAACGGGCTTCGACCCGGGCGCTGGATCCAGGACACCGAGGGGTATGTCGTGCTCGCCTCGGAGACCGGCGTGATGACCGTGGCGCCCGAGCATGTTCAGCGCAAGGGCCGGCTCGCTCCGGGCAAGCTGTTCCTCGTCGATCTCGAGGACGGCCGGATCGTCGACGACGAGGAGGCCAAACGACGGGTGGCTCGACGCAAGCCCTACAGCGAGTGGTACGAGCAGTCGGTGGTGCACATCGCGGATCTGCCCGATCGTGAACCCCGGACGCCCCGGATCGAGCCCCTGCGCTCCAAGCAGCTGGCCTTCGGCTATTCGCAGGAGGACCTGCGGATGATCATCGCGCCGATGGCGGCGAAGGGCGAGGAGCCGGTGGCGAGCATGGGCAACGACGCCGCGCTCGCCGTGCTCTCAGATCGGCAGCCGCCGCTGTTCGCGTACTTCAAGCAGCTGTTCGCCCAGGTCACCAATCCTCCGATCGATCCGATTCGCGAATCGGTGGTGATGAGCCTGCAGACCGGGGTGGGGGCCGAGGTCAACCTGTTGATGGAGTCGCCCGAGCAGGCCCACCAGCTGGTGATGAACCAGCCGATCCTCCGCAACGCGGAGTTGGAGAAGCTCCGCCAGGTCTCTCACGACGTGTTCGAGGCGGCCACGCTCGACATCACCTGGCCGATCGAGCAAGGCCCGGACGGAATGGAGATACGCCTCTACGACCTGTGCGGAGAGGCCGCGCGCTACGTGGACAACGGCGCCAACATCCTGATTCTCTCCGACCGAAATCTCGGCCCCGAGCGCGTCGCGATGCCCTCGCTGCTGGCCGTCGCGGCGGTTCACCATCACCTCGTCCGGCGTGGTACCCGGTTGCGCACCGGGCTGGTCATCGAATCGGGCGAGCCGCGTGAGATCCACCACATGGCGACGCTGATCGGATATGGGGCGGCGGCCATCAACCCGTATCTGATGTTCGAATCGCTGGACGAGCTTGCGGATCGTTCGCTGCTCCCCGAGGACCTCGGCCGCGATGAGGCGGAGGAACGCATCGTCAAGGCGATCGGCAAGGGCCTGCTGAAGACGATCTCGAAGATGGGCATCTCCACCATCCAGAGCTATTGCGGCGCTCAGATCTTCGAGGCGGTGGGGCTGAACCGCGAGGTGATCGATACCCATTTCACCGGGACGGCATCGCGGATCGGCGGCATCGGCCTCGATCAGCTCTCCAGTGAGGCAATGGAGCGCCATTACCGCGCCTATCCGCGGACCGCACGCGATCTGCTGCCCGTCGGTGGACTGCTGCAGTGGCGCCGGGACGGCGAAATCCACGTCTGGAACCCGGACACGGTGGCCAAGCTCCAACACGCCGTTCGCGGCCAGAACGGCGACGGGCATCAGACCTACGACGAGTTCGCGGTCCTCGCCAATCGCGAGGCGACTCGTAAGGCTGCGCTGCGCGGTCTGATGCGGTTCAAGCCCGCGCGGGACCCGGTCCCGCTCGAGGAGGTGGAGCCGCCGCAGGAGATCGTCCGCCGCTTCACCACCGGCGCCATGAGCCTCGGAGCACTCAGCCGGGAGGCGCACGAGACGCTGGCCGTGGCCATGAACCGACTCGGCGCGAAATCGAACACGGGCGAGGGAGGTGAGGACCCCTCGCGCTACACCCCGGATGCGAACGGAGATTCCCGGCGCTCGGCCATCAAGCAGATCGCCTCCGGCCGGTTTGGCGTCACGATCCACTACCTCGTCAATGCCGACCAGCTGCAGATCAAAATGGCCCAAGGCGCCAAGCCGGGAGAGGGCGGCCAGCTTCCCGGGCACAAGGTCGACGACTACATCGCGAAGATCCGCAACTCGACGCCCGGGGTGGGGCTGATCTCGCCTCCCCCGCATCACGACATCTACTCGATCGAGGACCTCAAGCAGCTGATCTACGACCTGCGTTGTGCCAACCCGACCGCCTCGGTCTCGGTCAAGCTCGTGTCGGAGGTCGGTGTCGGCACGGTTGCCTCGGGTGTAGCCAAGGCCAATGCCGACCACGTGACGATTGCCGGACATGACGGGGGTACGGGAGCGTCACCTCAGTCCTCCGTCCACGGTGCCGGCGTGCCGTGGGAGATCGGTCTGGCCGAGACCCAGCAGACGCTGTTGCTCAACGACCTGCGCTCACGCATCACCGTGGAGGTCGACGGTCAGATGAAGACCGGACGCGACGTCGTCGTCGCTGCCCTGCTCGGCGCCGACGAGTTCGGGTTCTCGACCGCTCCGCTGATCGCCATGGGCTGCATCATGATGCGCGTCTGCCACCTCAACACCTGCCCGGTGGGAATCGCTACGCAGGATCCGGAGCTCCGGGCACGTTTCCGTGGCACCGCGGACCAGGTGGTCAACTATCTGATCATGGTGGCCGAGGACGTGCGTCGGATCATGGCGTCGCTCGGCGTTCGTCGGTTTCAGGACATGATCGGGCACACCGAGATGCTCGACATGGATCCCGCGATCGAGCACTGGAAGGCCAAGCACGTCGACCTGTCGATGATCCTGAAGCCGCCAGACCTCCCTGAGGACGCACCGCGCTGTCGCACGCGCGCGCAGGTTCCAGTGCTTGACGACGCGCTGGACTGGGAGCTCGTACGCAAATGCGCGCCGGCGATCGAGGATGGTGAGCCCGTGCGCTTCGGCCCCGTGCCCGTGCGCAACGTCAACCGCACGGTCGGCGGGATCCTGTCCGGGGAGATCGCGCGCCGCCACGGGCTGAACGGGCTCCCCGAGGGGACGATCGAGCTCACCTTCTCCGGCTCGGCCGGACAGAGCTTCGGCGGCTGGCTGGCGCCGGGGGTGACGTTCTCGTTGCGCGGCGAGACCAATGATTACACCGGCAAGGGTCTCTCAGGAGGGATTGTCTCGGTGCGTCCACCGGAGACCGCGCTGTTCCGCGCCGAGGAGAACATGATTGTCGGCAACACCGTGCTCTATGGCGCCACCGCGGGCCGCGCCTTCTTCCGCGGGCTGGCCGGCGAGCGGTTCGCGGTGCGCAACTCCGGGGCGCTGGCAGTCGTGGAGGGAGTCGGGGATCACGGCTGCGAGTACATGACCGGCGGGCGCGTCGTCGTCCTCGGTCCGACGGGACGGAACTTCGCGGCCGGGATGAGCGGGGGTGTCGCCTACGTCTACGACGTCGATCGGCGCTTCGCCAGCCGTTGCAACACGGAACTCGTCGACCTCGAGGCACTCAGCGACGCCGACGCCGACGAGGTCAGCGTCCTGATCGCCGAGCACGCGCAGCGGACCGGCTCGTTGGTCGCCCGGAACCTGCTCGCCTCGTGGGAGCGCGGGGCTCGGGAGCGGTTCGTGAAGGTAATGCCGCGTGACTACAAGCGAGCGCTCGAGCAGCGATCAGAGGAACCCGAGGCGGTTGGGGCTTAGCCGGGAGCGCCCACGCGCTGTCGGTATCTGTTGATCGTGGCGCTTGCTCATCGCAGCAATTGCGCCGCTACACCCTGGATCGTCTCGATCCCGTATTGCATTGTCGGGTCGCCGTCGGTCATCACGGCGATGGCCAGCCGCCGGTGGTGACCCTCGAGCCGGTCGACTTGATGAACGAGCTGCCCGAGGCCCGTCGGCTCCGAGCCGTCCTTGAAGAACGTCTGATAGCCGAGCGGCCGCGCGATCACCGGGATGCCCCAGCTCTGCGACGCGGCGATGGTCGAGAGCAAAAACCGAGCGTAGCCCACGAACTGATGGGGAATCAGCGAATCCATCTCGAAGAAGTAGCGAGCCTGGTCGGCTGGGCTCAGCTGCGCCGTGCCCCAGGAGCCGGTCACCGAGAAGTCGGTCATGCCTGCCGCCCGGGCGACAGCGTAAAGCCCGGAGTTGCCGACGATCGACCAGCACTGCGTCGCCGCGCTGTTGTCCGAGATATGAATCATCGGGTACAGGAACGAGTTGCTGATGGAGTCGACGTGGCGCTGCCCACGGGCGTCGAGCCGGCGCAGGTAGGCGACCAATAACATCGCCTTGACCACACTGGCTGTGTTGAACGTCGCATGAACGCGCACCCCCGATAGCCGGCCCTCGCTGTCGATCACCGCGAACGCCGTCCGGCCGGCCCGCTGAGCCAAATATCTGGCGGCCTTCGACACGGCGGCCGGCTCGGGAAAGCCGACCGGAAGCGAGCCGGCGCCCCGGTAGGCGAGTCCCGCACATCCGGGTACGCTCACTCGGTCCTCCAGGGCGTGTGCCTGTTTCGGGGCAAAGCACGCCCGGAACCGGAAGCGCCCCGCGGGTAGCGAGATCTGCGTTCTCAGCACGACGATGTTGGGACCGAGCCGGTGAGCCGCGGTGGCTGCAGCCGGCGAGTAGCCGTGAGCGTCACCGGCGGCGAACGACCACCTAACCGGTGCGCCCCCCCAGCGAAGATCAGACGGATGGAACACGAGGATCGTGACGCCGGCGGTTCCGAACGGAAGCGCCCGCACCTTGACGAGCACTTTCCCGAACACACGAATCGCCACCTGGGCGCTCGCGGTACTACCGGGGATCTCCACGCGGTAGCGCACGTTGCGATCCGGCACGACCCCGAACGTGTACGAGCCGTCGGCGGCGGTCGCGGTCGTCCTCACCAGGGAGGCGACCGGATACGGATACGCACTCTTGTAGAGCCGAACCTCGGTCCCCGCCGGCAGGCTCGTCACGCGACCAGACAGTGTCAGCAGCTTTCCGGCCGTGACCGACCTGGGTGAGCCGGTCAGCGTGATTGTCGGCCCCGCAGGGATGGCCCCGCGCGCAACGCCCGGCCCCAGCGCTGCGGTGGCAGCGACGAGGGCCACGGCCAGGTTGCAGCGGCGCATCTCCCTCAGAGCAGCGATCCCGTGACAGCCTGGATCGTGCCGATGCCGTAGCCCATGGAGGGATCGCCGTCGGTCATCACGGCGATCGAGAACTTGACTCCGTGACCCTCCAGGCGAGCGGACTGGTGTACCAGCTGGCCGAGGCCCGTTCCGCGCCAGCCGCCCTTGAAGAACACGGAGTAGCCCCGGGGACGGGCGATGGCCGGAATGCCCCAGCTTTCGTAGCCGGCGATGGTCGAGAGCAAAAACCGGGCGTAGCCAACGTATTCGGGGGGGATCAGCGAGTCCATTTCGAAGAAGAACCTGGCCTGGTCACCGGCGCTGATTTGCGCGTTGGCCCAGATGCCGACGATCGAGAAGTCGGTCATCCCCGCGGCGCGGGCCACTGAATACAGGCCGGAGTCGCCGACGATCGACCACGTCTGGGTGGCGGCGGCGTTGTCGGACACGTGGATCATCGGGTAGAGGAACGAGTTGCTGAATGAATCGACGTGACGGTGCCCCTGGGCGTCGAGGCGTCGCAGGTAGGCGACCAGCAGCATCGCCTTGACGACGCTGGCGGAGACGAAGGTCCAGTGCTCGTGAAGCCCTGACATCCGACCCTCGCTGTCGACGACGGCGAAGGCGGTCCGTCCCGCGTGGCTGCGCAGAACCCCGGCGGCCCGGGCGATCGCGGCGGGGCCCGGGAAGCCGACGGGAAGCGAGCCGCTGCCGTAGTAGCCGCGGCCGGTGCACCCGGGAGGGCGTCGCTCGTTGAGCAGCGCGTGATCGCCGCGGGCGTGGAAACACGCCCGCCAGCGAAACGGGCCGGCCGGCAGCGTGACCGCCGTATGCAGCATCGTCACGTACGGACTCAGCTTCACCGACCTGGTGCTCGGCTCGGCGTAGAAGCGCCCCCGCCGCCCGAGCCCGAACGACCAGTGGACCGGGGCTCCACCCCAGCGAAGGTCGCGGGGGTGGAAGATCACCACGTTCACGCCCGCCCGTCCCAGAGGGAGTGCCCGGACCTTGGTCAGCACCTTTGCCCTGACGTTGACCTGCGTGAGGGCGTCGGCGGGGGTGCCGACGAGCAGCACGCGATAGCGCGTGTCACGGTCGGGAAAAACCGAGAACGAGTACGAGCCATCCTCCGCCGTGGTGGTGCTCTTAGCCAAGCTCGCGACCGGGAACGGGTAGGGGCTGACGTAGAGCCGGACCTCGGTCCCCGGCGGTACCCCGCTCGCCGTTCCCTTCAACGTCGCGTGATTTCCAGCGGTGAGCTGATCAGGGGCCGCGCCGACCGTGATCGTCGGCGTCGGCGTCGGCGTCGGCGTCGGCGTTGGCGTTGGCGTTGGCGTGTGCGTCGCCGCGCCGGCCAGGGACGGCACCGCGAGAACACAAACTGCCCCCAGCGTCATTGCGACCCGTTTCCCCACGCTGCTCACGCGCGCACTCTAAGGCTTGAGATGGACGGGTGCCAGGGAAGCTGAAGTTCACGTAGGCGTTGCTACGCTCCGCTGCCCCTATGGGTGAGCTCGGCGCATTCCTGAAAATTCATCGGGTCGGCTTTGACAAGCGCGACCCCGGTCAGCGCGTGCACGATTACAAGCAGTACTTCGCGCTTCAGCCCGAGGAGGAGCTCCAGCGCCAGGGTGCGCGGTGCATGGACTGCGGGGTCCCGTTCTGTCACGAGGGCTGCCCGCTCGGCAACCTGATTCCGGACTGGAACGACCTCGTCTACCGCGGCAAATGGCGCGATGCGATCGACCAGCTCCACATGACCAACAATTTCCCCGAGTTCACGGGACGCATCTGTCCGGCGCCCTGCGAGTCGGCCTGCGTGCTGGCCATCAACGACGACCCCGTTGCGATCGAGCAGATCGAGATGGCGATCGCCGAGCGGGCCTTTGAGGAGGGTTGGGTGGTGGCCGATCCGCCGTCGCGGCGGACGGAGAAGACGGTTGCGGTAGTCGGCGCCGGGCCGGCCGGCCTGGCGGTGGCCGCCGAGCTGAACAGCTCCGGGCACACGGTGACCCTCTACGAGCGCGACGAGGGGCCCGGGGGCCTGATGCGCTTCGGTGTCCCCGACGCCAAGCTGGAGAAGTCGATCATCGACCGCCGGGTCGATATCCTTGCCCAGGAGGGCATCGAGTTCGTCTACAACACCGACGTCGGCCGCGATCTCATCGCCGCCGAGGTGCTGGACCGGCACGACGCCCTGGTGCTGACGATCGGCTCACGCGTCTCACGCGATCTCGACGTGCCGGGCCGCCAGCTCCGGGGCATTCACTACGCGATGGACTATCTCTACCAGCGCAACCGCTGGGTCGCCGCGCAGGAAGGCCGGCCCTCCAGGCCGACCGAGCCCGGTCAGGAGATCACCGCCACGGGCAAGCGGGTGATCGTGATCGGTGGCGGCGACACCGGGATGGACTGCATCTCCAACTCCCACCGCGAGGGCGCTCGCAGCGTCGTCATGCTGGACGTGTACGCCGAGCTGCCCACCGACGGCGAGGATCCTCGCCATCCCTGGCCATTGCCTCCGAAACGGACCGCCATGACCTACGCTCTCGAAGAAGGAGGCAAGCGGCGCTGGGGGACCGAGGTCACTGGATTTGGTGGCAAGGACGGTGCGGTCAGCCACGTGTACGCCCGTCAGGTCACCGGGACCTCCTCGCGCGATCTGACGCCCGTTCCGGGCACCGAGTTCGTGCTCGAGGCCGACCTCGTCCTGATTGCGATCGGCTTCGAGCACCCCGAACACGAGGGACTGGTGGAGCAGCTGGAGCTCGAGCTCGACAAGCGCGGCAACATCCGCACCCGGCAGACCTACCGCACGTCGGTCAAGGGCGTCTACGCGGCCGGGGATGCGCGGCTCGGCCAGTCGCTCGTCGTGACCGCGATCGCGGAGGGCCGCAAGTGCGCCCGGATCGTCAACAAGGATCTCGGCGGTAGTCCGATGGACGCCGACCGTGAGATGCTGGCGGTCGGAGCCTGGAGCGGGGAGGCGGACCGGACGCTGCGCCACGAGGCCGAGGCCGCCGGCACGGTTCGTCCCGGGGAGGAGTTCTTCAGCGGACCGGGGGAACGGCGTTCGCGCTCCTGAACGGGGCCAGAGCCACCCCGATCGGGCCTCGATATTTCGCCCACCTGCTGTCCCGAGACTGCTACGGTAGGAGTCGGTCTGCGCGAGCAACGCGCGGAGGGTTGACGCAGCAGCAAAGTATTTAGGTTTAGGGCAAGCTTGGGACGGGGAAACTCGCCCTTGTCGGTCAGGGAACTGCGCCCCCACTTCCCTGACTCTCCGGGGGACCCAGATGGATCTGGGTCCCCCGGGTCTATTTCTGGGTCGCTGATCTCGCCATCGACCCGGTGGCTCAGGTGCGCGACCAACACCGCAGGGCCCGTCGGGCCCGTCCGGTTGCAGGCATGACCAGCGGCGATTCTCAGGTGCGGCCGGCTGCGCTGTGTGCGACCGTGTGTCCATGGCACCGATTGGCATCGCGACCGTCGCCACGACCAGCCACCATCACGCCTCGATCGGGGACACGATCAACGGCCTGCTTGATTCCGCGGGGACGTTCTTCTCCCAGCTGGCCAATCTGAGCTGGGTCTCGCTGCTGGTGGCGCTGGCACTGTACGCGCTGTACCTGTTGTTGCGCTCCCGGGCCCTGTTCAATGCCGTCAGGGCGGCCTATCCGCATGAGCGCGTGCGCTGGCGGGACATCTGGGGCGCCTACATGGTCGGTTACGCCGTCAACAATGTGTTTCCGCTCGGGGGCGGAAACATCGCCCAGTTGTTCCTGGCCCGCCTGGCGATCGTTCGCAGCAGCTATCCCACGCTCGCCGCCGCCATGTCCACAGGGGTGATCTTTGACTGGTTCATGGGCCTGCTGATCATGGGTTTCGCCTTCACCCAGGGGGTGTTTCCGAAGCCACCGGACTTCTCCAAGCTGCCCGCGTTCGACATCAGCTTCTTCGCCTCGCACATGCGCTTCACGCTGTTCTTCCTCACTGCGCTGGGCGCCACCTTCCTCGTGGCCTTCGCGCTGCTGTCGGCCAAGGTGCGCGCGTTCTGGGACCGCGTACGGCAGGGCCTCACGATCCTGCGCGACCGCCGCCGCTATCGCCGGGAAATGGCCACGTGGCAGTTCGCCAGTTGGATCGCGCGCTTCGGCGCCTACTGGGCGCTGCTCGACGCGTTCCACATCGGCGGGTCCGTCCGTAACGCGCTGCTGGTACTGGGTGTCCAGGTCGTGGCCTCGGTGTTCCCGTTCACCCCCGGCGGCGCCGGAGTGCAGCAGGCTCTGCTGTTGACGATCTTCGCGCACAATCCCAACGTCGCCTCGTTCTCGGTGGGTCAACAGATCGCCACCGCCGTGCTCAGCGGAATGATGGGATTTGTGGCGCTGGTGTTGATCTTCCGCTTCAAGAGCTTCAAGGAGGTGATGCGGCGCGGGCGCGAGCATCGCCGGCAGGAGGCTGGAGCCGCGGCGGGCGAGGCAGAGCAGCAGCAAACGGTGATCGCCGGGTAACGCGGACGGCAAATCTTGACGCCCCCGTCATGTTTGTCTAGGCTACCGTCACCGGCCCCCTCGACGGCCGCTGCAACGCTCTCTCGACAGCCTTCACCAGAAATCCTTTAGGAGCAGCCGATGACCAAACTCCCGTCCGTCTGTTTGATTGGCGCCGGCTCGTCAGGGATCGCCGGCGCGAAGGCCTTGCACGAGCGGGGGATCCCGTTCGACTGCTACGAGAAGTCCGATCGCGTCGGGGGAAACTGGGTGTTCGGCAACAAGAACGGGATGTCATCGGCCTACCGCTCGCTGCACATCAACACCTCACGCGAACGGATGGAGTACTCGGACTTTCCGATGCCGAGGGACTATCCGGACTTCCCGCACCACTCGGACATCGCGCGGTATTTCGACGCGTACGTCGATCACTTCGGGTTCCGAGACCGGATCGTCTTCGAGACCGGGGTCGAGCACGCATCGCGTGACCAGGACGGCGTTTGGACCGTGCGCTTGGAAGGAGGCGAGACGCGCCGCTACGACGCGCTGATGGTCGCCAACGGCCACCATTGGGATCCGCGCTGGCCCGAGCCGGCATTTCCCGGCCAGTTCGACGGCGAGCAGAGCCACTCTCACCACTACATCGACAATTCCGGCTTCCGGGACAAGAACGTGCTCGTCGTAGGGATCGGCAACAGCGCGATGGACATCGCCGTGGAGTCGAGCTTCGTGGCCAAGCGGACGTTCATCTCCTCGCGGCGCGGGGCGTACATCCTGCCCAAGTACCTGTTCGGGCGACCGCTGGACCAGATCGGCGTCAACGCGCTGACGCCGGTGCTCCCGTTTGCATTCCGGCGCGCGATCCTCATGGCGATGTACCGGGTCGGGGTGGGCAGGGTACAGGACTACGGGCTGCCGGAGCCTGATCACAAGATCGGCGAGGCGCATCCGACGATCTCGGCCGACTTCCTCAACCGGATCGCCCACGGTGAGATGACCTGGAAGCCGAACGTGTCCGCGCTCGAACGCGGACAGGTCCGCTTCGAGGACGGCAGCCGCGAGGACATCGACGTGATTGTCTGGTGCACGGGCTACAAGGTCACATTCCCGTTCTTCGACCAGGGCTTCATCGCGGCCCCGGACAACGATCTCCCGCTGTACAAGCGGGTGTTCAAGCCCGGGATCGACAATCTGGCCTTTCTCGCGCTGCTGCAGCCGCTCGGTGCGACGATGCCGCTGGCTGAGGCTCAGGGACGGTGGGTCGCCTCCTACCTGAGGGGCGAATACCACCTGCCCTCGCGCGCGGCAATGGAGGCCGTGGTGGAGCGTGAGCGAGCCAAGATGTTCAAGCGCTATGTGGCCTCCAAGCGCCATACGATGCAGGTCGACTTCGACAACTACCTGCACGATCTGAAAAAGGAGCAGGCCGCCGGGGCGGCCCGTGCACGCGATGCGGGGTTCCGCCTACCGGTCCCGGCGACGGCGTCTGAAGCGCAGGCGTCGGTGCCAACGCCGGCATGACCGAAGCTGCCCTGGACTTCCCCCAGTTGCCCGACGGCACCAAAGCGGGGGGGATCTCGGCCGAGCTGGACGTCGCTGGCGGGGGGCGGCGCGCACGCACCAAGGCGCACAACCGGGCGGCAATATTGCTGGCCGCGCGTGAGGTGTTCGCCGAGCTCGGCTATGACGCCGCCGGGGTGCGGGACGTGATCCGGGGCACCAAGCTCGCGTCGGGGACGTTCTACAACTACTTCGATGACAAGGAAGCCGTGTTCCGCGCCGTGCTCGACGAGAGCGCGCAGGAGGTGCGCCGCCGGCTCCGCGCGGTCCGGGCCGGCGCGTCCACGCTCGAGGCATTCGTGGGCGACGCATATCGCGCGTGGTTCTCGTTCCTGGTCGAGGACGAGCTGATGTTCAAGCTGATGCAGCGCAACGCGGGTCCGATTCGGTCCATGTTCGGCGACCCGATCCTGGGGGCTGGGGTGGAGGAACTGCTCGAGGATCTCCGCGCGGCAATCGACCGCGGGGACCTGCCGCCACTGGACGCGGACTACATGGCGGGTGCGATGGCGGGCGCGGCGCTCGAGCTGGGCGTGCGCATGACCGAGCGCGATCCGGCGGACGTCGAGGGGGCCGCGCGCTTTGCCACCCAGCTGTTCCTCGGCGGCATCAGCCGGATGTCCGCCGACGCCGGCAAGGCGTAGAGTCCCGACTAGGCAGAGGTCCCGTCGGCGCGCAGCTGCTCAGCACGCAGCCGCAGCAGCTCCAGTAGCTCACGGCCGCGGTGGAACGGGTCCGAGATCGGGGCTCCGCCGTCGACCGGGAGAGCGGCCCGCAGGCGTCCGTCGACCTCAGCGATCAGGACCGGACCGTCCGGGGGGACGGCTGAGTCCAACGCGGCCAAGTCGTGGAGCCGGGGCGCGTCGGCGGCTGCGGCATAGCGGAGCGTCACCCGGGTCACCGGGCTCCCGCCGGTCTTCGCAGCAGCCCGCGTGGCCCGCCGGGCGAGATCGTCCCGGTGCGCCCGGGCGGCGATCAAACTGAGGGTGAGCATGGCGTACCTCCAAGCTAGAAATGTCTCTCTGTAACCTTCTACACAGTATAGACGGTTTTGCTAACCAGTCAAGTAAGATCGGCGGTTATGGCAAAGAATCAAGCGGCTCCCGGGCGGCTAGAGCTGATCCGTGCGTTCGTCAACACGGTTGACCTCGAGAAGGATGAGGACCGGTTGGCGACCCCCGCGGATCTATCGCAATGGCTGCTCGAGCGCGAGCTCGTCTCGGCCCCGGTCAACGCCGACGCGGCCGACCTCGGCCACGCCATCGAGCTCCGTGAGACGCTGCGAACTATTCTCCTCGCCCACAACGGCGGTGCGCCCATCCCGGCAGCGGCCGCAGACCTGCTCGATGACGTCGCCTGCCGTGCCCGGCTGCAGCTTCGCTTTCGCGGCGGCGAGATCGCGCTGGAGCCTGAGGCCGACGGCGTGGACGCCGCGCTCGGGAGACTGCTGGCGATCGTGCAGTCCGCCGTCGCCCACGACACCTGGGATCGCCTCAAGGCCTGCCGGGATCACACCTGTGAGTGGGCCTTCTACGACCACACGAAGAACCGCTCCGGAGCATGGTGCAACATGCGCGTGTGCGGTAACCGCGCGAAGGCGCGGGCGTACCGCGAGCGCCACGGGGAGACGGGTTCTTAATCAGCGATGCGTTGCGCGCGTGTCAGGATGGAAGGTCGATGCCGAGCTTCTGCCGTCACAACCGCCTCGTCCAGAACTGTCCGATCTGCTCACGAGAGCAGGAGGTCGAAGCTCGCCCGCTTCTGTCCTCCAGCGCGCCACGATCGACACTGCCACGCGAGTCCGCGTCGCGCACGCCCTCGAGCCGTTCCTCGGCCGCGCCGACCTCGAGGACGCCCGCCGCTCGAGCGACCGGGGGGATGCGCGTGCGGCGGCTGCCGCGCGGCGCCGATGACGGCTTTCGCAGCGCCGTTGCCCCCGGCCTGAAGTCAGGGACGGACGCCGAGCGTCTGGCCGACGAGCTCGCTTTCGCGGCCACTCGACTGAAGCGGCTCGTCGAGGACCCACCCGGCCTTTACGCCGAGCTCGGCGCGGGACAGGACGACCTCGAGGAGCTGAGCTGGCTGGGCTTCCTGATCGCCTATCTGTGCCCGTTGGAGAGCGACGACCCGTTCCGGGCCATCGCCGCGGTGCGCAGGCCGTGGTCCTCGCCCGAGTTGCCCCACCTCGACGACGTCGCGCTCGGGCCGCGCGCCGCGCACGAGCCCGGGCGCGGCACGGCGACGCTGTCCGCCTACCGTGCCTGGGCCGCCCGCGCGGGCTCACAGGCCATCGCCTTCCGCGGTGAGGCGGCGTGGAGTGCCGAGCGACGCTTCGAGCGCGTGTTCGAGCGCCTGGCGCTGCCGGGCCTTCACCGCGACGCCCGCTTTGACCTGTTGGTAACGCTGGGGCGGCTCGGCCTGTTTGACCTGCAGGCCCGAAAATTGCACCTGGGCGGCGAGAACGAGGTCACCGTCGCGGCGAAGCGGGCGCTCGGGATTGGCGATCCGCTGCTGCTGGAGCGTCGGGCGGGGCAGCTCGCGGCTGAATGCGGTCTGCCGATCGAGGCACTGGACGTGGGCCTCTCTAACTGGGGCCGTGGCGAGCGAGCAACGCTGGGACTGGGTCCAGCGGCCGAAGCGGATCCGCAGTTCCTCGCCTCGGCGCGTGCCGGTCTGGGCCTCTGAGGCGAGACCGCCGGTCCACCGGGCAGGCTCCGTCCGGGGGACCACCTAACTTTGCGACGACCGAACCCACCAGCCGGAGTCGCAATGTCACTCTGCTTCATCGAACCGCAGAACGCAATCCGGGTCATCGCCGACTCGGTGGGGCGTGAGGCGCGGCGCCAGATCCTGGGCGAAGTCGTGCGTGCCTGGGTGGATGAGATCCCCGAGTCGGAGCTCGAATCTCACTACGCCAAGGCGGTCGCCGATCTGGACGAGCACGACCTCTCGCTGCTGGCCGCATGGCACGCCTCGCTCGAGGTCGGCCATCCACTGCCGAACAAGGAGTTCCTCGTCAATGTCTTCCCCTCCCTGGGGGAGAACCGTCGCGAGGCGCTGAAGATCGCCGCAGGGTTCCGCGGAGAGGAGGCGTTCGAAGCCGGTGTGGGGGAGGAGCAGGCGTTCGACACCGTGCTTCCCTGGCTCTCCGAGGAGCGCTGCGTTCAGCTGGCCAAGGAGTGCCTCGAGCTCTACTGCTGGGATCGCCTCGGCGCTGAAAACTGAGCGAGCGACCCGCGGGCCCGGCGAAGTGCTCAGGCGCCGGCGCTCAGCGCCTGCTCAATCTCGGCAACGGCCTGGTCGGTCGAGCGGAACCAAACGGCTTGCATACCGAGTTCACGGGCGGCATCGCAGTTGATCTCGATGTCGTCGACGAGCAGGGCCTCGTCCGGCTCGACCCCGAGGCGTTCGAGAGTCAAATGGTAGATCCGAGATTCCGGCTTGCGAGAGCCGACGAAGGCTGAATCGATCACGACGTCGAAGATCTCGTCCACGGGAAGCTTGGCCCGCCACAGTGGCTCCCATTCACGGACGTTGTTGGTGCAGATCGCCATGCGGTAGCCACGGCTCCGCAGGGTCCCCATGTAGTCGATGAAAACGCTGTTCGGATGCAGATGCTCGAAATACTGCTCGCCGAAGCCGTGCAGGTGCACGTCTCGCCCGAGCAATCGGGTCAACTCCGCCTCCAGCTCCTTCAGGAATGCGGCCTCGGTCATCCGGCCGGTCTCGAGCTCGAACAGAGGGTTGGCGCCGGTGTGCTCAGCCACCGCGGCCATGGCTTGTCCCAGCTGTTCCAACGAGATGCCCGAGGAGCTCTGGAAGGCCATAAACGAGTCCAGCAGAGGGGAGGTGAGCACGCCCCCGAAGTCGCTGACCACGGCTCGGATCGGCGTCATCGAGACTGGGCGAGCACGTAAGCGCCGATGCCGTCACGTCCCCGGCTTTGCCAGCGCATGGCGTGGGCACACAGGTCGAAACCGTCCGCGCTCAGCGTGATCTGTGCACCGATCGCCTCGCCCGCCGCGCGCCGCGGGTACTCGGCGGCATCACCATCGGCCGCGATCCAGAACTCGAGGCCCGCGCGGGTGGGGGCACCGTCGGCCGAGTATGTGGTGGAGAGCCGCGGGTCGGCAACCGACGTCGCCGCGTCGGGCTCGAACACCGCTCCGACGATGACATCGTGATCGTGTCCGCGGGAGCCGGACGGCCGCAGCGCAGTGAGCACGAGCCCGTCGTCGGGGGCAAACCACACGGAGGCGTCCCTGAGAGACTGCACTTTCGCCGGATCGATCCCGGCCCGGACAGCCCGGACCCCGACCGCGCGCAGCGCTCGGTCATCGGCAGTCTCCAGCTTCCCCTGAACCTCGCACAGCTGCTCGAAACCGTCGAGCCGCTCAGCGCTCACCGCGTCAGTGACCGGCGAGATCGTCAGCTCACCGGCGTCGCCGGTCAGTGACCAGTCGACGTCGTCGGCGGCGCCGTTGAAGACGACACCCGTCCCCGCCACCGCGGATTCGGCCCGCAGCGGCCCCAGCCCGAGCGACCCGTTGGGGGAGCCCCACGCAACGCCCCAGATACCGGCGTCGAGGTCGGCGAACACGACGGTCTGCAGCGGCGCCGCCGGTCCCGGGCTCATCGGCCCAATTGCGGCTGATCGATGTCATCGGCCGTCGACTCCACGTCGTAGGGCTGGCCGGTGAAACGAGCGGCGCGGACGAACAGCCGGCGGTGAAGGTTGCGCGCCAGCAGCGGGCGCACCAAGGCCCGAGTCGGTGCCAACAACAGCACGAGACCGACGATGTCGGTGAGGAAGCCGGGCACGATGAGCAGCAATCCGCCGATCAACACGAGGGCGCCGTCGAGGAGCTCACGGCCCGGTGCACGTCGTTCGGCCAGTGTCAGCGTCAACCGCCGCCACGCCGCCGCCCCCTGGGTCCGGACGGCCCAAATCCCCAGCGGCCAGCTCAGGATGAGCAAGACGATGGTCTCAAGCACGCCGATGGCGCGGGCGACCTCGATCGCCGCGAACAGCTCCGCGACCGGCCAGAGGATGAGCAGGACAACCATCCTCCCAGGCTACTGCGGCCGGTGACTCAGGCCAGCGCCGGCGCCGGTCCTTCGAAGCGGACGGCGGGCAGCCGGTGCAGCCCGACGAGCTCGATCAGCGTCCGGATCTGCGGCTGCGCCCCGCGCAGGAGCACCGCGCATCCGCGCTGGCGTAGGCGCTGAGAGAGCATCGCCAGGTCGATCATCAGCGACGCGTCGGCGAACACCAGCTCACTCAGATCGACGACGACGTCGGCCTCCGCGCCGATCGCACGGACCATCGCCTGGCGACGACACCCCTGCGTAGTCCGATCCTCGTCTCCCGCGCAGCGAAGGATCGACGGCTGTTGCTCGAAGTCGACGATGTCAGTCAACCTATCGAATGGGCTCAATAAACCAAAGCCTCCCTACCCCGCCCGCGGCTTACGTACACTCTTTTCCTATGGTCACAGTTGATGAGGTCACCGACGCCCTGCGTGATGTGATCGATCCTGAGCTCGGACTGGACTTCGTCGAGCTGGGATTGATCTACGACGTCGATGTGGACGGCGAAGGAGCGGTGAAGGTCACCTACACCCTCACCAGCCCCGGCTGCCCGATCGGCCCCCAGGTTTCCGAGCAGATCGAGGAGTTCGTCGGGGAGCTGGACGGAGTCACCGACGTCCAGCCGACGATGACGTTCTCGCCTCCGTGGACTCCAGAGCGGATGAGCGAGGACGCGAAGTTCGCCCTCGGGTTCTAGTGTCGCGACACTAGCCGACTCGGGAAGCGCCGCTAGCGCCCTCGGAGCTCCCGACTCAGATCTATGGCCCGGATCTCATGTTCTCCGGGGAGTTTGGCCAACACCGAGGCCACCACCTTGCCGACGTCGTGCTCCTCATGGCCGAGGTCGTCGGCCAGCGACTTCAAGGCGGTGTGCACGATTTTAAGCTGGGCTGCGGTCAGTTCGAGGCGAAATGCCGTCTCACCGGGTTGGATCAGATCGTCATCCATGCGGGACAACGGTATTCCTACCCGGGCCCGCGAGCAAACAACGGTATGGCGTGCCCGAGCGCTGGCGCCTATCCTGAGCGCGGTGCGCCGTCTGCCGCTGACCCTCGGTCTCGTTGTCCTTTTGTCGTGCGCCGCGCTGGCGCCAATCGCCCGCGGCGCGGTCAGTGCTCCGAGCACGGGCAACGTGATGGTGCTGCTGGACCGTGGCGCCAGGATCGCGGCCGCAGGCCGCTCCTCGGTGCGCGCCGCCGCGGCGCGCCTGCATGCAACTCCCGCCGGCCGGTCAGTGCCGGAGATCGGGTTGATCACGCTTCGCCCCCCGGCGGGGGTCTCTGCGAACGTCCTTGTCGGCACCCTGACCAGGCTTCCCGGCGTGGCCTCGGCGACGATCGAACGGCGCTACGTCCCACGGTCGGTACCCAACGATCCCGCCCTCCACGCCCCCGCCCCGGGGTCGGGAGTCGTGCAATGGGCGCTGGGCCGGGAAGGCTTCCCGGCGGCCTGGGACCTCTCGCACGGCGACGGTGCCCTGGTCGGGGTGATCGATACCGGCGTCGATGGCTCCGATCCCGACCTGGCAGGCAAGATCGCCGGGGCGATGGATCAGCAGGACCCCTCTGATGCCCGTGGCAACGCCAGAACGGATGAGGTCGGGCACGGTACGCACGTGTCGACGCTTGCCTGTGCGGGCACCAACAACGGGATCGGTATGGCCGGTGCCGGTTATGACTGTCGCCTGCTGATCGAGAAGAGCGACTTCACCGAGTCCAGCATTGCCGCGGCGATCGTCGACGCCGCTGACCGACACGTCGGCGCGCTGAACATGAGTTTCGGGCCCGCTCAGCCGACGGCCAACTCGGCGCCCCCATCCGAGGTACGGGCGCTCCAGTACGCCGTTGGGCACAACGTCGTGCTGGTGGCCGCCGCCGCCGACTCGCCGGGGACCGAGCAGGGGGATCCGGCCAACGTGCTCCAACCGGCGGGAACGGGCCCCAATCTGACCCAGGGACTCGGCCTCGACGTCACCGCCGCCGACTACTCGGGCAACCGCGCGAGCTTCGCCGGCTCCGGCGGTGAAATCTCGCTCGCCGCGTTCGGGGCGTTCAAGCCGGACGACACGGGGCTGCTCGGCCTGGGAACGCCGGTGCCGGGGATCTTCGGCGGCTTTCCGGCCAACCAAACGGACCTGGATTCGCCGATCACCGGATGCGCATGCCGGACCACGTTCGGAGGGAGCGATCGCTATGCCTACCTCCAGGGCACCTCGATGGCGGCGCCACAGGTGACCGCGACCGCGGCGATGATGCGCGTGCTGAATCCGTATGCGACCGTGGCCGACGTGATCACGGCGCTGAAGGCGAGCGCCACGCGGCCGAGCGGGATCGGCTGGACCCCGAACCTGGGCTGGGGCATCCTCAATGCGGGCGCGGCGCTCGACGCGGTCCGGCGGATCGACCGCCTCGCTCCGGTGTCCAGGCTGTCCGCGCCTCGCACCGCGCATCAGCGCGAGATCACGCTGCGGTGGTCAGGACACGATCAGAATGCTCCGGGGCTCGTGGCCTCAGGCATTGCACGCTATGACGTCTACGCCGGCGCAAACCGTGGCCCGGCCCGCCGGATCGCCAGCCTCTCCGGCCATTCGCTGCGTTTCCGTGGGCGGCCGGGGTTCCGCTACGTGTTTTTCACCGTGGCTGTGGACCGGGCCGGGAACCGTGAGTCGCGGCCGCTGGACTCCACCACGCGCGTCGCCCGCAACGCCCGCTGAGCTCAGGATCCGGCGCGCTTGGGACGCGAGCGTGCCCCGCGAGTGCGCTTGGAGCGCATGTCGGCGGCAGGCCCACGCTCCGAGCGCGTGCGCCCCGAGGGGATTATCGGTAATGGACCGGTGTTGCCGTTGTTCTCGGAGGAGGCCGGGCGGCGGGCCGGCAACCGTCCGTCCTTGGCGCGCGCGGCCTGTAGGAGCTCCTGCAGTGAGGCCTCGATCCCCTCGGCGATCACGTCGATGTCCGGCAGGGCGTCGTACTCCCCCAGCAGGCCAAGCTCAAGGCGGCCGTTGTAGGACATGATCGCGACGGCCAGCGCGTGGTGCTCGGGCAGGAACGCGACCGGGAACAGATCCTGGAGCTGGCGTCCGAGCACATAGAGAGGCAGCTGCGGGCCAGGGATGTTGGTCACGATCAGGTTGAACAGGCGGGTGGAGAAGTTCAGCCGAGAGGCCTGGGCCAGCACGGTCGGAGGAGCGAGGTTGTTGACCGCCGCCAGGGTCGCCGCGCCCACGGCCTGCTTTGATTCCTTCAGCCCGTCCATCGCCTCCTTGACGAAGCGCAGCCGAGCCACCGGGTCACGGATGTAGACCGGCAGCGGCCCGCGCATCACAGCCAGCTGATTGCCGAGCGAGCCGCGCTGATCCGGAGTGCGCACCGACACGGGCACGAGCGCGCGCATCTCGAGTCCTTCGGTCCGGACTCCGCGGGAGCGTAGCCAGCGTGCCAGTGCCCCGGAAACCACCGTCAGCACGACGTCGTTGACGGTGCCCCCCAGGGCGTCCTTGATCTCCTTGTAGTCCCCGAGCCGATGTCTCACCACGGCGTAGCGCCGGTGCGGTCCGATCTCGACGTTGAGCGGCGTCTCAGGCGCGGGGTTGAGTCCCGCCCAGACGATTTCGCCGACGCCTTCGAAGGCGTCTCGGAGAATCCCCACCGTGGTCGCCGGGTGGGTCGCGGCGTCGATCGTGCGGGCGAGGATCTCCGCGGTGGCACTGACCGCTCCCCGGACGCCGGCCAGGATCAGTTCCGCGGGGGAGGGCTCGGTCTTGGGCTGCCAGGGCTCCAGATCGATGGGGGTGGGCGCAGGAGTGGGGCTGATGTCGAACAGCACCGTCGCCAGGTCCACGCCGGAGACGCCGTCGACGAGTGAATGATGGGTCTTGAAGATGAGCGCGAAGCGGTCGGCCTCGAGGCCCTCGACCAGCCAGCTCTCCCACAGCGGCTTGGAGCGATCAAGCTGCTGTGAGGCGATGCGCGCGGCGAGTTGAAACAGTTGGTTCTCGCTGCCGGGAGGGGGCAGCGCGGCGTGGCGGACGTGGTACTCGAGGTTGAACGATGGGTCGTCTACCCACAGCGGCCGGCCGGTCTCCATCGGCGGCCAGGACAGCTTCTGGCGGTACCGGGGGACGAGATGCAGGCGCCCGCGCACATGGCCGAGGTAGTCCTCGAACGCGGGCGGCGGTCCGTCGAAGATCAGCACGGCACCGATGTGCATGTGCGACGCGGAGCCTTCCTGATGAAGGAAGGATGCGTCGGTGGAGGTGAGGCGATCGAGATGTCTCTGGGGCATCGAAGCGGTAGGCGCTAATTGGTTTCGAGGAAGAGTACGCTTCCGCCGTGCCCTGGGACTTCTCCACCGACCCTGACTTCCAGCGCCAGCTCGACTGGATGGACGAGTTCGTCCGGGAGCGCATCTGGCCGTTGGAGACACTGGTCGACGAGCTCGGATTTGACGGCCTCCAGCGGGCGATGGCGCCGCTGCGGGAGGAGGTCAAGGCACGGGACCTGTGGGCCGCACACCTTGACCCGGAGCTCGGAGGCCAGGGGTTCGGCCAGGTCAGGCTCGGCCTCATGCACGAGATCCTCGGTACCTGCCCGATTGCGCCGCTGGCCTTCGGTAACGCGGCGCCTGATTCCGGCAACTCGGAGATCCTCGCCCTGGCCGGGACCGAGGAGCAGAAGGAGCGCTACCTGCACCCGCTGCTGGCCGGCGATCTGAAGTCGGCCTTCAGCATGACCGAGCCTGATACCGCCGGCTCCGATCCGACTCTGCTCCGGACCGCCGCGGTCAAGGACGGTGACGGGTGGGTGATCGATGGGCACAAGTGGTTCTCCTCGAATGCCTCAATCGCCGATTTCCTGATCGTGATGGCGGTCACCGATCCCGATGCCCGCCCCCACCAGCGGGCCTCGATGTTCCTCGTCGACGCCGACACCCCGGGGGTGGAGATCCTCCGCGACGTGGCCACGATGGAGCATCCCTGGGAGAGCTACGGTCGCTACGGCAACCACGCCGAGATCCGCTACCAGCAGGTGCTGGTGCCAGGCGAGGCCCTGCTCGGCGCCCGTGGCGGGGGCTTCCTGATCGCTCAGCAGCGCCTGTACCCGGGCCGGATCCACCACTGTATGCGCTGGCTCGGCGTGGCCCGGCGGGCCTTCGACATGCTCTGCGAGCGCTCGCTGTACCGCTACGCCCACGGCTCTGTGCTCGCCCAGCACCAGACGGTGCAGAACTGGATCGCCGACTCTGCCGCGGAGATGCAGGCTGCCCGCTTGATGACCCTCCACGCGGCGTGGAAGATGGACACCGAGGGCGTCGCCTCGGCGCGCAAGGAGATCGCGCTGATCAAGTTCTACGGCGCTCGGGTGCTCCACGACGTGGTCGACCGCGCGCTTCAGGCGCACGGATCACTCGGTTATTCCACCGATCTGCCACTCGAGGCGATGTACCGCTACGCGCGGGCGGCGCGGATCTACGATGGCCCCGACGAGGTCCATCGGGCGTCGGTCGCCCGCCAGGTCCTGCGCGGCTACGAGCCGCCCGACGACGGCGTACCCACCCAGCACGTGCCCACCCGGCGCGAGCAGGCGCGGAAGCAGTTCGCCGAGCTGCTCGAGACCGTCACGGCGAACGATTAGCCCCGCTCTACACTCTCGCTCATGGCGGATGTTCCCCAAACCCTGCTGCTGGCCGCGCCCCGTGGCTACTGTGCGGGCGTCGACCGAGCCGTGCAGACGGTGGAGCGTGCGCTTGAGTTGCACGGTGCGCCGGTGTACGTCCGCAAGGAGATCGTGCACAACAAGCACGTCGTCGAGCAGCTGCGGGCTCGCGGGGCCGTGTTCGTCGACTCCGAGACCGAGGTCCCGGAAGGAGCCACGGTCGTGTTCTCAGCCCATGGCGTTGCGCCGAGCGTGCACGCCAACGCCGCCGCGTTGAACCTGCAGACGATCGACGCCACGTGCCCGCTGGTCACAAAGGTTCACGTTGAGGCAAAGAAATTCGCCGCCGACGGGTACACGATCGTGTTGGTCGGGCATGCCGGTCACGAGGAGGTGGAGGGAACGATGGGAGAGGCGCCCGAGCACATCGTTCTGATCGAAAGCGAGGACGACGTCGACACGCTGGAGGTCGCCGACCCCGAAAAGGTCGCCTACATCTCGCAGACCACGCTCTCGGTGGACGAAACGCAGGCGATCATCAACCGTCTGCGGGGGCGATTTCCGAAGATCACCGGGCCGCGCACCGACGACATCTGTTACGCCACCACCAATCGTCAGGCGGCGGTCAAGCAGCTGGCGCGGCAGTGCGACCTCGTCCTGGTCATCGGCTCAAGCAACTCTTCGAACTCCAATCGCCTGGTCGAGGTCGCTCGCGAGCACGGTGCCGAGTCGCATCTGATCGACAATGAGGCCCAGGTCCGCGAGCAATGGCTGATCGACAAGAACGTCGTCGGCATCACCTCGGGCGCCAGCGCGCCGGAGGAGTTGGTCCAGCGCCTGGTGAAATTCTTCACCGAGCGCGGCACGAGCGACGTTCGTGAGCTCGAGGTGATTCAGGAGGACGTCCGCTTCATGCTGCCCAAGCGCATCCGCCAGGCGATGGCGGCGGCCTCAGCCTGACGAGATCCGCGCTGCGCACGCTGGTCGTCTCGGACCTGCACCTCGGCTCGCCTTCAGGCCGTGACGTACTGCGCCGGTCGCACCCGCGCGGGCGCCTGATCAGCGAGTTCAGCGAGATCGATCGGCTGGTCCTCCTGGGCGACGTGGTGGAGCTTCGCCAGATCCCCTGGCGCGAGGCGCTGAGCGTGGCGAGGCCCGTGCTCAACGAGCTCGGGCAGGCGCTCGGCCCGGCCAAGGAGGTGGTGATCGTTCCCGGCAATCACGACCATCACCTGCTCACGGGATGGATGGCGCGCCGCGACGACGCCGGCGCGCCGGAACCGATGACGCTGGAGACCGAGGTCGACTGGCGAGCCGGGGAGCCGCTGGCCGAGGTGGCGCAGGCGCTGGCGCCGGCCAATGTCCGGGCCTGCTACCCCGGCGTCTGGCTGCGCGACGATGTCTATGCCACCCATGGCCACCTGGGCGACCGTCACACGACGGTCCCGATGCTCGAGCGCCTGGCCGCGGGGGCGATGGCGGCGGTGGTGCGCGAACCGGCGGGGGGACCGCGGCGGATCGAGGACTATGAGGCCACGCTGGCGCCGATCTATGCCTGGATCCACGCCGTGGCCCAGACGTCCGACGGTGTGCGCGAACGGCGCCCCGACAGCGCATCGACCAGCGCCTGGCAGGTGCTGTCGGCAACGCGCGGCTCGCGCGGCGTCGACCGCTGGCGCCGGCGGGCGCTGAGCGCCGGATTTGCAACCCTCGTAGCCGCGCTCAACCACGCCCACATGGGTCCGCTGCGGGCCGAGCTTTCGGTGCGCGAACTGTCCCGTGCGCCACTGCGGGCTCTGTGGGAGGTGATAGGGCGCCTCGGGGTCGACGCCGAGTACGTGATCTTCGGCCACACCCATCGCGCTGGGCCGCTGCCCGGGGGCGATCCGGTGCCCTGGCGAGGCCCGGACGGCAGAACCGCGCTCAATACCGGGAGCTGGATCGTGGAGCCCGCCTTTCTCGGCCCGCGCCCACAGACCAGCCCCTACCGGGCGGGCTTCTCCGTGCTCCTCGAGGAGACCGGCGCCCCGCAGCTCAGGAACCTGCTCGATCCCCCGGACCGTCCAGAGCCAGTCCGGGCGTAAAGCACACCGCGTGGCAGCGGACGCCGTCGCTGACGGACAGCTCCAGCTCGCCGTGCATGCTCCGGGCGTGCGAGATCAGCGGATAGCAACCCGGCCCGTCCACCGTCAGCTTGCGGCCGTTGGCTGTGGCCGTGCCCACACCGTCTAGAACCGCCCAGACGCCGCCGGCATCGTAGGGCCCGCTGTAAAGGCCCTCGACGTCCTCGCTCTGGCGAGCCAGCTGCGCCCCCTCGGCGTCCTCGGGGCGCAGCGGCGGGAGCGTTGGGCGATCATCGCCGAGCAGTTCCTGGATAGCTCGCTCGGTGTCCTCATAGCCACCCTCGCCGTAGTGGTAGTCGAACAGCCGGCCCTCCTGGTTGAACAGGTAGCGAGCGGGCCAGCCGAGGTTGCCGTACAGCTGCCAGATCTCGTATTCGAGATCGACCACCACGGGGTAGGGAACCCGCAGGCGACTGACCGCTGCCCGCACTGCATCGGGGTCCTGGGAGGGCTCAAACCCGGAAGTGTGAACCCCGATCACCCGGAGGCCCTCGCGCTCGTAGCGCTCGTGCCAGGCCTTTAGATACGGCTGGGTCCGGAGCGAGTTGGCGCGGCAGAAGTCCCAGAACTCGATCAGCACCGGGCGTCCGAGCTGCTGGTCCATCCGCAACATCGAGACGTTGATCCACGGCAGCTTGGGTGGAAATGGCGGAGCGGCGATGTGGTCGACGGGTGCGCGCACGGCGGCGATGGTAGAGCGGCACGGAGCCGGCCGGCGACGGGCGACGGCCGATGCGACTATGGCTCGACGAGCCCGCGGCGGATCGCGTAGCGGACGAGCTCGACGCGATCCCGCATCCCGAGCTTGCGCAGCACGTTCGCGCGATGGGACTCCACCGTCTTCTCGGCCAGGTGGAGGATCTCGGCGATCTGGGCGTTGGTGTGGGCCTCCGCGATCAGCTTGACGACCTCCTCCTCCCGGGGCGTCAGGGCGATCGCGGGGCCGGTGGAGCCGTCCGCCATCCACTCGCGGATGATCGAGCGCTCGGCGGCGTTGGTCAGAAAAGCCTCGCCGCGCCCAACCGCCCGGACCGCTCCGACGAGGTCCTGATCGGCTTCGCGTTTGAGCACGTAACCCGATGCTCCCGCCTTGAGCGCCTCGAACAGATAGCGCTCGTCGTCGTGCATCGAGAGCATCAGCACGCGTGTGTCGGGCAGATGGGAGCGGATCGCACGGGCCGCCTGCAAGCCCGTCATCAGCGGCATGCCGACGTCCAGGATGCACAGCGCCGGCCGGGCGGCCAGCGCCTGCTGGACCGCCTCGGCACCGTCGGCGGCCTCCGCGACGACCTCCAGATCGGGCTGTCGCTCGAGCAGCAGCTTGATGCCCGCCCGCACGATGCCGTGATCATCAGCCACGAGGATCCGCATGGCGGGGCTCATGCGATCGTCAGCTCCACGCGGGTGCCCTCGCCGGGGTCGGACCAGATCGATAGCTGGCCGCCCGCGAGCAGCGCGCGTTCGCGCATCCCGGACAGACCGAGGCCGCCGTTACGTGGGCCGGTGAACCCACGCCCGTCGTCGCTGACGCGCAGCACCGTGCGCCCAATGAACGAGAGCTCCACGTCGACCGACTGCGCGTCGGCGTGTTGGACGATGTTGGAGAGGCTCTCCTGAGTCACGCGGTAGATGACCAGCTGCTGTTCCTGGGTGAGCAGGGGCACCGCGCCTCGAGCGTTGAACTTGGCGCGCACCCCGGTCTGCTCGGCGAAGTCGCGGACCTGGCTGTGCAAGGCGGGAATCAGGCCGTGGTCGTCCAGCACTGCCGGTCGCAGCTGGCGGGCGAGCGCCAGCAGCTCCTCCATCGCCTGCCCGGACAGGCGCTTGGTCTCGAGCAGCTCCTTGCGCAACTCGTCGGGCGCCCGCTCGATCGAGGCCTGCAGGCGCAGCGACACCGCGGTGAGTGCCTGGTTGACCTCGTCATGGAGGTCCTGGGCGATCCGCCGCCGCTCGCGCTCCTGAGCCTGGATCGCCGCCTTGCCGGCGTGCCGGCGCTCGGCCTCCAAACGGGACGACCATCCTGCCGAACGCCACATCTAGCCGCTGCACCTCCGCGCTGTCGCTGCGGTGCGCCCGGCGGCTTCGCGGCCTGAGGGCCCGCCAGATCAGTTGTCTCCATCGTGGAGATGAGCTGGTCAAGGGGCTCGAATCGCCGCCGCAGCAGCAGCCAGTTGCCCAACAGCGTGGCGACGATCGCCAGGCCCAGGACCAGCGCCTCGCGCCCGCGGAGCGCCAGACTCAGGTGGGTGTCCAAGGCGACCGTGGCCACGAGCACCGTGCTCGCGACGAGCAGCAGGTTGACCGCGAGGACTTGGGCGAGCAGTGAGCGTGACTTCATGGGCAAAGATGGGGTCTTCACCCGATATCGGCCAAAACGCGTCTGACCGATACCCCTCTTGCAAGCCACAGAACTTCCGAACGACAGCACGGGCGGCGGGCTTGCGAGAGCAGATTGGGTCTGCATCACCGGGGCGCTCCAACTGGGGCGCCCCGGTGTCGTTGAATCGACAGTCAGCGACGCCTATAGCCTTACACCGACGGCTGTTTCGCCGCTATACTCCGTAAAGTATTGGAATCCAGACTGCCTTTGAGGAGTTTTCAACCATGAGCCCGTCCGGAGCCGAGGTTCTCCGCCAGATCAAGAGCAGGATCGAGGAGGTCGATCCGACCGACGTCCGCGAGCAGGTCCGTAACGGCGCCGTGGTGATCGACGTCCGCGAGGCGGAGGAGTGGTCGACCGGACACATCCCGGGCGCCAAGCACGTGCCCAAGAGCTATCTGGAGTCTCGGATCGAGGGCGCCGCGCCCGATCACTCTCAGCACGTGATTCTCTATTGCCAGTCCGGCAACCGCTCGGCTTGGGCGGCCCGCACGCTGATCGAGGATCTCGGCTATGAGAATGTCGAGTCGATGACCGGTGGGATCACGTTGTGGAAGGACCGCGGCTACGACGTCGAGGTTCCCCGTTCGCTGAGCGCCGAGCAGCGTGAACGCTACTCGCGACATCTGCTGCTGCCGGAGGTCGGAATCGAGGGCCAGCAGAAGCTGCTCGACGCCAAGGTGCTGCTGCTGGGGGCCGGAGGCCTGGGGTCGCCCGCGGCGCTGTATCTGGCTGCCGCTGGCGTCGGCACGCTGGGGATCGTCGACAACGACGAGGTCGATCTGTCGAACCTGCAGCGGCAGGTGATCCACTCGACCGACCGGATCGGCGTGTCGAAGGTGGACTCGGCGGAGCAGACGATCACCGCCCTCAACCCCGACGTAAAGGTCGAGAAGCACAATCGTTCGGCTCGGTCCCGGAGAACATCATGGAGATCCTGCCCGGCTACGACATCGTCGTCGACGGCCTCGACAACTTCCCCACGCGGTATCTGCTCAACGACGCCTCGGTACGGCTGCAGATCCCTGTCGTCTCAGCCGCGATCCTCGGCTTCGAGGGACAGCTGTCGGTGTTCAAGCCCTACGACGGCCCGTGCTACCGCTGCCTGTTCCCGGTTCCGCCGCCCGCGGAGCTGGCGCCGTCCTGCGGCGCCAACGGCGTCCTCGGCGTGCTGCCGGGCACGATGGGCCTGCTGCAGGCGACCGAGGTGATCAAGCTGATCCTCGGCGAGGGCGATCCGCTGATCGGCCGCCTGCTGATGTACGACGCGCTCGCCGCACGGGTGACCGAGGTCAAGGTCCGCCGCGACCCGGAGTGCCCGATCTGCTCCCGGCATCCCGACGCGATCGCCGACGAGGAGATGGGCGTGTTCCCGGATTACGAAGCGTTCTGCGCCGGCGCCCACTAGGGTTCCGGGTCATGGCCACCGTTCGCATTCCACCCGTGCTGCGCCCGTCCGTCGGCGGGGAGAAGGAGCTGAGCGCGGACGGCTCGTCGGTCGGCGAGATCCTCCGCGCCGTCGCCGAGAGCCATCCGGACACGCAGTCGCAGCTGTTCGCCGCCGACGGCGGACTCAACCGCTACGTGAACGTCTACCTGAACGACGAGGACGTGCGCGTCCTCGACGGGACTCGAGACGACGGTCGGGGACAGCGACACGCTCGTGATCCTGCCGGCGATGGCCGGCGGCGCGCGCTAGCGCCCTCTCGGGCTCCCGGCGCCGCCGGGAAGGCTCAACGCGGATAGGCGTCTTCATGGCCGAGGCGAATACGACCGCGAGGAGCAGCCGATCATGCCGAACTCCATCCGAGCTGAAGCGTCTACCGGAAGGCACGCGCCCTGGCCGCGAGCGATCATCCCGAGTGCTGGTCCGGAGCTGCCTGGCGATCGCCGCGAGTGCCGAGCTCCGCCGTGGCCGCGGCCGCCGGCTGGCCTCGGCCGCAGGTCACCAACGTGGCCAGCGCCACAGCAACCATCAAGCGCACGAGAGCGATCGTCGTCGACTCCCACGGCTTCACCGTCTACAGCTCTCAGCCGCGAGACCACCCATCACCTGCTCTGCAAGCCTCAAGCGCATGCCTCCACTTCTGGCCACCGCTGAAGGCATCTTCGGCCAAGGCCAAGCTACGGGCGGCCGGCGTCAAGGGCAAGCTCGGCGACCATTCGCCGCAACGGCTTCGTCCAGATGACGCTGAGCGGCCGCCCGCTCTACCGCTTCTCGATCGACACGGCCAAGGGCCAGGCCAACGGCGAGGGCATCCACAGCTTCGGCGGCGTTTGGCACGTGGTCAAGGAGGGAGGCTCCGCCCGCGGCACCGACCACGACGAGCACGACCACCACCAGCCCCGCGTCGATGACCACGACCAGCACCTCCAGCACATATACATACCCTGCCTACTAGCGGCGGAGCCCGGCGGCGTGCCGCCGTTACACTTCGTGAAGCAATGGCCGGCGGAGCGGCTTCAGAACAAGCCCTGCGGGGGCCGGTACGGGGACATCGTCCAAGCGATCGGGCACACGCCGCTGATCGAGCTCAAGCGGCTGAGTCCCAAGCCCGGGGTCAGGATCTGGGCCAAGCTCGAGTCGCACAACCCGACCGGCTCGGTCAAGGATCGCGTGGCCCGCGCGCTGATCGAGGAAGCGGAGGAAAAGGGGCTGATCCGGCCCGGGCAGACGATCCTGGAGCCGACCTCCGGCAACACGGGCATCTCGCTGGCCATGATCTGCGGCTACAAGGGATACCCGGTCAAGGTCGTGATGCCCGAGAACGTCACCCCGGAGCGCACCGAGCTGCTGCGCATGTACGGGGCCGAGATCGTCTACTCGGAGGGATCGAAAGGATCAAACGGCGCCGTCGAGATGGCGCTCGACATGGCCGAGCGGGATGCCTCGTACTACATGCCCTATCAGTACGGCAATCAGGCCAATCCGCTGGCTCACTACAACGGGACCGCGCTGGAGATCCTCGAGGAGCTCGACGACGTGGCGGCGTTCGTCGCCGGTCTTGGGACCGGGGGCACACTGATGGGGAATGCCCGCCGGCTCAAGGAGGAGCTCGGCGATAGCGTCAAGATCGTCGCCGCCGAGCCGATGCAGGGCGAGCCGGTACAGGGCCTGCGCTCGCTCGAGGACGGGTTCATCCCTCCGATCATCGATCTGTCGCTACTCGATCGCAAGATCTTCGTCACCAACACCGACGCGATTGTGTTCACGCGCAAGCTGCTCGACGAGGAGCGGCTGTTCGCCGGAGTCTCGTCGGGGGCGATTGCGCGCGTCGCGGTTCGCATTGCCAACGAGCTGGACGAGGGCAACGTCGTCTTCGTTGTGGCCGACGATGGCTGGAAGTATCTGTCCTCCGGGATCTACACACGGCCGGTCGAGGAGATCGAGAATCTGGACGCCACCGTCTGGTGGTGAGCGCTTCGCCCGCCGCCGCTCGGTCAACGCGGCGCGCGCTCCTGGGGCGCTGGCAGAGCGCGGTCACGGCGGGCGCAGTGCTCGGTCTGGCCGGGTGCGGCAAGAGTTCGGATAAGCCGAACTTCCATGCGCTCCCACCGGCGGCGAAGTCCGCTGACACGATCCTCCTCAACCAGGCGCTTGACCTCGAGCACGAAGCGATCGCCGCCTACACGGCCGGGATACCGCTGCTCGACGGCCGGGCCAAGAAGGCGGCCCAGCTGTTCCTCACCCAAGAGCTCTCCCACGCCGGCGAGATGCATGGGCTGGTCAAGCAGGCGGGCGGACGCCCGAACCGGCCCAAGGCAAGCTATGACCTGGGGCGGCCCGGGTCCGCGCTGGATGTGCTCCGGCTGCTGCACAACATCGAGCAGCGCGAGCTGCGGCTGTACTTCGGCGCCCTCACGCGGTTGTCGCCGGGCTCGGTTCGCGCCGCGGTGGCCGCGGTGCTGGCCAACGACGCACAGCATCTCAGCATGCTGCGGTCAGTCCTGGGCCTAGTGCCGGTTCCGAGCGCGTTCGTGACGGGCGCCGAGTAGGGCTCCGGCCGAGGGTGGACGACGCTCACTCCACGCGCCGGCAGCTGCTCGCGACGGCTCTCGCCGGGGGCGCCGCCGCCTGTGCCGGCACTGTGCTCGGGCCGCTGGCCGCACCGGCACTCGCGCGCGGAGCCGAACCGGTGAGTGACGCCACCCTGGTCCGGAACCTGCTGGCCGCCGAGTTGGTGGGCGCGGCCGTGTACGAGCGAGTCATCTCCACGGGGTTGCTGTCCGCGCGTTCAGCGCGGGCTGCTCGGGGCCTGCTCGCGCACGAGCGCGCCCATGCGGCCGCGCTCGGGCCTGAGCTCAGGACCCTCGGCGGACCGCGCCGTCCCCGCCGGCCGACAGCAAGGCGATCGAGACCTTCCTCTCCGAACACCACGTCACACGCTCGTTCTCCGATCTGCACCACGAGCGCGACTGCCTGGATCTTCCTGCTCGAACACTCGAAGAACTCTGATGGAGGGCGCCTTACTACTCAGGCGTCTCAGTCGAAGCTCGTCGATCCGCGGTCTGCAGTTCAGCTCGGCGCGGCAGATCCGTGGCCAGCCTAGGCCGCAGGCCACTACGCGCTGCTGGGGCGTAATCTGAGACGCCACAAGGACTTTTCAAGGCCGGGCCCCGGTCCTCGTAACGCCTTTGATCGAAAGAAGGTGCGCTACTTACAAACAAGCGGTGCTCGGCGGCCGGTCGGCGCCGTGGGCACGTGACCGCATTCCATCCGCGGCTGGCGCCGCGGGCGCTTGCCGGCGAAGATATTAGACTCGCATGCTCACACGGAGTGCGGATCGCGGGCGGGCTCTATCAGGAGATGATCTCCCACGCGCGTGAGGAGGCGCCGAACGAGTGCTGTGGCATGGTCGCGTCACGCGACGGTGAGATCGTCAAGGTGTACCGCGCGACCAACGTCGAGGCCAGCCCGTTCCGATTCGTGATCGACGGCCGTGAGCAGCTGCAGATCTACAACGAGATCGAGCAGGCCGGTCTCGAGCTCGGCGCGATCTACCACTCGCACACGCGGACCGAGCCCAAGCCCTCCCAGACCGACCTCAACTTCGGCAAGGCATGGCCGGGGGTCCTATGGATCATCGTCGGGCTGGCCGGCGACGAGGTTCAGGTCCGGACCTGGCGGATCGACGACGGCAAGGTCAGCGAGGCCGAGCTGGTCGTGGGGTGATGTCGCAGCGGCGAGCGTCCGCGGAGGTGATCTGTCCTGCTTGCGCTCGTGCCTATCCGGCCAGCGAGCGCTTCTGCACCGCATGCGGCATTCCGCTGGTGCACCCTGAAGGGCCGGACGCAGGTACGCCGTCCAGCGATCGGCACGAGCGCGCGCGCAAGGTCAAACCCCAGCTCACCGAGGGAGCGCTGATCCGGGTGGCGGGCGCCAGCAACCAGGCCGAGGCCGAGTTCATCCAGGGCCTGCTATTGGAGGAGGGCGTCCCCAGCCTGCTGCGCCGCAGTGCGGGCTTTGATGTGCCGGACTTCCTGGCTGCAGGTCCCCGCGATGTGCTGGTGCCTCAGGCCGGCGTGGGCGCGGCACGTGAGATCCTGCTCGAGGCGGAGCTGATCTCCGCCACCGCGCCAGGGGGTGGGCCGATCGCACCCGGACGCCTGCTGGCGGGGCTGGTCGCGGCGCTGGTCCTCGGTGGGCTGCTCGTGTGGCTCGTTTTCGGGCTCACTCAGTAGGTCGTGCTCCGGGGCCGGCTGACGTCGCAGTTGCTCGCGGGGCCGCCGGCCCGCACGCCGGTCGAAGCTGCGCACCGGCTCCTGGCCATTCAAGCCCAGGATCCGCGGGGTGCGCGGCTGGCGATCCGAGCCCGAACCACCGCACGGTCGATGGCCGAGTTCGAACGCGAGCTGACGGATCGGCGCTCGCTCGTCATCACCTGGCTAAACCGGGGCACGTTGCACTTGGTCGCGGCGGAGGATTATGCGTGGCTGCACCCGCTGACAGCGCCGCGGGGTGCTCACCGCCAACGCTCGGCGGCTGGCCGAGGAGGGAGTCAGTCCGCAGGCTGCTGAGCGCGGCGTGGCCGTGATCGAGCGCGCGCTCGCGGACGCGGGTCCGCTGACCCGCGCGCAGCTGCGGGAACGACTTCAGTCCGCCGGCGTGCCGACCGAGGGCCAGGCGTTGGTACACGTGCTGATCCTCGCCAATCTCCGAGGCCTGGCGGTCCGTGGACCGATGGTCGGGCGCGAGCAGGCCTACGCGCTGGTCCGCGATTGGCTGGGCGAGCCCCAGCCGGTCGATCGCGACCGCGCGCTGGCCGAACTGGCGCGTCGCTACCTGGCCGGCCACGCCCCGGCGGACGATCGTGACCTGGCGCGCTGGACGGGGCTGCCGCTGCGCGACTCGCGGGCGGGCTTGCAGGCGATCGCCAACGAGCTGGTGCAGCGGGAAGACGGCCTGCTCGAGCTCGTTGGGTCCCCCCCTGCCGCGCCACTCCCGCCGCCGCGACTGCTGGGAGCCTACGAGCCGGTCCTGCTGGGCTGGTGCGCGCGAGAGTTCCTGGTCGGAGCCCACCGGACGGTGTTCGCCGTCAACGGACTGTTCCGGCCGTTCGCGCTGGTCGACGGCCGGGCGGTGGCCACCTGGCGCCTGACCGGGAAGGAGATTCAGATCGAGCCCTTGGGGCACCTGGCCGAAGCCGATGCCGCGGCGCTGCGCGAGGACGCCCAGGGCGTGCTGTCCTACCTTGGCGGAACCGAGTGATTCGCCGGCGTTCAGCTGGCCGAGGCCATGCGGGCCAGATGTGAGCGCCAGGCGCCCTCGCTGTGGACGAAGGCTCGCCCGCCAAATGCCTTGGACAAGGCGGCGCGGGCGCCCTGCGGATGCAGCCGCGTGGCGAACATTGCGGCCGCGCGCTCACCCTCCTCCCGGGCCAGAAGGTCGATCACGGTGCCGCCGAGCAGCGGTGCGTCTCGCAGGCCCGGGGGGAAGCTTGGGTGGCTGCCTTCGCGCAGGCGCCGAGCGATTGCCGGGCGGGCGTGGTCGGTCTGCCCTGAGAACCAGCGAGCGCTTCCCTCCAACAGCCATGCCCATCGCAGCTCAGCCAGAAGGCGAGCGGGATTGACCGCCCGCGGCAGATCGTGGTTGTTCTCCGTCACGACGCGGCGGGCGTATAGCGCCGACGCGCTCAACGCGAGCATCTCTCGCGAGCCCGGAACGTTTGAGGCCCGGGCATCGAGCGTCGCGGGGGCGAGGACGTGCAGCTCCTCGCGTCCGGCCCACCCGGCGACGTAGCGGCGTGAGGCCGGGGCGGCGGTCAGCCAAGTCACCGGGAGCAGCGGATTTGACATCGCCAGTGAAACGAAGTCGCGATGCAGCACGACGGTCAGATCGGTAACCGTGCGCGGGAACAGCCGGTCGAGTCGCTCGCGCGTGCGCTCGAGTGTGTCCAGCACACGACCCGCGTCGTCCGTGTGCTCGGAATCATGCCGCGCGCGGAACGACGCCGAGACCGACTCGACCCAGGCCATGGGGGGATTGTTCCGCCGGCTCTGAGCGGAGCCGGCGGAAAACCGAATTCCTTAGACCAGTACCGGCTGGCGATCCGAGGCGACCGCCGCGATCTCCTCGGACGCTCGCTCGAACTCCTCGTCGGATAGCACCGGGGTTCCCTCGAACGGGAGATCACGCGTCAGCTCGAGCCACGAACGGCAACCGCCGTACTCGTCGCGCACCTTGACCGTGACAGGACGGGGGATCCGATACGTGCGCAGGAGAATCACGTGGAGCGGGTGACGGCGTTTCCAGGCCAGTCGTTTCTCCGCGTAGTCGGTGGTCCAGACGTAGAACGGCGACAGCGCGTCAACGGCGCGACGGTCGGTGACCGTGAAATGCGCCGCAACTTCTGCCCAGGCACGAATCCGCACCCGATCCGGCTGGCTGACCTCACCCTCCCGAAGCAGGGCGGCGGGCGGCGGCTCGCCGTCGCTCCACACACCTTCTTCGAGCGCGCGCCCTAGCTCCGGACGATGGGACTCACGGACCAGATCGGCCCGCTGATGGTCGAACGTGGGGTACAGGAAGAAACGGTCGTATTCGAGTTTGAAGTGTTTGTCGGGCTCGCGAATACCGCCCTTGCGAAGGGTGAGGAGCTGCTCACCCTCGGCGAGCGCTCGTACGGTCACGGCCCATTCTTTGAAAGCAATCGGCATAGGTAAGTGGGGGAGTGGGGGCTTGACGGGAATGCCCGGTGCGCGCATGCAACCGACGGCGACAACCGGAGCGCTGATTCTACGGGAGAATTTCTAAATCCCCAAATGTCGCTGCAAATTCCTAGGTTTCGCCGCAGCTACACCGGCATAGCTTCAGGTTTTGGTGTATTGGGTCCGGTGAAATCACGCCCTAATCGGCGAGGCGGTGGTCGGCCTCGGCCTCGATCACCTTGACCAATGCCGCGAAGTCCTCGTCTCCCAGGCCCCGTCCGCTCGCCGCCGTGAGGATCTCGCGGGTCAGGGCGGCCAAGGAGAAGGGCGCGCCGGCGGCTTGCCCTTCCTCGAGGCAGAGCCTCACGTCCTTGAGCATGTGATCAAGCTTGAACAGCGTGCTGAAATCATGCGAGCGCATTGGCCCGGCCTTCAGCTCGAGCATCGCCGAACCGCCTGACCCGGAGCGCATCACCGCCTCCAGTGCGTCGAGGTCGATGCCGGCGCGATCGCCGAACACCAGTGCCTGTGCGACCGTGGCGGCGTTGATCGCCGCCACGGCGTTGTTGATCAGCTTGACCATCTGGCCGTGACCGAGCGGCCCGGCGTGAACGATCAGGGTTCCCGTCGCCTCCAGCACCGGCATCGCCCGTTGCACGTCCGCCGGCTCCCCTCCGACCATGATCGTCAGCGTTCCATCCTGCGCCTTCGGGGAGGACCCGGTGACGGGCGCATCGACCATCCGGACGTCCCGGTCGGCCAGCCTCGTTGCGATCGCGCGTGTGGCGGCTGGGCCGATTGTCGAGCAGTCGATGCACAGCGTCCCCGGCCGAGCGGTGCCGATGACTCCGTCCTCACCGAGCAACAGCTGTTCGACCTGGGCGCCGTCGACCACCATCGTCACGACCAGCTCGGCGTTCTCGGCGGCCGCCGCCGGCGTGCCCGCGACCGTCCCCCCATGCTCGTCCACGAACTGTCTGGCGCTGGCCTCGGTGCGGTTGTAGACCGTCAGCTCAAAGCCGGCCCTGACCAGGTTCCTGGCCATCCGGGATCCCATGATCCCGAGCCCGAGGAAGGCAACGCGCTGACTCATGATTCAGATGATGGCGGCTTGCCGTGTCCGCCGCCGCCCGGGGTCTCGATGCGCAGCCTTTGGCCGGGCTCGATCGTTCCCATGGCCTTGGGGGGCAGCTCGTGTCCGTCGAGCAGGTTGCGCCCCCTGGCTCCCGGTTCGCCTCCGTCCGCGCCCGGGGGCGCGTGGCGCCGGCGCTCGGTGATCAACGAGTAGGTCAGGGGGGCCAGAGCCTCGAACTCGCGCACCACGCCCTCGCCCCCGCGGTGCCGTCCGCGGCCGCCCGAGGAGTGGCGCAGGCTGTACTGCGTGATGCGCAGCGGGAACTCGAGCTCGAGTGCCTCGATCGGGGTGTTCAGGGTGTTGCTCATGGCCACGTGAATGCCGCTCGGCCCATCGGCATCCGGACAGGCGCCCTGGCCGCCCCCGATGGTCTCGTAGTACACCGTCTCCTCGCTGCCCAGAGTGAGATTGTTCATCGTCCCCTGCCCGAGGGCTCGTCCGAACGCCTTGAGGACGATGTCCGCGACCCGCGAGGAGGTTTCGACATTGCCCCCGACGACCGCGGCGGGGGGGCGTGCATTGAGCAGGCACCCCTCGGGGGCGTTCACCTCGACCGCCCGGTACGCACCGGCACTGGGTGGAATCTCGGGGTCGGTGAGCACGCGGATGGCGAAGTAGCAAGCGGACCGCGTGACCGCCAACGGGCAGTTCAGGTTGCCCTCGTGCTGGGCGGCCGTCCCGCTGAAGTCCAGCCGGCATCGATCGCCGTCCACCGTCGCGCGCAATTCGATCCGGAGATCGCCCTCGCGGGCCTCGAGAACGTCATGCGCGCTCCAGGTTCCGTTTCCGAGGCTCTGCAGACAGCTCCGGGTGCGTCGCTCCGCGTAGTCCAGCACTTCGCGGAAGGCTTTGTCCAGCGTCCGCGCGCCTACCCGTTGATGCAGCTCCCGCAGCCGGAGCACGCCGACCCGGTTGGCGGCCAGCTGTGCCCGCAGGTCGGCGCGGCGCTGCTCGGGCCGGCGCATCTGCTCGCTGAGCTCCACCAACGCTCCGTCGTCGAGGATGCGCGGCTCAATCACCACTCCCTCGTCGGCGAGCGTACGACTGTCGGCCGGCATCGACCCCGGAGTCGGGCCCCCGACGTCCGCGTGATGGGCCCGATTGGCGGCGAAGCCGATCAGCTCGTCGTCGGCGAATACCGGGGTGATTACGGTGATGTCCGGGAGGTGCGTACCACCCCGGTATGGGTCATTGAGGATCCACGACCGCCCGGGCGCGTGCTGCTGCGCCAGTACGGCGGCGACGGCCGCGGGCATCGCCCCGAGATGGACCGGGATGTGCTCGGCCTGCATGACCATTTGCCCGTCAGCGTCAAACAGCGCCGATGAGGCGTCCCGGCGCTCCTTGATGTTCGCCGAGTGCGCCGAGCGGATCAGCACGGCACCCATCTCCTCGCAGATCGCTCGCAGCGCGCCAGTCAGGACCTGAAGCTGCACCGGATCGATCATTGCTCGCGCTCCAGGCAGAGGTTGCCCGCACCGTCGACACGCCCGCTCCAGCCGCCCGGGACGAGCAGCGTCGCCTCGGGCAGCTCGACGATGACCGGCCCGGCCAGCTCCGTGCCCGGTGCTGGGGCCCCGCCGAGGACGTCGAGAATCAGCTCGCGTCCCCCGAGCACTGCGGGCCGACGGCGGCGACTGAGCGGCTGGAAAGCGTCCGCATTCAGCGCCACTTCGCTCCCCGGGAGGGTCCCCGTGACGCGGATCGTGACCAGCTCCAGCGTGCCATCGGCGTCCCGGTAGCCGTAGCGCTCCTCGTGGGCCAACTCGAAGGCCGCCCGGAGCGCCTCGGGATCCGGCGCGAGGTCGGCGTTGATCGGAAGCTCGAACGCCTGGCCCTGGTAGCGCAGCTCGTATGTGGCCTGCAGCCGCAGGCCCCGGCCGTCCGTCAACGCTCGCCGTACGTCGTCCGCGAGCGCTTCCACCTCCCGTCTTAGCGCCTCGGCCGTGAGTCGCTCGCCGACGAGGAGCACGCTGCGCTGGACGTCACGCCGGCGCTGGGACACCGCCAGCCCGAGCGCGGCCAGCACGCCTGAGGCACGGGGACAGACGAGCTTTGTCATCCCAAGCTCGTCGGCGATGGCCGCGGCGTGCAGCGGACCGGCACCCCCGAAGGCAAGCAGCGCGTGCGTGCGCGGATCGATCCCCCGCTGCACCGTCACCACCCTGAGCGCCCTGACCATTTCCGCGTTGGCCACGCGGATGATCCCCTCGGCGCAGGTCACCGGCTCAAGCCCCAGCTCTGCTGCGAGCTGATCGATGGCGCGCCGAGCGGCCTCGCGGTCGAGGGCGACGCCACCCGCCAGCGGCGCATCCGCGGAGAGGTAGCCGAGCACCAGGTTCGCGTCGGTGACCGTCGGCTCGCTCCCGCCCCGGCCATAGCAGGCGGGGCCAGGGTCGGCGCCGGCTGAGCGAGGCCCGACCCGCAGGGCGCCGCCGGGGTCCCGCCAGCCGATCGACCCCCCACCCGCGCCGACGGTGTGGACGGCGAGCATCGGCAGGGCCATCGGGCGTCCAGCGATCTCACCGCCGCTGCGCTCCTGAACGCACCCCTGGGCAACCACGCAGACGTCGCACGAGGTCCCACCCATGTCGAAGCAAACCGCATCCGGCACCTCCGCGGTCCGAGCCACGAAGGCGGCGCCGGCCGCCCCCGCCGCCGGTCCCGACAGTACCGTCAGCGCCGCGTGCCCGGCGGCCGCGGCCAGGTCGATGAGCCCGCCGTTGGACTGCATGATCGCCGGTTCCGGCAGGCCGGCCTGCTCACAGCGGCTGACCAGCCCCCGCAGGTATCCGGTCAGCAGCGGCGACAGGGCCGCGTCGATCTCGGTCGTGGCCGCCCGCTCGTACTCCCGGAATGTCCCGACCAGCTCGTGCGACAGGGATACATGCGCGTCAGGAAGCCGGTGCGCGAGCGCCTGTCCCAGTGCGCGCTCGTGTTCCGGATGCCGATAGGAGTGCAGCAGCGCGACGGCGACCGACTCGACGTTGGCCTGTTCGATCCGCTCGACGAGATCGGTCAGCTCCTGGTCGGTCGGCACACGTAGCGCGCCGTGCGGCGTCATCCGCTCAGGGGCGCCGAAGCGGAGCTCCGGCGGGGCCAGCGGCGCGGGCCGCGCGGCGCACAGCCGGTAGAGCTCGGGGCGCGCCTGTCGGCCGAGAGCGATCAGATCGCTGAAGCCCTCAGTGGCCACGAAGGCCGTTCGCGCGCCCTTGCCCTCGAGCAGGGCGTTGGTGGCCACCGTCATCCCATGGGAGAACGCGCGCACCTCGTCGGGCCGGTGTCCGGCGCGGTCCAGGACCGCCCGCACGGCGGTCATCACTCCCTCGGACTGGTCCGCTGGCGTGGTGGGCGCCTTGGCACTGAACAGTTTTCCGTCGACTGCGAGCACAGCGTCGGTGAATGTGCCGCCGACATCCACCCCGAGGAGCATCCGGCGAAGTTACAAAACGGGGCCCGCGAATGCGGGCCCTCTAATTCGTGGCTAGGCCGCGAGCGGCCTCTCGAGCTCCTCGGTGGCCGCCAAATGCTGATGTGACGGGCAGTAGCCATTGTGCGGCAACGGCATCCGCTGACACGGGGTCCCCTTCCGCGTACTCGCGCGGCACTGCAGCGGATTGCCGTACACGTCAAAGCCGTTCTGCGGCTGACGAGCCAAGAACTCATCGGCGAAGCCCAGGTAACGCTCGATCACGCGCAGCACCCGGGTCTGGGACATCATCGGAAAGTACGCGCGGATGTCGTTGAAGAGGGTCCGCGCCGGCCGTGCGAAGTAGTGGCGGTCCGTCGCCAGACGCTCAATCGCCGCCTCGCACGCACGCAGCACTCGCTCGTGGTTGGCGTGCGGACAGGGGCAGTGCGGATCCTCGGTGATCTCGTCCGCGAGCTCTCGGTAGATCGCTCGACTGAACCGGTACATGCAGACTCTCTCCTTTCGGCTTCCCTGGCCGGGCGCTATCCCTCCTGCGGGCGAGTATTCCCTGCATGTGTGAAGTCCAACAAGCGGCGGATGTTAACCCGACGTTAAGCAGGAACTTGGTGCGTCACGTCCAATGCGCGAGACCAGCCTCCCGATCACGTCCCGAGGTTACGTGTCGATCCTCGGAAGCGGGGTCGGTCTGCGGGAAGTCCCGTCGCTGGTGGGCCCCTCGGCTCTCGGTCCGGGTCATCCCCGAGCGCGCGATCAGGCGGACCAGCGGATGGGGATCATCGCTGAGGGCTCGCAGACCCTCGCCGTCCCGCTCAATCCCCGCGTCACGCCATAGCGCCTCGCGGCTTGCACGTGAGAGCACCGGCGGGCCCGTCGGCGAGCCCTGGCTTTCGGCGCGCTCGGCGGTGGCCCGGGTCGGGTGCAGGCTCATCGAGGGCGGCGCGGCCGGCCCGGGCGCCGAACACGAAGCATTCGGTGAGGGAGTTGGAGGCCAGCCGGTTGGCGCCATGCAGGCCCGTGCACGAACACTCGCCGACCGCGAACAGCCCCGGGAGGCTGGCGCGGCCCTCCAGGTCGGTGGCGATCCCGCCCATCATGTAATGGGCCGCCGGGGCGACCGGGACGAGCTGGCGCTCGGGATCGATCCCGGCTCGGCGCAGCGCGGTCACGACATTGGGAAACAGCGCGGGGTCCACGTCGCGCATATCCAAGCCGACCGCAGCGGCGCCGCTGCGGTTGATCTGGCGCTGGATCGCTCGCGCCACCTCGTCCCGGGGGGCGAGCTCGTCGACAAACCGCTCGCCTTCGGGATCGAGCAGCTTGGCGCCCTCGCCACGGACCGCTTCGGTGACGAGGAAGCCGTCGGCGCCGTCGGCAGCGGCAACCGCGGTCGGGTGAAACTGCATCATCTCCAGGTCGGCCAGAGACGCGCCCGCGTTGTAGGCCAGGAGCAGGCCGCCCCCGGTCGCGCCGGTCGGGTTGGTCGTCCGCGCCCAGAGAGCCGCCGCGCCGCCGGTGGCCAGGGTCGTGGCCGAGCTGATCAGCCGCCCGCCGTCGGCCAGGGTGACTCCGCAACAGCGACCGTCCGCGGTGAGCAGCGCCGTCGCCCGCTGTCCCTCGAGCACCTCGATGTGCGGATCCTCGGCCACGAGCGCGCTGAGCTGGCGGATCAGGCGCCGGCCTGTGGCCGCACCGCCTGCGTGCACGATCCGGCGTCGGCTGTGACCGCCCTCGAGCCCGAGCGCGAGCCGGCCATGGCGGTCGGCATCGAAGCGCACTCCGAGACCGGCCAGATCCTCGACCGCCTGGGGCGCTTCCTCGCACAGCACGCGGGCAGCCGATTCGCGCACCGCTCCGCGCCCGGCCTTCAGGGTATCGGCCAGATGCAGCTCCGGGCTGTCATCGCCGGACACCGCGGCGGCTAAACCGCCCTGGGCCCAGTAGCTCGAGGACTCTGCCAGCGGGGTCGCGGAGACCAGCGTCACGCGGGCGCCGTGGCGGCTCGCGCAGAGGGCGGTGTAGAGGCCGGCGGCCCCGGCACCGACCACGGTCAAGCCGGCGGCGGGCGGAGATGTGCTCACAGTGAGCTGGTGGTGGGCACGGCGCGATGGAGGCGGTCTCGATGGCCCGGCAAGGCCCGGTACGGTACCGACGATGGCTGGCAAGCCGATCTTTCTGGCCCATCCATCCTCGCTCGAGCATGACGCTGGGCCGCACCCTGAGCAGCCGGCCCGGATCTCGGCGATCGAGCGGGAGCTGGCCACGCGCGACTGGCTGGGATTCTCAGTGGCTCTGTCACCCGCCGTGGAGCGATCCGTGCTCGAGCGGGTTCATCCGCCTCGGTACATCAACGCCCTCTCAGAGATCTCGGCGGCCGGCGGCGGCCAGCTGGACTTCGACACGCTGATGAGCGCCGGCTCGTTTGCAGCCGCGCTCCACGCCGCCGGTGGCGCGGTGAGGCTGACCGAGCTGCTCGTGGGCGGCGGGGCGCCGACCGGCTTCAGCGCCCATCGACCGCCCGGGCACCACGCCCCCACGGCGCGCGCGATGGGCTTCTGCCTGTTCAACAACATCGCGATCGCGGCGGCTGCACGCCACCGGCGGAGCTCGGGCTCGAGCGGGTGATGATCTTCGACTGGGATGTCCACCACGGCAACGGGACCAACGACATCTTTCACGCCAGCGACCAGGTCCTGTTCGTGTCGGTCCATCAGTCGCCGCTATATCCGGGGACCGGTGCTCTGGACGATGTGGGCACCGGAGCGGGCCTCGGCTACACCGTCAACCTGCCCGTCCCGCCGGGCTCGGGCGATCTGGCCTACCGGTCGCTGGTCGACCACGTGGTGGTGCCCTTGGCAAGGTCCTATTCGCCTCAGCTGCTGCTGGTCTCAGCCGGTTACGACGCGCATCGCGAGGATCCGCTCGCTGATTGCCTGGTCAGCGAAGCCGGGTATGCGGCAATGACGCTTGCGTTGCGGCGTGTGTGCGAGCCGTTGGGTTGTCCGGTTGGGTTCGTGCTCGAGGGTGGCTACGCGTTGGGCGCGCTGGCGCTGTCGGTGGCGGCGACGATGGAGGCGTCCGGCGGGGATGACCGGTTGGAGGACGATGAGGCGGTGCCGATGACACCGCTCGTGACGCACTTCCGTGAGCGGCTGGCGGAGTACTGGACGTTCTAGTGTCCGTGGGCGAGGCGGAAGCGGTCCGCCCGCTGGTCACAGCGCCCAACGGGCGGCGGCGACCCCGCGCAGCACCGGCAACCGGCCTAGAGCCCGCCTGGTGGCGCGACCCGGCGGGCAACCGCGGTCGAGACCTTGGACTGAAGGTTGACCGCCGCCGCCGTGGCCTGCGCCTGATCTGGGTAGCGCCCGGAGAAGACGATCCAGAGGCCGGGCGTCATGGTCGGATGCTGGTTTGAGTCAAGTACGCCGACGCTCAGCCCAGTGGCGGCGAGTCGGCTCGCGGCGGCATTGGCCGTGTTCTGACTCGGGCTGCTGGCGAGCGCGACGGTCCAACCGCTCAGCCCCACTGGCCAGGACGCGATCGCGGTCGAGGTTGCGGTGGACGGCGCCGCCGCCGCGGTGGCGACGGGACCGACGGCGGCGGTCGACTTCTTGGCTCTGGGCCGGGTGGCGGCGACCTGGTCGGCGTTGCTGGAAAGGTTGACCAGGGCGATCGCGAACGCGGCTAGCGCCAGGGCCACCACGACCGCGATCACGGCGGCCGCGATCCTCCAGTCCGGTGGACGGTGGATCAGCGTGCGGGCGGCTCCGCATTCCAGACACCACTCCTGGTCAGCGCGCAGCGGCGAACCGCAGTGCGCACAGTCGTCGCTCGCCGACAACGACTCATGAGCGGTCCGGTCGACCCGCGCCTCCTCGCCCGTCAGGCTCATTCCTGGCCGAAGTAATCGTCGAATTTGGTCGAGCGGCGCGACGCTCGGGGCTCGTGCCCGACCGGCTCACCACACGTTGCGCAGAAATGGTCCTCGCTTCCGTGCACCGCGCCGCAGTGGCTGCACACGCCGCCGATGCCGGCCTCGCGCAGCTCGCGCAGCGGCTCCTCCTCACCCAGCGCCTCCTCCAGCGCTCGCAGCTCGGCGTCCGTCTGGGCCGCGTCGGCGATCTTCGCCTGCAGCAGGTCCGGTCGGTCTCGGCCGAAGCGGTGCAATTCGACCGCGAACCCTCCGATGTCACGGAGCTGGATCTCGCGCAGCCTGCGCAGGTATCGGGCCCGGCGGCGAACCCGGCTCCGGCCCCGGAAGTGGGGCTCGGGCGCGGGACGCTCACCGGGAGTGACGGCCGGCTCATCGGAGACGACGGCCTCGGGCTCATGCCTGAGGACCGGCTCGGGCTCATTCCTGAGAGACCGGCTCGGGCTCCGCATCCGGTGCTTCTTCGGCGTCGTCCTCCTCGAACTCGGTGGCGGTCATCGTCGAACTCGGAGGCCGGTCTTCGGCTCTTTGAGAACGAGCACTCGATGCTCCATGGTTGGGGGCTCGTCCTCGATCGGCGCGGCTTCGCCGAAATCCTCCAACGGCGGCTCGGCCTCTGGAACCTCAACCGCCTCCGGCTCGGCCTCTGGAACCTCGACCGGATCCAGCTCGGCCCCCGGGACCTCGGCTGTCGCCTGTCGAGCCGTTGACGTGCGTCACCGACAGCTCGGTCGCATGGCCGTTTAGGTACGGGACGTCGTACGGAGACGGGTGGCCGTTCTGCGTTGGGGGACCAAGTCGGCTGCTCGCCGACGCGCGGCGGCGGCGGACGATTCGTTCTAACAGACCGCTCATGATGCTCGAGGCCTGGCCGAGTATAGGCGTCCCGGCGCCGCCTACCGGGGACGCCTCCGCAGGGGGATCACGCCAACAACCCCCGCCAAGCGGAAACGACCCGCTCGGCCATCCGATCCGCGGAGAATTCCTCTGCCCGCTCGCGTCCAGCAACGCGGGGCTCGTCGGCCGCCAGGTGCGGTGCCAGCGCGTCGCGCCACGTCTGCAGATCGAATGGCGAGCACAACGTTCCTGGGATGCCGGCCAGGACCTGGGGGGCGATCCCGCACGGGGTGGCCAGCACCGGCACGTCGCAGGCCAGCGCCTCCAGCGCCGCGAGCCCGAAACTCTCTCGCTGCGAGGGGACGAGGACGGCGTTGGCGGCGTTGACCCACAGGGGCACCTGCTCCGGTGCGACAGCGCCGAGGGTCAGCAGCGGAACCTCGTCGGCCACGGCGAGCGCCCGGTCGTAGCGCTTTTCCGGCCGCACCGGATCGGCCGGAAACAGGAGGAAGCGACCATCGGGATCAAGCCCGAGTGTCATCCGTGCCTCGCGGCGCGGGATCGACCGGAACCGATCCGTGTCGACACCACACGGGAGCACGCTGATCTCGCCGCGCACGGCCCAGCGAGGCACCTGGCGGGCCAGCGGCTCCGACACAACGCCGGTCAGATCCAGCGTCCGCAGACCCGAGAGGGTGATCAGCCGCGAGCGGGGGTGGACCAGGTCGGTGCCGTGCAGGGTCACGGCTCGCACCGTGCCCCGCGCGGCAAGCGCGGGCCAGACGGTGAGGCCGAAGTGCGAATGCACGACATCAAAGCGCAGACCCCGGTACCTGCGGCGCAGCTCGGCGGCGGCGCGGGCGTAGGTGGAGGCGCCGCCCGGAGCGAACGAGAACAGCTCCAGCTCAACCTCGGGGATCCGTTGCAGCGCCCGAACCTGGTCGCGCACGAAGCTGCCGAGCGCGGGCCGGGCGGCGCTGGGATACATGTTGGTCACGACCAGCGAGCGCATCGGATCGCGAGGTTATCCCGGATCTGCCCGCCGCTCTGGCACCATCCGGACGATGAGCGTGTCGCCTGACCAGCCGGTCGCGGTGTTCGATTCCGGAGTCGGCGGTCTCACCGTCCTGCACGAGCTGCTGGTATCACTGCCGACCGAGGACTACCTGTACCTCGGCGATACGGCCCGGTTTCCGTACGGCGACCGGACGCAGGAGGAGCTGCAGGCCTTCGCCCTGCAGATCGCCGACCACCTTCTCGGGTCTGCGGCGAAGTTGCTGGTGGTGGCGTGCAATGCGGCCAGCGCGGCCGCGCTCGACGACGCTCGAGCGCCACGTCGAGGACCGGCGGCTCGGGGTTGATGTGATCGGAGTCGTCGCGCCGGCGACGCAACTTGCCGTCGCCGGCAGCCGCACGGGACGAATCGGACTGCTCGCCACCCCGGCCACGGTGGCCTCCGGCGCCTACGAGCGCGCCGTGCGGGCGGCCGATCCGCATGTCCATCTCGAGAGCGTCTCCTGCCCTGACCTCGCGCCGATCATCCAGGGCGGGATTTCCGTTTGACTCGCACGTCGTCGAGACCGTGCGGGGGTACTGCGCACCCTTGCGGGCGGCAGCGGTCGATACGGTCATTCTCGGCTGCACCCACTATCCCCTCGTGGCGCCGATGCTGCAGCGGACCCTCGGCCGCGGAGTCACGCTTGTCACCTCGGGCACCGGCGTCGCGCGGAGCGTGGAACGTGCGCTGGCTTCCCGCGGGCTGCTGAATCCCCGGGCCGACGAAGGCAGCTATCGCTTCAGGTGCACGGGCGACACCGAGACCTTCCACGCGCTCGGGACGCGGTTTCTGCAGATGCCCCTCGAGCGAGGTCGAGCACGTCGAGCTGCCAGCGCCGGTGGTCGCATGAGCGCCGCCGTCCGCGAGCGCAGCTACGGACGCCGTCCGGACGCGCTGCGGCCGGTCACGATCGAACCCGGCTTCGTCCGCACCGCGACCGGCTCCGCGCTGATCTCGATGGGCGAGACCCGCGTCATCTGCACCGCCTCGGTGCAGGAGAGCGTGCCGCGCTGGCTGAGCGGATCGGGCCGAGGCTGGGTCACCGCCGAGTACGGGATGCTCCCGGCCTCGACGGGCGAGCGAAAGCAGCGCGACGTGAGCAAGGGGCGCCCGGACGGCCGGACCGTGGAGATCCAGCGCCTGATCGGCCGCTCGCTGCGCGGCGTGGTCGACTTCGAGGCGCTGGGAGAGCGCACGGTGTACGTCGACTGCGACGTTCTCCAAGCTGACGGCGGCACGCGCTGCGCCTCGATCACCGGCGGCATGGTGGCGCTGCGACTTGCCTGCGCGCGATTGATGGAGAAGGAGATGCTAAGCGCTCGCCGCTCAGCGGGACGGTCGCCGCGGTGTCGTGCGGGATCGTCGGCGGGGCCGCGCTGCTCGATCTGGACTATCCGGAGGATTCCGCCGCCGAGGTCGATGCCAACGTGGTCATGACCGGGGACGGTGGACTCGTGGAAGTCCAGGCGACGGCCGAGCGCACGCCGCTCTCACGCGCGCATCTGGACGAGCTGCTGGCGCTGGCGGCCGGCGGCATCGAGTCGCTGCGGGGCCTTCAGGACGAGGCGGTCGCCGCCGCAGCGAGGTAGCCGATGGCGGCTCATGCCTTGCGGAGCAGGCCGCTCGTGCTGGCGACGCGCAACCCGCACAAGGTGCGGAGGTGCGGCGGATGCTCGAGCCCATGGCGATCGCCGTCGATCCCCTTCCGGACGGGCATCGAGCTTCCTCCCGAGGACGGAGAGACGTTCGCCGAGAACGCCCTGCCGAAGGCGCGCGCCGCAGCCGCGGCGACCGGACGGCCGGCGATCGCCGACGACTCCGGCATCGAGGCTCAGGCGCTGGGCGGCGCCCCCGGGGTTCGCTCGGCCCGCTATGCCGGGCCGCACGCCAGCGACGAGGAGAACCTCCAGAAGCTGATCGGTGAGGTGCCGCCCGGGAGCGGGCTGCGCTACCGCTGCGCGCTGGCCTACGTGGACCCGGCGCGGGACGGAGCGTCTGTTCTTCGGGGACGTGCATCGGCCGCATGGCCGCGCTGCCGCGCCGGGAAGAACGGATTCGGATACGACCCGGTGTTCATTCCCGACGAGGATCCGGCGGGGCGTACGATGGCCGAGCTGACCGAGGCCGAGAAGGACGAGATCAGCCACCGCGGGCCGCGCCGTGCGGGCATTCGCCGGCTGGATCGGCACCTAGCCGATGCCATCACCGCTGAACCCACCCGGCAGCCTGAGCCCGCCCGGCAGCATCGAAACCGTCGCGCTAAAGCAGCGGACGGCGGTTCTGTCGGTGATCTCGAACTCGGTGCTGATCCTGCTCAAGGTGATCGCCGGAACGGTGACTGGCTCGGTGGCGATCCTCACCGACGCTGTCCACTCGAGCATCGACCTGGTTGCATCGATCGTCGCCTACTTCTCGATCCGCAAGGCCGGAGAGCCGGCGGACGACAGCCATCGCTACGGCCACGAGAAGATCGAGAACCTCGCCGCGGCGATCGAAGGGATCCTGATCCTCGTCGGCTCGGCCGCAATCGCCTTCGAGTCGGTACGGCGCCTGCTCGGCCACGGCAGGATCCATACGGTCGGCCTCGGCATCGGCGTGGTCGCGTTCTCGATCATCGTCAACGCCGGCGTCGCCACGGTCCTGGCCCGCAATGCTCGGGCTACCGAGTCGGCGGCATTGGAGGGGGACGCCGCGCACCTGCGCACCGACGCCATCACCTCCGCAGCCGTCCTCGTCGCGCTGGCGCTGGTCAAGGTGACCGGAGCACAGTGGCTCGATCCCGTCGTGGCGCTGATCGGTGGCGGCGGTGATCGTCGTCACCGGGGTGCGGCTGCTGGCCCGCTCCTCTCAGGTGCTCGTCGACCAGGCGCTCCCGCCAGCCGAGGTGGACGCGATCCGGCATGGCGATCGAAGCCTTCGCCCCGCGTGGGGTCGTCGGCTATCACGAGCTGCGCACACGCCGTGCCGGGGCTCGGCGCTACGTCGACCTCCATGTGCAGTTCCGCTCCGGCACCTCGCTCGAGGACGCTCATCGCACAGCGCACGAGCTCCAGGATCTGATCGCGTCGCGGCTGCATCTCGCCGATGTGCTGATCCACCTCGAGCCCGAGGACCGAGTGCGCCCGGGGGAGACACTCTCCCCGGCCGGCCCGAGCTCCTCCGTCCGGCCGCGCTCGAGCTCCTGAAGCCGCTCAGCGCAGGTTGATGGCAGCCGAGATGGCCACCGCGAGCGTGACCGCGGCATAGCCGAGGTAACCCTGGAGGACGAGGATCAGCGCGGCGATTGACAAGACTCCTACGGTGGCCAGCCAGCCGATGCGGGCGAGGTCCACGGGCCTATTCTCGCTCGCTCTGACGACTGCGATCGGCCTCAAGCGGACAGCAGCTGATCGGCGGCGGGGAGGGTGGGCGGCGGGGTCGCTGGGATCGGCGGGAAAGCCATCAGCTCGACGAGATGGCCCGCGGGATCGTGAACGTAGGCTCGCGGCGAGCCCCAATGGGCGGCTCGGGGGTCGATCTCGTGTCCCTGCATCTCGCAGCTGATCAATCGTCTGCGCGTAACGCTCGACGATGACACCGATGTGACCGGACTGGACCTGTGCATCGTCGCGGGGCATCAGATGAACCTGCGTACTCACTCCGTTCTAGCCACACGCGCCCGTCCGGCGACGCCGGATGGCACGGAGACCGGCTCAAAGCCCAAAACGCCGTAAAACTGGACGCAATCCTCCAGCTGCGATGGAGTCACCTCCCGGGTCACGTGTTGAATCATCGGGTCCTCTCAGGCGCTTGGCGGGGCGCTGGCGCCGTATTTGTCGGCCGTGATTCTCGCAATTTGCGGGAAAGCTGCGCCAAGGACAGCAGCGGCAGGTTGGCTCACGGGACAGAATGGCCGTTCCCGCGGGCCATTTGACGGAAGGGCCGTCCGCGGGGCGTGTTAACGTCGAAGATTCCTACCACCTTGAAGGAGGGAGCAAGTGACGAAGTCAGAATTCGTCGATCAGGTCGCGGATCGCGCCGGTTTGAGCAAGAAGGATGCCGGCGATGCCGTGGATGCAGTGCTGGAGACCATCGAGGACGCACTCAAGCGCGGCAGCGATATCAGCTTCTCCGGCTTCGGCAAGTTCAGCGTCTCGCAGCGAAGCGCACGCGAGGGCCGGAACCCCGCGACCGGAGAGAAGATTCAGATCGCCGCCTCCAAGGTCCCGAAGTTCACCGCCGGCGCGGGGCTGAAGAAGGCGGTCAAGTCGTAACGCTGACGGCAACACGGATCCGGTCGGCCACGGGCACGTCGCCGTGACCGCGGCGGACGGCGCCGAGGGGCGCAACGGCCGCTGGATCCGTTCCATCAGCCACGAACCTGCGGGCCGAGGCGTTCGGTGATCGGCTCGCGAGCAGGGTGGTCGAGCGTGCCTCGCAATTGGTGCTGGGGCTGGATCCGGATCCCGCTCGACTGTGGCCGCGGGCTATCGAGCTAGCGGGCGGGGCCGGCGATCCGCCCGCCCCGCCCGCGGCCCGCGCCTCGCTCGCCGTGGCCATCCACTGCACGCTGGCGATCGAAGCGGTCGCCGAACAGTGCGTCGCAGTCAAACTGCAGGTCGCGTGCTTCGAGCGCCTCGGTGCTCCCGGTTGGGCGGCGTTGTCGGAGGTCATGGATCGGGCCCGTGAGCACGGTCTCCTCGTGATCGCCGACGCCAAGCGCGGCGACATCGACGTCTCCGCCGCCGCCTACGCGCAGGGCTTCTTCGGGGTTACACCGACTCCCTTCGGTCCGGTGGCCGGTCTCGGCGCCGACGCGCTCACGGTCAACCCGCTGCTGGGGGCGGACTCGCTCGTCCCGTTCGTTGAGTCCGCCCGGGAGCATCACGGAGGGTTGTTCGTGCTCGTGCGCACCTCCAATCCGGGCGCCGCGGATGTGCAGGAATTGGCGCTGGCGGACGGTGGGTCAGTCAGCGAACGGGTGGCGGCTTTGGTGAGCGAACTCGGCGCCGCCTCGGTGGGCGCCTCGGGCCTTGCCGATGTCGGCGCGGTGGTTGGCGCCACCGCGCCAGAGCGGCTTCAGCGGCTGCGCACACTGATGCCGGCCGCTGTGTTCCTGCTGCCGGGGGTGGGCGCGCAGGGAGGCAGGGTCGAGGATCTGGCCCCCGCGTTCGCTCCGGGCCCCGCGGGTGGTCTCGTGACCGCGTCCCGAGGGATCGTGCGAGCGCACGAGAGCAGCGGCGGAGACCCCGCCGGCGCCGCCCGTGCCGAGGCTCATCGTCTGAGGGATCTGGCGTGGCGGCTCGCAGGCTAAAGGACTTGTCGCCAGCGCGGTTGAAATCGTGCGATCAGCGCCACGGGGCGCCGGTATGATCCCGGCGCGATGCTGGCTCGGAATCGAGCGCGCTACCTGGCGCCGATCGCGCTGGTCGCGGTGATCGGCGGAACCTACGCGGTCGTGCACACGGGGCTGAGGGCAAAACCGATCGCGCAGCGGCAGGCGCGTCATGTCAACCGGGTGCATCGCAAATACTCACGTACGCGCTTCTACGTCGTACAGCCGGGCGACAATCTCACGAGCATCGCCCGGAAAACCGGGCTGCCAGTGACCAGGCTCGAAGCCCTGAACGCAAATCTTGACCCGAACAGCCTGCAGGCTGCACAGCGGCTGAGGCTGCGCAGGTGAGGCGCGCAGTTCTGGTCGCGCTCGCCAGCGCTGCAGCGGTGGCGGGTTCGGCTGCGTCGTCGGCCGTTGCCGCGCCGAGTCTGACGGCGCGGTCGGCAGCCTTGATCGAAGAGAGCACGGGCCAGCGTCTCTACGGACTGGCTCCCGATGAGCGGCTGGCGATCGCCAGCACGACGAAGCTCATGACCGCCCTCCTGAGCTTGGAGCACGTCCATCGTCTCGGCGTCGCCTTTACGCAGAATTCGTATTACTCCGCGCCCGCAGACTCCCAGATCGGCCTCGTACCCGGCGAGCGGATGAGCGTGCACGATCTACTGCTGGCGCTGCTGCTGCCGAGTGCGGACGATGCCGCCGAGGACCTGGCGTTCAACATCGGGCACGGCTCGGTTGCCCGGTTCGTCGGGATGATGAATGCCCGGGCCCGGCAGCTCGGGCTCACACACACCCACTACGCGACTCCGATCGGGCTGGACACGCCGGGCAACTACTCGAGCGCATCGGACCTGACGAAGCTCGCGAGCTTCGTCCTCACTCATTCCCGCTTCTTCGCGCGCGTCGTGGCGCTTCCGCGGGCCGTGCTCCACACCGGCAGCCACACCCGGTTTGTCGCGAACCGCAACGATCTGGTCGGAAGCATCCCTTGGGTCAACGGAGTCAAGACCGGTCACACCCGGGACGCCGGCTACGTGCTCGTGGGGTCGGGTACCAGAGGGGGGATGACGTTGATCAGCGCCGTGCTCGGGACCTCTGGCCCTGCCGCCCGCGATGCCAATACGCTTGCCCTGCTCGGCTACGGCTTTCGCTCGTTTCACCTCGTCTCCCCGGTCCGCGCCGGTCAGGTGCTGGCCCGGCCGGCGGTCCGAGACCGTCCCGGCGTCCGCGCGGCGGTGATCGCGGCCTACCGGTTCACAGCTGTCCTGGCGCGCTCGGAGCGGGTCCGCCTCAGTCTCCACGTCCCACAGCAGGTGGCGGGTCCGCTGAAGCGACACGCCGTCGTCGGGTCGGTGACCGTCTTCGCGGGCCGCCGCGCGGTGGCCCGCATCCCGCTCCTGCTGGCGCGCGCCCTGCCCGCGGTCAGCCCGTTGACCCTCGCGGCTCACTTCCTCACCCGAGGGTCTACGCTTACCCTGCTCATCGCGCTGTTAGCGCTCGCCGCCCTGGCCTATCTGCGGCGCGGGAAGGCGCGAGACAAAGATCCTGCCGGTCCGGAGGCAGCATGATCATCACCGTCACGCTCAACGCAGCGCTCGACAAGACGCTCGAGGTACCAAGCTTTACGCCTGGACGCCGTCATCGCACGGTCGATCAGACGACGATGGCGGGCGGCAAGGGCGTCAATATCGCACGGGCCATCAAACGCCTGGGACAGCCGGTGATCGCCACCGGACTGGCCGGTGGATCGACGGGCAGCCGGATCGTCGAGGCGCTGAACGACGAAGCGATCCTCAACGGCTTCGTCCGCATCCGTGAGGAGTCCCGCACCAACACGGCCGTCCTGGACCCCACCACCGGGTTGCACACCGAGATCAACGAGCGGGGCCCGGCCGTTTCCTCGATGGAGCTCGAACTGTTCCGAGAGAAGCTGCTCTACCTGGCCAAGGGCGCCAGCATCTGCGTGTTCGCCGGGACTCTTCCCCGCGCGATGGATCCCGACGTCTATTCCGGGCTCATCCGGGAGGTCCGCAGGCTCGGGGTGATCACGATGATCGACACCGAGGGCGAGCCACTGAGGCTGGCGATGAAGGCTGAGCCTGACGTGGTGTCCCCCAACGAGCTCGAGGGCGAGGAGCTCGTCGGGCATGAGTTCAACGACGTCGACGACCGTGCCCAGGCCGTCGTGGACATGACTCAGCTCGGCGCCGCCGAGGCGATCATGACCGTGCCCGACGGTTGCTACGCACACGTCATCGATGGGGCAGGCTCGTGTGTCTACCGTGTCCAGGTTCAGGAGCAGGAGGCGCGCTCGAGCATCGGCTCTGGGGACGCCTTCCTGGCCGGCTACGTGGCCGCTCGGTACGCGGGGCGTCCGGCCGTCGACTGCCTTCGCTTCGGCGTCGCCTGCGGAGCGGAATCGACCCAGCATTTCGGTGCCGGCATCATTGATCCCACCCGGGTCGACAAGCTGCTGGCCGAGGTCCGCGCCGAGCGGCTGGAGCTCCGAGCCGAGATTCGCTGATCATCCCCGTGGCCGGGGAGGGAACGGTCGGGCCACTGCTAGCATCACCGGGACGATGGTTGCCGCCTTCGTCTGCCGCTCAGAGTCCCGTCGCCGGACTCCACAGATCCCGTCCGCGCCGAGTTCTACGCTGCCGTAATGGAAGTTGAAATCGGACGTGGAAAGAAGGCTCGCAGGGCATACGGGTTCGACGACATCGCGATCGTCCCGTCCCGGCGGACGAGGGATCCTGATGACGTGGACATCTCCTGGACGCTGGGGCCCTATCGCTTCGACCTACCACTGCTGGCGGCTGCGCTCGACGGCGTAGTCTCGCCGCAGACCGCCGGCGCCGTCGGCAAGCTCGGCGGACTCGCCGTGCTGAACCTCGAGGGCATCTTCTGCCGCTACGAGGATGCCGAGACTCAGCTCGAACGGATCGCCAGCTTCTCGCGGGACATCGCCACACGGGAGATGCAGGACATCTACCGCGAGCCGGTGAAGCCGGAGCTGATCGCCCAGCGGATCCAGGAGATCAAGGCCCAGGGCGTGGTGGCCGCGGCCTCGCTGACCCCGCAGAAGGTTCGAACGCACTACGAGGTTGCCCTCGAGGCGGGGCTGGACATCCTGGTCATTCAGGGCACGGTGGTCTCGGCCGAGCACGTCTCGCTGGACGAAAGCCGCCCGCCACTGAACCTCAAGGAATTCATCCGCGAGCTCGCGCCCACGCCGGTGGTGGTCGGCGGGTGTGCCTCCTACCACACCGGGTTGCACCTGATGCGCACAGGGGCCGCCGGCGTGCTCGTCGGAGTCGGCCCGGGCGCGATCTGCACCACGCGCGGCGTGCTCGGCATTGGCGTCCCCCAGGCCACCGCGATCGCCGACGTGGCGGCCGCGCGCTCGCAGCACATGCTTGAGACCGGTGATTACGTCAAGGTGATTGCGGACGGGGGGATGCGCAACGGGGGTGACATCGCGAAGGCAATCGCCTGCGGCGCCGATGCGGTCATGCTCGGCTCGGCCCTGGCCCGCGCCTACGAGTCGCCGGGACGCGGCTACAACTGGGGCATGGCGACGTTCCATCCCACGCTGCCTCGCGGCACCCGAGTGGCAACGACACCGAACGGCACGCTCGAGGAGATCATCAAGGGTCCGGCCCGCGAGAACGACGGGACGTTCAATCTGATGGGTGGTCTGCGCACCTCGATGGCGACCACCGGCTACCGGGACATCGCGGAGTTCAACCGCGCTGAGCTGATGGTGGCTCCGTCGCTGCAGACCGAGGGCAAGCACCTGCAGCGCGAGCAGGGCGTGGGCATGGGCGCAGCGGGCAAGGCCGCGACGGTCGGTGTCGCCGACTAGTCCGATCGCCACCGAGGGGGATCGCACTGACAGCCCGGTCGCCCCTGCGGCGGCCACTGAAGAGGTCGTGGTCCTGGACTACGGTGGCCAGTATTCGCAGCTGATCGCGCGCCGGATCCGTGAATGCGGCGTGTTCTCGGAGCTGCTGCCCCATCACGTCGGCCCCGAGGAGGTGGCGCGGCGCCGGCCCAAGGGCGTGATCCTCTCCGGCGGCCCGGCGTCCGTGTACGCCGATGGTGCCCCTCCGCTGGATCGGAAGCTGCTGGAGCTCGGAATCCCGGTGCTCGGCATCTGTTATGGCATGCAGCTGCTCGCCCTGGAGCTTGGGGGCCGCGTCGAGGGGGCGGAGGTCGGCGAGTTCGGCCGCTCCCAGCTGGCCGTGCGTGAGAGCGGGCGCCTGCTTGCCGGCACGCCGGAGGAGCAGACCTGCTGGATGTCCCACCGCGACACGGTATTCGCGCCGCCGCCGGGCTTCAGCGCACTGGCATCGTCGACCGCCTCGCCGGTCGCGGCGTTCGAGTCGCTCGAGCGCGATATCTACGGGATCCAGTTTCACCCCGAGGTCGTCCACACGCCCTATGGCAACCAGGTTCTGACGAACTTCCTCGGTGACGTCTGCGGCTGCGAGCGCACCTGGAGCGCCGCCTCGGTCATCGACGAGCAGATCGAACGCATCCGAACCCAGGTGGGGGCGGGGCGCGTGATCTGCGGCCTCTCCGGCGGCGTCGACTCGAGCGTCGCCGCGCTGCTCGTGCACCGCGCCATCGGGGATCGGCTGACCTGCGTGTTCGTCGACCACGGCTTGATGCGCAAGAACGAGGGTGAGCAGGTGATCGCTGCCTTCCGGGACCACTTCAAGGTGCCACTCGTCGCCGTCGACGCGTCTGAGCGCTTTCTCGCGCGGCTGAAGGGGGTCTCCGATCCCGAGGACAAGCGCAAGCGGATCGGCGCGGAGTTCATCCGTGTGTTCGAGGAGGAGGCGAACAAGCTGGATGACGTGCGCTTCCTGGTCCAGGGGACGCTCTACTCGGATGTGATCGAGTCGGGCGGCGGCACCGGCACGGCGACGATCAAGTCCCACCACAACGTCGGCGGGCTGCCCGACGACCTGGAGTTCGAGCTTGTCGAACCACTGCGCGCCCTGTTCAAGGACGAGGTGCGCGCGGTCGGCGCCGAGCTGGGTCTGCCCGAGCGCCTGGTCTGGCGTCAGCCGTTCCCCGGCCCGGGACTGGCAATTCGGATCGTCGGCGGCGAGGCTACGCGCGAGCGCCTCGAGGTTCTGCGCGAGGCCGACGCGATCCTCCAGGACGAGATTCGCAAGGCCGGGCTCTACCGCGAGCTGTGGCAGTCCTTCTGTGTGCTCCCGGACATCCGCACGGTGGGCGTGCAGGGGGATACCCGGACCTACGGCAACGTGATCGTGATCCGCGCGGTGACCAGCGACGATGCGATGACTGCCGACTGGGCCCGGCTGCCCTACGACCTGCTCGAGCAGATCGCTTCGCGAATGATCAACGAGATCCGGCCTGTAGGGCGGGTGGTGCTGGACATCACCAGCAAGCCGCCGGGCACGATTGAGTGGGAATGAGCGAATGTCGCGGTTTGGCGGTCGCCGGCACGCGGCGGAGGCGCCGCAGGATCGACAAATGACTCAACGCCACCTGCGGCCCCGACCACTGCTGCATTTGTCGGTCGCTGGCCGCTCAAAGTGATCCCGGTGCTGGGGGGCGGCGTGGATTGTCACGTTTGTCGGCGCCGCGAGTGAGAGCCCGCAGCTCGGCTGGGCCGGCGAACGCACCAATCAGAACGCATCGCCTATCATTGCCCCGAGGCCGCGCCTTCAAGCGCGGCTTGTCCATGCCATGAAGACCTACGTAGCTAAACCGTCTGACCGCGAACGCGACTGGCTCATCGTCGATGCTGCCGGTCTGACGCTCGGTCGCCTGGCGACCCAGATCGCCGATGCTCTGCGCGGCAAACGCAAGCCGACGTACACGCCGCACATCGACACCGGTGACTTCGTGGTCGTGATCAATGCCGAGAAGATCTCGGTCACGGGCAAGAAGCTGTCGGACAAGCGCTACTACCGCCATTCCGGCTATCCGGGTGGTCTGAAGTCCCGGACCCTGGCAGAGATGCTTGATCGCCGTCCCGAAGAAGTCATCCGCCTCGCGGTCAAGGGCATGCTGCCTCGCAATCGTCTGGCTCGCAAGCAGCTGACCAAGCTGAAGGTGTACGCCGGTCCCGAGCATCCCCACGCTGCCCAGCAGCCGCAACCGATGGAGATCAAGTTTTGAGCAATTTCGAGCGTCCCGAGGACGAGGAGCGCGGCGCCGAGGAGGCGCCCATCGTCGATCCTGCCGGAGAGGCCCCCGCCGACGAATCAGTGCCCATCCCGGCTTCCGAGTCCGACGTCCGCGACTGAACCCGAGGTCACCGAGGAGCCTGAGCCCGTCGCCGAACCTGAGGTGAGCGACGCCGCTGAGCCGGTCGGTGAGGCCCCCGCCGAGCCCGAGCCGACCCCGGCGCCCGAAGCCGAGGCCGGCCCCGAGCCCGCGGCCGCACCCGCACCCGACGCGGAGGATCCCGCTCCCGCCGCCGCCGTCACCCCCGACGTGGACGCTCGCCGCTGCCGCTGCCGCCGCCGCTCCCGGACCGCCCGTCGCGGCCACCCCGGACGGCGAGACAGAGGCTGATGCGACGCCGCGTGTCAAGCCGGAGATTCCCGGAGCGCGACCTCGAACCTGACATCGTTCCCGAGGGCGAGCAGTTTCTCGACGCCGAGGCCCAGGCGGCCGCGGAGGCCGAGGCCGAGGCTGCTGCTGCGCGGGCACAGGAGGCCGAGGAGGAGGCCAAGCCGATCGCCGACGCCGCCATCGACCTGGCGGCAGGTGCCCGCTACACCTCGACCGGCAAGCGCAAGACAGCCGTCGCACGAGTCACGCTCAAGCCCGGCACCGGCACCTACTCGATCAACGGCAAGGAGCTCGATCACTTCTTCCCGCGTCCCACGCTGCAGCGGATGATCCGCCAGCCGCTGGAGACGGTGGGATACGAGGCCCGCATGGATGTCGTCGCGCTGATGCACGGGGGCGGCGTGGCCGCTCAGGCCGGTGCGCTGCGGCACGGGATCTCTAGAGCGCTGCTGGTTGCCGACCCGAACCTTCGGGGTGAGCTGAAGCGACGCGGCTTTTTGACACGCGACCCACGCGTGAAGGAACGCAAGAAGGCGGGACTGAAGAAGGCCCGGAAGCGGCCGCAGTTCTCCAAGCGCTGACCCTCGAGGTCAGCTCCGCCCGAACCTCGCTATGACGCGCCAGCTTTTCGGCACGGACGGTGTCCGCGGCCGCGCCGGACAGTTCGTCACCGCGGAGCTTGCCCTGGCGCTGGCCCGGGCGGCCGTCACCCGCGCCGAGCAGGAGGGCCCCCAGGTCTTGATCGTTCGTGACACGCGTGAGTCCGGGGAGATGCTTGAGTCCGCGATCGCCGCCGGCGTGACCGCGGCCGGCGGAGATGCACTGCTGGCCGGCGTGCTGCCGACGCCTGCCGCACCGATGCTGGTGCTCCGGCACGGGCTGCAGCTCGCGGCGGTCATCTCCGCCTCGCACAATCCCTACGAGGACAACGGGATCAAGTTTTTCTCCGCCGACGGCTTCAAGCTCGACGACGAGGCCGAGCACGAAATCGAGGCGGAAATGGAGCGTGAGGCCCCGACACCGGCGAGGATCGGCCGCGTGCGCCGCCTCCATGGCGCCCTCGAGGACTACCTGCGTGAGCTCCACTCACGCTTCGTCGAGCTTGATCTGAGCGGGCGCCGGATCCTGCTCGACTGCGCGCACGGGGCCACCTACCGAGCCGCCCCGGAGATCTTCCGGCGGCTCGGAGCCGAGGTGGAAGTGTTGGCCGACCAGCCCGACGGGCGCAACATCAACGACGGCTGCGGGTCGACCCACCTGGAGTCGATTGCGGCTGCGATCGTCGAAGGGTCCTACGACGCCGGGTTCGCCTTTGACGGAGATGGCGATCGGATGCTGGCCGTTGACCGGAACGGATCCGTGGTCGACGGCGACGAGCTGGTGGCTCTGGCCGCGGTTCACCTGCGCCGGTTGGATCGTCTGCCCGGCGACGGGGTGGCGGTCACGGTAATGACCAATTACGGCTTCCACAGCGCCATGAAGGCGGCCGGAGTCCAGGTCGCCACCACCGCCGTGGGCGACCGCTATGTGCTCGATGAGCTGCGCAAGCGGGGCTGGATGCTCGGCGGTGAGCAGTCCGGACACATCATCGACCTCAGCTTCGGGCCTTCCGGAGACGGGATCGCCAGCGCGCTGCTGACCTTGGAAGCGCTAGCCGGGCGGGATCTCGCCGAGCGCGACGCGATGGAGAAGCTCCCGCAGCGGCTGGTGAACATCCGCGCTGCCGATCGCGCGTCGCTGGCGGCCGCCATGGGGGATGACGCGGTCAAAGGAGCGATCGAGCACGAGGCAGACGCCCTCACCGGCCGGGGCCGGGTGTTGGTGCGCGCCTCGGGCACCGAGCCTTTGATCCGGGTTATGGTGGAGGCGCCGAGCGAGCAGGAGACCCTCGACATCTCCGATCGCCTCGCTCGGGTCGTGCAGCAGGCCATGTCCGCCTAGTGCCCCGAGAGGGTCAGAACGGCCGCTCCGAGGCCGGAACCTTCGGCACCTCGGAGGCGATTCGCGCCATCACGCCGTAAAAGCGCGGAAGCTCGGGATAGACGATCGGCTTGCCGCTGGTCACCAGGCCGACGGAGACCCCGCGCTCGGGATCGGCCCAGCCCATGATGTTGATCAGCCCCAGGTGGCCGAAGGCGAGGTCCGTGTCGAGCCCGAACGGGCTCAGCACCTTGGCGCCGAGCATCAGCCCGTAGCTGAACCGCGTGGGAAACCCGAGCGAGAGGTCGATCTCCAGCCGCGACTGCTCGGTCAGCGCCCGCCGCAGCGTCTCCGGCGCCATCACGCGCACTCCGTCGAGCTGGCCGCCCTGGCGAAAGATCTCGAAGAAGCGCGACAGCTCGTTGGCGGTGGTCATCACGCTGGCGCTGGGAATCACCGCGGTCTGATAGCGCGGGTCGTTGGACAGCTCGACCACCTTGTCGATCGGCTGGCTGAGAACCCTGGTCACGAGTGAGGAGAGGGGCGGCAGCAGCTTCGGCCCCGTGGCGTAGTTGAGCCCCACCTGGTCGACCTCCTCGGGGCGGACGCCGTAGTTGCCCCAGCGGAAGTCCAGCGGCTCAAGGATCTCCTCGGCGAGCACGTCACGGATGCTCCTGCCGGTGACGCGCCAGACGATCTCGCCGAGGATGAAGCCGCCGGAGACGGCGTGGTAGGCCAGCAGCGTTCCCGGCTTGACGAAGGGCTTGGCGTCGGAGATCGTCTTGGTCAGGAACTCACGATCGCCGACCCGGTCCAGATCCAGGGCGGTCTTCGGTAGGCCGGGAACTCCGGCCCGGTGGGCCAGGACGTGGGCAATCGTCGTCTCGTCCTTGCCGTGGACCCCGTACTCCGGGATGTAGTCGATGACCCGGTCGGCGATGTCGAGTGTGCCGCGTTCCTGGAGCAGATGTATGACCAGGGCCGTGATGGCCTTCGAGGTCGAGAACACGCAAAACGGCGTGTCGGTCGTCACCTGCATCTTTGGCGTGTCCGGAGAATCGTGCGGTCCGTTGCCCCGCGCGTGGCCGATCGCGCGGTCGAGCACGACGTGCCCGTTGCGCCGTACGGTCAGCTGGAGCGCTGGATGCACGCCGGTGCGATAGAGCTCGCGTCCGGCGGCCCAGATCCGGTTGGCCGTGCGCTCGCTGAGTCCGCCGGCTGCGGGATCCTCCTGCTCGCCGGTCACGGTGATCGATTTCAGGTCCCGCGGGACGTGGATCCGCCGGAACGGATCTGGAACCAGCGGCAACCTGGGAACGCGAGGCAGGACCATCAGCGCGGGAACTCTATGGGTTCCGGCCCGGTTCACGCGGGTGACGCTCTAACATCCCAAGCTCGCTCTCCAGTTGGCGAGGAGGGCGCGGGCTGCCGCTGCAGCTCGACCCATCACCCGATCCCGATTTCAGGAAGGCCTCCAGGCGCATGTGCGGCATCGTCGGCTACGTCGGACCTAGGGCCGCCCGCCCGCTGTTGCTGGCCGGCCTCGAGAAGCTTGAATATCGCGGGTATGACAGCGCCGGCATCTCGGTGCTCGACGGCGATCGAATCGACGCTGTCCGCGCGGTGGGGAACCTGAGCGCGCTGCGGCATGCTCTGGACGAACGCCCTGAGCCGGCGGCGTCCTCCGTCGCGCTGGCCGAGTCGCCGGCCCCGGGCACGGGAATCGGCCACACTCGTTGGGCGACCCACGGACGCGTGACCTGGGAGAACGCCCACCCCCACTTCGACAACACCGACCGTGTCCACATCGTCGTCAACGGCATCGTCGAGAACTACGTGGCGCTGAAGGACCGTCTGACCGAGGAGGGCGCGGTGTTCACCTCGGAAACCGACGCCGAGGTGATCGCCCACCTGGTCGCGCACCACGGCGAGGACGGGCTGGTCGAAGCCGTGCGACGCACCTTTGCCGAGCTACGTGGCCACTACGCATTTGTGGCCATGAGCGCCGACGAGCCCGGTGTGCTGGTCGGCGCGCGAAAGGAATGCCCTCTGATCATCGGCCGCGGCGACGAGGAGCAGTTCATCGGCTCGGCGATCCCGGCCTTTCTGCAGGAGACCCGGACGGTGCAGTACATCGGCGATGACGAGATCGTCGTCCTGCGCGCCGACGACGTCCAATTCCTCAGCGCGGATGGCGAGGTCCTCGAACGTGACCAGGTGGAGATCGACTGGGATACCGAGACGGCCGAGAAGCAGGGCCATGAGACATTCATGCTCAAGGAGATCTACGAGCAGGCGGATGCCGTGGCCGAGACGATCGGCGAGCGCGCCGCTCACGAGGGGACGATCGACCTCGGGGACCTGGGCCGGATCGACGATGAGTTTCTGCGGAAGATCCGGCGGGTGGTGTTCGTCGCCTGCGGCACCTCCTACCACGCCGGCCTGATCGGCCGCTACGCAATCGAGGAGTGGGCCCGGGTGCCCGTCGAGGTCGAGATCGCCTCCGAGTACCGCTATCGCAACCCGGTCGTCGGCCCCGGCGACCTGGTAGTCGGCATCTCGCAATCGGGCGAGACCGCCGACACGCTGGCGGCGATGCGCACGGCCCGCGAGCACGGAGCCACGGTGCTCGCGGTGACCAACATCATGGGCTCGCAGATGACCCGGGCTGCCGACGGCGTGCTCTACACACGCGCCGGCCTGGAGATCGGCGTCGCGGCGACGAAGACGTTCCTCGGCCAGGTGGCCGCGATGTACCTGATCGCGCTTCGCCTGGCGGAGCTGCGCGGCACGCTGGAGCCGGAGGCGCTGCGGAGCGCGATCACCGAGCTCAAGCACCTGCCCCACCTGATAAGCGAACTGCTTGAGCATCGAGCACAGGGGATTGCGGGAATCGCCGAGCGCTTCCATGGCGCTGACTTCTTTCTCTACCTGGGCCGCCACGTGGGCCTGCCGGTGGCGCTCGAGGGAGCGCTGAAGCTCAAGGAGATCTCCTATATCGCGACCGACGCCTATGCCGCCGGAGAGATGAAGCACGGCCCGATCGCCCTGCTCGATGAGAGCACCCCGGTGGTCGTAGTGGCCAACGAATCGCCCGTGCTTGACAAGGTCATCTCCAACATCCAGGAGGTCCGGGCCCGCGGCGCCCGCGTGATCGCGGTGGCCACCGAGGGCGACGCACGGATCGCTGAGCACGCCGACGAGGTGATCTGGATCCCTCGCACTCAGTGGATGCTGGCTCCGCTGCTGGCGGTGATCCCGCTGCAGCTGTTCGCCTACAACATCGCCCGCCTGCGGGGGCTCAACGTCGACCAACCCCGCAATCTCGCCAAGACGGTGACGGTGGAGTGAGGATCGGAATCGACCTGCTCGAGATCGGTCGGCTCGAGCAGGCGCTCGAGCGCCGGCCGCGGCTGGCCAATCGACTGTTCACCGAGCGCGAACTGGCCTACGCCGCCTCCCGGGCGCGGCCGGGCCAGCACCTGGCGGCGCGGTTTGCGGCCAAGGAGGCGGTGGCGAAGGCACTGCAGCTGGATGGCTGGAACTTCTGCGAGGTGGAGGTGGTCGGCGACGGTGGACCGCCGGTGATCGAGCTGCACGGAAAGGTGGCGGCGCGCGCGCGGGAGCTCGGACTGGAGGTCTCGATCTCACTCACCCACACCGACCGGGATGCGGCGGCCGTCGCCGTCGCGGTCAGGCCGTGAGACTCCCGGCGTGGCTGGGACCGCTGCCGGACGCCGCGGAGCAGCGCGCACTCGATAAATGGGCCATCGACGAGCAAGGCGTCCCCGGCATCACGCTGATGGAGCGGGCCGGCCGGGGGGTGGCGGATCTCGTCGGTGAGCTCGTCGCGGCGGGTCGCGTCGCGGTGGTCTGCGGGAAGGGCAACAACGGCGGTGACGGTTTCGTTGCGGCGCGACTGCTGCGCGAGCGGGGGCGGAAGGTCGATGTGCTGACCCTCTACCCGACCGACGAACTCCAGGGTGACGCCAAGACCAACTTCGAGCGCCTTCCCGGTCCCGCACCGATGCCGTTTGCAGCGCCGGCGTTGGCTCATGCTGAGTGCGTGGTCGACGCGATCCTGGGCACCGGCGCGTCGGGCTCTCCGCGCGAACCGAGCGCCGGTGCGATCGACGCCATCAACGCCGTGGTCAACCGGAGCGTCGTCATCGCCTGCGACATCCCCAGCGGGGTCGACGCCTCCACCGGTGAGGTCCCCGGGCAGGCGGTCCAAGCCGCGGCCACCGCAACCTTCAACGCCGCCAAGCCGGGACTTTGGATCGCCCCGGGAAAGGCTTACGGCGGGGAGGTGCACGTGATCGACATCGGGATTCCGCCCGGTGCTCCTGGGGATCCGCACGTCGGGCTGATCCTCGACTCCGTCACCGACGAAATCCCGCGGCGTGACCGCGACGCGACCAAGTTCGCCGCCGGCAGCGTGCTTGTCTGCGGCGGGTCGACGGGCCTGACCGGCGCGCCGTCGATGGCCTCCGAGGCGGCGATGCGCGCGGGCGCCGGGTACGTCACCGCGTGTGTGCCGGCCTCGCTGAACGTCGTCTTCGCGGCGCGCCTGCTCGAGGTGATGACCGTCCCACTGCCCGACGAGAATGGGGTGATCGTCCCGGCCGCCCTGACCGAGGTCCTCGAGCGCACGGGCCGCGTGCAGTCGCTCGTACTCGGGCCCGGCCTCGGTCGTGACTCCGCAGCCCTCGACTTCGCCCGGGAGCTGGCCCGCAGCGCCGAGGTTCCGCTGTTGCTCGACGCCGACGGCCTCAACGCCCACGCCGGACAGCTGGGCTCGCTGAGCGTCCGCGGCGCAGCCACCGTGATGACGCCGCACGCCGGAGAGCTCGGACGCCTGCTGGAGGTGGACAGTTCGGAAGTGCAGGCCCACCGGCTTCGCTGTGTGCGGGAGGCCGCGTCGCGGGCGCGGGCGATCGTCGTGCTCAAGGGCGACGACACGCTCATCGCCGACCCGTCCGGTCGAGTTGGCGTCAACCGCGGCGGCGCGCCGGCGCTGGCGACCGCCGGTACCGGGGACGTTCTCTCCGGGGTGATCGGCGCGTATCTGGCCAAGCGCATGGATCCGTTCCATGCCGCCTGCGCGGGTGTCTTCGTGCATGCGGCCGCCGGGCGGCTCGCCGCCCGGGCAATCGGGACCGAGGGCGTGATTGCCCGTGACGTGATCGAGCTGCTCCCGCAGGCGCTGCCTCCGGCCAGCGGATGATCACGCCGCACGCCCGCCGTGGTAGCCACTAGGCTGAGCAACATCGACACCGTCGCCGATATCATGCTGAGTGACGTCGTCAGCGTTCATCCCGAGGATGACGTTGAGACGCTGCTGCGCGTGATGCGCCGGCACGAGCTTCAGGGGGTGCCGGTAATCGACCACTCCGATCGCGTGATCGGGATCGTCACCGAGTCCGATCTGGTCATCCGTGACGAGGACGCCGACATTCACCTGCCCCACCACATCGACCTTTGGGGAGGCGTGATCTACCTCGAGTCGCTCAAGCACTACGAGGAGCGGCTGAAGCGGGCCTTCGCCTCGACGGTGTCGGAGATGATGACCCGTGATCCCGTCACCGTCCGCGGCGATGACACCGTCCGCCACGCGGCGAGACAGATCTCCGAGCGCCGGCACAACCGGCTTCCCGTGGTTGACGAGGACGGAAAGTTGCTGGGAGTCGTGACGCGGGTCGACGTGCTCGAGGCCCTGGCGCGGTAGCGTCGGGATGCCACTGCGCGCGCTGGCCCGAGTCAACCTGGCGGCGATCGAGCGCAACGTCGCGCGGTTGCGGCAAGGTCTGCGGGGCGCTGGGCTGTGCGCGGTGGTCAAGGCCGACGGCTACGGCCATGGGGCAGTGCCGGTCGCGCACGCCGCGCTGCGGGCGGGCGCGAGCTGGCTGGCGGTGGCCACCACCGAGGAGGCGGTTACGCTGCGCGCTGCCGGGATCTCAGCGCCGCTGCTGGTCATGGGGGCGATCAGCGATGACGAGCTGCCGGCGGCTCTGCAAGCCGACGTCGATTTCGTCGCCTTCTCAGAGCGCTTTGTCGACGAGGTGGCGGCCCGCGTCGGCTTCGGGTCGCCGGCCCGGATCCATCTCAAATTCGACACCGGGATGGGTCGCCTGGGGACGCGTGAGCTCGACGAGGCGCTGAACATCGCGCGCCACGTGGTCAACTGCGCACCCGCGACGGTGCTGGCCGGGGCCATGACCCATTTCGCCACGGCCGATAACGATCCCGAATTCACGGCTATACAGCTGCAGCGATTCGTCCCCTTCGCCGAGGAGATGCGCCGGCTGGCCGACGGGCCGGTGATCCATGCCGCCAACACCGCCGCGACGCTCACCAACCCAGCCTCGCACTTCGATCTCGTGCGCTGTGGCATCGGGATCTACGGATCCGATCCAATGAATCGTGACCCGGACGATCACGGCTTGGAGCCGGCGCTCGAGCTCGTTTCCTATCTGGCGGCGGTGAAGCTGGCCCGACCCGGGGAGAGCGCCGGCTACGGCAGGCGGTTCATCGCCCGCCAACCGACGTTCATCGGGACCGTTCCGATCGGCTACGGGGATGGGGTCCGCCGGGCGCTGACCAACAATTGCGAGGTCCTTATCGGCGGCCAGCGGTATCCGTTGGTGGGTACGGTGAGCATGGACAACCTGACCGTCGACGTCGGCGCCTCCCCGTCGGTGTCAGTCGGAGACACGGTCACGATCATCGGCCGTGACGGGGCCGAGCGACAGACCGCCGAGGAGCTCGCGCGGCGCCTTGACACGATCAGCTACGAGGTCCTATGTGGGATCTCCGGCCGGGTCCCGCGCGTGTACCACCGAGACGGTGACCCGGCGTGACCGGGCCTCTGGAGATCCTCGCCGGCCTCGTGCAGGAAGGGGCCTGGCTGGTCGGCGGCGCGGTACGCGACCGGCTCCTGGAGCGTGATACCGCGGACTTCGATGTCGCCGTGCAGGAGGACCCCGAGCGCCTGGCCCGGGCGCTGGCTCGCCCGGCCGGCGGCCACCCGTTTGCCCTCTCGGAAGGATTCGGGGCCTGGCGGGTCGTCGCCCGCGATCGCCTCTGGCAGCTGGACCTGCTGCCGCTGGGCGGGGACACGATCGAGGCTGACCTGGCCCAGCGGGATCTGACCGTCAACGCGATCGCCCAGCCGTTGGCCGGCGGCGAGCCCGTCGATCCGTTCGGCGGCATCAGGGATCTGCACGCGCGACGGCTGCGGATGGTCTCCCCGCGGGCGTTTGCCGTTGATCCGCTCCGGACCCTGCGCGTCGCCCGGCTGGGCTGCGAGCTGGGTTTTGAGATCGAGCCCGACACGCTGACCTCCGCTCGCGCTGCCGCCGCTCGTCTTGACACGGTGGCAGCCGAGCGCGTCTTCGCCGAGCTCAAGCGGATTCTCAGTGCCGAGGAGGCGCTGCGGGGACTGCAGCTGATGGACGAGTCCGGCAGCACCGAAGCAGTCCTGCCCGAGCTGGCGCGGCTGCGCGGGGTCGAGCAGAGTCACTACCACCACCTCGACGTCTACGACCACACGCGAGCCGTGCTCGCCCAGGCGATCGAACTCGAGCGCGACCCGGGGCGTCTGTTCCCCGCTCAGGCCGAGGGGATCCGGGAGCTCCTGGGCGAGCCGCTGGCCAACGAGCTCACCCGGGGCCAGGCGCTGCGCTTCGGGGCCCTTCTGCACGACATCGCCAAGCCGCAGACACGCAACGTGACCGCCGCGGGCCGGGTCACCTTCATGGGCCATGACGAGGCCGGCGCGCGTGTCGTCCGGGAGCTGCTCACGCGTCTACGGGCGAGCGAACGCCTGGCCGAGCACGTGGCGGGGCTGACTCGCCACCATCTGCGGTTGGGTTTCCTCGTCCACGAGATGCCGCTCAGCCGGACGACGATCTACCGCTACCTGCGGACATCTGAGCCGCTGCAGGTGGACGTGACCCTGCTGAGCGTCGCCGATCGCTTGGCCACCCGTGGACGTGGCTCGGAGGAGGCGATCGCACGTCACCTCGATCTGGCCGGGCAGATGCTCACCGACGCGCTGGCCTGGCGCCGCGACCGGCCGCGCCCTCCACTGCGCGGAGACGAGCTCGCCGAGCTGCTCGAAATCCGGCCCGGCCCTGAGCTCGGACGCCTGCTGGGAGAACTGGAGGAGGCCTCGTTTGCCGGGGAGATCGTCGGCCGGGAGGAAGCGATCGCGTTCGCGCGCGCGCGGCTGGGCGGCCGCACGGCGGCGGAACGATAGGCTCCAGCGCGTGAGCGAGGAGGACTGCATCTTCTGCAAGATCATCGCGGGCGAGTTGCCGGCCCAGATCGTCGATCAGGACGAGCACACGGTCGCTTTCATGGACATCAGCCCCGCGACCCGCGGTCACGCGTTGGTCGTCCCGCGCCGCCATGCGCGGGACCTCCTGGAGATCGCGGAACCCGAACTCGCCGCGGTGATGACGGCTGCCCAGCGCCTGGCCAAGCGGGGGCATGCGCGCCTGAACGCCGACGGCGTGAACCTGATCAACTCCTGCGGGCGGGCGGCCTGGCAGACCGTGTTCCATTTCCACGTTCACGTGATCCCGCGCTACGACGGTGATCCGCTGAAGCTGCCCTGGGCTCCCGCTCCGGGAGACGCGGAGGAGATCGCCGCGGCCGCGGAAGTGCTGCGATGAGCGGCGAGCGGCCGGTGGAGATCCAGCGCGACGGCGAGCTCGCGGTCGTCACGTTCGACTCGCCGCCGCTGAACCTGTTTGACGCCGACCTGGCCCACGGCCTACAGGAGGCGCTGCTGGAGCTCGAGCGCTCGCGCCCCCGCGCGGTGCTGTTTCGGGCCGAGGGGCGAGTGGTGAGCGGCGGCGTGGACGTCGAGCTGTTCGCTGCGCTCTCAGGCGCCGAGTCGGCGGCGCGGACATTCGACGGGCTGGTCGCCATCGCCCGCCGCGTGGACGCGCTGCCGTGTCCGACCATCTTCGCCGCCCACGCGCTCTGCCTGACCTGGGCATTCGAGCTCGCCCTGGCCTGTGACCTGATCCTGGCTGCCGAGTCCGCCAGCTTCGGGCTGGTGGAGAACGTGATCGGGCTCACTCCGGCGATGGGCGGCACACAGCGCCTCGCCGAGCGGGCCGGCACTGGGCGCGCGCGGGAGTTCGTGATGACGGGAGACCGTTACGACGCCGCCACGCTCGAGCGCTGGAATGTGGTCAACCGGGTGTACGCAGATGATGGCTTCGACGCGAAGGCCCGCGAGTTCTCGGCCCGGCTGGCAGCCGGACCCACGCTCGCCCACGCGGCGACCAAGCAGGTCGTCCGCGACTACCTGGAAGGCGGCGTGGAGTTGGCCAATGATCGCGTGGGGCGCGTGGCCGGCGAGCTGTTCGAGACCGAGGACCTGCAGAACGCGGTTCGGACATTCCTGGACGTGGGTCCGGGCAAGGCGACGTTCTCCGGGCACTGAGGCTCGTCGTCCTCCGGGCGCCGGCAACGGCCGTCCGTCGTCGTGCGCATCATCGACGCCCTGCTGGTAGGTTTCCCGCGTTCGGTCGGGACCTCCGGGAGCCCGATGTATCCGAGTAGCGCCAAGGGGAGTACATGGCAACCGGAACCGTCAAATGGTTCAGCGACGACAAAGGCTTCGGCTTCATTACACCTGATGATGGGGGCCGAGACCTGTTTGTTCACTTCAGCGGTATCAGCGGCGACGGCTATCGCTCCTTGCCCGAGGGATCGAAGGTCTCCTACGAGGAAGAGGCCGGGCCGAAGGGTCCGAAGGCCGTCAACGTGACCAAGATCTAGAGCGGTTCAGCGGGCCCCAGCCCTGGGTCGCGGCGGTGTCCGCGGCGACCCGGGGCGCAACTGCTGGCGCCGGTTCGTGTTCAATGGTGTCTATGACACGCTCTTCTTCCATGAAGGCTCTGGCCGCGATCGGCACGCTTGCCGCGCTCATCCCGGCCGCCGCCGCAGCCCAGATCCTGGAGCTCGGGATCCCCAAGACACCCCTGGTGGCGCCGGTCTGCCCCTCGACGGTCAGCGCGGCGAACTGCACGATCATCCTCACCCAGGTCACGGCGCTGGAGACGATCAGAGATGGTGTCGCCTACCCGACCACGGTGACCAAGGCAGGCAAGATCGTCGCGTTCACGGTGGGCCTTTCGCGGCTTGACAAGAATGTGGTCACGGCCAAGAAGGACGTTCACTTTCTCGACGCGACCTACGGCGGGACCGCTCAGGCCGCCGTCACGGTGCTGAAGCCCGTCGGCAAGAAGGCGTTCCGTCGCTGGGCCGTAGCGGCGCAGAGCCCCGTGTATCACCTGCAGCCGTACCTCGGTCAGGTCGTCCAGTTCCCGCTCGACACGAGTATTCCCGTCGTCCCGGGTGAGGTGATCGCGCTAAGCACCCCGACCTGGGCGCCCGTGCTGTCGTTCAATCTGCCGACGAAGAAGTTCGCCTACCGCCAGAGCCGCACCGCGAACTGCAACAGCCCCGCCAGTACCAATCAGGCCCAGACCACGGTCGGCCAGAGCGCACGCTACCTGTGCAACTACCCCGGAACGGCCGTCGAGTACTCGGCCACCGAGATCACCAACCCGGTACCGCCCAAGATCCAGATTCACGCCGCGGATCGCGCGCGCTAGTTCGGACCGGGGCGCGGTTCGGGTCGCTCGCGTAGGCGCGGCGAGCGTCGGCGCTCGCCAAGGGCAGGGCTAGCAGGCGCCCGGGTTCTGCTGACAGAACGCCGACCCGAGTCCAGCTCCGCCACTGCTTGAGCTCGACCCTGTCGTGCCGGTCCCCCCGGCCGTGCCAGCGCCGCCGGAGGCGGAGGTCCCTCCGGAACCCGAGCCGCCGCCAGCCGACCCCGTGGTGGCGCCAGTCGCGCCGGATCCACCCGACGCGGCGGCGCCCCCGGAGGACGCGGGCGCGGCGGCGGAGGCGGGCGCTGATGCCGTGCTGGTCGTGCTGGGCGTCGAAGAGGTCGTGGAGGTGGTGCTGCTGGGCACACTCGCGGCGGCCGAGGCACCGGTGGGAACCGTCAGTGGTGGCGCCCCGGAGGTGTTGGCGGCGGAATTAGCGCCGCCGCCGCAGGCCGTCACGCCGGTGGCGAGAGCCAGGGCCGCGGCGACGGTCGCCAGTGAGCGCGCGCGCGATGGTGCGCCGGAGCGAGTCAGCACGTCGGCGCGGAACTGCAGCGAGCCGCGGAGGAGCATCGAGACCAACCTCAGTTGCCGAGCGGATCCATCCGCCGCCCGCAGACCTGGCAGTCGTTGAGATCCTTTTGGTTCAGCTGGTCGCACCAGTTGCAGAAGCGGAGATTGTCAACCGCCCACGGAAGCTCAGAGGCGGTCGGTGCCAGTGGCAGCAGCTCAGCCACCACCTCAAGCGCTTCACCTGTCTCACGGTCGACGTACTCGACGCCGGACTCGGCCTCGATGATTACCTCACGACCGGTGGATGGCGTCCGCATGCGGTACTTCTGGCGGATCCTCATCCCCCGCCATGCTACCAGCGGCCTCGGCAGGGCAGGCCCGCCAGCACCGGTGCGCCCCTACGCCGTGCGCTCGGATAGAGTGCCGCCCGCATCGTATGGTGAGCGCACTGGCACGTAATCCTCGGAATTTTGGTGTATTGGCAGCGACGGGAGCCGCTCTCTTCGCCCTGACCGGGTGTGCGGTCAAACACCCGACCGCCAACCTGGTCAGCGGCAAGAAGGATTTTGTGGCCAAGTGCGGTTCCTGCCACACGCTGGCTCATGCGGGGACCAACGGCGTGGTCGGTCCCAATCTCGACGACGCCTTCCGACAGGATCGCGCCGATCAGCTGCGTAGCTCCGACATCCGCGGGCTCGTCGACTACTGGATCCAGGACCCGAGCGTGGGCGGCGTGATGCCCGGTGGGCTGTTCAGGGGGCAGCAGGCCGCCGATGTGGCTGGCTACGTCGCCCAGGTGGCGGCGAAGCCCGGGCAGGACACGGGGGCCCTGGCCTCGGCGGTGCCGACGACGTCCCAGAAGGCCGTGGTGATCAAGGGCGGAGTGGCCTTGATCGACGCTGACCCCACCGGTCAGCTCAAGTTCCTCGCCTCCAGCGCCACCGGACCGCCCGGCCACGTCACGCTGAAGATGAAGAACGCCTCCTCGGTGCCTCACGACATCGCCATCAAGGGCGGCGGAATCAGTCCCGTCGTTGGCGCCATTGTCACCAACGGGGGCACCTCCACCGCCGCCGCCACCCTCAAGCCCGGCACCTATGAGTTCTACTGCTCGGTCGACGGCCACGAAGCCGCGGGCATGAAGGGCACCCTGACGATCAAGTAGCGGCGGTCTGCGTGCTGAGGCGCTCCCGCAGCTCGTCGCCGCGGCCCGCGGCGACCGCGCGGGCGGCGCGACGCTCATCGAGGTCCACGCCCTGGGCAGCCGCATAATCAAGCAGGCGCTGGCGCTCCTCGCCCTCTGCAGCCACCTTGAGGAAGAGCCAGCAGAACAGCCCGATGGTGAGGAGGCTCTCCTCGACCATCATCACGCCGGCGGCACTGATCTGATCGGCGGTCGCGCTGATGTGCCAGTGCGCGTCTCCGGGACGGTAGTAGGGATAGAACACTGTGCCCGAGAAGATCATCGCGTTGGCCAGCACCGTGCCCAGAAGCCGCACCCCCACGATGTACACCAGCCGCGCTCCATTGCCGAACCACCGCGGTTTGGGAAGTGGCCCGAGCAGTCCCATCCACATCGCGATGCCGAAGCCCAGGAAGGTCGCGTGCTCGAGGGCGTGGACAGCGTCGTGGCGCAGCGCGGCCTGGTAGAGCACCGGCAGGTGCCAGACGTAGAAATTGACCGCCCAGAGCACTACGGCCACGACAGGGTGCGTGAGAACGCGCAGGCGGCCGATAACGCGGTTGTGCAGCAGGGGCGCAAGCACGGGGCCGGTGAAGCCCAGCACGATCAGCAGGGCCGCCAGATCGCCGATCAGCAGATGCTCGACCATGTGTGCGACCAGCAGCTGGTCGGCCAGCTTTCCCACCGGCGGGCTCAGCGCGATCGCGAGCAGGATCAGTCCGGCGGCGTAGCAACCCTGACGCCACCCGGGAACCGCGTTGCGCCCTCCGCGCGTCAAGCTTCTGACCCGCGCCTGGTAGGGCAGCCAGTAGAGCAGGACGAGCACCGGGAGGGCGATCGTGCCGGCGGGGCCGGCCGCGGCCAGGTGGAGGGTCGGGCTGAGCACCGATGTAATGGTGACGGGTGAGGGAGTGGGGCGGCGGTGGCGCTGGGCATCAAGGCCCCGGGAGGGTTGCGTGGCTCTCCCCCGGGAACTCCCCCGCTGGGTCAGAGGGACCAAATCGCGCGCTGCCGAGCCGCCGCCTGCTTGGGCCTCACCCCTGTCAATGCGGGTTCGCAGCCTACGCGACCGCCTGCACGAAGAGGACCACGAGCACGATCACGGCAACGGCACCGACAAACCACACGAGCACCCGAAACGCGTCGGCTTCGTTGCGCAGGGGATTGAACAAACGACAGACTTACAGCACGTACACGGTCGTGTACACGATGACCCACATGATGTCGACGAAGTGCCAGTAGATCCCGGGGACCTCCATGCCCCGGTGCGACTCGGCCGAGTAGTGGCCGCGAAACGCGCGGGTCGTGACAAATGCGAGGAGGCACAGCCCGATGAACACGTGCGCGCCGTGGAGCCCGGTCAGTGAGTAGAAGACCGAGGCCTGCGCGGAGTCATGGGGCGCAAACCCGATGTGGACGTACTCGTTGATCTGAACCGTGAGGAATGTGAGTCCGAGCAGGAAGGTTGAGAACATGCCGACCTTGAGCCCGAAGCGATTGCCGCTCTTGACGGATACCAGCGCCCAGTGCAGGGTCAGCGAGGAGGACAGCAGGATCGCGGTGTTGATTCCCGCTACAGCCTCCGGCAGCACCGTGCCGTGAGCCGGCCACGGATCGTGGGTGACGACGCGGATGAAGAAGTAGGCGGTGAAGAATGCCCCGAAGATCATCACCTCGGAGATGATGAAAAGGAGCATCCCCAGGGTCGCGGGCTCGACGCGGGAGGAGCGGTTGGCCGGTGGCGGGCCGTGGTGCTCGGCGTGGGCTATGGCAGCGGCTTCCATGCGCCCCCTAGGCGCTCGCGTTCGCGGTCTCTTGGTGCACTATGTGCTCCACGGGCTTTCCACTGACACGGCGCACGCGCTCGATCAGATCGGCGCGCAGCCAACCGGACTTGGTCTCGGCGAAGGTGGAGATCACGATGTCGTCGACTCGGAAGGACTGCAAGGCGTTGATCACCGCGGTATACGGGTCCGGATCGCCGATCATCCCGGCTGCGAACAGGTTGGCGCGGCGCATCCGGTCCACCACGAGCTGAAGCCGCGTTCGCGCTCGACGGGTGGCGCCGCCGCTGCCGCCCTCCTGGGGAACGACGACGATGAACACGTGCTGAGCTTCGGCGTCATCCCGCGCCTTGGCCTCGAGGGCCTGCAGCAGCTCGTCCCCGCTGGCGGTGCGGTTCGCCACGGCGAGGGTGACCTTGAACTGGAGGCCTTCGCTCTCGGGGTCGCTCACAACGTGCTCGACCGGCACCCCGGAGGCGTCCCGGACGCGGTCGATCAAATCCCGTCGCAACCAGCCGGAGCGGGTCTCCGGGTAGGTGGAGATGATGACCTCGTCGGGGCGGTACTCCCGCACGGCATCGATCGTGGCCGTGTAGGGATCCGGATCGCCGACCTCGCCCACGGCTTCGATGCCCTCGGCCTGGACGAAGCGCAGCGCCAGATCCACGCGCGTCTGAGCGGCGTCGAAGACCGCGTCGTCGTACACGACCAGGCCAGCGCGGGGGCGGCTCTGCGGCACGACGAGTACGAACCGCACGTCGCCCTCGCCCACACGCTTGCGCACGGCATCGATCAGCGACCGGCCGCCGAGTGTCTCGTTGGCTACGACGAGGACCGTCCTCACTCGTGGCTCTCCTGACTGGGCGGGACGGTTGTGCTACCCGCGGCGACGGTTCGCGCCGCCTCGGTGGGGGACTTGAAGATCCCATGAACGGCGCCGGGAACGCCGTATTCGTAGGGACCCCCGACGACCGTCGGCACCGCGTCGAAGTTGAAGATCGGAGGCGGTGAGGAAACCTGCCACTCGAGCGTGAGTGCACGCCACGGGTTGCCGGCCGCCCTCGGTCCGCCGCGCCAGCTGGCAGCGATGTTGTAGATGAAGATCAATGTGCTCAGGCCGAGCCCGAAGCTGGCGAACGAGATGATCAGGTTCCATGAGGCGAACTGCTGTGAGTAGTCCGCGACGCGGCGCGGCATCCCCTGGATTCCGATCAGGTGCATCGGTCCGAAGGTGAGGTTGAAGAAGATGAAGGTGGTCCAGAAATGCCACTTGCCCAGGCGGTCGTCGAACATCCGCCCGGTCATCTTCGGGAACCAGTAGTAGACACCGGCGAAGATCGTGAACAGCGAGCCGCCGAACAGCACGTAGTGGATGTGGGCGACGATGAAGTAGGTCTGGGACACGTGGATGTCGAAGGGAATCATGGCCAGCATCACGCCGCTGATCCCGCCCAGGGTGAACATGGTCAAGAAGCCCAGGGCGAACAGCATCGGTGTGTCGAGATGCAGCACGCCTCGCCACAGCGTCGCCAGCCAGGAGAAGATCTTGATGCCGGTGGGTATCGCGATGATCGCGGTGGTGATCATCATCGGGATCCGGATCCACGGCTGCATGCCGGAAACGAACATGTGGTGCGCCCAGACGGTGAAGCCCAGCACCACGATGGCCAACAGCGAGAAGGCCATCATCCGGTAGCCGAAGATCGGTTTTCGGGCCTTGACGGCCAAGACCTCGGAGATGATCCCGAAGCCGGGCAACATCATGATGTAGACGGCCGGGTGTGAGTAGAACCAGAAGACGTGCTGATACATGATCACGTTGCCGTTCTTACCGGCGCCGACGAACGCGTCGAAGAAGTGGAACCCCAGCGCCCGATCGAGCAGCACGAAGAACTGCGAGGCGGCGATGAACGGCGTGGCGATCACGACCAGCAGAGAGGTCGAGAAGTTCGCCCATACCAGCAGTGGCATCCGGAAGAAGCTCATCCCGGGTGCGCGCATGGTGATGATCGTGACCAGGAAGTTCAGCGCGGTGGCGATCGAGGAGGCCCCTGCGAACTGCACCGCGACGGTGAAGAACAGCTGTCCCAGCGGCATCGTGGTCGACAGCGGTGCGTAGGCCGTCCAGCCGGCCGCGAACGATCCGCCGGGAGCCAGGAGGCTGAACAGCATCATCAGCCCGGCCAGCGGCAACATCCAGTAGGACAATGCGTTCAGGCGCGGGAAGGCCATGTCCGGCGCGCCGATCATCAGCGGCAGGACATAGTTGGCCAGACCCGCGAACACGGGAATGACGAACAAAAAGATCAGCAGCGTCGCGTGCATCGAGAACAGCCCGTTGAACTGCTCCGGCGTCACGAACTGCATCCCCGGCTGGGCCAGCTCGGCCCGCATCAGCATGGCCAGTAGGCCGCCGACCATGAGGAAGAAGAACGAGGTCACGACGTACTGGATCCCGATCACCTTGTGGTCGGTGTTGACCCGGAAGTAGTCCCGCCATGAGTGGGCGCCGTGGGCCGAGTGCTCCTCGGGACGAGTGGCCCTGCCGGCCGCCCAATACAACCAGTAGTCCGCGGTGCCCAGGCCGACGAGGAAGAACAGAGGCACGGCGATCAGCGCCACGATCGTGATGGCGTGTCCGTCCACGACCGGGTGCTGATGCATCAGCCAACGAACGAGCACGGTGAGGCCGACGGCGAAGCCGAGGCCGAGCACGTCGAACAGCGCTGCGCGATACCAGCCGGGAGTCCGCAGCCTCGTCGCTATCGCCATGGGCGGGACTCCTTTCCCTGGGCCGCTGTCAGGTGGCCGCATCCGAACATCATGGGCAGAGTACCGCTCACTTGGTCGCGCTGGCGATAAAGGTCACCAGTGCCTGGAGTTGGGACGGGGTCAGCGACTGGCCGAAGCTCGAGGGCATGATGTTCGCCTGGAAGCCGGGGGAGAGGTATGCGTTCGGCTTGGTGATCGACTCGAAGATGAACTTGTCGAGCGGGAGCCCGCGCTTCTTCGCGTCGCCCACGATCGCCGTGCCCAGATTCGGGCCCGTGGTTCCGGTCGCGCCTGCGGCGGCCAGGGTGTGGCAACCGCTGCACCCAGACGGTCCGGTGAACACGGCCTTGCCGGCCGCGATCGTCGCCCCGGACCCGCCACCCGAGCCCGAGGAACGCCCCCGGGAGCCGCTCGTGGCGCCGTTGGCTCCCTCCGACGTCCCGCCCGTCGGCGCACCCGCGCCGGCCCCGGGCTCACCCGCGAGCGCCGCGTTGGGCGGGGTGGTGCCGATCGGTGGCGGCGTGCCCGGCTTCTGGGACGACATCCAGGTCTGGAAGGCCTGTGGCGTCACGACATGCACGGCGGCGCGCATCAGGGCGTGACCGGCGCCGCAGAGCTCGGTGCACTCGGCCGGGTAGTTGCCCAGCCGGGTCGGGGTCACGCGCAAGGTTGTCGTGATCCCCGGGACCGCGTCGAGCTTCTGAGAGAACTCGGGCACGAAGAAGCTGTGGATCACGTCAAGCGAGCGCAGCTTGAACACGGCCGGCTGACCCTTGGCCAGGTATAGCGCCGGCGAGACAACCGTCTGACCATCCGAGCGCGCATAGGAGAACTCGAAGGCGAATTGGCGCTCGGTGACGTTGACGGTCATTTCCCCCTTTTGCGAGTCCTCGTTGGAGCGAAGAATCGAGTAGGCGTATCCGCACAAGGCGACGATCACGATCGCGGGGATGGCCGTCCACACGACCTCAAGCCGTGTGTTGCCGTGGATCGGGGGCCCGTCCTTGTGCTCGTCACCCGGACGCATGCGGAACTTCCACACCGAGTAGCCGACGACGGTGAGGACGAGCACGAACATCGGCACCGAGGCGATCAGCAGGACGTCGTAGAGCGTCCGGATGTTGCCGGCCTGGCGGGACCCGTGGGCGGGGAACCAGGGAATGACCAGGGCGACGACGATGCCGATCGCGGCCGCGATCACACCGATCACCAGCATCTGCCTCAGCTCGTGTCTACTCACTCTTTCTTCCTCGACGGGGGCCCGCAGGCATCACTTCGGGCGGCATCCTATGACTTCTGTCCGACGAACGGCGCGGTCGCGCGCGCCCGGCCGCCGCCAGGGCGCATCCGTCTGACAGGGCGCCCGTGCACACCACATGGCAGCGGTGGATGAGAGCGTTTCGATTTGACTATGATTGAGGCAATCGTTGCAAGCAACTGGGAGGGTCCATGCACGTGCACGAAGGTATGTCCGACGTAGTTCTCACCGTTGGGCCGGGGCATACCCTCCGCGAGGCCGCCGATCAGATGTGCACCCGTAATGTCGGCGCTGCCGTGGTGATCGATCCCGACGAGCAAGGTCCCGGCGTCCTGACCGAGCGCGATATCCTCCGTGCCATCGGCCGTGGCCAGGATCCCGACCGGGAGCGGGTGGCCGACCACCTGACCTCCGATCTCAAGTTCGCCGCGCCGGGCTGGTCGCTGGAGCAGGCGGCGGCAGTGATGGTCCGCGGCGGCTTTCGCCATCTGGTCGTGGTCGAGGGCGGGGAGCTGGTCGGTATCCTCTCGATGCGTGACATCGTCCGCTGCTGGACCGCCGACGGGGCGACGTCCGAGGTGCCCGCCGGGGCCCGGGCCTGACCGGCGCCGGGACGTCCTCGTCCTGCAGGAGCGACTTCGCTAGCCGTGCAGGTGCTCTTCGGGCAGCGCGGCGACATCTCGCCGCGTGTCTCTGATCCAGCGCACGGTGGTGAGGATGAAGATCACTGCTCCGACGATCGTGAAGAAGATCGAGATCGTCGTGCCGATGACGATCAGCGTGATCCCCACCGCGCTGAAGAGCGGGATTAGGGTGGGACCGGGAAGATGGACCTCCTCGCCGACCGGCGGTGCCTGCTGTTCGACCTCGCTCACGCGTGCACGTAGATCGCCGCGGCGAGGAAGGTGATCCCGAACATGAAGGCGCACAGGGCGCCCGCGATGAGTCCGGAGCGGATGTTCTTGCGTGCGAGCTTGCGATCCATGGATCCTCCGTGGAAGTTACAGCTTGGCGTCCGCCACCATCGCGCCGAACAGCAACGCGAGGTAGAGCAGTGAGAAGAGGTAGAGCCGGAGCGCGGTCTTGCGGTCGGCGCGGCGGTAGAGACGCACCGAGCCGACGATGAAGGCGCAGCCGAGGGCCATCGAGGCGATGAGGTAGATCCCCCCGAACGCGCCGGCGCAGAAGGGCAGCTGGGAGATCGCGTAGAGCAGCAGCGTGTAGAGCAGGATCTGACGCCGGGTCTCCCGCTCACCTCGCACGACGGGCATCATCGGGACCCCGACCTTCGCATACTCGTCCTTCATCAGCAGGCTGAGGGCCCAGAAATGGGGGGGCGTCCAGTAGAAGACGATCGCGAACAGATACACCGCCGTCCAGGACAGCGAGCCGCGGGTGGCCGCCCATCCGACCAGCGGCGGAACCGCACCGGCAGCCCCGCCGATGACGATGTTCTGCGGCGTGCGTCGCTTCAGCCAGATGGTGTAGATCACGACGTAGCCCATGAAGCCGCCCAGAGCGAGTGAGGCCGCAAGCACGTTGACCGTCAGGGACAGCAGCAGGAACGACAGCACCGCGAGGCTGAGACCGTAGATCAGCGCGGCACGGGGTGAAACGCGGCCCGCGGGGATCGGGCGGGTTGCGGTCCGGGCCATTCTGGCATCGATGTCACGGTCGTAGTAATGGTTGACGGCGCCCGCTCCACCGGCCGACAGATAGCCTCCGAGGCAGGTCAGGGCGATGCGCAGAACCGAAGGATCACCGGCGATCTCCATCGCCGTGATCGTGGTCAGCAGCAGCAGCGACTGGACCTTCGGCTTGGTCAGCTCTACGTAGTCGGAGATGACCTGCCGCGCAGCCGAGGCAGCGGACCCTCGGCGCAGAGCGGTGACGGTAGCCATCAGACGCGCACGTAGCGCTCGCTGCCGCCGGACTTCTGTTGTGCGCCCGTCTGGCGCTCAACCTGGCGGCGGATGTCCCGCATCGGCTCAACCGAGCGCACGCGGGGAATCACGTCGAAGTTGTTGGCCGGCGGCGGAGAGGAGGTGAACCACTCGAGCGTGTTGCCCTTCCACGGGTCGGGGCCCGCGACCTTGCCGCGCTTGAGGCTGAGAACGACGTTGGCGATGGTGACGAGGATCCCGATGCCGAGAATGAACGATCCGACCGTCGAGATCAGGTTGTAGGTCGACCAGCCGAGACCGGGCTGGTAGGTGTAGACCCGCCGTGGCATCCCGGAGAGCCCGAGCGCGTGCTGCACGAAGAAGGTGAGGTTGAAGCCGACGAACATCAGGGCGAAGGAGAGCTTGCCGATCGCCTCGCTCATCAGCCGTCCGGTCATCTTCGGATACCAGTAGTACAGACCGGCGAAGAGCGAGAACACCGCACCGCCCATGAGCACGTAGTGGAAGTGAGCGACAACGAAATACGTGTCGTTGAGCTGCCAGTCCACCGGGAATACGGCCAGGAAGATGCCCGTGATCCCGCCGATCACGAATACCGCGATGAATCCGACTGCGAACAGCAGCGAGGTGGTCAACACGATCGAGCCTCGCCACAGGGTGGCGATCCAGTTGAAGATCTTGACGCCGGTGGGCACACCGATCAGGAACGAGCTCAGCATGAAGAAGCCCAGCACGACGATTGGCACCGGCGAGGCGAACATGTGGTGGGCCCACACCAGGGTGGCCAGGAAGGCAATCACGGCGGTCGACGCGGCGATCGCCTTGTAGCCGAAGATCGGCTTGCGAGAGAACACGGGGATGATCTCCGAGATCATCCCGAACCCCGGCAGGATCATGATGTAGACCTCTGGGTGCCCGAAGAACCAGAACAGGTGCTGCCAGAGCACCGGCGAGCCGTGGTTGGCCGGGTCGAAGAAATGCGTCCCGAAGTGGCGATCGGCAAGCAGCATCGTCACCGCGGCGGCGATCACGGGTAGGGCAATGATCAGCAGAATCGCGTAGACCAGGATCGCCCACACGAACAGGGGCAGCCGCCCCCAGCTCATGCCCGGCGCGCGCATGTTGACCACCGTGGCGTAGAAGTTGATGGCGCCGACCAGCGAGGAGATGCCGGTGATGTGGATCAGGAAGATCCACGCATCCTGGCCTCCGCTGGGAGAGAACTGGATACTGGACAGCGGCGGGTAGCTCCACCAGCCGGCCTCCGGCGGGTGGAAGAACAGCGTGAAATAGAAAACGATCCCGCCCAGCAGCAGCAGCCAGAAGGACAACGCGTTGAGCCGCGGGAAGGCCATGTCCCGCGCGCCAATCATGAGCGGCAGGAAGTAGTTGCCGAAGCCGGCCATGACCGGCACAACGAACAGGAAGATCATCGTCGTGCCGTGGAGCGTGAGCAGTTGGTTGTAGTGCTCGGAGCTCAGCAGCGTGTTGTTGGGAACCCCGAGCTGAACCCGCATCAGCAACGCCTCGACCCCACCGAGGATGAAGAACACGAAGGTGGTGACGAGGTACATGATCCCGATCTTCTTGTGATCGGTCGTGGTCAGCCAGTCCAACCACCGCTTGGTCTCACGCGGCTTGGTCACCTCGTGGGCGACGATCTGCGGAACCGGACGGATTGAGTAGTCGGTGGTGGACATCGGCTGTCGGCTCCTCTAGAGATTTCCGTTCGCGGTCAGGATCTGGCGCAGCTGGGTGACCTGGGCGTTGGCGGCCGCGATCAAGCTGGCCTGCTGGGTGAGCCACTGCTGATACTGGTCGGGGGTGACCACCTTGACGCGCGCCAGCATCCACGCATGCTGGCGCCCGCACAGCTGCGCGCAGTGCCCTGTGTAGACCGAACCGGCGTGCGACGCCTTGAACCACGTGTAGGTGGTGTAGCCAGGAACCGCGTCGACCTTGCCGCCGAGCGACGGAACCCACCAGCTGTGGATCACATCAGTGGCCTGGATGACCAGCACCACCGTCGTGTTGGCCGGGACCACCATGTCGGTGTACGAGTACGGCAGCTTGCCCGTGAACGCATTGTTGGCGCAGTTGGGGCCGTACGTGTAGCGGAAGATGAACTGGCGAGACTGCACGCAGACGGTGAGCTTCTTGCCGTTGGGGGGCGTGGGTTGCCCCAGCGAGGCGGAGAGCACGAGCCCGTTGCTGTCGGAGTTGGGGGGGTTCGTGATGCTGGGAAGCTTGATGAATGTGATCACGGTGATCACGACCAGAATCAGCGCCGCGGCCACCGTCCAGCCGATCTCCAGGCGTGTGTTGCCGTGAATTTGGGCCGCCACCGGATTCTTCTTGGCCCGAAAGCGGATCACCGAGTAGAACAGCGCGCCCTCGACGAACACGAACACCACCGCGGCGACGTAGAGCAGGATGTTGTAGAGGTCGGCGATCGAGTTCGCGTTCGGCGACCCGCCTGATTTCAGCGACAGGAAGTTGGCGAACGCGCTCGGCGCCAGCACCAGCGAGGCACTCAAGACAAGGGCCATCGTCACAAGCGCTACGGAGCGGCGCCGACGGCGAAGGTTGGCGGCAGGAACGTCGAGTCGCAAGGCGGCGGCATTCTACCCACGCAGGCGGGTGCTCGTCGCCGCTGCGCTATCCGACGGCGGATTCCTATACTGGCGCGACTTGCGCCTGCCGAGGGGCATCCGAGCGACGGCATGGGCCCTCGTCGCCGTGGGCGTCGCTGCGCCTGCTCTGCGCCGGAGGGTGAAGCTGCCGCCCGCGGCGGTCCTCGGGAGCGCCGCGCTGGCGCCGGTCGCGGTGTGCGTGGCCATGCCGCGCAGCCGCAAGCGCGATGCCGCGGTGTGCATTTTGAACATGTGGGCGTATCTGGCCGCCTACGAGATGCCGCACGACGACCCTGAGCGGCTCGCCGCCCGCGTCCGCGTCGGCTATCCGATCGCCATCGACCGAGCGTTGGGGCTGGGGGTGCCGCCGACTCTCCGGCTCCAGCACGGGTTCTCCTCTCCGGGCTCGGTGAACCGCCTCGAGCGGGTGCTCGTGTGGTGTCACTGGATGTGGTTCTTCGTCCCCCACGCCAGTGTCGGCTACGTGCTGCTCCGGGACGCCGAGCAGTTCCCCGCAGCCGCGGCCCGCATGTACGCCGTGTTCGACGTGGGCGCGCTCTTCTACTGGGCGATCCCCACTGCACCCCCGTGGTGGGCGGCGGCTCAGGGACGGTTCGGGGATGGACAGAGCGCGTACGTGCGGCGGATGATGATCGAATACGGAGAGCAGTTCTGGGGTGACCGCTGGGGCGGCCTTTACGATGTCCTTGGTGGAAATCCGCTTGCTGCCATGCCGTCGCTGCACTTCGCCACCTCGCTGATGGCCGCGCACCTTCTGAGTGGGGTGGATCCGGTCGCGGGGGCGGTGGGATGGACCTACGCGGTGACTCTCGGACTCGCGTTGGTCTACCTTGGTGAGCACTACCTGGCCGACCTCCTCGGCGGGGCTGCGCTGACCGAGGCCGTCCGCATCGCCGCCCCGAAAGCCGCTCCACTGGTGCAGGGCCTGTCGCGCCTGGTGCAGGCGCTCGAAGCACGGAGCGCCGGCGAGTAGCGAGGCGTGATGCTCAATTCACCCAGCGAGCGGCGGGCGCCCGGCTCGCGTGAGGCCGACGACGAGCTGGAGCACACCGGTGAAGAGATGCCGCGGGTGCGGTTCACGCGCCGCCGGCTGCTCATCTCGGGATTCTTCGTGCTCTCGACGGTGGCGTTCCTGTACTTCGTCCTACCGCGGCTCCTGGGCTTGCAGGAGACCTGGAACCGAATTCAGCACGGCAACGCCTGGTGGCTCGGTCTCGGTCTGGCACTCGAGCTGTGCTCGTTCCTCGGCTACGTGGCGCTGTTCCGCGCTGTCTTCGTTCGTGGCGAGTCTCCGATCGGTTGGCGGGAGAGCTACGAGATCACGATGGCGGGGCTGGCGGCAACACGATTGTTCGCGTCCGCCGGGGCGGGCGGCATCGCACTGACGGCATGGGCACTGCGCCGCTCGGGGCTCGAGCCGCGCATAGTCGCCTGCCGGATCATCGCCTTCATGGCGCTCCTTTACGGGGTCTACATGGCGACGCTGGTGATCGATGGACTCGGGCTGTACACCGGCCTCTTCCCCGGCCCGGCGCCGTTTGCCATCACCGTCGTCCCGGCGATCTTCGGCGCCGTGGTGATCGCCCTGTTCCTCTCGGTGTCGCTGCTGCCCGGGGACTTCGAGCGGCTGGTCAAGCGCTACACCAACCCGGATCGGCTGTCGGGCAGGATCGCGCTGCGGGTAGCCGCGGCTCCGGCCGCCGCCGCCACCGGAGTCCGCACGGCGATCGCACTCGTTCGCTCCCGGGATCCGTACCTGCTCGGCGCGATCGCCTGGTGGGGGTTTGACATCGCCGTGCTGTGGGCCTGCTTTCACGCGTTCGGCGCCGCGCCACCACAGGCGGTGATCGTGATGGCCTACTTCGTGGGGATGGTGGGCAACACGCTGCCGCTGCCGGGCGGGATCGGCGGCGTCGATGGCGGCATGATCGGCGCCTTCTCGGCTTTCGGAGTGCCGGTCGAGATCTCCATCGTCTCGGTTCTGGCCTATCGTGGCATCGCCTTCTGGTTGCCAACGCTTCCGGGCGCCATCGCCTACCTGCAGCTCCGGCGTACCGTGCACCGCTGGCGCGACACCCGGGCGCCAAGCTATACTTAATGAAGTGACCGATCGACGTCGAAAACGTCATCATCGTGGGCAGCGGCCCGGCCGGGTACACCGCGGCGCTGTATACCGCGCGGGCGAACCTCGAGCCATTGGTGATCGAGGGCTTCGCCTGGGGCGGGCTGCTGCAGCAGACGACGGACGTCGAGAACTTCCCCGGCTTCCCGGAGGGGATCATGGGGCCCGAGCTGATGCAGCAGTTCCGGGACCAGGCCGAGCGCTTCGGCGCGCGTCTGGAGACCGATGACGTCACCCGGGTCGAGCTCTCGCGCGACGGCGGGCCTGCACAAGGTGTACTGCGGCGACGAGGAGCATCTCGCCCGCACGGTGATCCTGTCGATGGGTGCCCAGCACCGCAAGCTCGAGGTCAAGGGCGAGGCCGGAGCTCTCCGGCGCGGGGTGTCAGTTACTGCGCGACCTGCGACGCCGCGTTCTTCCGGAACCATCCGACGATCATCGTCGGCGGCGGTGACTCCGCCATGGAGGAGGCGATGTTCCTCTCCAAGTTCGCCGCCAAGGTCGCGATCGTCAATCGCCGCGATGAGTTCCGGGCCTCGAAGATCATGCTCGAGCGCGCCCGCGCGATCCCCAACATTGAATGGATCACCCCGTACGTGGTGGACGAGTTCGTCGCCGGAGAGCAGGGCTCGCTAGCCACCGCCCGGCTGCGGAACACCGCCGACGGAAGCGAGCGCTCAGCTCGAGATCACCGGCGCGTTCATCGCCGTCGGCCACGATCCGCAGTCTCAGCTGGTGCAGGGACAGGTCGAGACCGATCCCGGCGGGTACGTGGTCACCCAGGGCCGGTCCACGCTGACCAACCTGCCGGGCGTGTTCGCCGCCGGGGACCTCGTCGATCACACCTACCGCCAGGCCGTCACCGCCGCCGGGTCAGGGTGTCAGGCAGCGCTCGACGCCGAGTGGTACCTGCGCGACACGCCCTTTCCGGTAGAAGACGTGGCCGGCGCCGCGAGCGCCTCGGGCTGAAGCTCGCTCAGCTGCGATACGGGCATCCCCGCGAGGGCGTGAGATTCTGCGAGGGTGCCGGATGGCCCATCCACAGGCCAAAATCCTGCGTCCAAGTCGAGGCCCCATAGCTGCCCAACGGCTGTGTGCTGAGGCCGGTGCCGACGTCCGCAAAGCTGGGGTCGAGGATGTTGTGACAGTGGTCGGTGCTGGCCATCCAGGCCGTCATCACCTGTCGGGGCGTCTGAAATCCGCTGGCGATGTTCTCGCCGGCAGCAGACCAGAAGTATCCGGTGGCGTCGATCCGAGCCGAAAAATCGATCCCGTGGCTGAACGTCGCGGTCTTGATCATCACGTTCGTCCACAGCTGGGCCGAGCGATCCAGGCGCGCGCTCGAGCGCAGCGCGGGCAGGTGCCGCGCGGTGCGCTGCTGGTTGACCAGACACACGACTGCGGTTCGCATGGCGGCCGGGGCGGCGGCCGAGGCCGGGAGGTCAGCGCCCGCGCAGCGAGCGGATGGGGTGGCGGCAGCGCCCGCGCCGGGCGGGGTACCCAGCAGTCCGATCGCCACAACGGCAGCGATGCTCCGCAACCGAACGGAGCGATCGTTGAAGGCGTCGGTGCGCACCGTTTCTATATCGGGACGACCTGCGCGGGGCGTCGAAAATCACGCCCCAACCTCCCCTATCCGTCCAATCGGTCCAGCCCGGCCGGCCATGGACCGTCAGGCCAGGCTGGTCCAGACGGTCTTGGTCTCGAGGTAGGCATCGAGGCCTTCGCGGCCGTGCTCGCGCCCGAGCCCGAGGCCTTGTAGCCACCGAACGGGGCGCCGGGATCGCTCGTCCCCCAGCAGTTGATGTAGACCGATCCCGCCTTGAGCAGGCGGGCCAGCTTGTGCGCGCTGGCGACGTCTCGGGTCCAGACGCCGGCCGCCAATCCGTACTCGGTGTCGTTGGCTCGCGCCGCGACCTCCTCGAGGGACCCGTAGGGCAAGGCCACCAGCACCGGACCGAAGATCTCCTCGCGCGCGATCGTCAGCTCGTCGCTGGTCGCCGTGAACAGCGTCGGCGCGACGAAGAATCCCTCGCCCTCGCCGCCGCCCTCGCCGCCCGCGACGAGCTCGGCGCCCTCCTCCCGCCCCGCTGCGATGTACCGCAGGACCCGATCCTGCTGTTCCTTGGAGACGAGCGGTCCAATCTGGCTGGCCGGATCCAGACCCGGGCCGACCCGGGACTTGACGGCACGGCTGGCCAGCTCGGCGACCACCTCGTCGAACTGGTCGTGGTGTACGAACAGCCGGCTGCCGGCGTTGCAGGCCTGGCCCGAGTTGAAGTAGAGCGCCTGGAACGATCCGGCGATCGCCGCGTTGAGGTCGGCATCGGGGAGGATGATGTTCGGGCGACTTGCCGCCGAGCTCGAGCGTCACTCGCTTGAGCGAGCGACCCGCCTTGGCTCCGATCTCGCGTCCGACCTCGGTCGAGCCGGTGAAGGCGATCTTGTCGACGTCCGGGATGGTCGACGAGCGCGGCGCCGGTCTCACCGTCGCCGGTGATGACGTTGACGACCCCGGGCGGGATCCCGGCTTCCAGCGCCAGCTCGCCGAAGCGCAATGCGCTCAGCGGCGTCTGCTCGGCCGGCTTGAGCACGACCGTGCACCCGGTCGCCAGGGCCGGAGCGAGCTTCCAGGCCGCCATCAACAGCGGGAAGTTCCAGGGGATGATCTGCGCGCAGACCCCCACCGGCTCCTTGCGGGTGTAACACAGCATGTCCGGCGCACGCACGGGGATCGTGGCGCCGAGGACCCGTTCCGGCCACCCGGCGAAATGACGCAGCTGTGCCACGGTCGAGGCCACATCAACGATCTTCGCCAGCTTCACGGGCTTGCCGTTGTCGAGCGCCTCGAGCTGCGCCAGCTCCTCGGCATTGTCTTCGACGAGATCGGCGAGGCGGTTGATCAGCCGCGCGCGCTCGGCCGCGGGCGCGTTGCTCCAGGGCCCGTCCTCGAACGCCGCTTCGGGCCGCTCGCACCGCGCGGTCGACATCCTCCGCTCCGGCCTGCGCGACGGTGGTGATGACTCGTCCGGTGGCGGGGTCGAATGTCTCGAACGTGCGCCCGTCGGCGGCCGCCGGACGATCTCGCGCCGATCAGCAGTTGCTGGTCACGAGCCGCGAACTCACGGGCCGGCGGAGAGAGCTGGTCGGGAAGGGCGGTGATCGACACGGGACCTCCTGGTCGTCTACGGCTGGAGCACGATCTTCAGGGCCTCGCGGCGATCGTAGAGCGCATAGGCCTCCGGGGCATCGTCAAGCGGGAGGTGGTGGGTGACCAGGGGCGACGGGATCGAGCGTGCCCGTGGCCAGCATCGCCAGTACACGATCGACATGGCCGATCACGTTGGCGTGGCCGCTCTTGATCGTCAGCCCCTTGATCCAGACCAGTCCCATGTGGACCTGGCAGCGGTTCCGCGTAGACGCCGATGGCAAATACCGTGCCCGCCTTGCGAGCCAGTCGCAGGGCCAGGTCGAGCGCGTCCGGATGCCCAACCGCGTCGATCGCGACGTCGACTCCGCGGCCGGTCGCGCTGCGGATGGCCTCACGCGGGCTGTCCTCGGTCAGATGCACCGGCACGGCTCCGAACTCCTTGGCCACCTTCAGCCGCGCGGGCACGGAATCGATGGCCAGCACCGGGCCGGCGCCCGCCGCGATGGCCACCTGAACGGCGCAGAGCCCGACCGGGCCGAGACCGAGGACGGCGACGCTGTTGCCCGGGCGCACGCCGCCCTCCACTACCGCGTGGTAGCCCGGTGCCCATCACGTCGCCGGCGAACAGGGCCACGTCGGCGCTCAGTTCGGCCGGCACCTTGCGCAGGGTCATGTCGGCGGTCGGTACAAGCGCCTGCTCGGCCTGGGTCCCCGGCAGGGCGCCCAGCAGCGCGCCGTGACCGAACGTCCGCATCGCGTCGCACTTGTGGTAGATGCCGCGCAGGCAGAAGAAGCACCTGCCACAGGCGGTGTGGTAGCAGCCGAGGACGCGATCGCCTGGAACCACGCGGGTGACGTCTTCGCCGGTGGCGAGCACGGTGCCCACGAATTCGTGGCCGATCGTGAAGCCGGGCTCGATCTTGACCCGGCCGTGGTAGATGTGCAGATCGGAGCCGCAGATGCCGCTGGCCTCGATCGCGACGATCGCATCGCCCCGATCCACCAGCGCGGGCTCGGGGCGCTCATCGACACGGACCTCACCGGGGGCCTGGATAGGTGACCGCGCGCATCCTCGGGCCGAGATCATGTCGGGTTTTCCGCCTCGGTGTTCTTGTCCGGGGGCCGTCGAAGCGGGCCAGCGCCGGGAACCGGCTCACTACCACCGCCGCGCCGAGGATGCAGGCCAGGCCGCCGGTCAGCACCGAGGTGGTGGCGGTGGTCAGCCCGGCGACGAGGCCCGGACTCGACGTCTCCGAGCCGCGGACCTCCGGTGACGACGAGGTTGTACACAGCGCTCATTCGCCCACGCAGTCCGTCGGGGGTCACGGTCTGGTTGATCGTCGAGCGGCAGACCGCGCTGATGCCGTCGGCGAACCCGGCCACGGCGAGGAGCAGCATGGCGGGCACCAGGGTACGCGCCAGTCCCAGGCCGGCGATGGCGATTCCCCACACCACGACGACGACGATCACGATGCGCCCCAGCCGCCGGGCCCGTTCGATCCATCCCGCGGTGAGCACCGAGATCGTCCCGCCGACCGCCATCGCGGCGAACAGGAGCCCGGCGCCGCGAGCGCCGGCGTGGTAGACGCTCAGTGACAGAACCGGCAGCATCGCTCGTGGCCAACCGAAGGTCATGGCGACGAGGTCGATGGCAAAGCTCCGCCGACAGCGCCTGGTCGCGGCGGACAAATCGGAGCCCCTCGCCGATCGAACGGAGGATCGGCGGATGCGAGTGCTCGTGAGCCAGGGGGCTGCGCTGACAGCGCCACCGCTACGCCGGCCATGACCAGGCAGCTGCCGGCATCGATCAGGTAGCCCGCGCCCGACACCCAACGCGGCGATGACGATCCCGCCCACTGCCGGTCCGGCGATCCCCGCCAGTTGATAGGACGCCGTAGTTGAAGGCCAGCGCGCGATCGCAGCCGACCAGGTCGCGAACCACCCGGGGAACGATCGCGGCGCGGGTCGACGGCGTCCAGCGAGGCACAGCCGGCCAACAGGCCCCCGAGGACGAGGACGACCAGGGCCGGCGGACGGGTGGCCAGCGTGATCGACGGCCAGCAGCGATGCGGCGGTGATGATCCCGAGCTGGGCAACGAGCAGGACCGTGCGTCGGTCCATCCGGTCGGCGATCGCCCCGCCGAACAGCGAGGCGACGATCATCGGCCCGAGTTCGAACGCGCCCAGCAGTCCGACCAGCGCCGCCGAATGCGAGAGCACATAGACCTGGTAGGGCAGCGCGACCAATGCGACCTGGGTCCCGAGTAGCGGAGACCAGCTCGCCCAGCATCGAGCAGCCGGAAATCACGCGAGTCCCGCAGCGGCGAGAAATCCAGCGCCAGGTCTGCGCAGGCGCGACCCGCCAGCGCCGGGCAGTGCCGGTCCGGTCCCCGCGGGAGAACCGCTCATCCGTCGTAGCGGAAGAAGCCCTCGCCGGTCTGCCGTCCGAACCGGCCCGACCAGACGAGCCTGCGTCAGCGCCGGGCGCCGGGCGGTAGCGCTCCTCGCGCCGCTCCTCGTAGAGCGCGTCGAGCAGCGTCAGCACGTGGTCGAGCCCGATCGCGTCCGCCCAGCCCAGGATGCCGCGGGGGTAGTTGAGGCCGTGGACCATGCCGGCGTCGATGTCCTCGCGCGCTGCCGACCCCTCGCCCAGCGCGAACGCCGCCTCGTTGACGACCTGGCAGACGATCCGCCCGAGCACCAGCCCCGGAGCGTCGCCGACCCATGCCGTGTGCTTGCCGAGCGTCGCGAAGAACCGCTCCGCCGCCGCCGCCGCCGAAGTCGGCGCTGTCGGGTCCGCGCGTCAGCTCGACGAGCCGCGCATCTCGGCCAGCGGCGGCAGCGCGTGGAAGCCGACCGCGCTGCCGCCCGGGTCGAGCGCGGCCAGCGAGCCGCTGCGCGCAGCAGATCGCCTGCGGGCGCGCCCTGCAGCGGCGCGTCCGGCGCCTCGCCGGCGGTCAGGTCGAGAATCAGAAACGGGACTGCCCGTCGGCGGCCTGCACCGGCGGAGCGACCTCCCAGCCGGCGGCGGCCGCGGCCTGCCCGAGCTCGATCGCGAGCGGCGAGTCGCCGGCGATCACGATCAGCCCGTCGCCGCCGCCCGGCGGCCGGCGGCTCGGGATCCGGCGGGCCGGTGCGCCGCGGTCCGCGCTGTAGTCGTAGTAGCCACGGCCCGACTTGCGCCCAGTGCGGCCCGCCGCGACCGTATCGCACGGTGATCGGCGAGGGTCGCCAGCGCGGCTCGCCGAAGCTCTGCTCGTAGAACGAGCGAGAGACGTCGAGCCCGACATCGACGCCGACGAGGTCCATGAGCTCGAACGGGCCCATCCGGAAGCCGCCGCCGAGGCGGCAGATCCGGTCGATCTGCTCGACCGGCGCGACCCCCTCCTGCAGCAGCCGCAGCGCCTCGAGCCCGAACGGGCGGTTGCAGCGGTTGACCAGGAAACCGGGCCCGTCGGCGGCGTCGATCACGTGCTTGCCCATCGCCTCGCCGGCGGCGCGGGCGAGCGCGAGCGCAGCCGGCGCCGGACTGGTCGCCGGCGACGACCTCCAGCAGCCGCATCACCGGCGCCGGGTTGAAGAAGTGCATGCCCACGACCCGCTCGGGGTGCGCGGCCGCCGGCGGCGATCGCCGTGACCAGCAGCGAGGACGTGTTCGTCGCCAGCACGCAGTCGGTCGGCGACGATCCCGTCCGCGAGCTGGCGAACAGCGTCGCGCTTGAGCTCGAGCGATTCCGGCGCGGCCTCGATCACCAGCTCCGCAGGGGGCGAGATCCTCGAGCGCTGGCGCCGGCGCGAGCCGCTCCCGGCGGCCGCGGCTGCCTGCTCGTCGCCAGACGCCCGCGCTCGACGCCTCGATCGAGCTGCTTGTCGGATCGACTCGAGCCCGCGCTCGAGCGCCTCGGGAACCGGGTCGTGAAGCAGCGTCCGCGCGCCCGACGAGGCACGCGAGCTGCGCGATTCCGGCCCCCATCGTGCCGGCGCCGACCACGCCGATGACCTCGCGGCTGGGCTGCCGCTCACTCAGCAGGGACGAGCGCGTTGATCCCAGTCAGCGCACGGCCGATGATCAGCTTCTGGATCTGCGAGGTGCCTTCGTAGAGCGTGGTGACCCGCACGTCGCGGAAGTAGCGCTCGACCGGATGGTCGTCGACGTATCCCGAGCCGCCGTGGACCTGGATCGCGGTGTTGGCACAGCTCACCGCGGCCTCGGTGGCGTACAGCTTGGCGATCGAGGTCTCGGTCGTGTTCGGTTTGCCGGTGTCCTTGAGGTAGCCGGCGCGCCAGACCAGCATGCGCGCGGCGTCGGTCTGCGACCTTCATGTCGGCCAGCATCGCCTGAACGAGCTGGAAGCTCGCGATCGGCCGGCCGAACTGCTCGCGCTCCTTGGCGTAGCTGAACCGACGCGTCGACGCAGCCCTGGCAGATCCCGACGCAGCCCGCGGCGACGCTGTAGCGGCCCGAGTCCAGCGAGCTCATCGCGACCTTGAATCCGTCGCCGACCTCGCCGAGCAGCGCGTCGTCGGGGACCTCGACGTCGTCGAGCGAGATCGCGGCCGTATCGGAGCCGCGCAGGCCCATCTTGTGATGGATCGCCTGGGGCTGGAAGCCCGGCTGGTCGGTGTCGACGAGGAAGCAGGCCAGCCCGCGGTGGCCTTGCTCGGGATCGGTCTGGGCGAAGATCAGCGCGACCTTGGCGTGGTTGCCCATCGAGATCCACATCTTGGCGCCGTTGATCACCCAGCCGGAGTCGGTCTTGCGCGCGCGGGTGCGCTGGTTGGCGGCGTCGGAGCCGGTGTCGGGCTCGGTCAGGCCGAAGCAGCCGAGCCATTCGCCGGAGCAGAGCTTCGGCAGGTAGTGCTGCTTCTGCTCCTCGGTTCCCCAGCGCAGGATGCGCCGAGCAGACGAGCGAGGTCTGGACCGAGATCACGGTGCGCATCGCCGAGTCGCCGCGCCCGATCTCCTCGACGATCAGGCCGTAGGTCAGATAGTCGAGGCCGGCCCCGCCGTATTCGCGCGGGACGATCGCCCCGAGGTATCCCTGGTCGGCGATCTTGCTCCACCAGCTCGAGGTCGAAGTGCTCGTTGCGATCGTTCTCGCGCGCACGCTCGACGATCTCGTTGTCGGTGAAGGCCCGCGCGGTCTCGCGGATCAGGCGCTGCTCATCGGTGAGTTCGAAGTCCATGCCGCGGCACGGTACCGCAGCGGGGTAGGCTCCGGGCGTGCCGATGGCTCCCGAGACGCGATATGCCCGTAGCGGCGATCTGCACATCGCCTACCAGGTCGTCGGCGACGGGCCGATCGACCTCGTCTACGTGCCGAGCTGGATCTCCCAGGTCGAGCACTACTGGGAGGAGCCCATCGTGGCGCGCTACTTCCAGCCGGCTGGCGTCGTTCTCGCGGCTGATCATGTTCGACCGCCGGGGTTCGGGCCTCTCGGATCCCGTGGTCAGCGCGCCGACGCTCGAGGAGCAGATGGACGACGTGGTTGCGGTGATGGATGCCGCCGGGTCCGAGCGTGCGGCGGTGTTCGCGCTGCTCGAGGGCGGCGCGATGGCGGCGCTGTTCGCCGCGACCCATCCGGAGCGCACGACGCGCCTCGTGCTCTACGAGGCGCAGCCGCGGATGTCGTGGGCGCCCGACTACGACTGGGCGCTGCGGCGGGAGGACCGGGAGGCGAATCTGCCGGTGGGCTCGCGACTGGGGAGACGGATCGCGGATCCTGTCGCTGTCGCCGAGCGCGGCCGAGAACCCGCGGCTGCGCGAGTGGTATGCCCGCCTGGAGCGCCTCGCCGCCAGTCCTGGCACCGCCGCGCAAGCTGATGATGATGAACGCCGAGGTCGACGTCCGCGCGGTGCTGCCGACGATCCAGCGTGCCGACGCTCGTGCTGCATCGTGCCGACGACCGGTTCATCGACATCCGGCATTCGCGCTACCTCGCCGCAGCACATCCCCGGCGCCCGGCTGGTCGAGCTGCCCGGGCGAGGAGGCGCTCGTCGTTCGGCCGCGACAGCGAGCCAGCGAGCTCGACGAGATCGAGGAGTTCCTGACCGGCGCGCGCCACGTGCCGCGACTCCGAGCGGATCCTGGCCACCGTGATGTTCTCGGACATCGTCGACTCGACCCGGCGGGCTGCGGAGCTGGGCGACCGGCGCTGGCGCGATCTGCTCGAGTCGATCGAGCGAGCGTCGTGGGCCGCGAGCTCTCGCGCTTCCGCGGCCGGGCGGTCAAGACGATGGGGGACGGGTTCCTCGCCACGTTCGACGGCCCGGCGCGGGGCGATTCGTTGCGCGACGGCGATCCGGGACGAGCGCCAGATCGGAGTTCGGGCTGGAGGTCCGCAGCGGTCTGCATACGGGCGAGATCGAGCTGATCGGCGACGACGTCGGGGGGCTCGCCGTCCACATCGGCGCGCGGGTCGGGGCTCAGCGCCGGCCCGGCGAGGTGCTCGTGTCGGGCACGGTCAAGGACCTCGTCGTCGGCTCGGGGATCGCGTTCGAGGACCGCGGCGAGCACGAGCTGAAGGGCGTGCCCGGGCGAGTGGCGGCTGTGGGCGGCGGCCGCGTAGCTGCGACCGGCCGCCCGGCCCGCCGTGCTGGCACTACGACCCTCGGCGGGCAGCGACGACGCTGGCGGAGCGCTCACGGTGATGGCCACCGCGGCGCGGACGCGGCCACTGGACGTTCGCGCGGCAGCGCGCCACGGGGGCACCACCGTCACGTGACCACGTGGATGCGTCGCCGAGTTCTGACTTCCCGAGCATGCGAGCACGGAACGTCTTCGTACCCCGGTCCGACGCGTGGGAACGTGTACGAGCTGTCGAGCACCGCGCGACGGCGACGGTGTGCCAGTCACCGTCCTCGCCGAGCCGCTGAAGGTAGACGACATGACCAGCCTTGTCCGGGCTGACGGTCCCGGTGAACGTCACCGACTGTCCAACCGTCGACGCTGGTCGAGCTCGGCGTCAGCGTGACGATGTCACGGACTCCCTCGAACAGCCGCGCGCTGCGGCGCAGCGGCGCGCAACGTGGTCCTCACGTAGTAGACCTGGTTGTGCATCGGGCTGACGGTGAAGCTGTAGCTCCCGTCGGTCCCGGTGACCCCGGCCGACGTCGCACTCCTGGTCGCCTGGGTAGATCCCCAGGGGTGGCCACAGCGTGATCGCGGCGTCGGCGCCGGCGTCGTGGTTCCCGCGCTGCGTAGAGCATGCCGGAGATCGTCGCGGACGAGCCGTCAGGCGATGATCGGGGCGGATGGTCTGGATCGTGAAGTCGGGACCTGGGCCTGCTCACGGTGACCGGCGACCGCGTCCGAGCTCGCCGCGGACGTTGCGGTTATCGCCGCGGAACACGACACGGACGCTGTGCGTCACCCGGCGACCGCGAAGCGGTAGCGATCGCGTAGTTCGAGCCGGCCATCGATCACGCCGCTCTTGAGCGTGTGCCAGTCATCGCGAGGAGCCATGCTGATCCTGCAGGCAGACGCGCTCGAAGCGTGGTTGACCGGCGTCGACGTGGCCGGTGAACGTGACCGGATGGTTGGTCAGCGCGGTGGCCTAGCTCGGCGGCGATGCTGACCAGCGCGGCGACGCGCTCATGAACGGTGCGCCTGTGGATGCTGCGCGGCAGCGCCGGCGCCGGACGAACCAGCTGCGGTTGGTCTGGACGACGCCCTCGTCGCGGGTGAACTCATAGAAACCGTGAGTCGGTGGTGGTCGTTGACCGATGCGCTGTAACCGCTTGCCGGAGTCATTGACGTGGTGGTAGAGGACGATCGTCTGACCGGCGATGTCGGTTCCCTTGAGCTGACCGTAGATCAGCACTCCCTCCCCGGCGATGATCGGATTTGGGGTGGCATTGATCGTCAGACCGTGGTTGTGCCGGGGCGCGGCATCGGCGAGTCCCGGCACTGCCATGACCACGAGCGCGGTCAACGCCGACGCGAGCACGGCAAAGCGTGGGCGCATGAGCCCTCCTTCTCCTGCTTGGTAGATGTCGCCTCCGCCGGATGGTCCGGCTCCCTCCCGGGCGGTGGCTGGTCGACGGTCCTTAGAACACGCCGGAAGCCGCAAAAGTTGCGGCTGCCGGTTGGTCGTCACCTGATTGTTGCGTCGGCGGCGATCATCGCCCTGAGCTTGACTCAGGCGATGATCAGTGACTGCGGGTCTTCGGGGCTGACCCGGACCGGCACGGTATTACCGGGCTGGAAGTTACTCATTAGCGAGACGGCTGACGACCTGCGTGAGCGTAGCCGGATACGGGTCCCGGCCGGGGATCGTCACCGTCAGACTGAATTGCACCTGCGGATTCTGATTGACAGTCGTGCCGGTGTCGAGAACCTGGTCGATCGTCGCCTGTCCGACGACTCCGCTCGCCATCAGCATGGCGGTCTTCTGCTGCTCGGCAGCGAGGCCTCCCACGATCTGATTGCCCGTCGCGACGGCATCCTTCATCGCGCGAAACCCGCCCATCATTCCGCGGTGCTCGGGCGGACGCATCGCGTCGCCCGTCTTCTTTAGCTCGTTCAAGTCCTTGAAGAACCCCATTGCACTCCCCTCGGTCGTTGGTGAGAGACCCAACCTAGGGGCGCGGGAGCGGTCTGACAATCGCGCTTGGGTCTCAGATCAGTCTCGCTGCTGTTGAGGCGCGCGAGTAGACTGCGCCACGGTGGACCCGTTTGCCCTCGTGCTGCTGGGCGGTCTGGTCGCGCTGATCCTGTGGATCTGGCTGCTGGGCAAGTACTACCCCGGCAACGGGCTCGAGCAGCTTGGGCTGCGAGCGCGCGCGAGATCTCCGAGAACCGCGAGGCGCTCGAGGCCGAAGACCTCGAGCAGATGCTCGCCGCCCACAACGCTCGGCGGCGGGCCCGCGGCGAAGTGCGAGGTAACGGTCCACGACCTCGAGCTGCGCGTGATGGAGGACCTCAGCGAGCAGCGCCGCGCCGGCAGGAGTATCTCGCCGACCGCGAGCTCGACCAGCTGCTGGAGGTGACCAACGCACGCCGACGGGCACGGGGGCTGCCCGAGCGCACGCGCGAGCAGGCACGCGAGGAGTTCGGCCCGAGCGTCCGAGCCGGGGAGCTGAGCGCCCCCGGTTGATGGGCCCCGAGCGGTGGCCCGCTGTCTGATCATCGGCTGCGGCTGCCGGGGACAGTCGCTGGCGCGCGAGCTGCGCGACCTGGCCATGCGGTGCGCGGCACCACGCGCGACCCGGCTCGGCTGCGCCGAGCTCGAGGCAGCGGGGCCGAGCCGTTCTCGGCGACCCCGACCGGGTCGCGACGCTGGCCGCCGCGCTCGAGCACGTGACGTCGCCTGCATCCTGCTCGGCTCCGCTCGGGGCACCCGGCCGGAGCTCTCGCGCGCTGCACGGACGCCGGCTCGAGATGCTGCTCGCCCGGATGCTCGACACGCGGTCCGCGGGGTCGTCTACGAGGCGGCCGGGACCGTCGACCCGATCGTGCTCGCCGGGCGCGAGCGCGTCCGATCGCTGCGAGCAATCCGGATCCCATACGTGACTGCCGATCCGACTCGTCCGAGCATGCGCTGGCTTCGCGACGGAGGGCCGTCCGAGCAGCGCTCGGCGGCGCTCGACCGGTCCGCCGATCGGTGGCGGGCCTGCGAGCGCCAGACTCGCCGCGCTAAACTCGGCAATGACCGACAATAGGTAAAGACCGACTGCGAATTCCACCGAACCGCCGACTTAGGAGAGACGACGTGGCTGAGTATGCGAAGGACGTACTCGTCGAGCCGGAATGGCTCGAGCAGCATCTTGACGACGACTCGATCAGGATCGTCGAGGTCGACGAGAACCCCGCCCTCTACCGGGAGGCCACATCCCCGGAGCGATCGGATTCGATTGGCGCAAGGATCTCCAGGACCAGGTCAAGCGGGACTTCCTCGGACCCGAGGACTTCGGCGAGCTGTTCGGCAGCCGCGGCATCTCCGACGACCACCTGGTGATTCTCTACGGTGATCGCAACAACTGGTTCGCCGCCTACACGTACTGGTATCTGAAGTACTACGGGCACGACAACGTCAAGCTCCTCAACGGCCCGCGCGAGCGTTGGATCTCCGAGGGCCGCCCGACGACCACCGAGGTGCCCGACCATCCGCGGCCGAGACGTTCACTGCCCAGCCCGGAGACGACTCGATCCGCGCCAAGCGCGACGAGGTGCTGAGCGCGCTCGGCAATGCGCACAAGCTCGTCGACGTCCGCTCGCCGCAGGAGTACTCGGGCGAGCTGATCGCGATGCCCGGCTACGAGAACGAGGGCGCGCAGCGTGCCGGCCACATCCCGGGCGCCGCGTCGATCCCGTGGGCCCAGGCGGTCAAGGAGGACGGGACGTTCAAGTCGGCCGACGAGCTGCGTGAGCTGTACGGCGGGCAAGGGCGTGCTCAGCGGTGATCCGATCATCGCCTACTGCCGGATCGGCGAGCGCTCGGCCCACACGTGGTTCGTCCTGCACGAGCTGCTGGGCGAGGAGGACGTCAAGAACTACGACGGCTCCTGGACCGAGTGGGGGAACCTCGTCAACGTCCCGATCGAAAAAGGCTGAGCTCAGGGGCGGCTAACTCAGACCGTCAAGTGCCGGGACCGCTGCCCAGCAGCGGTCCGATGCGGTCGAACAGGTCAGCCAGGATGCGGGCGGTCGCGCCCCAGATCAGGTGCTCGCCGACGAGATAGGTGTCGGTTCGGATCGGCAGTCCACGCCGGACCAGCCGCCGGCGGCCGTAGCCGGCCTGCAGCGAACGGCAGCGACAGCTCGAGCACCTCGCGCGACCTCGCGTGCGCTGAGCGTCCACTGCCGGCCTGGCTCGATCAGGCCGACGAACGGGTAGACCGCGTAGCCGGTCGCGATCGTCGGCGTCGGCTGGAGCGCGCCGATGATCTCCACCGCCTCCGGCGGGAGCCCGATCTCCTCCTGGGCCTCGCGCAGCGCGGTCGCGCGCAGGTCCTGCTCGCCCTCGTCGTAGCGCCCGCCGGGAAACGAGATCTCGCCCGCATGGCGACGCAGGTCGTCGCGCCGCTTGGTGAAGACGGCGTGCAAGCTCGCCGTCGCCGACGTACAGCGGGACGAGCACGGCGGCGTCCGTGCGGCCGCGGACCTCGAGCGAGATCGCGTCCTCGGGCGCCAGCAGAACGCGTCGCAGATCGTCGCGGACGGCCTCGGTGCCGAGCGCCATCGCGCTGACTATATGCGCCCGCGCGTGAAGTTCTTCGCGATCGTCGTCGATGCACTGTTCACAAAATGACGAAGGCGCCGTCACGCGGCGGACGCCCAAGGAGGTAGGCCGATGAAACGAATCATGTTCATCGCCGTGGCGAGTGTCGCCATCCTGGCGATCGCGCCCGTCAGCGGGCTGGCCAGCAGCAGCAAGCGCCTTCGTGATCGCACCACGGCGCGCCAACAAGCGCTTCGGCATCCCAAGTCGACCATCGGATCCGCCGCGTCGCCGACGACGCGGCGAGCCCAGCCGGCGCGGTCGACTCGTTCGACGCACACCCTGGTGATCGAGCTCACCGACAACACGCTGGTCAGCGTAAGGTCACCCCGGAGACCCAGATCGATGCGCGGGGCCGGACAGAGCGACATGGGCGACATGGGCGACGCGATACATCGGGACGGCGACCCGAGCGGCGGCGGCGACAACTCGTCCAGCGGCGTGGAGGGCATGATCGGCGTCCGGAGCAGCGGAGACCGCGCTGGCAGGCCTGCTTCGCGACCGCGGCATCGACATCCGTGCACGTGGTCGGACTCGGCGCTGGACATACTGCGGCAAGGCGGACCGCGCTGGACGGCCATCAAGGCGACGGCTTTCGAGTTGTCGATGCACCATGGCGGCTAGCGCGCGCGGTCCGAGGGGTGCAACCGGGGGACAGCCAGGGCGCGCCCAAGACGACCTGCGCCTGGCCGGCGTCCAATTGATCCGCTGAACGTCCGTTAGTGAACGCGAAGTCGCCCTGGGCGCGCTAGGTCGTCGCCGGCGCGACCAACTCGACGCGCTCCTCGAACATCACTTCGCCGTCGAGCGTGCGGTGGACCGGGCATTTCGCTGCGATCACCTGGAGCCGCTCGACCTGCTCCTGGCTGCAGCGCGTTGGGAAGACGCAGGACGAGCTTGAAGTTGGTCGGGCAGCCGCGCTCCGCCGGCGAGTATTCGCACTGAACCTCGACCGGGCCGATGTCCCAGCCTTTGCGCTTGGCGTACATCTCGATGGTGATCGCCGTACAGGAGGCGAGGCTGGCGGCGAGCAGCTCCTGCGGGCTCGGTCCCTCATCGTCCCCGCCGTGCTCGGTCGGCTCATCGACGGCCAGCTGATGCTGACGGATGTCGATCCGGTGGGTGAACGGTCGCTGGGTCTGTGCGGTGGGCGATGGCCTTCATCGGCTGTCCTTGCGGTCGTTGGTCCGGCACTTGAAGTCTGCATCGTAGCGCTGCGGCTGGGCGTTAGCTCAGTCCAGCGGGTTGAAGAGCAGGCCAGTCGGAACCTTCGGGAAGAAGTAGGTCGACTTGGGCGGCATGCTCTCCCCGGCTGCGGCGACCGCCTGAACGCGCTCCACCGGCGTGGGTGCCATGAAGAACGCGGCGTCGTACTCGGCGCTCTCGATCAAGCCGACCGCCTGCGGCGAAATCGCGCGCGTAGCCAAGCCCGGAAAGGTGGTCGATGTCCTCGTCGGTCATCCCGAGCGCGCCCTTCAGGATCAGCGCCTCGAGCACGGCGGTGTCTAGAGCGCCGGTAGGGCTCGGCGTGATCGGGCAGCGCCTTATCGGCGATCGCCGGTCCTTCAGGGTGAGTTTGAACGGGCGGCGGAAATGAGCGTCGATGTAGCCGATCGTGACCTGGTCGCGGCGCTCGGGGAGCGAGCGCGGCGGTGTCGGTCGAGCGGCTCGATCTCGAAGTCGCGGCGAAGCGCGTTGGCGAGCTCCTCGTGCTGGTCGGGCCGCAGGCCCCGCACGAGCCGGTGGGTCGGGAACACGGTCAAGCCTGGATCCTCCAGGGCGACGAGGCACATCAGAACATAGCGGTGCGGCCCTTCGCCGCCGATCTCCTCCGCGTAGACGCGCGCGGTCTCGTAGCGGTGGTGACCGTCGGCGATCAGCAGCTCCGCATCGCTCAGCGCAGCTCTGAGATCGGCGATCGCACCGGCATCGGTGACCCGCCACAGCCGATTGACCGTCCCGTCGGCGTCGGTCGTTTCGTCCCAGGGCGGCTCGCCTGTCGCGCGGCGCCAGGACGCTTCGAGCTGCGCCAGCTCGGGTCTGAGAACAGCGAGAAGATGGGGGAGAGGTTGGCCCTCGTCGCGCGTGTCAGCCGGAGGCGGTCCTCCTTCGGCCCGGGATGGGTGCGCTCGTGTGGGCGGATCCGGCCGGCGCCATAATCCTCCACGCGCACGCGGGCGAGGAATCCGCGCCGCGTCCGCGCGCGTCCATCGGGTCCGGTGTAGTCCTGCGCCAGCGCCCACAGCGCGGGTTCGTCGTCCTGCACGACCGCGCCCCGCGCGCGCCACTGCGCCAGCAGCTGTGCTGCTGCGGCATAGGGGTCGCCTCGCCCTGCGGCAGGTCGATGCTAACAACGTTGTAGGGCGATCGCGCCTCGAGCTCTTCGCGTTGTTCGGCGTCGATCACGTCATAGGGCGGCGCCACGACGGCCTGCAGCCCGCCGGTTTTCTCGGGGTCATAGTGGAGCGCTTCAGAGGTCGGATATCGGCCATGGCGGGGCGGAGCGTACTTCACCGCCGCACTCACCTCCATCGCGCCGCCACCGCGCCCGCCATCAGGTAGAGCGCACCCTGGGTATCAAGCATCGGCATCAATCCAAGAACGGGGGTCAGCACCCCGGCGGTGAGCATCCCGATCGCCTGCCCGCCCCTGTCGGCCAGTCCCAGCGCGCTGAACACGTGACCTCGCTCGTGCTCCCGAGCCGCGAGGCCGAGTCCACTGACCAGGCCGGTTATCAGCCCGATGCCGGGCGCTCCGACGAGGATGAACAGCGCCAGGTAGATCGCGCTCGCGGTGCTGAGCACGGGCAGGTTCCAGACCACCAGAGAGAGAACGCCGAACACGACAGCGGCCCATGCCGTCAGCCGCGCCGGCGATGGCGCGCCGCTGACGAGGCTCAGCAGTAGCCCAGCAGCCAGCGCGCCGATCGCCTGCACGCCGCGCAGCAGCCCGATCTCCGCCGCCCCGCCGTGCAGCCGTTCAGCGACGAACAGCACGAACAGGACCACGAAGATGCCCTGGGCGATCTGAGCCGTGAAGGCGACGAGCAGACCCGAGCGAACCCCGCGGCCTTCGAGCGCGGAACGCAGGCCGCCGCCCCCCTGGACCCCGCGCTCGATGCGGACCGGGGGGCTCGGCGGCGAAACCTCGGGCCGCCGCCCCACCCGTGCGATCAGCCCGGCGGCGAGCAGATAAGCTGACCGCGTCGGCCACCACGATCAGCCGCAGCTGGCCCGCCGCGAGGAGCAGGCCGCCCAGGGGGCCGCCGACCAGTCGGCCGGCGCTCGCGTTGAAGGCGATCAGCGCGTTGGCTGAGATCAGCTCTCCAGGTGCCAGCAGAGTTGGCAGCAACGCGTTCTTGGTCGGGTCAAACAGCGCGGAGAGCGAAGCTTCGGCCAGGATCACCCCGTAGAGCACCGGCAGCGGGGGGTGGCTGCCGAAGCAGACCAGCGGCAGCAATGCGACGGCTTGGAGCAGCGTGAGCACCAGCAGCGTCCGCCGCCGGTCGCGGCCGTCGGCGATCGCGCCCGCCCAGGGTGCGAGCACGATTCCCGGAGCGAGCTCGATGAGAAACGCCAGCGAGGTCCCCAACGCCGACCCGGTCTCGGTGTAGACAAGGATCGGCAACGCGACGAACAGCATCCAATCGCCCGCATCGCTGATCAGGCCGGCCAGCCAGAGCGACCGGAAGTCGGCACGGCCCAGCGCGGGCGGGCGCCTCATCGGGACCAGGAGCGCGGAAATGCCTGGAGCCCGACGTGGACGAGTTCAGCGTCTGCGGGCCGGGCGTCACGCGTGGCGGCGATGAACGGGCGGATCAGCGTGTCCAGGTTCGCCACGAGCTCGCGCAGCTCGGCCGGGCTTACGCTGAGCGTGTACGCCGCGTAGGCGTCGGATGTGCGCCAGCGCTCGGACACCTGGTCACGGTGGGTCAGGTAATCCCGGACCAGGCGCTGGTCGAGCTGTAGCGCCGCGGCCATCACCGCCGCGGCGCCGGCCGTCTCCTCGCTGGAGCGCTCCAACTCGAACCCGGTGATCGTGGCCTTCCACGGGCGCTCACGCCCATCCGCAGATTCACCCCGCTCCACGAGCCCGTGCCCTGATAGGACGCGTAGGTGATAGCTGCAGTTCGAGGGCGTGTCGGCAACCGCGCGCGCGCAGACCGAGGCGGTGGCGGGACCGTCGGCGATCAGATAGCTCAAGACGTCCAGGCGCACCGGGTGGGCCAGCGCTTCGAGCACCGCCGGATCGGTCAACAGCGGACGTGTCGGTTTCATGAGCTCCCCTCGGGCGAAGTCTGAAAAGGTCTTTCAGAGAATACGGTCCCGGAAACAAACCTGCAAGAGCTTTTCAGAGTTTCCCCGGACGGTGTCCGTGCCGGTACGGTCAGCGTCGTCCTCGCCCGCGATCGCGGTAGACTCAGCGTGCGCGGGGCGTAGCGCAGCCTGGTAGCGCGCCTCGTTTGGGGCGAGGAGGTCCCCGGTTCAAATCCGGGCGCCCCGATAATCAGCTTCGGCGAGGCGCGAGCCGTCAGTACCGGAGCACCCGGGCCAGCCAGGCGGCTCGGAACTGGCAGATGACCCTGTGCGTCACGGGATCGAGGTCGGCCTCGGTCACGGTTCCGCTGGCGCGGCGGCGGACCAGGAACCGGCCGGTCAACTCATACCGAAAGCTCGCGCTGGTCGTGCCCGCGCTGAACCGCCCGTCCGGATCCGGCTTCATCTTGTCGATGTGCAGACCGGCGACCTTGCCGACCGGGCATCGATCCGTTGGATCGTTGGCCAGGACGATCGCGAAGCGGCGGATCGTCCGGCCGCTGGCCGTGGTGTCGAAGCTCAGTCCGTCGACGCGGCTCGCTGCCCGGCTCGGCTCGGCCCGTGTTCGTGTCGCCGGCGACGAACCCGGAATAGCGAGCGCTGTCGACGACGGGATATAGCGGGATTCCGGTGGGGAAGCCATCGAGCAGCCGGGAGAAGATCCCGCGCAACGTCGCCTTGCCGTAGCCGTGGGAGCCGTCGTACATCGACAGCACCGCGAGCGAAACGCGCGCGCATCCGCGCGTCAGCAGGACGACCTGGTGGTCGAGCAGGCCGGTGCCGTAGCCCCAGCCGCCCTTAAAGAAGAGCCCCCAGCCGTGCGGCGCAACCGTGCCGATCCCCCAGCGCTGCGACGGCGTGATGGAGGCCAGCAGGCGGATCGCGAACGAGCGGTGCCGGGCCGCGATGTAGCGCATCGATGTGCAGGAAGAACTTCGTCTGGTCGCGCGCGGTGATCTGCGTCTCGCCCCACGGTTGCATGACCGGACGGAAGTGCGTCATGCCGACCCGGTTGGCCAGCGCCTGCAGGCCGGCGTTGCCGACGATCCCGTCTACGGTCGAGGCCGCGCTGTTGTCGGAGTGAGTGATCATCGGGACGAGCAGCGAGGTGTCATAGCCGTTCAGCGGTCGCCGGGCGACGGACGGCCGATCAAGGTAGGCGACCATCAGCATCGCCTTGACCACACTCGCCGACCACTCGACGTGATCGGGCCGGTAGCCGTAGAAGCGACCGGGCGTGCGAACGGCGAACGCGATGTCTCCCGTGCGGCTGACGGGCATAGCGCGATCGCCGCCCGCATGTTCGGTCGCCAGATCCGGTCGAGCGGCTCGCCGGCGCCCGGGACCACGCAAGCGCGTGCCGGCCAGCCGGCGGCGGAGCCCGACCGCGCTCCGCCGAACGCCGCCGCCGCGCCGGCCGGCAGGCACAGCAGCGCGCTCGCCGCGGCAGCTGGCACCCCACGCCGGAATCCGAGGCGCTGACACGTCTACAGTCTCCCTCTTTGCGAGCCCCCGTAGCTCAGTTGGACAGAGCGACGGCCTTCTAAGCCGTGGGTCGCAGGTTCGAGTCCTGCCGGGGGCGTTCAGTTTGCCCTGGAAACAGCGCCGCTGCACTCACCAGAGCGCGGCTTCTGCTTCGCGTGCCGTGGAACGGAGCCGCAGCCTCATAGCGCCCGGCGCTGGCAGGGCCGACGGCCGGTCGTGCGTGAAAGCAGACGTCCGAGACCGCGACACTCGGTTTCGTGCAACCCGATCGTCGGGCCTGTCCTGAGCGCACGGCTATTCTCGTCCACAGCAGCGCCGCCGTGGCAGACTCTTCGCATGCTCGTTGACGTGGTAACCGAGATCGAGATCAGGCGCCCGCGCGACGAGGTTGCCGCGTTTGCAGCTGACCCAGGCAACGCAACCTCCTGGTACAAGAACATCAAGACTGTCGAGTGGGTGACACCGCCACCAGGCGCTCGTCGGCTCGAAGCTTCGATTCCGCGCGCAGTTTCTTGGACGCGCGCTCGACTACACCTATGAGGTTCGAGAATCCCAACCTGGCCGCCGCTTCGTGATGGCGACCGCGCAAGGCCCGTTTCCAATGGAGACGAGCTATGAGTGGGAGGACGCGACACCAGGGGTCACGCGTATGACACTCCGCAATCGAGGGGAACCATCGGGTTTCGCGGCAGTCACCGCGCCGGTCATGGCTCGCGCCATGCGACGAGCGAACGAGGCCGACCTGCGGCGACTGAAGGCATTACTGGAGCGCTGAACCCACCGGGTGACGTGGCGGGGCATCGATTGCCACGAAAGGCGATCAGCTCTCGCTCAGGATCCTGGCCTTCTCAGCCTCGAGCTCGTCGTCATTCAGCACACCCCGGTCATGGAGATCCGCAAGCTGCTGGAGCTGAGCGAGCCGCGCCTCGGGCCCGCTCGCCGGTGCTGCCGATGGTGCGCGTGCCGCTCCCGTCTCGGCCTTGTCCAGCTCGAGCAACTCGGCGAGTTCGGGGTCCCCACCCAGCCCGCTCGGGTCAGTGCTCGCGGGAGGCGCGCCTAGGGCTGCCTCATAGTCGGCGTGCTGGGCCTTATCGCGCGCCTTCCGACTGGCCTTCTGTTGCAGCCGGGGGTCGGACAGATCGAAACGCGTCTTTTTGGTCTTCGGATCGAACTCGACGGTGACCGTGTCGCCCTTCGTCGGCGGCTCGAAGTTGAGTGAGGGGAGGATTGTGAAGTTGCCAATTCCGTGGCCGGCGTCGGGGACCTCGGCCCGGAACGGCTCACCGTCCTCCGGGTGCACGTCCACGACGAAGCCGTCGTACCAGACACCGGGGCCTCGTCGTCCAACTTGGTCTCGTGGCTGGACACAGCAACCACGACGCCCTTCGCTTTGACCCATTTGCGACCGAGCACGAAGGTCGAAGCGTACCCGAGCAACGGCCAGCCGGCAACCAAGCGGGCTCCCACAAGGCGCGCCTAAAGGAGAAGTGCGGGCGTGGCCATCAGGCACCGCGGGATGGAAAGCGGGTGTGTCAAGTCGGTACGGTTGCGTCTCAGACTGCTGTAACTATGTGTCGGGTGCTGTCACAGCGAAGCGGCGTGGGGTTCCCGCATCCCTGCCAGACGGTGAAGGAGGCCTGCGCCATGAGACGGATCACCGCCGTTGGCGCAGAGACAAGCACGCATGGACAAGACTGATATCCACGAGGATCGGCTTCAGACCGGTCGCGCCGAAGCGGAAGTCCGTGGTGACGCGGCTGGCTCCACCCGTTGTCGCCGCAGCGGCATCGGGATCCCTTGGTGCTCCTCCGTGGGTCGCAGGTTCGAGTCCCTGCCGGGCCCTCGAGTGCTGACGATCCAGCGCCGCCGCCGCATCGCCGCCGACAGAACGTGGACAGCCGACGCCGGGAGACAGGGGCCGGATTCGGCCGCTCCCAGGGACTCGTCAGGCCGGGATCGTCTTGGCAGAACGGCTCGCAGGGCCCGGTTCCGATGGGCATCGCTCGCGCGAGTATCGATGTCGACACCTGCGCCAGTGTGGGAATACGGTCGCGCGCAGCGGCTGGGCCCGAACTGCCCACCGGATGCGGCGAAACAGGTTGAGACCAGGTCGACACTGACACCCTTGCCCGCGCGGCTTAGCGTGAGCGATGCATGTCCATGGTTAACCCACGCTGGCTCCCCGCCATCTTGATCGCCATCGTTGTGTCGGCTGTCGGTGGGGTCGCCCTGTACCAGGTCGTGACGGTTGTCAACACGAAGGCCGAGGACATCGTCCGGACCGACGCGACCCAGCTCGTGCATGCGCTCGTCAAACACAATGCTGCGCTTGCGCCTGACGGCGGCACGGACTGGGTGCCGGGAGTCTGGACCGTGTTCAGACGGGTCGACAGCGCATCCGTCGTGAAGGTATGGAAGCGCCCGCAGAACGGCCGCAACTTCGGTTCCTCGAATTCCGAGTGGGTGGCGGACATCCTGTCCCATACTGGGCGCGGCCTGGTGCTGCTCGAGGTTTCCTTCCGCAGCCCCCGTGTGTCTGACCTTTCGCAGAAGGTCGACCTGCTCTATGAGCTGGGGCCACGGCGGATCCCCGAGGGGGCGTTCGACCGAGCGCTGCTCGCCAGGCTGGCGAGCGCGCAGCGCGAGCGCGGTCCAAAGCTCGCCGACGACCTCGTGATCACGATCGCCGGGCGCAGCGGTGAGGACCCGAGGAAGCCAAAGGCCGCCGTGCCCACACCGAGGCGGCTACCGGCCCCCGCCCACAAGCTCGCGGTGGCGCGCCCGGAACTGCCACCGGTGATCAGCTGCATCCGGCGGGTCAGGCCCGACGTGCAAAGGATCCAGGGATGCGTCCGCCGCTACGGGCCGTAGCGGCGGAATGGAACCGGGGCTGATAGCACCGCCGTGGGTGTCGATTTTCTCCACGGGCAGCGGACGACGCCCCACGGCCTCGATCCGTACGCAAAGCCCGTACCTACGGGAACTGCATAGCGCCTCGGGCGCGTCTGAGTCGTGGGTCAGGCTCGGGTCGGGTCGGGGGCGCTGGAGGCTGATCACGTCGCGCTGGTAGATTGAAGCGCCAACGCGGTGGGCGTAGCTCAGCTGGTAGAGCTCCTGGTTGTGGTCCAGGCGGTCGGGGGTTCGAGTCCCCTCGCTCACCCTTACGAATGTCCTGCTATCACGCAGAACGAGGGCGTTAGCTGCCGATATCGGCGTGTCGGCATCCATCATTGCTCCATCAAATTTGCGTGAGTTACGCCACGGGAGCGTCTGGGTCTGCATTGGCCGATCGTCTCACCGACTGTCACGCCCTCTCAACGTTGGCACTAGGTGTAGTTCCTGAGCACGTTGTTCATCCGGTCCTCCTTGGAGGCTGGTGGTTGCGAAGCCCCAGTCCCAAGGAGGTCCGAATGAAGTTGCACGGTAACGCGGCGCTCAGCCTGAACGGCCGGCGCCGGCTGGTGAGGATGGTGATCGAGGAGGCCCGGTCGATCGCGACGGCCGCCGAGGCGGCCGGCGTGAGCGAGCGGACCTGCTCGAAGTGGGTCGCCAGATATCGGGAAGATGGCGAGCTGGGGTTGTTGGATCGCTCGAGCGCCCCGGGCCGGGTGCACAACCGCACGGACGAGCAGCTGGTGGGGCTGCTGGCGTCGTTGCGCAGGTTGCGGTTCACCGCCCCAGAGCTCGCTGATCTGCTCGACATGCCCGTCTCGACGATCTCAGGGATTCTGAAACGGATCGGGCTCGGGAAGACTCGGCCGGCTCGGGCTCGAGCCCGCGATCCGCTACGAGCGCGAGCGTCCGGGTGAACTGATCCATATCGACGTGAAGAAGCTCGGCCGGATCCAGGGCGGCGCCGGCAAGCGGATCACCGGCAGGAGCGGCAACAACGGCAGCCTCATGCGGCGCGACGCGGCAGGGGTCCGCCGCCAGGTCAAAGGCTGGGACGCGGTCCACGTCGCGATCGACGACGCGACCCGTCTGGCCTACGTCGAGGTCCTTACCGACGAGAAGGCCACGACCGCAGTCGCGTTCCTTCGCCGGGCGATCACGTTCTATGCCCGCCACGGGATCACAGTCGAGCGAGTCCTCACCGACAACGGCTCGCCCTACCGCTCCAGCGTCCACGCGATCGCCTGCCGACTGCTAGGGATCCGCCACCTCCGTACCCGCCCCTACCGGCCACAGACCAACGGCAAAGCTGAGCGGTTCATCCGCACCCTCCTGAGCGGCTGGGCCTACGGCGCGATCTACGCCTCAAGCACCGAACGCACCGCAGCCCTTGACGGCTGGCTCTGGCGGTACAACCATCACCGCAAACACTCAGCCCTCGGCCGACAACCACCCATCACCAAACTGAACAACCTGCTCGGGTCTTACATCTAGACCACCCGTGCCCAGACGGAGGCGCTCGGTCAGGGCTAGCGCCCCTTCGCTCACCCCTCGCGCGTCTGGATGTGCTCTGCGAGTCGCTGGAGCGCCGCCGCGATGTCGTCTGCGTGCGGTGGGGTCCTCGACGAGGCCGTTCGCTCCGATGGCTTGGCGGCTGAGCGGCACGCGTACGCAGGCGGCTTCCACGATGTCGGCGCCGGAGTACTCGAGCACCTTCCGCAGGGAGGTGTGTGCGTCGGCTCCGCCGGTCGGTGCGGCGACGCCGGAGACGTTGATCCATGCGACCGGCTTGTCGTAGGTTCCGCCGTCGCCGATGGTCCATTCGAGCAGGTTCTTGAGTGCGGCGGGCAGCGCGCCGGCGTATTCGGGGGTGCAGATGAGGACGCCGTCGGCGTCGGCGAGCTGCTGCCGCATCCGTTGTACGCGGGGATCGATCGTCGGCGCCCTCCGCGTCGTCGTCGGGGTTGAAGAGCGGCAGGTCGGCGATCCCGTCGTACATGACCGTGGCGACGCCGGGCGGGGCCAGCTCGGCTGCGGTGCGGAGCGCGGCGGTGTTCGTCGACCCGCGGCGGGCGCTCCCGGTGACGAGCAAGATCTTCACCGGCGGTGGATCAGGCGGTTCTGTGAAGTGGTCGCTGCATGCTGCCGGCGAACATAGCACCCACAACCGTTTAGTTGTGTATACTCGGCTGGCATGACCGCGATACAGCCCCCAGTGTTGTCTCCCCGCGAGCGTCAGGCCGGCGGCTGCTGCGTGGCTGCGGTCGAGCCTCAGCTGTCAGCTTCGGATGCCGTTGAGCTGGCGGTCGTCGTCAAGGCTTTGGCTGATCCGACTCGGCTGCTGATCGTCGATGCGTTGCGGACGGCGGCTCCGGAGGCGATTTGTCAGTGCGAGCTGACGCCGCTGTTCGAGATGAGCCAGCAGGCGCTCTCCAAGCACCTGAAGGTGTTGACGTCTGCGGGGGTCGTCGGTTCTGAGCGCCGCGGCCTGTGGACCTACTACTTCCTCATCCCCGACGGCCTGGAGGAGATCACGACATGGCTGAGCTGACCGACACCACTGAGCTTCGAGAGACCGTCCGCGAGAAGTACGCCGCGGCCGCACGAGCGGCCCAGGCTCAGGCCCCGGCTCCCGCGTCCTGCTGTGGCAGTGAGATCGAGCTGACTGATGCGCAGGGCAACGTCGTCTTCGGGAGCGCCCTCTACGGCCGGCGAGGGCGCCGAGGCGCCTGAGGGCGCGGTCGGCGCTTCGCTTGGCTGCGGGGTCCCGACCGCTGTCGCCGATCTGCACCCGGGCGAGACGGTGCTGGACCTCGGCTCCGGCGGCGGTGCGGACGTGCTGATCAGCGCCCGGCGGGTGGGGGAGACCGGCCGCGCGATCGGCCTGGACATGACCGACGAGATGCTCGAGCTGGCCCGCCGCAACGCCCAGGAGGCCGGCGCGAAGAATGTCGAGTTCCTGAAGGGCCACATCGAGGACATCCCGTTGCCGGATGGCAGCGTGGATGTCGTGATCTCCAACTGCGTGATCAACCTCTCCGGCGACAAGGACCAAGGTTCTGGGCGAGGCGGCGCGGGTCCTGCGCCCCGGTGGTCGCTTCGCGGTCTCGGATGTGATCGCCGATGAGGACATGGACGACGCGACTCGCGCTGACATGGCGGCGTGGACCGGGTGCATCGCCGGCGCGCTGACCCGGGCGGAGTTCGAGCGCGCGCTGACCGCTGCCGGCCTGACCGACATCGAGATCAGGGAGACCCATCGGGTGCACGAGCATGCCGGCGCAGCGATCATCCGCGCGCGCAAACCCGGCGCTGGTGATGAGGCCGCAGGGTGTTGCGCAGCCGAGGCACTCGAGGTCTGCTGTGAGCCAGCCGCCAAGTCTGAGTGCTGCGGCCCGGCCGCGGCTGACAGCACGGCCGCACCCACGTCGTGTGGATGCGCCAGCTGCGAAGGAGAAGGCGTGATGACCAACCTCAATGCCCTGCTGGTCGCTGAGCGTCAGCGCCAGATCCGCGTCAACGCTGCGCCGCGCTGCTGCGGTAGCCCCGCGCGGCCGCGTGTGAGCCGCGAGCTCCGCTGCCGCGGCTGTTCGCGTGGTGGCGCCCGCGCCCGGCGGTCTGCTGCTAGCGAGCCGAGGCACGGTCGAACAGGCGCTGGGGATCGACCGAGAGATGAGCTCCACACGTATCGGGATCAACGGCTTCGGTCGGATGGGCCGGCTGGCGCTGCGAGCGGCGTGGGATTGGCCGGAGTTCGAGTTCGCGCATGTCAACGAGCTGAAAGGGGACGCCGCGACGGCGGCTCACCTGTTGACGTTCGACTCGATCCACGGCCGCTGGGACCGTGACATCAGCGGCGACGCACGAGACGCTGACCGTCGACGGCACGCCGATCGGCTTCGGCAGCGAAGCTGCCCCCGGTGAGGTGCCGTGGGACGAGCACGGCGTCGATGTCGTGATCGAAGCCTCGGGCAAGTTCCGCACCATGCAGTCGCTCGCGCCGTACTTCGAGCGCGGGGTCAAGAAGGTCGTCGTGGCAGCACCGGTCAAAGAGCCAAGCGCGCTGAACGTGATCATGGGCGTCAACGACGGCCTCTACGACCCTGCCGTGCACGACGTGGTGACCGCCGCGTCGTGCACGACCAACTGCCTGGCGCCGGTGGTCAAGGTCATCCACGAGGGCATCGGCATCCGCCACGGGTCGATCACGACGCTGCACGACCTGACCAACACCCAGACGATCGTCGACGCCCCGCACAAGGATCTTCGCCGCGCCCGCGCCGCCGGTATGTCGCTGATCCCGACCTCGACCGGGTCGGCGACCGCGATCGGGCTGATCTTCCCGGAGCTGCAGGGCAAGCTCGATGGCCTGGCCGTCCGCGTGCCGTTGCTGAACGCATCGCTGACCGACTGCGTCTTTGAGGTCGCACGAACCACGAGCGTTCATGAGGTCAACGAGCTCCTGCGTGCCGCGGCCGAGGGACCGCTCGCCGGCATCCTCGGCTACGAGGAGCGGCCGCTGGTCTCCGTCGACTACAAGGACGATCCTCGCTCGGGCGTCGTCGACGCGCTCTCGACGCGGGTGATCGACGGGACCCAGGTCAAGATCTACGCCTGGTATGACAACGAGTGGGGCTACGCCAACCGGCTGGCCGAACTCACCCGCAAGGTGGCCGACAGCCTGGAGGCGTCATGAGCGCCGCGGCCACAGCGCGCGCGGGGGATCTCCGCAACTACGCGCTCGTCACCGGCGCCTACTGGGCGGACACGGTCACTGACGGAGCGATCCGCACCCTCGTCCTCTTCCACTTCTACCAGCGCGGCTACAGCGCGTTCGCGCTGGCGTCGCTGTTTCTCTTCTACGAGCTGTTCGGGGTCATCACGAACCTCGTCGGCGGCTGGCTCGCGGCCCGACTCGGACTCAAGACGACGCTCGTGGCGGGGCTCGCGGTGCAGGTGGTCGCGCTCGTGATGCTCGCCGCCGTTCCCCTCTCGTGGCTGGTGGTGCCATACGTGATGGTGACCCAGGCGCTCTCCGGCATCGCCAAGGATCTGACGAAGATGAGCTCAAAGAGCGCGGTCAAGCTGGTGGTCCCCGATGAGGGCTCGCTCTACCGGTGGGTGTCGGTGTTGACCGGATCGAAGAACGCGCTCAAGGGCGTCGGGTTCTTCCTCGGCGGCCTGCTGCTCACCGTCGTCGGCTTCCAGGCCGGTCTGTGGATCCTGACCGTCCTGGTGGGATGTGCCCTGGCGGTCGTCACCACCATGATGCGCGGCGACCTCGGCAGCTCGCAACACCAAGGCGAAGTTCAGCCAGATGTTCTCCAACAACCGCGCCGTCAACGTGCTGGCCGCCGCGCGGATCTTCCTGTTCGCCTCACGCGACGTCTGGTTCGTGATCGGCGTCCCGGTGTACCTGCGCAGCGTGCTGGGATGGAGCTTCTGGCAAGCCGGCGGCTTCCTGGCGATCTGGGTGATCGGCTACGGGATCGTTCAGGCGTCCGCGCCTCGCTTCCTGCGCCGCCGCACGACCGACACCGGCACTGACCCCGACGGACGAATGGCGACCTGGCTGGCCTTCGCGCTCGCCGCCTTCCCCGCCGGCATCGCGATCGCGCTATCCGCCGGCGCCGACCCCGCCATTTCGCTCGTCGCCGGCCTGATCATCTTCGGGGTGATCTTCGCGATGAACTCCGCCGTGCACAGCTACCTCATCCTCGCCTACGCCGACGGCGACAAGGTCGCGATGAACGTCGGCTTCTACTACATGGCCAACGCCGGCGGCCGGCTCGCCGGCACCATCCTCTCCGGCGCCCTGTACGAATGGAAAGGGCTCGAAGCCTGCCTCTGGGCGTCGGTCGCGTTCGTGGTCGCTGCTGGTCTTCTCTCCAGTTTGCTGCCGGATAGCCCAGCCTCAAGCAGCCAACCTGCTCCAGCTGCGGCCCCAGTGACGCCGCCGCTGACGGAGGTCATCTCGTGACTGGTGTCGAGCTGCCGACGCTTCCGAAGGCGGCGACCACGCCTCAGACGCCGGCACGGGACGCCGGGTGGTTGCGCACGGCTCGGCGAGCCCGATGGCTGTCGTACTTCAGCCTCGGATGGATGATTGCCGAGGGCGTCGTCGGTCTCGTCGCCGGCACCGAGACGCACTCCATCGGCGTCATCGCCTGGGCGATCGGTTCTGCGGTGGAGGGTTCCGCAGCGGCGATCGTGATCGTGAGGCTCACGGGCCGGAATCGCTTCTCAGAGACGGCCGAGCGGCGAGCTCAGAAGTGGGTGGCAGCCAGCTTCGTCGTGCTCATCCCGTACATCCTCTACCAGTCGCTGAGCAAGCTCCTCGATGGAGGTCAGCCGCAGAGCAACTGGCTGGCGGTTGGGCTTCTAGCTTCGAGCATCGTGCTGATGCCGTTGCTGGGCTGGGCAAAGCTCCGTCTAGGCAGCCGCCTTGGTTCTGCCGCGACCGCCGGTGAGGGCACCCAGAACCTGCTGTGTGCTCTGCAGGGTGCCGTCGGCCTCGTCGGCTTATTGCTGGGTAGCGCCGGGGCGGGCTTCCTCGACCCGGTGGCCGCGCTGGTCATCGCCGGGATCGCCGCCAAGGAGGGCGCGGAGCTGTGGCGCGGCGCTGACTGCGGGTGCCAGGCGACACCTGGCCTGACCAGCTCGGGGCCGAGCTGCGTCGATGAGAGCTGTGAGGACTGTTGAAAGCTCACGCAGCCGAGCACGACGAGTGGCATGAGACCGGTCGCGTATCACGCGACCCCTTGACGAAGAGTTCACATCGAGTACCCCACCTCCAGAGCGATCACCGCCACGCGGACTCCTCAGCACCAAGCCTTCGACAACAATCACGCCAGGCTTGTCTTGGCATCGCTCCACTGCTTTGTGACGCCCGCCCACCCCCCTTTCACATGGAGGGGGCGCTACAGCACTGCGCAGACCGGCTGCCGGCTACCCCTGCGCCCGCAGCCTCCTGGAATCGGCGCGCCCCACGCCGTCGGTGGGAGGGAAGCCAGCCATCCGAGCGACCGCTGCTAGCTCGCAACTTCTCCAGTGCCATGATCGACGGGCTGAACAAGAACTCTCCGACCGTGGTGAACACCCACCGCGCCATCATGAGATGAGCCGCCTGCGGCGGCAGGTTGCACTCCCGCTGTTCCAGCGCCTTGCTGATGATCGGATCCTCGCCCCGCCCGCCTGTGGAAAGTTGCGTGCGTTCGCCCACGTCTGCTGTACGAACATGAAGCTCCGCGCCAGTGAGGACTGGTATCACAGGAACAGCAGGCCGCGATCACGATCGTCACCGATGGGGCCCTGCCCGTACGGCGGCTCGGTCGGCTGGAACTCTGGCCCGTACGGGCTGCCGCGGCGCAGATGCGGTGGCGATTCGACTCCACCTTGCCGGGCGGGTTCTCGCTCCGCGGGTTCACCTTGCGGATGTGCGCAGCACGCGGAACGTGACTCCCATCGGCGTCACCCGGCTCGTAGTCGAACGCATTGACCTGATCGTCGCCGAGCACCGCCGCCGTCGCCACCGAGGCATCGGCCGCCGAGGGGTCGACTCCGGTTGGCAGCGCCGGCACGCTCTCCATCGGTGCCCCGCTGCGCCAGCGGCCGACGAGCTTCGCCGCGAGCTGATCGGCGTTCACACCGAGCTGCTGCGCTGTCGGCGCGATGAAGGAGTTGAAGGAGTCAAGTCGGTGCGGAACTACCTCGGGCTCCTGCACACGGACGTCCGCCCGATGGCGTGGTTCCTGCGCGCCACCCGCGTTATCCGCGGGTGTGCGGTGCAGGCCGTATCGTGTCAGTACGTGCTGGTACTCTGAAACTGCCGTGCCGTCCACGCCAGAGATCGCGCGGGATCGCCGCCGGGCCGCGGTCGCGGCGGTCCAGCGCGAACTGATCATCGAGGGGTTCGCGGAGGCGATTTCGGCCCGCGGCTACCGGGCGACGACGATCTCGGACATCGCCGCAGCCGCCCACATCTCCAAGACGACGTTCTACGAGCACTTCGCCGACAAGGAGGCCGTGTTCCTGGCCCTCCACGCCAGCGTCGCGGAGACGATGACCTCGGCGATGGAGGGGGCCCGGCGCGAGAGTGCCGGAGAGGCGGACTGGAGGGAGCTCGTGCGACGCGTCGTCGGCGCGTACCTCGACCGCATGAGCGACAGCCCGGCGTTCCTACTCCAGGTGATCGTCGAGGCGGCGGCCACCAGCGAGGCGACGCGCCGCGCCCGCGATCAGGCCTTCGATCGGTTCGCTGATTGGCTGACCCAGCTGACCCGAGAGCTCGCGAACGCCCACCCGGAACTCCAGCCCCTCTCGCACGAACTGGCGATCGCCGCGCTCGCTGGCGTGCTCGAGCTCGTCGTCCGCGCCGCGCCCGACGGTCCCGACGCGGTCCGCGCGGTCGCCCCGTCCGCCTCGGAGCTCCTGATCCGGGTGATCGGGGGCCGCGCGGGCGCGGATGAGCGGCCGCGCCCGGCGCATTAGCCCCGGCTCACCACGCCCGCCGCGCCCCGCGTCGGCGATGAATGGCGATTCACTCGGCCTGAGCGTGACTCCGGTGCCAAAGTTCGCCCGTGGACCCCGACCTGGACATCGAACTCGACGTCGACCGCGTTGGCCACGGACCCCGCATCGTGTTCGTCCACGGCAGCATCGTCGGCGCATCACAGACCTGGCGCCATCAGCGCGAGCTCGGCGCCCGGTGGGAGCTGTGGATCGCCAACCGCCCCGGCTTCGGAGCGAGCCGCCCCCTCCCCCGCGGCGACTTCGACCGCGAGGCGCCGCTGTTCGCCGAACTGCTCGGCGACGGTGCCCACCTCGTCGGCCACTCCTACGGCGCGGTGATCGCGCTGCTCGCGGCGGCCCAGCGCCCCGCCGCCGTCCGCTCGCTGACGGTCTCCGAGCCCGGCCTGCTCCGGCTCGCCGCCGGTGACCCGATCGCCGACCGAGATGATCGACCAGGGGGAGCGGATGTACGAGGCCGGTCCGGGGCTCGAGCCCATCGAGTTCCTGCGCGCGTTCCGTCGCGGCGTGCATTCGAGCCACGGGACGCCCGGCGAGCTGCCGCCGGAGCTCGAGCGCGGCGTGCGGCACGCCGCCCGCGAGCGGCCGGCCTGGCACGCGGAGGTCCCATTCGAGGCGCTCGCGGCGGCCCGGTTCCCGAAGCTCGTGATCTCGGGCGGCCACTCGCCCGTCTTCGAGGCGGTCTGCGATGCGGTCGCGGAGCGCACAGGCGCCGAGCGCCAGGAGCTCCCCGGACGGGGCCACACGATCCCCACTCTCGGCGCCGCCTACAACGACACCCTCGAGCGCTTCCTGCGCAGGGCGGAGCGGAGCGCGCCGCGCCGATCCGGCTAGCGGCTCCGGGCCACGACAGCCGTCGCGATCACCAGGGACAGGGCCACGAGCGCTCCGAGCGCCGTGATCGGCGAGACGACGCCGTGGTTGCGGATCCGGTCGGCCACGACGACGAAGGCGACCGGCACTGCGACGGAGCACACCGAGGAGCGCCGATCGCAGCAGGTCCCGGCCCGGCCGGCCCCGCATGCGTGGCCGCGCGATCGCGGGGACGGCGCTCGGCTCGGCTCCGCTGAAGAACCGGTGTGCCCGGCGACCCAGTTGGCGGGCGTCGGTCTCGCACCCGAAGGACATGGCGAGCATGAACGTCACCGGGAAGATCATCGTCACGACCCACACTCCGACTCCGACCGCCAACGTCCCGACCGAGAACAGGCGGCCGCGCGAGCGGGACGCGGAATGAGGGCTCGACAGAAAGCCGCCGAACACCAGCACCATCCACACGCTGCGGATCCAGGTCCGGAGCGGGCGACGGTCCTCGGGTGGCTCCGGCAGCGGTGTGGCGGCGACCCGCTCGATCGCCGCGCGTGCATCGCCCAACGAGCCGTGCACGCCGCGGAGCGCGAGGAGCTCGGCGCACGCCTCATGGGTCGTCGGGTCGTGTCCGTAGAGGGCGCCGATCCGCAGCACCATCGTCGCCTCCTGCCAGAGGTATCCGAGATACCCGGGGATCAGCGCGACGAGGAATGGGGTTCCGGCGATCGCCCCGTCGATCCGGGCGGCCCGTGCGGTGTTCCGGCGCAGCGCCTCGGCGAGCGCCGCCGGATCGGCGCCCGGGAGCGGCGAGTGCACCCTCGGCCCATGCCGACGATGGCGAGCCGAGGCGCGCGACCGCGAGCAGCGTCAGCCGCTCAGGCACGTTCTCGGGATCGCGATAGATGACCCGCATGATCGTCCGTGACTGCGAGAACAGCCGGCGGATCCGGCCGCCGCGGCGTCGGGATGACCCTCCTCACCACCGCTGGCGGGGTGCTGCGCTCCGGTCGGCTGGGGCGGCGCTGGGGGCACGGATCCGTTCCTCCGGGGTCTGAATGCCCTGCCCCATCCGACGCCCGGCGGGGATGCCTACCGGGCGCGCAACGGCCGCGGCGATCGGGCGGCCGCTGCCGCCGGAGACCTAGGCCCGTGCGGCGGGGCGCCGGCGGCGCGAGCGCCTGCCGTTCCGCGCCGACGGGCGAGCCGCCGTGCGCTCAGGCGCCCGGTGGCGGGTGTCGCCACCGTGGAGGCCGTGCTCGAGCCCGAGCTGACCGGCGAGCTTCGTGACCTCGCCGTGCTGGTCCGCGGACAGGAGCGTGATCCCGACGCCCCGTCGACCGGCGCGCCCGGTCCGGCCGATGCGGTGGACGTACGTCTCGCTGTCTGCCGGCGGGTCGAAGTTGATGACGTGCGAGATCCTCTCCACGTCGATGCCGCGCGCGGCGACGTCGGTGGCGACGAGCGTGTCGATCGCTCCGGACTCGAAGCGCGCGAGCGCCTGCTCGCGCTGACGCTGCGACTTGTTGCCGTGCATCGCGACGGCCGTCGACCCGGTGGGCCGCGAGCCGCTTGACGAGCCGGTCGGCCCCGCGCTTGGTGCGCACGAACACGAGCGTGAGATCGCGCTCGCGGCCGAGCTCCGCGACGAGGGCCTCGACGCGGTGCTCGTGCGCCACCTCGGACGAACGGTGCTCGATCTCGGCATTTGCGCGCCGCTCCCGCGGGCCCAGCTCGTGGATCACCGGATCCGATGCGTACTGCTCGGCCAGCCGTCCGGCCTCACCGTCGAGCGTGGCCGAGAAGAACAGCGTCTGGCGGTCCCGCGGGCAGGCGCCGACGATTCGGTCGATCGCGGGGCGGAAGCCCATGTCGAGCATCCGGTCGGCCTCGTCGAGGATCAGGGTCTGGATCCTGTCCAGTCTGAACGCGCCGCGAGCGAGGAGATCCTCGAGCCGGCCCGGGGTCGCGACCAGCACGTGGGAGGTCGCCGCGGCCTTGGCCTGCTTGACCAGCCCGGCGCCGCCGTAGACCGCGGTGACGCGCAGCGCACGGGCGTGCGCGATACCGCGGATGTCCTCGACGATCTGGAGCGCCAGCTCGCGGGTCGGCGCCAGCACGAGCGCCGCCGGCCGCGGGTCGGTGGCCTCGATCCGCTCGACGAGCGGGATCCCGAACGCGAGCGTCTTACCGGAGCCGGTCGGGGATTTGGCGATCACGTCCCGGCCGGCGATCGCGTCGCCGATCACGGAAGTCTGGATTGCGAACGGGCGGGTGATGCCCGCCTCTGAGAGTGAGCTGATGACGGCGTGCGAGACACCGAGATCGGCGAACGACTCGATTGACATACGTAACTCCTTGGCGGCACACGTGGGCCGCTGACGATTCGGGACGCTATGGCTGACCCGAACCGCTGTGAGCGGGACCCAAGCAAGCTGCGTCGCGGCCGACGGCGCCGACCGCTTTCATCACCGTAGCAGCAGGTTCGCACGCGGCCATGCCGCAATTCAGCGCTCGAGCAGCGCCTTGAGCCGCTTGAGGTCCCCCCGTTCGCTCTCCGCATGGCCGTCGCCATGACCCGGGCGGTCACGGCGGCGAAGCCCGACGGTTCGCCGCGATTCCGGAGGTTCATGATCGTGGCCCCGTCCGGCGCGTCGTCCCAGGTGTACGTCGTCTCCATCGGAAATGGACCCTCCGCCGTGGCCATCACGAAGCGGCGGTCGGGATCGATGTCCCGGACCTCATAGGTGTAGTCGAGCGTCCGTCCCAGGAACCGAGCGCGGAATCGGATACGTGAGCCGACCGCTGCGGGCGGGGCCGTCTCCCACTCGATCGCCGTGATGTTGCGGTACCAGGCCGTCGCGTTGCTCGGGTCGGCCGCGAACGCGGAGACGTCCGGGCGTGGACGCGCGATCTCGATGGTGGTCAGGACGTCGACGGCGATCCGCGGAGTCTGACACCCGCAGCGTGGCCCGGGCTCACGGATGGGCCGCTGCGAGAATCCGGAGATGAACACGCCCCCGGAATGGGCCGGCCCGGACGGCTACGTCGTGTCGAGCGATCCGGGTCGCCTCGACGTCGAGCGCATCCACCGCTTCCTCACGGCCGCCTACTGGTCACGGGCATCCCCCGCGACGTGGTCAGCGTTCGATCGCGAATTCGCTGCCCTTCGGCCTGTATTCGCGCTCTGGTCGGCAAGCGGGGTTCGCACGGGTGGTGAGTGACCGAGCGACCTACGCCTACCTCGGCGACGTCTACGTCAAGGAGGCCGACCGCGGCCGCGGGCTCGGCAAGTTCCTCGTCTCGTGCGTCCTCGCCCATCCAGAACTCCAGGGACTCAGGCGCTGGGCGCTCGCGACCGCCGACGCGCACGGCCTCTACGCCCGCCCGGCTTCATGCCGCCGGCCAACCCCGACATCCATCTGTTCATCGAGCGCTCGCCGCACGAGCTGTGGCCGTGACCGCATCCGCGACCGTGACGACTACTGGCGCTCGACCCGCGCCTTGAGGTTCTCCAGCGCCTCTCCGAGCGCCTTGCCGTTCATGCGCTTGACGATCAGCGCATCCGCCAGCCGACCGACCGCGCCGCCCGGCAGCGCGTAGTCGAACGTCGTGATCAGGCGCGTTCCGTCGCCGTCCGGGGTGAGCTCCCAGCGAGCCCGCCCGGACAACATGCCCTCCATCTGGAGGAGCTGCAGTCTCACCGGGTCGTACTCGAGCGCTGTCTCGGTGATGGTCATCGACACGCCCGCCGACTTCACCGTGAAGGTCACGCTGCCGCCCGGTTCGGGGAACGAGGGCGACGACCTAATCTTCGTCATCCCCGGATACCAGTCCGGCCAGCGGCCGGCCGCGTTCAAGACGGCCATCGTCTCCGACGGCGAGGCCTGGATGTGGATGCTGCGTTGGATGGTCGCCAGCGGTGGATCCCTCGCTTTCATGTGCCGCCGGGCCGGGCCCGAGGCACCTCAACGTCCTGCCGGTCGGCCTGCATCGGGCGTCTCCGCGTCCGACCGGGCGCGGCGATAACGCTCGAAGATCACCCGGGAGCCGAACGTCCTGGTCTCGATCAGGTCCAGCCGGACGCTCGGTGACCGGCGGCAGGAACGGCGTGCCGCCGCCGACGACGATCGGATTGCGGAACATGCGCAGCTCGTCGACGAGGCCGAGCTCGATCGCTGCCGCGGCCAGGCCGGCGCCGCCGATCGCGACGTCCTTGTCGGTCGCGTCGAGCGCCGCAGCGACCTCCTCGGCCACGACCCCCGGCGAGCCGGGCGTTGCCCTGGACGCGTGTCGAGCGTGCGGCTGAAGACGACCTTGGGGAGCGCGCACCAGACGTCGGCGAACGCGGCCCCGAGCTCGTCGTCGCGCATCGACGGATCCGTCTCCCACGGCAGCATGGTCTCGTACAGCCTGCGGCCGCACAGGTACACGCCGAGCTCGCTGACCTGCGCAATGTGGAAACGGAACTGCTCGTCGCTGGGCACCGTCCACGCCGAACGCGCCCTCGCGGTCGGCGATGAAGCCGTCCACCGAGACGCCCATCGAGAAGATCAGCACGGTCTGGAACTCGACATCAGGTTCTCCTCCTGTCCGCCATCACCGGCGACCGAGTCGCGGGCACCAGCAGACGGCTCCGCGAGACATCACATCAGGATCCGGCTTCGGCCGATGCGATGATTGCGGTCGTGGTCAACGTCGGAGTCCTCGCAAAGTTCGAGGCCAAGCCTGGCTCGGGAGCCGAGATGGCCGACTTCTTCACAGAGGGACTGCCGCTCGTCAAGGCGCAACCTGAGACGACGGTCTGGTTCGCCTTCCGTCTGAGCGAGACGACCTACAGGCGCCTTCGCGGCCTTTGCCAACGATCAGAGCCGAGATGCACTCCTTTCCGCGGGCGGACCACGAGCTTTCGGAGAAGTACCGGCATCTGTTCACCTCGCCGCCGACGTTCGACGAGGTCGACCTGCTCGAAGCGAGGATCACTTGACGGCCCACCGCTTGATCGCGGTTTCCAGGGTGGCGGGGGCGGGCCGCGCGCTGATGAAGTGCACCGGGAGGATGAGCTGCGAGGTGCTGGAGCGATCCCGCCAGATCTTTCGCGCCGTCATCCACCGCCTGGCCCAGGCCGGGGCTGAGGGCGTCGTCCTCGGTTCCACCGAGATCGAGCTCCTGATCTCCCCAGCGGACAGCCCGATCCCAGTCTTCCCCACCACTCGCCTCCACGTCGAAGCGGCGGTCGACGCGTCGCTCGGGAC
>CAWHEM010000004.1:0-216154 GCA_963828535.1 uncultured Solirubrobacterales bacterium
GCGGGAACGTCGCGGGTGCCGGAACAGGCGGGCTTTTTCCCGCGCCGGTTTAGCGTTTTTTTAAAAGGAGCCAAACGGCTCCGGATGACGGCAAACACAGCCGTGAACCCGGCCCCGGGAGCTGCCGCGATGCATCGCATCGCAAGCGTGACGGGAGCGCCGGACGACGCGCGAGTGGGTGGTCATTACATCGAAGGGTACGGTACACATTGTCAACGGAGATTTTGATCTCCAGCGACCCGTGGGAAAACCGGGTTGCTATTCTTGAAGATGGTTCGCTCAGCGAAATCTACATCGAACGCGAAGAAAAAGTCATCGGTTCGATCTACAAAGGAAAAGTCCAGAACGTTTTGCCCGGCATGGGCGCGAGTTTCGTGGACATCGGCCTCGGCCGCAACGCCTTTTTATACGTTGACGATATCAACAAGACGCCGCTAAATATCGGCGACGTCGAGATCACGTCGGGCCGCAGCGGCTGGACCATCAACGAGAAGGTCAACCGCGGCGACGACGTGCTCGTGCAGATCGTCAAAGAGCCGCGCGGCCTCAAAGGCGCGCGCATCAGCACCAACATCTCGCTGCCCGGGCGCTATCTGATCTTGATGCCGACCGGCAAATACAGCGGCGTCTCGCGCAAGATCGACACCGCCGAAGAGCGCAACCGCCTCAAAGCCGTCATGAAGCGCATTCGTCCCGAAGGCATGGCAACGGTCGTGCGCACGGCTGCCGCCGGCGTGAGCGAAGCCGAACTCATCGCCGATCTCGGCGTGCTCATTCGCATGTGGCACGGCATTCTCGAAACGTTTAAACGCGCGCCGTCGCCTTCGCTGCTGCACAAAGACATGAACCTCGTCTTCAAAGCGGCGCGCGATTTTATCACGGCGGACGTCGACAAAGTGCTCATCGACGATGCCGAAGAGTACCGCAAAGTGCGCGAGTTTCTGCAGCTGCTCGGGCCGCAATATCTCGATCGCGTCGAACACTACAACTCCGGACGCGATCTCTTTAAAGATTACAAGATCGACGACGAGCTGCAAAAGCTCATGCGTCCGAAGATCAATTTGCCCTCGGGCGGTTCGATCGTCATCGAAACCACCGAAGCGTTGACCGTCATCGACGTCAACAGCGGCAAATTTACCGGCGGAAAAAATCTCGAAGACACGATCGTCAAGACCAACATCGAAGCCGCTGCGGAAATCGCGCGCCAAGTGCGCTTGCGCGACATCGGCGGCATCATCGTCTGCGACTTCATCGATATGAATACCGAAGGCGCGCGCAACAGAGTCGTGCAGATGCTCGAAAGCGTTTTGCGCAAAGACCGCACGCGCGCGACGATTCAATCGTTCTCCGCCCTCGGATTGCTGGAATTTACGCGCAAGCGCGTCGGCAAGGATTTGGGCGCGCAATTGCGCGGCGCTTGTCCGACGTGCAACGGCCTCGGCAGCGTGCTTTCACCGCAATCGACGGCGATCGAAACGTTCCGCAAGATTCGCCACAGCGCACGCGGAAATGGCGGACACACGCATCCCATCGTCGTCGATACATTCCCGACCGTTGCGGCGCAGCTCGAATACTGGTACGAAGACGAGTGCAAAGAACTCGCCGCCGAAGATCAAACAGCCGATTCACGTGCGCGTCGATGCGCTGCTTGCATCCGGAGCGCACGAAAGATTCATGCCTGGCCGATCGGAGCGAAGACGCTGCAGCCAAATTTGCGCGTCGGCGACGAACACGAAGTCGACATTCTCAACGCTCGTCTGCCGAATCAAACTTCGGCCGTAACGGTGCTCGACAATCAGCTTGTTGAAATCGAAAATGCCGCAAACTTTGCGGGCCAGACGATCCGCATTCAAGATTATCGACGTCGACGAGGACGGCGCGCTTGCCGAACCGCTCGGCGCGGTCGTGCCCGCTGCGACCGAAGGCAAGAAAAAACGCCGCCGCCGCGGAGCCGCAAAGCGCCGATGACCGCGGACGAGCAGGCGCAACAGCTGCGCGAACTCGCCGAAGAAGCCGCCAAAGGTGTGCCGGACGGCCCGCTGCAATCGGCATTTCAACCGAAGCCGAAGCCGAAGACGAAGAAGCGCAAGACAAAACCAAAGTGGCCGCGCCCGTTGCGATCGGCGTCGAGCCGAAACCGGTAAGCCGCGCGCCGGCCAGCGCAATTCGAAGCCGACGGTACGCACCGCAAGCGCCGCCGCCGGCGCCGCCGCGGACGCGGTGCCATGGTGGACGTCGCACAAACCGGAATTCCGCAAGAGGGCGCCGCCGCGCAAGCCAAGCGCCCGATGCCGAAGACGATGCGGACGAGGACGAGAAGCCGAAGCGCCGGCTGCTGCTCGCCGCGCGCGCCGTCACCGAAACCGCTGGACGCGAAAGCGAAATCCGTCGCAAACGCCGCCGCCGCCGCCGTCGCCGTGGACGCGGGGATCGTCCCGAAGGTGCCGTCGCTGCGATCAAGCGCCCCCGATTCACGGTGCGCACCGGCCGCGCCAGTGCCCGACCGCCATATTTTCCGCGTGAATCGCCGAAGGCGGCGCGGAGCCGACCGGTCAGAACCGCGCCGCGCGAGCCGTCGCGTTCGATCGCGCCATGGAACCGCCGACCGGCACCGCCCGCCGTGGAGCCGCCGCCGCCGTCGCTGCGCGTTCCCGAAGAAACCGACACAAGTAACCAAACCCGCGCGTCGCCGCCGCACGGGAATGCGCCGAGCGCCGCAGGTCGCGGGCGAACTGCAGGCATCGCAACAAGTGCATTGCCGAGTCCGCCGGACGACAGAAAACCCAAACGCGGCGCGCAAAAAGGCCGAGGCAGTGGCAGCTCCGGCCGAGAAGCCGAAACGCGCGCGCAAGGTAGCACCGCCCGCATCGCGCCGGCAGAAAAAGCAAAGGCGGCTCGCAAGAGCAGCACCGCCGTTGCGCGCAAAAAAACGAGCCCGACAAAAACGACGGCGACGCGTAAGAAAAAATAAGACTCGAAGTCTTCGTCGACTACGATGCGACGATCACGGATCGCGATACGTTCGACGTGCTGGCGAAGCACGAGGCGGGTAAGGACCGGTGGGAACAGCTCTGAGAGCGCATTTCATGCACGGGCGATGACGCTGCGCGAAGTGTTCGTCCGCGCGAGCGTCGCTCATTACGATCACGCTGGATGAAGCGGATGCGTTTCTTGAGACGCAAACCGCGCGTTCGACCCCGCGTTCGAAGGATTTGCGCGATCGCTGCCAAGCACGCGCGGTACCGGTCACGATTTTGAGTTCCGGCATCGCGCCGCTTATCGAGCGGGCGCTCGCGCGCAACGGCATCGCCGGTCGTCCCGGTCCACGCAAACGAAGTGGATGCGCGCCCGGATGGCTGGATCATGCACTTTCGCGATGACTCGGACAACGGCCACGACAAAGCCGCCGAAGTGCGCGAAGCTCGGAGCGCGCGGTTCGACGGCGGTTTATATCGGGGACGGGTATTCGGATTACGATGCGGCCGTCGCGGCGGATATCCGGTTCGCCAAAAGCGGCCGCGCGCTCGTCGCGCTACTTAGACGAGCGCAACCTACCCTTTGTCGAGTTCACGTCCTTCGCCGAAGTGACCGCTCACCTGCGCATCTAATGGACGGACGCTTTTGCTACTGCGGGTCGCTGCCGGGGTAGCTTCCGCCCAGTTGCGCGATTTTATTTTGCAAGAACGTCACCGCGGTTTGCAGCTGCGTATCTTTGGACAGCTCGCCGTAGCGCGGGTTCTTGTTTTCGTTCGCGGTGATGTCGGGTTGAATGCCGACGGTGTTGATGTCGCGGTTGTGCGGAGTCAAATAGCGCGCGGTCGTAATCTTCACCGCGGAACCGTCCGGCAAGCGGGAAGATCGTTTGCACGACGCCCTTGCCGAAGGTCTTGGTGCCGATGATCGTGCCGACGCCGCTATCTTGGATCGCGCCCGAAGTGATTTCCGATGCGGAAGCGGTGTGGCCGTTGACGAGCACGGCGAGCGGCACCGGGATTGATCGCCGTGTTTTCGGCTTCGAGTCGTGGTGATTTGCGATTGCCGCGATTCGACCGAAACGATCGGCCCGCTTGGAATGAACTTCGAGCTTACTCCGACCGCCGCGATCGAGATAACCGCCGCCGTTATCGCGCAAGTCCATGACGAACGCGCGCGCGCCTTGCGCTCTGCAGGCGGTCGAGCGCGGTTGTGAGTTCGGCCGCCGTGTCGCGTCCGAAGACGGTCAGCTGCGACGTAGCCGATTTTGTTGGGCAACATTTTGGAATAGACGCTCAGTTGTTTGATCGGCGCGCGCACGATGCGTCGTTGGCGCGGGAAGCAGTTTCCCGTCGCGCATGAGCTGCAGGTTGACGGTCGTGCCTTCTTTGCCGCGCAGCAGCGTGGAGGCTTGTTGAATCGTCAGGCCTTTACTGGACTTGCCGTCGATGGTATAGATGACGTCGTCTTGCGCACGCCCGCTTTATCCGCCGGGCCGTCCGGAACGACGTTACTGACGGTGATCATCTTGGTCGTATCGTCGCTTTGGATGACGATGCCCGTGCCGGAGAACGTGGTTCCGTCCAGACCCGCATTCAAATCGGCGTAGTCTTTCGGACTCAAGAACACCGTATAGCGGTCTTTGACGGCGCCGAGCATTCCCGAAATTGTTGCATAGGTCAGATCGCGGGCGTTAAATTTCGCGCTATGGTATTGGTTGGCCGCAACTTCAACTTCCCGGTCGAGCGCGCGAATGTTGAGCGCGTTGTCTTCGGATGCGTGGAGCGCGGGAACTTTCGGACTGGCAACGCCTTCTCTTTTGAGGTACGTCACGAGGTTGTCGTGCGCGTTATCGAGCACGGTTTGCGTGTCGACTTTTTTATAAAACTCGCTGAAGCAGCCGCTGGTAGCTGATCGAGATCTCTTCGGCATCCAGTAAGCGCGAAAGCATGCGAAGCTGGCGTGGCGGCCGGCACGCGTGCCGTCGTGAGCGCGAGAACGAGCAGGATGGCGAATGAAGTAGCGCGTTTCATAACTTATTTTTGTTACCGTCCGTTTAAGATAGGCCTTAGCGGCTGCGAGTTGCTGGTCTTTCGGGGTATCGATCAGCGCCGGGTCGGGGTTTTGGTTGACCAGGATGTCCGGAGCGATTCCCTTATGGTGGATATCGCGCCCAAGCGGTGTAACGTAACGGGCGGTCGTGATTTTCAGGGCGCCGTTGTCGGGCAGCGGATAGATACTCTGAACAACGCCTTTGCCGAAGGTCTTGGTTCCGATGAGCTCGCCCAGTTTGTAGTCCTGCAAGGCGCCGGCGGTGATTTCCGAGGCGCTGGCCGTATATTTGTTGACGAGGATCGACTAACGGGGTCAAGCCGCCGATGGAGTCTCCGAGCGCGTCTTGCGTGTCCTTGGCGCCGCTGGCGGTTGATCGTCGAGACGATCGGTCCCTGCGGCACGAAGTAACTCGAGATTCGCACCGCAGCTTCGAGCAGGCCGCCGCCGTTGTTGCGCAGGTCCAAGATGTAGCCCTTAGCGTTGTGCGCTTTACCGAAGAGCAACGCTTTCTTGATTTCGTCGGCGGAGGTTTCGCCGAAGTCGCGAGAGCCGGATGTAATCGATTGCCGTTTTCCATCTTGGCTTTGACGGTCGGAACGTGAATCGTTTCGCGCACGATCGTATACGCGCGCTCCTTGCCTGCGGGAACGGGTCTTGTTGACGTAAACCACTTTTCCGTTACGCGTACACTTGGGTGAACGGATGGGTTGCGATATGCACGGTCGTTCCGGCGGGCCCGCGAATCAGGCGCTCGACGGAATCGAGTTTGAGACCTTTGGTTGAATGGCCGTCGACCGCATCGACGATGTCGCCGGGTTTCATGCCGGCGCGTGGCTGCGGGCAACGACTCGATCGGATCGACTAGAAATCGCGCCGGTCTTGGGATCCTGCACGATGTACACGCCGATGCCGCCGAAGTTTCCGCCCTGCGAGCGATTCGTTCAGGCCTTGGATTTCGTGCGGTGAAAGATACACGGTGTAGGGATCTCGAGCGCATCCATCATGCCGCGAATGGCGGCTTGCGTTAGCTCGGCATTGCCGACTCTTGAACCGAAGTGCTTTTGCGCAAATGCAAGTTCCGTTATTGATGCGCACTTTATCTTGATCGGCGATTGCCGGTCGCAAGATTGGTGTGGCAAGAATTGCGACGTTGAGACGTGTTTGCCGATCAAGACGGTGTCGAGACCGCGCCGTTCGCCATCCAAAAGCGTCTGCGCGTTGATCGGCTTATAAAACGTTTCTTCGACGCGGCGGAAGGCGAGGTCGATCAGCCGCTCGTCGGGCGAACCCGATCCGAGCAGGGACTGCAGGTCGACGCTTGCAACATCGCCGCTGAAATCCGCGACGCGTGTTCTGCGCGGCGCTTCAGGCCGCTGCGGTATCCGAAATAGAGCGCTCCGGCCAAGGCGACGGCGACCACGATCAGCGCGGCGGTCAAGGCGCGAATTTTGGATGACATTCGTATCCTCTAGATACCCACATCGGGCTTAGGGGTTGCTGTGGGCTTAGTGCAGACGCGGGGCGGGATCGACGGGTTTGCCGTCGACGCGGACCTCGAAGTGCAGGTGGGGCCCGGTCGAGGCGCCGGTGGAACCGACTGCGCCGATGGCTTGGCCCCGCTGTGACGACTTGTCCCGCCGCCACGAAGATCTGCGAGCAGTGCCCGTATCCCGTGGAGAGCCCGCCGCCATGATCGAGAGGATGTAGTTGCCGTAGCCGCCGTACCACCCGGCCTGAAATGACGGTGCCGCCCGCGGCCGCGCTGATGGTCGTTCCGCTGGGGGCCCCGATATCGAGTCCCTGGTGAAATTCCATGCCGCCGCCGAAGGGGCTGTGCCGCAAACCGAACGGCGAGGTAATCGTTCCGGTGACCGGCCAAGAGAGCGAGCCTCCCCCTTCGGTCGGCGGGGACCCGGTGATGCCCGGAGCGCGCATGCGGGCAATACGTTCGGCTTCGATTTCGCGTTGCCGCGCGATGATCAGGGCCTCGAGCTGCGATTCCTCGCTCGAGGAGAGGTCCTCCATCTCGGCAACTTGGCTTGCCACGTGGCGGCGTTGATCGTCCGCGATCGCGACGAGATTTGCGCGTTCGTCCGCGAGCGTAGCGAGTTGACTTTTGGCCTGGCGTTCGCGTCTGCGACTGTTCGAGGGCGGCCTGGGTGGATTCGAGCTGGCGCTTGGATCGAGGCGACTTTCTTTTCCGCTTCGCGGCGCGTCGCGAATCGCGCGCTGATTGGCGGCAACCAGCAGGCGCAAGTCGTCCCAGCGTTCGACGAAATCCGGAAAACGAAGACGCGGAAAGCAACACGTCGATGTATCCGAGATCGCCGTGTTGATAAATGTCGAGCAGACGCCGCTTGAGCGCTTCGTTGTGCAGTTTGAGCGTCGCTTTAGCGGCGCCGAGCTGAACCGTATTCCAAGCGAGGCGCTTCTCGGTCACGTGCTGTGCGCGGCGAGCTCGTCCAAATGTGCGTTGACGCTGCCGATGGCGGCGTTGGTTTCGCGCGAGTTGCTGCTGCAGGTTGCCGACGCGTATTTGCGCGGCGTGCAGTTCGTGCGCGCTTTTGCGACAAGTTGCTCGTGCAGTTGCGCTGCCGCTCGCGGTGCTGCTCGATCTGTGATCGAACGATGAGCGGGACAGCGCGGGCGAGACAGCAGCAGGCGGCGCGAGCAGAACGAGCGAAGATGCGACGAGAAGTCATAGACGGCGTTTATCCTTCACGTAGACCGAGCCGCCGAGTTGTTTTGCGTAGCGCTTGAGTTCGGCGGCGGCTTCGCCGATCTGCGCGTAATTGTCAAGCGAGCGGTTCTCGTTCGTAACGATCGCAATCGAGAGCGACATAATCGGATAGCGGTTTAGCGTGCCGCGGCGGTCGCGCGTTTCGATGTAGCCGGTGCGCAAATCTTGCGCGTTGTAGAGCTTGCGAATATCGGGATCGAACTGCGCGATGATTTCGCGCGCGATTTCTTCGGAGCGGTCGGGCACGTGACGACCAAAAAGTCGTCACCGCCGATATGTCCGACGAAGTCGTCGTCGTTGCCGCGGCGGCGCACGGCGTCCACGCGTCGTAGAGGCGACCAGCTGAATAGCCTCGTCACCATGCGTGAACCCATAGACGTCGTTGAACGCTTTGAAGTTATCGAGGTCTTCGTAGAGCACCGCAAACGGCAGTGCGCTGTTCGATGCGGCCGCTTGAGCAGCAATACGTAAACGGTCGAGGTACACAATGAGCGACGTATTGCTGTTCCCAGTCGGGACCGACTTCGTGGTCACGGTGTAACCCGTCGTCGATCCGCCCGCCGAGAGCAGATACGCGCTCGTGGTGCTGACAGCGATCGGGATCGACGGCTCAGCCGCGTTCAGGGTCGCCGGGCTGACCGACGAGTAGTCGCCGTTGTGATCGGTGGCGACAGTCTCGGCCGTGGTCTGAGCGGTACGCGCCAGCTCCTTCGCTGAAGCGTCATTCGCCTTCGACTTCTGATTGAGGAACGACGGGATCGCGATCGCGGCCAGAATGCCGATGATCAGGATCACCACGAGGAGCTCGATCAGGGTGAAACCCTTCTCGTCCTGTGCGCGTTGGCGCAGCTTGTGGAGCATGGATCCTCCTAGGGATCGGTGATTGGGTCTAATCGCCAGATCCCCGGGTCCGTTGCCAACCGCGGCTACGACAGCATGAGCCTGGGTGGTAGCCCGGCCGACTTCACGATCGAAGTCCCGTGGCTTTGCGTCCCGCCCTCACGAACGGTTTGCCTTTTGCACCTGTGACTCTGGCAAGCTATTTATCGGTCACAGCGCCGAACCAATGAGCGCCGTGGACGTTTGTGCTACTCGTCGCTTGCTTTCGCCGGTGCATGCTCCTGTGCGTCCAGCCCGGGCTGGAACGCGCCCGTGCCTCCACACCATGGACAGGTCACCTCATGGGGCGAGCCGTTGAGGCCAGAGATGACGGTGCCCGTGCCCCGGCAGGGTGTGCAGGTCAGGCGGTCGGCACCCTCGTCCTTGCGATCGTTGCCCGCGGGCGTCACGCTCGCACCGCCACCAGAACTCCATCGCCGACGGGCAGCACAGTGCCGACAAGCTCCGTCAGGGACAGGACATGCCGCGTGAACTCGCGCATCTGGGCGATCTGCTCGTCGGTCCAGTGCCCGTCGCTGTGTCCTTCGGCCACCGTCCCGGACATCAGCACGTTGTCGATCGCCAGCACGGCGCCATCGCCCAGGAGCGGAAGCAGCGGCTCCAGGTAGTCGCCGTACTGGGCCTTGACGCCATCGATGAAGGCCAGGTCAAATGAGCCCTCCAGGGACGCCAGGCCCTCGCGCGCGTCCTGCAGCCGGAGATCGGCCCGCGCCCCTACCCCAGCGCGCTCGAGGTAGGACTGTGCCGCGGCGTGGCGCTCGGGGTCGATTTCAAAGGAGACGATCTGCCCCTCGGGGCCAAGGGCCCGGGCGAGATACAGCGTCGAGACGCCGATCGCGGTCCCGACCTCCAGAATTCGACGGGCACGCGACGCCCGCGCGAGTGCGTGCAGAAGTTCGCCGGTCGGCGGGACCACGATCGGGATGCCCTCACGCCGCCCCTGCTCCTGCATCTCGGCGAGAACGTCGTCCGGGGGCGCCTGCAGCGTCTCCAGGTACGAGCTGACGGCATCGGTGAGGATCACCGCGGAGACGATACCCGGTCGGCCGCTGCCTACTTGATGCTGTTGTAGACGGTGAACAACGGCAGGTACATCGAGACCACGATCACGCCGACGATGCCTCCGACGAGGATGATCATCACCGGCTCCATGATCGACGTGAGCGCCTTGACAGCGGCGGCGACCTCGTCGTCATAGAAGTCCGCAATCTTGCTCAACATCGTGTCGAGTGCGCCGGTCTCCTCGCCGACTCCCACCATGTGGGAGACCATCGGAGGAAAGACACTCGCGTCACGCAGAGGCTTGGCGATCGTTCCCCCGGACTTGACCGAGGCGATCACCTCGCTCATCGACTTCTCGACGACGGCGTTGCCGGCTGTCTTGCCGGTAATCTCGATCGCCTGCAGGATCGGCACGCCCGCGGTGGTAAGCGAGGAGAAGGTCCGCGACCACCGGGCAATGGCCACCTTCTGGACCACGTCACCGATCTTCATCGGGATTCGCAGCTTGAACGCGTCCCAGCGGGGCCGCCCCCAGGACGACTTTTTGAAGTAGATGAAGCTGGTCACCGCCGCGGCGACAAAAACGATCAGCACGTACCACTGCTTGGTCAGCAGGTGTGAGAAGTCGACCATCGCCTGACTGAGAGCCGGGAGCTTGCCCGGGAACTGCTTGAACACCTTTTCAAACACCGGAATCAGGAAGGCGACCAGGGCGAGCAGGACGATCATGGCGAAGCTGATGACGACGGTTGGATAGATCATCGCCGCGCGAACCTGGCGCTTGAGCGCGGCGTCCTTCTCGAGCTGGTCGGCCGTGCGCAGCAGGCATTCCTCCAGCACTCCGCCCGCCTCCCCGGCCCGGACCATGGCCACGTACAGGGGGCTGAACACCTTGGGGTGGCGGGCGAGCGCATCGGAGAGCAGCAGGCCCGCTTCGACGTCCTGGCGGACCTGGACGACCGTCTGGCCCAGAAGCTTCGACTCCGTTTGCGACTCCAACACGTAGAGCGCGCGTAGGATCGACATGCCAGAGGTGACCATCGTCGCCAGCTGCCGGGATGCGACGGCCAGGTCCTTGGCCTTGACTCGTGAGAACAGCTGAAGGTTGAGTTCCTTGGAGCGGTACTTGCCGGTGATGTCGATCACGACCAGGCCGCGCTCCTTGAGCTGGTCGGCGACGTCCTGCTTGGAGACCGCGTCGACCTCCCCCTGGGCCGGAACACCGGCCAGATTTATCGCTTTGAAGACAAACGTGGCCACGTCAGGCCGCCATCTGCCGCGAGCTGGTTTGGCCTCCTAGCAAGCGCCGGAGCTCTTCCGCAGAGTGTGCGCGCGATTCGGCCAGCTGGCTGGTGATCTTGCCCGCTCGGACCAGCTGGGCTAGGGACGCGTCCATCGTCTGCATCCCGTAGGCCCCACCGGTCTGCAGCACGGAGTAGATCTGGTGGCTCTTGCCCTCGCGGATCAGGTTTCGCACCGCCGGCGTCGGCACCAGCACCTCGGTGGCCACGCAGCGCCCCGCGCCGTCGGCGGTCGGCAGCAGTGTCTGGGTCATGATGCCCTGTAGGGCCACCGCCAGCTGAGCGCGGATCTGACCCTGCTGAGCGGAGGGGAAGACGTCGATGATGCGGTCGATCGTCTGAGGGGTGTCCTGCGTGTGCAGGGTGGCGAAGACTAGGTGTCCGGTCTCAGCCGCGGTGATGGCGGTGCCGATCGTCTCGAGGTCACGCATTTCCCCCACCAGAATCACGTCGGGGTCCTGCCGCAGTGCCGCCTTGAGTGCCTCGGCGAAGCTCGTCGCGTCGGCTCCGAGCTCGCGCTGGTTGACGATGCACTTCTTGTGCTGGTGCAGGAACTCGATCGGATCTTCGATGGTCATGATGTGCTCTTCCCGTTCCTGATTGATCACGTCGACCAGCGAGGCGAGCGTCGTCGACTTGCCCGACCCCGTCGGTCCGGTGACCAGCACGAGCCCTCGCGGCTTCTTGGCGAAGTCGGCCACGACCGACGGCAGTCCAAGCGTCTCAAGGGGCGTGATCTCGAACGGAATCAACCGAAACGCGGCCCCCAGCGCGGACCGTTGAAAGTAGGCGTTGACGCGGAATCGCGCGGCACCGGGAATCTGGTAGGCGAAGTCCAGTTGCCAGTTGTTCTCGAGCTTCTGGCGCTGGGCATTGGAGAGGATCGAGTAGACGATCTCCCGCGTATCGGTGGGGGTGAGCGCGGGATAGCCGTCCATCGGGGTCAGGCGCCCCCGAACGCGGACCATCGGCGGAGCCCCGGCGGTCAGGTGCAGGTCCGATGCTCGCCGATCGACGACCTCGAGCAGGACCTCGGCGAAGTCAAGTTCCATCATTCCCCTATCGGCAGCTCAGGACGATCCCGTTACGCGTGCGATCTCGGCCATGGACGTGACTCCAGACTTGACCTTGTCCAGACCGTCCTCACGCAGCCGCCGCATGCCTTCGCCCACCGCGACCGCCGTGATCTGATCCACCGAGGCGCGCTGCAGCGTCATTGAACGGATCTTTTGGGACATCACCATCACCTCGTAAAGGCCGGTCCGCCCCCGGTAACCCATGCCCCCACAGCGATTGCAGCCAACAGGGTCATAGGCCTCGATGTCAAACTGCGTGGCGAAGCCGTGGTCACGAAGTACCTCAGCCGGGACGATCGTGCGTTGCTTGCAGTGAGAGCACAGCGTCCGTGCCAGTCGCTGGGCCATCACGCACTCGATCGCCGACGCCACCAGGAACGGCTCGACCCCCATCTCGATCAGCCGCGTGATCGCCGAGGGCGCATCGTTGGTATGCAGCGTCGAGAGCACCATATGTCCGGTGAGCGCACCCTCGATGGCGATCTGCGCGGTTTCCCGGTCGCGGATCTCGCCGACCATCAGGATGTCGGGGTCGGCCCGCATCATCGACCGCAGGCCGTTGGCGAACGTCAAACCCGCCCGGTTGTTGACCTGCATCTGGGTGATGCCCTTGACCTGGTATTCGACCGGGTCCTCGATCGTGATGATGTTCTTCTCAGGGGTGTTGAGCTCGAGCAGCGCGCCGTAGAGCGAGGTCGACTTACCGGATCCGGTCGGGCCGGTGGCCAGCACGGCACCGTGGGCGCGCGCGAACGACCGGCGGAAGAGCTGGAGTTCGTGTTCCTGGAACCCGAGCTTGTCGAGCTCCAGACGGATGCTCTCCTTGTCGAGAATCCGCAGCACCACCGATTCTCCGTGAACGCTGGGGATCGTGACCACGCGGACGTCGACGTGGCGCCCCTCGATGGTCAACCCGACTCGCCCGTCCTGAGGCAGACGTCGCTCGGAGATGTCAAGGTCGCTCATGATCTTGATGCGTGACACCACGCCCCCGATCATGCGCTTGGGCACCGTGGTCTCGTCGGTGAGGACACCGTCGATGCGCATGCGGACGCGCATCTCCGCCCCCGGCCGCCCTTCGTCATCCGGCTGGGGCTCGAAATGGATGTCCGACGCCCCCTGCTCTGCCGCCTGGGCGATGATCGAGTGAACGAGCTTGATCACCGGCGCGTCCTCGGCGGACTCCCGCAGGTCCACGATCTCCAACGGCGCCGCGCCGTCCTCGCCCTCCTTAACCGCCTCCTGGACGGCATCCTCGAAGCGGTTCATGCGCCCTATCAGCGCAGCGATGTCCTCAGCTGACGAGACGGCGGCGCGGACCTCCATGCGGGTCAGCAGGGCGATGTCGTCCACCGCGAGCACGTTGGCCGGATCGGCCATCGCCAGCAGCAGCGTGCGCTCATCGAGATACGCGACGGGTACCGCGTTGTAGCGCTTGGCCGACGAAGCGGTCAAGAGGTTGGCCGCGCCCATGTCGACTTTGAAGGTGCCGAGGTCTACATGGTCGAGCCCGTAGCGCTCGGCGATCGCGTATGAGAGCTGCTCGCTGGTGATCGCACGCTGTTCCAGCAGCATCCGCTCCGGCGTCGTGCCCGCGACGCGCGCTTCCTCGATCGCCTTCTGGGCACGCTCGGAGTCGGTGAATCCGAGCTCGATCAGTAGGTCGGTGATGAACCTGCCCGAGCCGCCGCGTGCTCTTGGTGGCGTGATGCCCTCGACCTTTGCGGGGGTGTCGCTGGCTACGCTCATCCCTGAGTCTACGGCCCGAAGGTAACCATGTTCAGTCACGAGGGCCGCACCGCCGCGCGCATCGCGTCGACGGGAGCGGAAAGGCCGGTGAAGCGTTCAAAGCTCAATGCACCCTGCCCCACCAGCAACTCGAATCCGTCGACGACGGGAATGGATCGGGACCTCGCCGCCTGGGCGAGTTCGGTTCCGGTGTCCCTGTAGACAAAATCAACCACGCAGTCGTACCTGACGAGCTCATCGGCTGTGATCGGCAACTGCTTAAACGTTGAGACCGAAGTGTCCAGACCGGTGGACGTGCAGTTGACCAGCACATCGGCCGGCCCGATCCGCTCGACCGCCGTCACGCCGAGCTGCTCGGACAGCCGCCGAGCCCGCAGCGGCGTCCGGTTCCACACTCTCACTTCGGCCGCGCCCGCGTCCAGCAGCGCCCACGCGGCGGCTCGGGCACTGCCACCGGCGCCGAGCACCAGTGCGCTTCGTCCAGCCGGCGTGAAGGGCAGGGCTGCGATCAGCGCGGGAGCGTCCGTGTTGTCGGCGCTGATCTCGCCATCAGCGAAGACCAAGGTGTTCGCTGCCCCGATTGCCTGAGCCCGGGGCGTGGCTCGATCCGCCAGTCCGAGGGCGCCCTCCTTATGGGGAATGGTCACGTTGGCGCCCCGGAAACCGACGGCCGGCAGGGCACGCACGGTCTCGGCAAACACCTCGGGGGGCGTCGGCAGCAACTGGTAGCGCCAGTCGCTCATACCGACGCGGCGCAGCGCCGCGTTGTGCATCGCCGGAGAGCGGCTGTGCGCTACCGGCCAGCCGAGGACCCCGAGACGGTTCACGGCTTTCTAGCGTCCCGAGTCGGAATTGCCGAGCACTATCGGCAGAAGGCGGGCGAGCGCCCGCCACGCTGGATACGGGCCGCGTCTGTAGCGGTTTTGCAGCACCTGGAATTGCGCGTAGGTGCTCGCGAAACGCTGGAGCCGTTACCGCACGGTTTGACCACGAAGAACAGGTAGTTGGTGTTCGCCGGATGCGCCGCCGCCTGGATCGCGGCCAAGCCCGGGCTGTCGATCGGCGTTATCGGGAGCCCGTCGTGGGTGTAGGTGTTCCAAGGGGAGTGCAGCGCAAGCTGGGAAACCGTGATCGGATGCTCGTAGTTGCCGCTGGCAAAGCGGACCGTGTCATCCATCTGCAGGCGCATATGCGCCTTCAGGCGGTTATAGATGACCGAGGAGATCAGCAGCTGGTCACGTGCCGTTCTCGCCTCACCCTGGATTATCGAGGCGATCGTGAGCACGTCGTACGGCGTCAGGTGCTTGCGCTGCGCGTACCCGAGGTGAACCCGTTGGAACTGCTGGCGGAAGGTCTTCAGCTGATCGGCAACGAGCGCCTTCAGGTTGATCGGCTCGCGCAGCTGGTAGGTGGAGGGGAACAGGAACCCCTCCAGCGACCCAATGCCTCGTGGGCCTCCATAGCTCGTGGGATCCAGCAGGCTCGAATGCCGCGTCGCGGCCAGGTAGCTCCCGCGTACACCCTGGCTGCGCAGCAGCGCGTCGAGCTGGCGCCGGGTGCGCCCCTCGATCACCGTCAAGTTGGTCGTCCTGGCCGCGGGTGGAGCGGTGGTCAGGATCCTCAGGACGTCGCCGTAGCTCATGTCCCGGGCCAGGTGAAATGTGCCGCTGCGCAGGCTGCCGCGCTCGCCCGCGAGCGTCGCCCGAAGCTCGAAGAAGAAGCTCGAGGAGATCACCCCCTGCCGGGCCAGCTGGTCACCGACCTGGCTGGAGGTCGAGCGGGCGGGGATCGTGACGGTCAGCTTGCCACTACCGGCGCCGTGAAACGGCTGAAACAGCTGGGCCAGGAACCAGATCAGCGCCACAGCGAGGACGATCGCCACGAGGGCCAGCGCCCGGCCGCGCCGCGAGCTCGGAGCCCGGCCTGCGCCCCCCCGCGCCCGGATCGGGGGGCGGCCTCGGCGCGCGGCGCGACGGCTCGCCGGCGCGCGGTCCAAGCCGCTGACCCGTTTCGTGCCCGCCGGTGCCTCGGTGTCCACGGCGGACGCGCCTGTGTCCACCGGTTCGGGTCTGCTCCCGTGTGCCGCCTCGAGTGCCGGAGAGCTGGCGTCCGTGGTCGGCGCTGCGGCCCCCTCGATCGTCGGACGCGGCGCGGGCGGCGCTGGCGCGGAACTGCCAGCTCGTTGCGCCCGGCGACGCTCGCGCTCGAGCCGGGCCGCCTCGCGCTCCTGGGCACTTCGCTCCCGCCACTCTCTCATCGCTGCCCGCTATCGGCTTGTCGCGCTGCCAGCCAGCTCTCCAGGAGGTGAGCCGCCGCGCGCGAATCCTCGCTGCTGCGTCCTCCGGTGCGGGCGGCCATGCGAGTCGTGAACCGCTCGTCGTGCAGTTCCACCGGAACCTTGACGACATCTCTCAGGGCGGCGGCGAATTCGCGGGTCTCCAGCGTCTGTGCGGAATCACCACCCGACAGGGAGAGCGGCAGGCCGACGACGACCCGCTCGGCGTCCAGCTGACGCACCAGGGAACGAAGTTGGGCCAGGCCGCGTCTGGAGCGCGGTGCGGCAACCGGATCCAGCGGGGTGGCGAGCACGCCGGTTGGATCGCTCACCGCACAGCCGCAACGCGCGCTGCCATAGTCGAGCGCGAGCACCCGCATGACCTTATCGGTTGAGCGCGGCCTCGATCGCCTGACGGGCCGCCGTGATCGCCTCGGGGAGCTTCCCCGGATCCCGGCCGCCCGCGCGCGCGAGGGTGTCCCGGCCGCCTCCCCCGCCGCCGACCTTGGCCGCCGCCAGCTTGACGATCTCGCCCGCTCGGACGCCTCGTTCCACAAGCGACGGCGCCACGGTCGCGACAAGGTCAACCTTGCCATCGGTGTCGCCCCCGAGCAGGATCACGGCCTCGCCGAGCTTTGCCCTGAGCCGATCGGCGATCTCCAGCAGCGCCTTGCCGCCGACGCCGGGTACCGTCGTCACGAGCACATGAGCATCACCGACCTGCTGCGCCGACGCGAGCAGCTCTTCCAGGTCGAGGGCCCCGTTCGCAGACGAGCCCTGCCGCGCAGATCGCTCGAGGTCTCGAATCTGCGCGCGCTGTTTCGCGACCTCGTCCGGTACCCGATCGGGAGGCACGCGAAGGGTTTGAGCCGCCAGGGCCAGCGCCCGGTCGTGAGCGCGCATGAGCTCGACCCCCGCGGGCCCGGTGACCGCCTCGATCCGTCGCACATTGGCCGCGCTTGAGCTTTCGGCCACGATCTTGAACAAACCGATCTCGGAGGTTCGGCTGACATGGGTGCCGCCGCACAGCTCGCGGGAGAAGGAGCCATCGCCGACCTCGACCATCCTCACGATGTCCCCGTACTTCTCGCCGAACAGTGCCATCGCCCCGAGCCGGCGGGCCTCATCCAACGGGGTGGTCAGAGCGCGCACTGAGTGGCTGGCGAGGATCCACCCGTTGACCTGATTTTCGACGTCAGCCAACTCACCCGCGGCCAGCGAACTGCCGTGGGTGAAGTCGAAGCGCAGCTTGTCCGGGCCAACGTAGGACCCGGCCTGGTGAACGTGCTCCCCCAGGCGACGGCGCAGTGCCGCATGGAGGAGGTGGGTGGCCGTGTGGTTGCACTCCGTCGCGTGCCGGTCAGTCCAATCAACCCGCGCCCGGACTCTGGTCCCGACCTCGATCCTCCCGCGCTGCGGTTCCAACGCGATCACCTGGTCATCACCCAGGCGGACCACGTCGCGAACGGTGGCGACGCAGTTGCCGTCGGAGCATTCAACAACCCCTGAATCGGCAATCTGTCCACCGCCGGTGGCGTAAAAGGGCGACTCGACGAGCTTGGCTAGGACCCGCCCGTTGTCACTGAGGACTGCTCCGACAGTGGTTTCCCGCTCGGTCGTTTCATAGCCGACGAACTCGGTCTGAAACCCGGCCTGGCCGGCGAACGCCTGCGCGCGCTCTCGCAGCTTGTCGTCGCCCCGTCCTCGACCCGCGCCCGCGCGCGCCCGTGTGCGTTGATCCTGCATCAGCGATTCGAAGCCCTCCTCGTCCACCCCAAGCTCGTGCTCGGCGACCAGCTCCAGCGTCAGATCGATCGGGAACCCGTAGGTGTCGTGCAGCTGAAAGGCGTCGGCGCCGCTGATGCCCTCCGCGCCGGACTCCCTCGCGCGGGCGATCAGCTCGTCGAGCAGCTTGCTGCCCTGGTCCAGCGTCCGGCCGAACCCCTCCTCTTCGGCCCGCAGCCATTTGCGAATCGTGTCGCGATGCTCGGTCAGCTCGCCATACTCGGACCCCATCAACTCCGTGACGACATCCGCGTAACGATCCAGGTAGCCCGGGTCCAACTCGAGCGTGTGCCGGCCTTGGAGGATCGCTCGGCGCATGATCCGCCGCAGGACATAGCCTCGCTCCTCGTTTGAGGGCACGACCCCGTCCGCGATCAGGAAGGTCATCGCCCGACCGTGGTCGGCGAGCACGCGCAATGCTCGGTCGGTCGTGAAGTCCTGGCCGTAGCGGCGCCCGGAGAGCTCCTCGCCGAGCGCGATCAGCGGGGCGAACTGGTCGGTCTCGAACACCGTCTCCTTGCCCTGGAGGATCGCCGCCAGGCGGTTCAGGCCGAGGCCGGTGTCGATGTTCTTTGCCGGGAGTGGTGTGAGCAAGCCTTCCGGGCTCTGGTCGAACTGCATGAACACGAGGTTCCAGTACTCGAGGAAGCGCTCGTTGTCGCCACCGGGGAGATCGTCGGGGCTGCCCAGCTTGACGCCACGGTCCAGATACAACTCAGAGCACGGTCCGCACGGGCCCGTCGGGCCCATCTGCCAGAAGTTCTCCGATCGCGGGCATTCGACGATGCGCTCGCGGGGAACGCCAACCTCAAGCCAGGCCTGGATCGCCTCCTCGTCGGGCCCGAGGCCGAGCTCCTCGTCGCCCGCGAATACGGTGATCCAGATGTCCTCCTCGCGGAATCCGAACCCCTCACGCGAGAGATCCCAGGCGAAGCGAACGGCACCATGCTTGAAGTAGTCGCCGAGCGAGAAGTTGCCGAGCATCTCGAAGAACGTGAGGTGCCGGGTGGTGGTACCGATGATCTCGATGTCCGCCGTGCGAAACGTCTTCTGACACGTGGTCAGGCGCTGGTGCGGCGGTCGCTCGTTGCCGAGGAAATAGGGCTTCAGCGGGACCATGCCGGCGACCGTGAACAGAACCGAGGGATCATGCTCAGCTGGGATCAGCGAGGCCGACGGCAACCGTTGGTGCTCACGCTCTTCGAAGAATTCTAGGTATCTCCGGCGAATTTCGTCAGAACTCATCATCGATAGTCAGTGTAAGGCGGACATTCGTCGAACACCGCTGCGCATTTTTCGAGGTCGGGTGGGGTCAGACCGACATAGATCACATGCGTCTGTTTTCCCGGCTGGCTCTGTCGACCGTCGCCGTGGTCGGCTGCCTAGTCGCCCCCGCGCTGGCGCGGGCGGCCTTGCCGGATCCGCTCGGTTTCAGGTTCTCCTCCCCCGTCTACGTCGCCCACGAGAGTGACGGCACGGCGGTCATCACCATCACCCGCTTGGACGTCACCCGAGAAGCGCAGGTCCGGTACCTGTCTGTCCCGGGCACGGCAATCCGGGGGCAGGACTACACACCGGTCAAGGACATGATCGATTTCCTGCCTGGCCAGGCGAGTGCGACGTTCCGGATTCCCCTCATCGATCACCACGTCGCCGGGCTGGCACGAACGGTTGGGCTGGCCCTCTTCGGTCCGTCGCCGATCGGTCTCGCCGAGCCCTCGCAGGCGACGCTGACGATCGTCGACGATGACCCGGTGTCGATCGTCCGCAACCTGCTGAATCCGCTCGGGCTGCCGAGTCTCCCGCCCGGCGGCGATCCTCTGGCTGGAGCGACTCCGTTCGTCGACAGTCATTACGGCCTCGCCGCCGTGGCCGCACGGCAACTGCAGAGCACACATCCGAGCTGGGCACAGGCGCTGAACGTGATCGCCTCCCAACCCGAGGTCCACCGCTTCGGCAACTGGTCCGGACCGGACCCTGGGCTGCAGGTATCGCAGTACCTCGGCCGCGCCGCCATGGAGGCACCCGGGACCGTTCCGCAATTTGCCACCTATTACGTGGTCGACAGCAGACGGGTTCAAAGCGCGGGCTGCGGCCACTACTCCGACCCGCTATGGCGCCAGGCGGGCTATCACCGCTGGATCCAGCGCCTGGCTGCGGGCGTCGGCCAGTATCGGGCGATCATGTACCTCGAGATGGACTCGCTGATCACCGTCGGATGCCTGAGCCGGCAGGGACTGGCGGTACGCCTGCACGAGCTGCACGATGCGATCGACATCCTCTCCCAGGTGCCCCGGCTGGTCGTCTATCTTGACGCCGGCGCCGCTGACGCGGTGGCGGCCAAGCAGACGGCGAGCATGCTCCGCCGCGCCGGGGTGAGCGAGATCCAGGGTTTCTACGTCAACTCCACCCATTTCGACTGGACCTCGCGCGAGATCCGCTATGGACAGACGATCGCGCGGATGACCGGAGGCAAGCACTTTGTCGTCAACACTGCCGAGAACGGTCGCGGGCCACTCGTCCCGCGTGACCGCGTGCACTACGGAAACGAGATCCTCTGCAACCCACCCGGGCGCGGCCTGGGGCCAAAGCCGACGTTCAACCCGGGCTACCGCTACGTCGACGCGTTCGCCTGGATCGCCAACCCGGGGAGGTCCGGCGGTCAGTGTCGGCGCGGCGCCCCGCCGACCGGGGTCTTCTGGCCCGCACTGGCGCTCGAACTCGCGCGCAACGCCGACTTCCGGGTGCGCTAGCGGTCTCACAGACGCTGGAGCGCAGGTTCGGCACCCCCAGCGCCCGGTGGCGCAGTAACTAGCGCAGGAACGCGACCGAGGTCCGGTAGGTGGTATAGCTGCCGTAGTACCCCTGCAGCCAGAGCAGCCTGATCCCGCCGCCGCTCGGCCCTCGAGGGACGACCGGCCGCAGATCGTCGACGCCGTCTCGCACCACCGTCCTGTGGGACCAGCTGCGGCCGCCGTTGGGGGTGCTCCAGCGCTCGATCTGGAAGTGCCCACCCACCTTGCGCGAGAGGTAGAGCACGGACGGATCGGCGTGATCGAGGGCCACCCCGCCGGAGTACTGCCGCTCGATCGTGCCGGGGCTGATCGACGGTCCGGCGAAGGTCAGGAAGTGCGAGACCCACCGACGCCCGGTCCAGAGCGCATACCAGTAGGCGTGATTGCCCGTGGAGGGGAACGTGGCGTAGACGATCACCGGGCGGTGCCGTGCGCTTAGGGCCACATCCCAGACCCAGCCGGAGGTCCGCCTCGCGTTGCCGTTGTAGACCAGGTCAGCCCGCCCCGGCGTGATCGGTGCATGGGCCAGATCGGTGATCCATCGCCCGGAGGCGTGCCACAACGAGCCGTGGCGATACGCGGCGTAGTAAATGCTCGTGGTCCGCTCCCGCGGATGCCCATCCGTGAACGCGAAGCCGATCGTGTCGTTGCCGTCTGAGTCGACCTTGACATAGGGGCGCTGTCCGCGGTCCACGATTAGCTTCCGGGCTGCACTCCAGCTGCCGTCGAGCCGGCGCGTCGCGTAATCGGCGCTCCAGTCGGAACCCCGCCAGAACAAATAGGTCCGATTGTGCTCGGCGCGCAACAGCTGTGGGTTGGGGTAGGTGAACCCTTTCGGACCCCTCAGCCTGGACTCGATCCGCCGGAGCGGCCCCCACGCGCCGATGTCCTCGGGCCGGATCGTACTGCGGTAGTACATCCTCGAGCCGTTGTGGGCCGACCAAAACACGGTCAGCCGCTTGTCGGGCTCGACGAAGATCGACGGGCTGCCGTGGTCATCGGCGGCCAGGTGGCCGAGTACCCGCGAGCGGATCACGCCGAAGGAAGCGTCGTAGGCGCCGACTGTCACCTGTCCACCCCAGGAGATCCAGCCGACGAACACCTGATCGTGGGCTCCGATCACGCGCACGGCGCGGGGGTCGCCGAACCAGCACCAGGACCCATGGGACCAGACAACGATGTGCGGCCGACGAGCTTGATTGTGCCCCGGATGAGCCGTGTCCGAGTGGGCCGCGTCGGCCCGCGTGGAAACGAGGATTGCCAGCGCCAGCGTCGCCACGATCCCCATGCCCCTGGGTCTCATCGAGCCGGCAGTCTAGTTGGAGTTCAGCCGCGGGTGATCGTGCCCCAGCCGATGACAATCTCACCGTCCATCAAGCAAGCCATCTGCCCTGGCGCGACGCCGTACGCCGGTTCACCAAGCTCCAGCGCACAGCGCCGCATGGCGCCCGGCGCTCGGTGCGCCGGGGACGCGGGCCGGCAACGGCTTCGAGCGGTACCGCAGCTTCACCCGGTCGATTCTTGAGCCTGACCGGCGAAGCCGAACCCCCCGGAGCTTCACCTGCTCCACGCGCAGGGCGTCGTATGGCCCGACCGTCACCAGGTTGCTCTCGGCATCCTTGTCGAGCACGAACAACGGCTCCTGCCCCGCGATTCCCAGTCCCCGTCGCTGGCCGACGGTGAATCGATGCTGACCCTGGTGGAGCGCGAGCTCGTTGCCCTCGCGGTCGACGATCCCGCCTCGCCGATCCGCGATCCCCCCGTGGCGGGCGAAAAACCGCGAGCGGTCGGTGCCGGCGAGAAAACAGAGGTCCTGGGAGTCAGGCTTGGTGGCCACCGGTAGCCCGGCCGCGCGGGCGCGCGCTCTCACCGCGGGCTTGAGCAGCTCGCCGAGCGGGAATCGCATCCGGGCCAGCGAGCCGGGGGACAAGGCCGAAAGCATGTACGTCTGGTCCTTGGCGGGATCCGCAGCCGTGCGCAGCAGCGGTCCAGCGTCGTCGTCAGGCTCGACCAGCCGGGCATAGTGGCCGGTGGCGAGGCACTCGCACCCAAGCCGGTCTGCCACCTCGAGCAGGGCATCCAGGCGCACATGGCCGTTGCAGCCAACGCACGGATTGGGGGTCTCGCCAGCCACAAACCCCGCGATGAACGGCTCGACGACCCCGATCCGAAACTCGCTCCGCAAGTCGATCGTGAAATGCGGCAGGCCCATCGAGTGGGCGAGCTTGCGAGCCTGGGCGACCGCCGAAGCCGAACAGCAGCTGCGGTCGGCGTCGTTTTCCGCGTCCGACCACAGCTCCAGCGTCACGGCGGCAGCCTCTCCCGTGTGCGCGCACTCGAGCGCCGCGACGGCGCTGTCAACGCCGCCGCTCATCGCCACCAGGGTGCGGCCGTTCACCGGGTCAACGGGCGCCTGGGTGCGCAGTGCACCCCCCAGCGCCCGCGCCAGGGCATCGGCCGCCAGCTCGGCCGCGTGAAGCTTCCCGGGACTCAGGCCGCCGAGTTCGGCCGAAATCTGGTCGGTTCCGATTTCACCGGCCTCGAGCAGCGACCGGCCGCGCACCAGCGTCACCGCCGCGCTCCCGGCGGCGACGGCGGAACCGCAACCTTCCGCGTCGAAGCCGGCGTCGGCGACGACCCCATCACGGAGGCTGACCGAGAACCGGATCTGGTCACGGCAAGCCCAACCGCCGACCGTGACGCTGTGGGCTTGAGCCGGCGTTTGCCCCTGCCCCTGGGGGGAGGTCAGGTGATGCTCGAAGGCCAGTGTGTCCATCTCGCCGAGGATAGACCCGGCGAGGAACCGAGTCAGGGCGACGCGAGGGCGTCTTCGACGCGCTGGGCGATCTCGAAGCGGTCGGCAAAGCCGACGAGGGTGCTAGCCCGGTGGGCGCCGTCGATCAGGACGAGCGTCGGCGAGGCGCTCACCGTCACCTGGTTGGTCACCACTTTGTAGTTGGCGAGTTCGCCCAAGGGCACCGCCAGCTTGACCACCCGGCCGCCCCGCGTAGCTACCGCGGCGAGCTCGGCGCGAACGGCCTGGTCATCGGCCCCGGCGGAGTTATAGAACAGCAGGGCGAGCGTCTTCTTGGCCTCCAGGGCCCGCGTAACGGCGTTCCGGCGCTGGGTCGAGGAGCTCACGCTCGAACGGTGGGCGAGTGGTGCGGCCGTGGTCGTCGATCGCCCGGCGGCGCTCGCGACCGGCTGTGTCCCTGCTGGGGCGACAGGCTGCAAAGGGGTGCTGCCGGCAGGCCGCTGAGTCCCCGTCGTCACGGACGGCTGCGGCACCGCAGTGACAATCTTGCCTCCGTGAGCGATGCTCGCCGCCGCGGAGGTGGCCACGGCCGCGTGGGCCTTGGCGATCGCGGACGTGTAGAGACCCGGGCTGGCGGTGCCGGAGCCCCCGCCGGAAGAACTCGGCTTGAGTGCGACGAACCACACGGCGAACGCCGCCACGGTGCTGATGAGAAGCGCGATGAGTGGACGTGAGACGGAGTCCATCAAGCCAATCTTCGGCAGTTCTGGCCTCAAACATGAGCCCGAGCACGAGGGTGAGCCGACGCGCGCCTAGACCCGCCGCAGGCCCAGCTCTCGAAGCTGGGCCGGATCCACAGGCGCCGGCGCGCCGGTGAGCGGGTCGGCACCGCTCGCCGCTTTCGGAAACGCGATCACATCGCGGATCGACTCCGTCCCGGCGAGTGCCGAAACGATCCGGTCGACGCCCATCGCGATGCCGCCGTGCGGGGGGGCGCCAAGGCGCAGCGCGTCGAGCAGGAACCCGAACCGGGACTGAGCCTCCTCGGGGCCGATGCCGAGCAACTCGAACACCCGCTCTTGCACCTTGCGCTCGTGGATGCGGATCGACCCCCCGCCGATCTCGGCACCGTCGAGGACCAGGTCGTAGGCGCGCGAGGTGAGCGACGCTGGGTCATCGAGGTCCCCGGTCGGCGCGGTGAAGGGGTGGTGCGCGGCGTCCCAGCGCCCAGCTTCGGAATTCCAGAAGAAGGCCGGAAACTCGACCACCCAGAGGATGTCGTGGCGGTCAACGGGAATCAGATCAAATCGGCGCGCGAGCTCCATCCGCAGCGCACTGAGGGCCTGTCCGACGGTGCTGGGTTGATCCGCCACGATCAGCAACAGATCGCCGGGCGAGCCCTGCAGGCGCTCCTTGAGGGCATTGACCTCGGATTCGGAGAGGAACTTGGCAATCGGCGAACGCAGGCTCCCGTCCTCCTGCACGAACGCCCACACGAGACCCTTTGCACCGTGCTGCTTGGCCAGCTCGGTCAGCGTGTCAAGCTCGGAACGAGGCAGCTCCCGCAGCCCTGCGTTGATCCCTCGGATCACCCCGCCGGCGCCGAGCACCGAGGAGAAGACCTGGAACTGTGACTCCGTCAGCGCCCCGCCGAGGTCGTGAAGCTCCAAGCCGAAGCGCGTGTCCGGACGATCGATGCCGTACCTGTCGACCGCTTCGGCGAAGGTCATCCGGGGCCATGGCGCGGGTGGCACATCGAACCCGGCGAGCTCGAACACCGCGCTCATCACCGCCTCCATCGTCTCGATCACGTCGTCCTCGTGGACGAACGACATCTCCAGGTCAAGCTGGGTGAACTCAGGCTGGCGGTCAGCCCGGGTGTCCTCGTCGCGGAAGCAGCGCGCAATCTGGTAGTACCGCTCGAAACCGCCGATCATCAGCAGCTGCTTGAACAGCTGCGGAGACTGCGGCAAGGCGTAGAACGACCCCGGCTGGATTCGGGCGGGCACCAGGTAGTCACGAGCACCCTCCGGAGTCGAGCGCGTGAGCTCCGGGGTCTCGATTTCCAGGAAGTCACGGCCGTTTAAGACTTCGCGCATGGTTGTGATTACGCGATGACGCAGTCCGATCGCTGCCTGCATCTCTGGACGGCGAAGGTCCAGCGCGCGATACTTGAGACGCAGGCTCTCGTCAACCCCGGCGCCCTCGTCCAGCGGGAAAGGCGGCGTATCGGCGTCGGCCAGGATTCGCAGCTCGCTGAGCGCAAGTTCGATCTCGCCGGTGCTGAGGTTCGGGTTGACGTTCTCGGGGGCCCGCCGGGTGACGGTTCCGGCGACGCTGATCACGTCCTCCGATCGCAGCCCGTGGGCGGCCGCGTGGGCCGCCGACGCAGTTTCGGGATGGAACACCAGTTGGACGATTCCCGTGCGGTCGCGCAGGTCGATGAAGATCAGCCCGCCATGGTCACGGCGCCGGTGCACCCACCCGGCCACCCGGGCCTGGGTGCCGTCGCGTTCGGCGGTGAGCTGACCGCACCAGCTGTCGCGATAGTCGTTGGGCCGTGGCGGCTGCATGGCTAGAGGCGAGTACCCCGAAGGATCGTGGGAATGACATCCCCCGGCGCAACCTCGCGCTGCTCGCCGGACTCCATGTCCTTGAGGCTCGCGTGGGCCGGGTCGGCGACGATCGCCACGTAACGAGCCTTGAGCCGGTCGGCCTGTTTGAGCTGACCCTTGAGCGAACGACCTGTCAGCTCAAGCTGCGCGGCCATCCCCGCCCGGCGCGCCTCCCGCGCGAGCTCGAAAGCAGTGCGATCGGCCGCTTCACCTTCGGCGTTCCGGGCGACGAACAGGTCGACGACGTCAGGCGCGGTGGGGAGTTCGGGCGCGGCCAGGAGCATTCGCTCGACGCCTGCCGCCCATCCCGAGGCCGGGGTCTCCGGGCCGCCCAGCTGTTCGATCAGACGGTCGTAACGGCCGCCGCCCGCCACCCCTGACTGGGCGCCGAGCGCTTCGGAGGTGAACTCGAACAAGGTCCGGGTGTAGTAATCGAGGCCTCGCACGAGCGTCGGGTCAAGCTCGTAGGCGATCCCGGCGTCGTCGAGTAGCGAGCGCACCTGGGCGAAGTGCTCGGCGTCCTCAGGGGCGAGGCGATCCATCAGCCTGGGGGCGCCGCGCATCGTCTCCCGGGTACGGGGGTCACTGGCATCGAAGGCACGCATCGGGTTCAGCTCAATACGCGCCCTGACCTCATTGCTGAGCGCCTCCTCGTGCCCCCGCAGATACGCAGCCAGCTCGCCACGGTATTCAGCCCTGGTCTCGGGGGAACCGAGACTGGCCAGCCGCAGCCGCAGCTCCTTGACTCCCAGCGCCTGGAGCAACTCGGAGAGAAGCACGATCAGTTCCGCATCCGTGTCGGGGCCCGCGGCGCCGATCACCTCAGCCCCGACCTGCCAGAACTGGCGATAGCGCCCGCGTTGGGGCGCCTCGCTGCGAAAGAAGCTCGACAGGTACCAGAGCTTCACCGGCTGGGGAAGCTTGTGCATTCCGTGCTCGATGTAGGCGCGGCAGATCGGCGCCGTGCCCTCCGGACGCAGCGTCAGCGACCGGCCGCCCCCGTCGTCGAAGCTGTACATCTCCTTCTGGACGATGTCAGTGGCCTCCCCCACCCCGCGCGCAAACAGCTCCGTGGACTCAAACGCGGGCGTTTCAATCCGGCCAAAACCGGCTGCGCCGAGGACCCGCCGAGCGTGCGACTCCAGCTGCTCGCGGTGGCTCGAGTCGGCAGGCAGTACATCGAAGGTCCCTCGAGGTGCTTGGATCATGCTCTCGTCCGAGTGGGACGGATCACTGCTGCGCGAGCTCGCGCAGGAACGGGTTGGTCGCGCGCTCGCGCCCGATCGTTGTGATTCCCATGTGGCCCGGATACACGGTCGTGTCCTCCGGAAACCGTGAGACCAAGTTCTCGATCGAGGCCAGCAGCGTCGGCCAGTCGCCACCCGGTAGGTCGACCCGCCCGACTGATCCCTGGAACAGCACGTCGCCAGAGAACAGCGCAGGCTCGTCGGCCAGCGCGTAGGTGACGTGGCCGGGACTATGACCGGGGGTGAAGATGACCTCGAACCTCAGTCCGCCGAACTCGAGCGTCTCGCCACCTTTCACCGTCTGGTCGGCCTCGTAACTCTCGAACGGACCGAACCCAGGCCAGGGCACGAAATCCATGATGTTGGCCAGCACACGCCGCTCGAGCTCCGGACACACCACCGGGGCGCCGGTGGCTCTGGCGACCGGCGCGACTGCGCCCACATGGTCGAAGTGTGTGTGGGTGAGCAGAATCGCGTCGAGCTGCTCGATGTCCAGCGCCCGGAGCGCCTCGAGCAGTCGCTCCGGCTCTTCGCCGGGATCGACAATCACGCCGCGCTTGGAGTCTTGGTCGCGCACGACGAAGCAGTTCTCCTGAACGGGGCCGACGGTGAACATGCGGACGTCGATCATCGGCTTCCCTCCCGCTTCCTCTGGCGACGACGGTAGACGAACTGGTCCATGTAGTAGCCGGCGGGCACATAGAACACCAGTGCGACCACGCCCAGCCCGATCGCCGAGCCGATTTGCTTGCCCTTGCTGATCACGACCAGGAAGATGAACATGATCCCCGCGGCCAGCACGGCCCGGGTGAACGACGCCTTCCACGTCGGCGGCGTGTTCAGGCGCCGCTCCCGCGCGGTCATCTTGGCCTGCTTCTTGCGCTCCTCCGCCGTGGGCGGACGACCGGTACGACCTCGTGAGGAGATCGTGCCCGCTGCCGTCCCGCGGTGCTTTGTGCGTCGCTTTCGCTTGGTCTGAGCCATCTCTCCTGGGAGCTTAGTGGTCTCAGCGATCGTAATTGCGACGGCGATCACTCGCTAGTCGGACGCTGGGCGCGCCGACTCGAGATTTGCCAGGACGTCCTCCAGAATCCGCCGGCCGCGCACCGGCACGTCCTCCGGGAAGCCGCGGAACGCCAGTCGCGGGGCGAGTCCGACGAGCTCGGCCTCGCCTACCGGCGCCTCGCGGGCGACGGCGGCCACTACCTCGGCCAGCGAGGTACGGCGGTGGTCCTCGACGTTTGTGGACACCTGGGCCACTCCGAGCTGATCCAGCCACAGACCCATCGCGCGGACTGAGGCCAATCCGCCCGGGCCGCCCTCCCGGATTCGGGCCGCGATCCGCCGTGCGTCGATCAGGGTGGAGGGCGGCGCGAGCTCGACGTTGAACGCCACCAGCGGCGCTCGGGCCGCCACCAGCACCGCTCCGCTCCGCTCGTGCAGCCCGGCCGGCCCAAAGTCCGGGGTCAGCTCGCCCGCCGCCACGCGCTCGGCCAGCGCCGCTGGTCCGCCGCGACGAAGCTCCGCTCTGGTGCGCCCCCCGGCCAGGATCCCGTAGAGGAACACCGGTAGCGCCAGCTCCTGGCCGAGCAGATCGGCGAGCACGAGTGCCTCCGCACATGCCGCGCCCCGGTCGGCCTCGTCCAGATAGACGATCGGCGCCACGTCGACCGCGCCCACACGCGGGTGGATGCCGTCGTGACTGCCGACATCGATCCGGGACAATGCCGCTTCGGCGCCCGCGAGAACGGCCGGGGCCAGCGTCCCCGGCCCGCCGGCCAAGGTGAACACGCTGCGGTGGTGGTCGGGATCTCGGTGCACGTCGATCAGCTGCTCCCCAAACGCTTCTGCAATCGCGTCGATCGCGGTGTCCTCACGCCCCTCGGAGACGTTTGGGATTGCCAGCAGACGAGTCAAGCGCGGCCGGGGCGCGAGGTCTCGAGCACCCAGCGGCCGGCATCGAGAACCCGCTGTCCGTCGATGTCCAAAGTGGCGTCGGTGACGACAACATCGAGATGGATCGGCACCGACACTGTGCCGCCGATGCCGGCGCTGGCCCCGAACGCCACGTGCACCGTGCCCAGGATCTTCTCGTCCTCCAGCACGTTCCCGGTGAGCTGGGCGCGCTCGTTGGTACCGACCCCGAGCTCGGCAAGGTTCAGTCCCTGCTCCCCGTGGGCCATGAGGAGGTCGATGAACTGCGGGCCCAGGCCGCCCTGCGCGTCGACCACGCGTCCATCACGCACGGTCAGCGTGGCCGGGTCAGCGCTCAGCCCAAGCGGCGCGAGGCTCACTGCCACCAACCGCCCGCTGCCGCCCGTTGGGGCGATGAAACCCTCCCCGCAAGGCAGGTTGCCGAACGCGCCCCGGCTGGTGAGATCACCGTCGTCGGCGATGCCGGGGCGTCCGCTCAGCTGCAACCTCAGGTCGGTTCCCCGAGGACAGGAGACGTACGCGGCGTTTGCGTCCTGCAGCAGCGCCGCGACCGCACGCGAACGTGCCGCCATCAACTCGAAGTCAGCCGACATCACGCGCGCGAGCATGTCCTCGGTCACGCCCGGCATCGTCGCGCCGCGCACACCGGCGTCGCTCGCGCGCTTGCGCGCCGCGGTGTGACTGAGCGAGCGCGAGGTCGGCGCGATGTAGACATCACTCGCGGCGAGCGCGGCCGCCAGCGGCGGCGGCGGCTCGGTGCCGTCGGTCGCCCGCTCATCCATCACCGAGAGCACCGCATCCGCCCCCAGAGCCCTGGCGGCATCACGCAGAGCCTCGCCGATCGGACGGGTCGCCGGATCGACGATCACGAGCACATTTTCACCCTCGCGGACGGCCAGGCATCGGCGGACCACAGCGTCTACGGCAAGACCAAGATCAGGCACGCGGTCATCATATGCAGCCTGCCAACGTCCCCGGATGCGACGCACCTCGCGACGCTAGACTGCCCCCGTCGCCGGAGTAGCTCAGTCGGTTAGAGCAGCGGAATCATAATCCGCGTGTCGGGGGTTCGAGTCCCTCCTCCGGCATGGCGTCCACCCGGGCAGACTGACCCTCTGGGATTCGGCGCCGGTCCCGCTTAGCTGATCGTGACGGGTACGCCCGGTGCTATCCGGGCCGCCAGCCATGCGATGTGGCGTCCGAGAGGCGGATGCAGCCGTGCGATTCGGCGGTTCCCATCGGCGGAACGGCCGTGACTGCCCACAATCAGCACAAATACCACTAGCCCGGCGACAGCCAACAGCCCCATCGCCGTCCAGCTCCCACCTCCACGTCCTCGAGCTGAGCTCGGCTGGCGCGCTGACCGGAGAAACATTTGGGACCTCCTCGCCCGCTCGGTGGCAGGTCCCGTTCAGAGACCGCCGATTCCGGAAGCAGTTGTCGCACCCCCGAAGAGATTGGCCCCCCGCGATACGCGAACTCAAAAGCATGGACCCGAGGCCTAGGGAAGTCAGGGAGCGAGTGGTGATGTATAGATTTCCCCCGCAGTCCCCGCCGGAGGTGCGGCGGCAGGTGGTCGAGCTGGCTCGGTCAGGAACGACGGTGGAAGTGCCGCGCACAGATTGGTTTTTCCGTCATCGATTCGGGTAGTCGCAATTCTCCGGCAGGGGTTGGCCGACGAGGCCCTTCCTCAGCTGGTCTAGACCTGATGGACGCGGTCGTCGTTGGCTCGCGACGCGCGGACCTCGGAAAACAACCCCCGAGTTTCGCTGCGACTAGCGATCAATGATCGCCATCAGGCCAGAACTTCTCCGAAGCACCGGCACTTCGCCGGTCTACGGCAAGCTGCCAGCCACCACGGTGCTGGCGGAGCAACCGAGGGACAGCTCTCTCCTCCCTCCAAAAATCAACGGGGCGCCCGGGGCGGGCGCCCCGTTGATGCTCTTCCCCGGCGTCGCTGCGTCATCGCTAAAGTCCCGAGAAGTCGGTCACTTCCTGCCTGTGCGGCGGGGTACTGGCGGCGTCGTTCGATCGGTCCTCGGGGACCGCACAGTTCAGGCCCGTCACGACCTCGTATCGCGTACCAGTCCGGGGAGCAATCGGCGTAGATCAGCCCCGACAGCCTGCGCGGCACCGGCGATCGCCGAGGTTTCGCTTCATCCACGGGTTCCGTCGCTGAGGGATGACCACGCCCCGGCCCTGCGGCGGCCTACACCGAAAGGGCGGAAAGCAGGCTCGGATGGCTGAAATCGGCCACGATGGACGGCGTGAGCCGGATGCAACAGCGACCAATTTCGAGGGCGGCGCGGCGGAACGGCGGCAACCCTTGTTGGAAATCTCCAACGAAATGGTCCGCATCTACAAGGAGCAGTTCGGGCGCGGCCCGACGAAGGTCCGCACGAATTACGCCGGGCCTGACACGCTCGTGTGCCTGCTCGAGCACACATTCACTCCCGCCGAGCGCAACCTCCAGGCGATGGGCGAACATCAGCGCCTGAGAGATATCCGCATGCTCTTCCAGTACGCAGAGGTCTCCAAGTTCACCGAGCCGATCGAACGGATCACCGGGCGGCACGTCCGCTCATTCATCAGCGGTATCGATACCAACACCGACCTCGCCTGCGAGCTGTTCGTCCTCGACCCTGAGGAACCGGCCAACGGCGACGGCCGCCCCTAATTCGGGCGGGCAGTGGACGTCATCATCGGCGGCCACGCACCCCGGGCGCCAACGCGGGAAACCCGGGGCCGCCGATCGGCTCGAGGTCAATCCGTTCGAAGCCGCCCTCGACCAGGAGCGCCAGGACCTCCGGGATGCGAGCACGGGCACCCTCGCTCTCCAGCGCCGCGTCGAGTTGCGCCTGGGTGTGCCAGAGCTCCGTGACCCAGATGACGTCGGGATCGTCCACCGAACGGTTGATCACGTAGAGCTCGCAACCGGGAGTCCCACGGAGCCCTTCGGCCACCTCCAGCATGATGCTGGCCAGCGCGTTACCCTGGCCCGGCTTTGCGGTCGCCTTGGCGTACCGCGCGACAGCGTTCATAGCGTCTCCTCGTCCGCAGTCCACCGGCTGCTTTCGTGGTCCTGCATGTCCACCCTGCGTTCAGGGTAAACCCAGAGGAGCAGCCATGAGTCTTCTCGTTTACCTGATTGTGCTCGCCATCTCCGGCCTGTTCGTCGGCGCCTTGGCCCGGCTGTCGCTGCCGGGCCCGGATCCGATGTCGATCTTCCAGACGATTCTGCTCGGGGTGGCCGGGAACTTCATCGCCGGGCTTATCGTGCTGGCGATCTGGCGGCGCGGTGTTCCGGGTGTGCTCCTCTCTGTCGCCTGCTCGAGCCTGATCCTCTACCTGATCAGGCGCTCGAGAGGTGGGAGCCTCACCCGGCCCGGCGCACCTCTGCGCTAAGCGCAACCGCCGTGGCGGATACGCAGACATTCACCGAGCTCACCCGACAGCTCGATTACCCCATGTTCATCGTCACCACGGCGTCCGAGGGCGAGCGCGATGGTTGCCTGGTCGGCTTTTCGTCGCAGGTATCCATCAAGCCGCCGCGGTTTCTGGCCTGCCTGTCGGTCAAGAACCGCACGTATCGGATCGCCGCACGGGCCGAAACACTGATCGTGCACTTCGTCCCCGAGGACGCGGCTGAGCTCGCTGAGCATTTCGGCGGCGAGACCGGGGACGAGCTCGACAAGTTCGCCGAGGTCGGCTGGCGGGAAGGACCGGGCGGCGCACCGATCGTGGCCGCACTCGAGAACTGGTTCGCGGGACGGATCCTGCAGCGCCTGGACCTCGGAGATCATTGCGGTTTTCTGCTCGAGCCGATCGACGGCCATGCCGGCCGCGGCGAGACCCCGTTGACATTTCACCAGGTGAAATGGATCGAACCCGGTCACCGGCCGTAACCGTTTGAGTCCAGGGTTCCTCGGGCAGGCCTCGGAAGGCAAGCCGAACCAGGAGGATGCAATGGCGATGCCCGAGGAGCGTGACGAGATCAGCGGCGACGAGACCCAGCCGGCCCCTGACCCGCATCACGCTCTCAACAATCCGGTCGGCGAGCCGGATCCGACCGAGTGGCCAGATCCCTACGACACCCGGCCCGACCCGCGTGACCCCCCCGATCCCGATCATGCGCCGTTCGGAGAGGAGCGGCATCCGAGCACGGGGTCACAGAGCACGAGCGCGCCGCATCCGTCTCAGGACCCGGAGGCGATTCAGTGGGAGGGTCCCAAGCGGGACAAACTCGACGACTAGCGCAGCTCGCGCTCGAGCTCATCGCCCGGTCGTTCGGCGCCTCCGCGGCGCGGTCTGATCAGCTCGTCGGAGGTCTGAGCTGCGCCCACGGCTGGGCGCTCTCGATCTGCCCCGCCAGGGAGTACAGGAGGTCCTCGGCGCCATGGCGACCGACGAGCTGCACGCTGAGGGGCAGGCCGTCTGCTCCGATCCCGGCCGGGAGTGAAAGTGCCGGCTGCCCGGTCAGATTGAAGAGCGGAGTGAACGGCGTGAAGCGCCCGGCGAGGTCGACGGCCATCGGCAACGGCTTCCCCAAGCCGCCCTCGGCGCCGATCGCGGTCTTGGCCAGGCCGGGGGTGAGCAAGACGTCGAAGTCGTCCCAGAGCCTGAGAATGCGCGCGGTCGTTCGCGTGCGCTTGGCCAGCAACGCACTGCGCCGGCGGGGCGGGACGAGGCGATGGCCGACAGCGGCCATTTGGCGAGTCGACGGCTCGAACTGACTCCGGTCCGGGAACCGCAGGGAGGTTTCGTAGACCCCGCGGAACCACATCTGCACGAAATCGAGCTGAGCTAGACCGTAGGCGGGATCGCTCTCGATCACGTCGTGGCCCAGGGCCTCAAGCGTGCGGCCCATGCCCTCCCAGGCGGCTCGCTGATCAGCTGAGACCTTGCCGATCAGACCCGGAGGGATCTTGCGGGAGATCGCGATCCGTAGCCGCGAGGGCTCCTGAACGGCCGCGTCGGCGTAGCTGCCGGTGAACTCGGGTGCGCGATCCCGATCCCCCTGCCACCGGACCGTGCATCACATCCAGAAGCGCCGCACTGTCACGCACGGTCCGCGCCAGTCCGCCGTAAACGCCCAGCGCCAACCAATCGTCGCCCAATGGCATCAGCGACACGCGTCCACGTGTGGGTTTCATCCCTACGAGCCCGCAGCAGGACGCCGGGATGCGGATCGAGCCGCCGCCATCGGCCGCCGTCGCCGCCGGCACCATGCCCGAGGCGACCGCCGCCGCCGAGCCGCCCGAAGACCCCCCCGTGGTCCGCGACAGGTCCCATGGATTACGGGTGATCCCGTGGGCGGCACTCGCCGTCCACGGCCAGATCGTCAGCTCCGGGACCTTGGTGATGCCGATCGGGATGGCGCCCGCGGCCCGCAGCCGGCGCACGAGCTCGCTGTCGGCGTTGGGTCCAGCCTCGCTCATTGGCGTGCCGTGGGTGAGCGGTTGGCCGCAGACACGCATCTCGTCCTTGATGGCGATCGGTACGCCGGCCAGGGGCCCGTCGGCCACGGTCTCCGCGGCGGCGAGCGCTTCCTCGGCCATCGTGACCCGGAATGCGTTCAGGCCTGGATTCAGGGCCTCGATGCGGCGTAAGGACGCCTCCACCAGTTCGCGTGGGTGCAACTCCTTTGCGCGCACGCGCGCCGCCAGTTCCACCGGGCCGGCGAAGATCAGATCTGCTTCTGTGCTGAGCGCCATCGGGGTAGCTTCGCAGGAGCGGGTCGCTGTGCGCAATCCGCCCTAGGCCCGGAGGGCGAGAATGAGCTCTCGGATCGCCGCTGGGTAGCGGTAGCTGATGCCGCCATGGCGGCCGTCGAACAATTCGAGCGTGTGGGCGACGCCGAGTTGGTCCAGCTCACGAGCGAACGCCTGGGCCCCGAGGTCGAGGAAGTACTCGTCGCTCTTGCCGGCATCGAGATAGATGCGACGCAGACCGCGCAGGGCATCGGCGTAGCCGGGGGCCATCCGGACCGGGTCATGATGCAGCCAGGACTCCCACACGTCGTCGATGATGCGGCCGGTCTCCAGCTCGAACGGCAGTAGTGCTTCACCGGGGCGCCTCGGATCGGGCGAATAGGCGCACGCGTAACCGTATATCTCGAACGGCTTGCCGAACCGCGCGTAATCGAAATGGTCGGCCTCGGCGAGACGCTGGTGGAACACCTCGTAGGAGCCGTCGAAATTGTCGCGCAGCTCACGAGCGACGCTCGGAAAATCTCGCTGGTAACAGCACTCGAACAGCGCATCTCCCGCGTGGGAGGCGAGCGCGCCGAAGATATCCGGCCGCATCATCGGCACCACCATCGCGCCGTAGCCGCCGGAGGACTTGCCACTCAGCCCGCGATGATCGCGGCCGGCCAGGGTCGGGTAATGCTCATCGACGAAGGGCACGACCTCGTCGCACAGATATTCCTGGTAGCGGCCGAGGCTCGGCGAGTTGAGGAACTGCGAGCCGCCGCGCCGAGTCCACGCATCGACGAAAACCACAACGGCGTCCGGGCAGCTGCCCTCGGCGAACATCGCATCCAGCCGCTCGACGATCGTCGGCTCGAACACGCTACGCCCAAGCCAGGTGTCCACCTGCCCGGTGAAGGCCTGGATCACGTAGATCGTCGGGACGCGGAGGCCGGAGCCACCGCTCGTCACCCCCGGTGAGCTGTACACGTACAGAGGCCGGCGAGTGGGATCGCCCAGCGGATTGCCCGCGAGCCGTTCAGACTCGACCACCATCTGGTCAAGCCGGCCGTGCAGCGCACGGCCCCACGGAGCTCCCGGTGGTCCGCTTACCGCACGCAGGCTCACCCCGCGGACCGTAGCGAAGCGCAGTGCATGAAACCCCCCGCTCGGGGCATTAGGCCAGGGGTATAGTGGCCTGGCGACCGTTGACCAGGAGCCTCACCGCACACAGGGCATGACGGATCAAGTCCAGACCCCCAGCTCGAACGGCACCAGAGCCGACATCGACGCGGTCGAGACGAGTGAGTGGCTTGAGGCGGTTGACGCGGTCGTCGCTCACGACGGACCGGAGCGGGCGCGGCAGATCCTCACCCGGGCCGTCGAGCGCGCGCAGCACGCGGGCACCGGTCCGATCGCGACCCTCAACACGCCGTATGTCAACACCATCCCGGTGGAGCGGGAGGCACCGCTTCCGGGTGATCCGGCCGTCGAGCGGCGGCTGCGCTCGATCATTCGCTGGAACGCCATGGCGATGGTGATCCGCGCCAACGAGGAGTCGTCCGAGCTGGGCGGCCACATCGCCAGCTACCAGTCGCTGGCCACCCTCTATGAGGTCGGCTTCAATCACTTCTGGCGCGCCCCTTCCGAGGGCTCCCCGGGCGACCTCGTTTACTTCCAAGGCCACTCCTCGCCCGGGAACTATGCCCGCGCGTTCCTCGAGGGCCGGCTGAGCCGTGACCAGCTCGACGGCTTCCGCCAGGAGGTCAGTCGCGACGGGCTGTCCTCGTATCCGCACCCGTGGCTGATGCCGGACTTCTGGCAGTTCCCCACCGTGTCGCTGGGCATCGGGGGCATCACCTCGATCTACCAGGCCCGGTTCATGAAGTACCTCCAGGCCCGGGCGCTGGCCGCGACGGAGGGCCGCAAGGTGTGGGCATTCCTGGGCGACGGGGAGATGGACGAGCCCGAGTCGATGGGGGCCATCGGGCTGGCCGGCCGGGAGGCACTCGACAACCTGATCTGGGTGGTCAACTGCAACCTCCAGCGCCTCGACGGGCCGGTGCGCGGCAACGGCAAGATCATCCAGGAACTGGAGGCCGACTTCCGTGGCGCCGGCTGGAACGTGATCAAGGTGATCTGGGGCTCGCGTTGGGATCCGCTCTTGGCGGCTGACGTGGACGGGCGGCTCGTACGCGTAATGGAGGAATGCGTGGACGGCGACTACCAGACGTTTAAGTCACGTGACGGGGCCTACGTGCGCGAGCATTTCTTCGGGCGCGACCCGGTGCTGCTAGAGCGCGCCGAGCACATGTCCGACGAGGAGATCTGGCTGCTCAACCGTGGCGGACACGACCAGCAAAAGGTCTACGCCGCCTATCACGAAGCCGCTGCTCACACGGGTCAGCCGACGGTCATCCTGGCCAAGACGATCAAGGGCTATGGCATGGGTGCATCCGGCGAAGGCCAGATGATCACCCACCAGGCCAAGAAGATGACCACGGACGCGCTGCTGAGGTTCCGGGACCGCTTCGAGTTGCCCCTGACCGACGAACAGGTTCGTGCGGCGGAGTACTTGAAGCCACCGGACGACTCGGCCGAAATGCAGTATCTGCGTGAGCGCCGCGCCGCCCTCGGTGGCTCACTACCGGTGCGGCGGCGGACGGCGGAGCCACTTCCAGTGCCGGACCTACAACTGTTCGCCTCTCAGCTCGAGGGCAGCGGTGAACGTGAGAACTCGACCACGATGGCCTTCGTCCGGGTCCTGTCGGCGCTGCTGCGCGACAAGCAGATCGGCCGCCACATCGTCCCGATCGTCCCCGACGAGTCCCGTACCTTCGGGATGGAGGGTCTGTTTCGCCAGGTCGGGATCTACTCCCCGTTCGGCCAGCGTTACCAACCTGAGGACTCAGAGCAGCTGATGTTCTACAAAGAGGACGAACACGGGCAGATCTTGGAGGAGGGGATCACTGAGGCGGGCTCGATCTCTTCGTTCATCGCCGCCGGCACGTCGTACAGCGCCCATGCCGTGCAGACGGTTCCGTTCTACATCTACTACTCGATGTTCGGCTACCAGCGGGTCGGCGACCTCGTCTGGGCCGCCGCCGACAGTCGCACGCGCGGGTTCATGCTCGGCGGTACCGCCGGTCGCACCACCCTGAACGGCGAGGGCCTGCAGCACGAGGACGGCCACAGCCATGTTCTCTTCTCAGTGGTTCCAAACGTCCGCGCCTACGACCCGGCGTTCGGCTACGAGGTGGCGGTGATCGTCCAGGACGGCCTGCGCCGGATGGTCGGAGCGCAGGAGGACATCTTCTACTACCTGACGCTGATGAACGAGAACTATCACCACCCGGCGATGCCGGCCGGGGCGGAGGAGGGCATCCTGCAGGGGATGTACCGACTGCAGTCGGGCTCCGGCTCCGGTCCGCGCGTGCAGCTGCTCGGTTCCGGGACGATCCTGCGCGAAGTGATGGCAGCCGCAGACCTGTTGGAGTCAGATTTCGGCGTGGCCGCCGACGTGTGGAGCGTTACCTCGTTCACCGAGCTGCGGCGCGAGGGTATCGAGGTTGAGCGCTGGAACATGCTCCACCCCACGGCCGCCGAAAACCGCCGGGCCTATGTGTCGACCGCCCTCGGCGACGCCCCGACGGTGGCAGCGACCGATTACATCCGGGCCTACGCCGATCAGATCCGCCAATGGGTGCCCGGCCCCTATCGCGTGCTGGGCACCGACGGATTTGGGCGCAGCGATTATCGCCGCGCGCTGCGGCGCTTCTTCGAGGTGGACCGCCACCACGTGGCGGTGGCCGCCCTGACCGAGCTGTCGGTTACGGGCGCGCTCGACCGAGGCGTGGTCGCCGAGGCCATCAAGCGATTCGAGATCGATCCCGAGGCACCAATGCCGACGACGGTATGAGCACCACCGCGGACATCATCTCGGTCGAGGTGCCGGACATCGGCGACTTCGACGACGTGCCGGTAATTGAGATTCTGGTCGCCCCGGGTGACACGGTCGCGCTCGACGATCCGATGTTGACGCTCGAGTCAGACAAGGCGACGATGGACGTGCCGGCGCCGTTCAGCGGCGTCGTTCAGGAGGTGCGAGTGAAGGTCGGCGACCGGGTTTCGCAGGGCACGTTGCTGTTGACCATGTCGCCTGCCGAGGGAACAGAGTCGAGCGCCAGGGCCTCGGCGATCGCCTCCGACGGCGCACCGACCGAGGCGACTGCACCGGATGCCGTCGGGGGCGCGCTGGCGGCGGAGCCGCCCAGTCTTCCCCTGCTCCACCGCCTTCGGCTGACCGGACGGAGCCGATCTACGCCAGCCCGTCGGCGCGGCGACTGGCCCGCGAACGGGGACTCGATCTATCGGCTGTGACCGGCTCGGGGCGCGGCGGGCGGATCACCCGAGGCGATGTCGAGAGTTCCGGTGCGGAAGGGCCGGGCTCGCCTGCGGCGGCCGGCCCCGGGTTGGGTCTGCAGCTGGCGCCCTGGCCGTCGGTCAACTTCGAGAAGTACGGGCCGGTTGAGCGCGTCCCGCGTTCCCGAATCCAGAAGATCTCGGCGCCGAACCTGGCCCGCAACTGGGTGATGATCCCCCACGTCACCCACAACGACGAGGCGGACATCACCGAGCTCGAGGCCTGGCGCAAGCAGCTGAACGCCGAGCAGCCGGACGTGAAGGTGACGATGGTCTCGTTCCTGGTCGCCGCCAGCGTCGCCACGCTGAAGGAGTTCCCGCGAGTTCAACTCGTCGCTGGACGGCGACGAGCTGGTGCTCAAGCGTTACTACAACATCGGGTTCGCGGCCGACACTCCGGCCGGTCTCGTCGTCCCGGTGATCCACGATGCCGACCGTCTGGGCCTGCTCGGTGGCCTCCGAGCTGAGCGCGTCTATCGGCCACGGCGCGGGAGGGCAAGCTCGGCCCCGGGCGACATGAGCGGCGGCACGTTCTCGATCTCCTCGCCTCGGGGGAATCGGCGGCACCTCGTTCACGCCGATCGTCAATGCGCCCGAGGTGGCGATCCTCGGGGCCACCCGCGCCGCGATCAAGCCGGTGTGGAACGGGAGCGAGTTCGCTCCCCGGCTGATGCTGCCGCTGTCACTCTCCTACGACCACCGGGTGATCGACGGCGCCGCGGCGGCGAGGTTCGTCGTGCATCTCGTGCGCGTGCTCTCGGACCTGCGGCGGGCGCTGCTGTGAGCAGCGTCGAGGTCCCGGTCCCGGACATCGGCGACTTCAACGACGTCCCGGTGATCGAGATCCACGTTTCGCCGGGCGACGAGGTCGCGGCCGAGGATCCACTGGTCACGCTGGAATCCGATAAGGCGACGATGGATGTGCCGGCGCCGTTCGCCGGGCGTGGTCGCGCAGCTGCGGGTCAGCGTCGGAGACCGTGTCTCAGAGGGCAGCGTGCTGGTGGTGCTCGAGCAGAACGGCGCCGGGTCGCCGCGTTGCAGTGAGCGGGCGAACCCGCGCCTGCCCCGCCCCCCGCCTCCGAGGACGCCGGCGAGCGTGACTGCGATGTCGTCGTGATCGGCTCCGGTCCCGGTGGTTACGCCGCCGCCTTCCGGGCCGCCGACCTGGGGCTGCGGGTGATCCTCGTCGAGCGCCACGAGAAGCTCGGCGGCGTCTGCCTGAACGTCGGCTGCATCCCATCCAAGGCGCTTCTGCACGCCGCCCGCGTACTGGCCGAGGTCGCAGGAGATGGCCGAGCACGGTCTGCGCTTCGGCGATCCGGAGATCGACCTGGCCGGCGCTGCTCTCCTGGAAGCAATCCGTGGTCGACAAGCTGACTGGCGGATTGGTCGGCGTTGGCCCGCCAGCGCAAGGTCGAGGTCGTACACGGCGTGGCCCGGTTCTCCGGGCCTCAGCTCGCTGCAGGTCGCCGAGCGGGAGATCACGTTCGAGAACTGCATCATCGCCGTCGGCTCTCAGGCCGCATCGCTGCCGTTTCTGCCTGAGGATCCGCGGGTGATCGACTCCACCTCCGCGCTGTCGCCGTCGGAGATCCCCGGGCGGCTGCTGATGATCGGCGGCGGGATCATCGGCCTGGAGATGGCCACGGTCTACGACGCCCTCGGCGCGCGTGTGACGGTGGTGGAGCTGCTCGATCAGCTGATCCCGGGCTGCGATCCGGATCTCGTCAAGCCGCTGCAGAAGCGGATCGCCGGCCGCTACGAGGCGATCCACGTGGGCGTTGAGGTGGCGCCGGTGATGGCCGGTGCGGATGGGCTCACGGTCTCGCTCTCCAACGGGTCCGCAGCCGTGTTCGATCAGGTGCTGGTCGCGGTCGGGCCGCAAGCCGAACGGTGGTGCGATCGACGCCGGCGCAGCCGGCGTCACCGTGGAATCCAATGGGTTCATCAACGTCGACCGCCAGATGCGGACGAACGTGCCCTGGATCTATGCCATCGGCGATGTCGTCCCCGGGCCGATGCTGGCCCACAAGGCGACTCACGAGGGCCATACCGCCGCCGAGGTCATCGCCGGGGCGCCGGGCGCGGCGTTCGACGCGCGGACGATCCCCTCCGTCGCCTACACCGACCCCGAGGTGGCGTGGATGGGGCTGACCGAGGCCGCCGCTCGGGATCAGCGGGTGGAGTTTGAGAAGGCCGTGTTCCCATGGGCCGCCTCCGGCCGCGCCTCGGGCTCGGGCGCGCCGATGGGTTCACCAAGCTGCTGCTGGAGCCCGGAACGCGGCGCGTGCTCGGGGCCGGGATCGTGGGCGTGAACGCCGGCGAGCTGATCGCCGAGACGGTGCTCGCGCACGAACTGGGCGCGAACGCGGAGGACATCGCCAAGACCATCCACCCCCATCCGACGCTATCGGAGACCGTCGGCTTGGCGGCCGAGTTGGCCGAGGGCACGATCACCGACCTGATCCCGAAGCGGGCGCGCGGAGCATCCGCTCCAAGTCGCTGACGAGCGCTTGCGGTTCGTTCTCGATCCACCGCTGGGTGGGGCGTATGACGTCGATGTGCGCAAGCCTAAGTGTCGTGTCCTCGCGCCGGTCGCGCTCGAAGGCGGCGCGGCTCTTGTGGAAGTGGAAGCCGTCGATCTCGGCCACCACGCGCTGCCGGGGCCAGCAGCAGTCGACGAGGTAGCCCTCGACCAGCACGTTGCACGTGGGTTCGGGGAGGTTCGCCTCGCGGATCAGGGCGAGGAAGCGGTCCTCGAGCTCCGATTGGGTCCATGGGGCGCTGCCGTTCATGGCGGCCAGCGCTTCGTTCAGGGCCTTGATGCCGCGGCGACCATGGCTGCGCGCCATCAGACCTTGAAGCGCGCGGCCGTCGATGCAGCTCGAGCCGCTCAGCCGTCTCGAGCGCCCGGCGTAGCTCGCTGGGCCGACGCGGCTCGGCGAAGTCGAGCAGGGCGCGCGCAGCGACGTCACCGGGATGCCGTCGCGGACGGTCGTGTCGGCGGGGTCGAGCGCGCGGGTGAGATGCGACGAATGCTTTTCGGGCCCCGCCGTCCGCGCCCGGGGATCGTCACGTCGATCCGACCCGAGGCGCCTCGTTGCAGCTCCCAAAGCGCCAGCGCTGCGCCGTGACTGAGAACCGCTCCCTCGCCACAGGCGAGTACCGCCGCCATCCAGCGTCCCCGCAACGTGAGGCGGCTATGGCCGACCGCGTAGACGCCACGTAGACGCGATGCAGATGTCCTTTGGCAACGAGGCGGTCGACGGCGCTTCGCCCGTATCCGAGGCTCTGCAGCTGCCACACCGACACCACTCCGTGCTGCCTCGCCGCCAGCTCGGGCAGACGTGGTGGCTCTGAGTCCTCGTATGCGGGAGCGAGAGCCACCACGTCGGAGGGTCGCACCGATCGGGTGACCCGTGGGTGACGTGGTGTGCCGTCTGTGTAAGAACGAAGCGCTAGCCGCGGCGGTGGCGCCGGCGGCGCAGCAGTGCGAGCACCGCGAAGCCGGCCGCGGCCTCGATCGCCAGCCGCGGCAGTCCTCCGTGCCGCTCCGCCAGGGCCGTTCTCGGCGACGGCGCGTGCGAGGCGGGCATCGGAAACTCCTCAGCGGCCAGGATGTCGTGGGGTTCGGCTACGCCGGTGGGGTCCTCGGGCAGCTGTATCGGCCCGCGCCGGTGCAACTCCGGATCAGGCGCCGGCATCGCGAACGCCTCCGCCGCGAGCACGTCGTGCGCGCCATCTGGAGTGGTTTCTCTCTCGGCCATCGCGTCAGATCATCCCAGAAGCCGCGTTATCGGTCCGGTGGGCGCCCGGCCGAGCCCGCGGCAGCTCCGAGCGGGGGCCGCCTCGACCCATGCGATAATCTTAGTCCTATCCACTGAGATCGACCGCACGGCGGCCGACTCGAACTGCTAAGCTTCACTTATTCTTCGTAAGCAACTACTGAAAGTGAACCCTGGATGTCTCGTCTACTCCTAGTACCACTGGATGACGCAGTCGTCTTCCCGGGCATGACGCTTACGCTCGCCGTAGACGTAGCCGAGGAGGAACGCGTTCTGCTCGTGCCGCGTCATGAGCAGGAATTTGCCGGCGTCGGAACCGTCGCCGAGGTCTCCGAGCAGGTTCGGTTGCCCGGCGGCGCACGCGCCGTCGCGCTCACCGGACTCCATCGTGGCATCGCCGGTGCCGCGCACACGCATGCCCGACGGACGGCTGTTCGTCGAGGTCGAAGAGCGGCCCGACGAGGTGCCCGTCGACGGCCGCACCCGCAACCTCGAGCGTGAGTACCGCGCCGTGGTCGAGGAGCTCCTGGAGCTCCGCGGCGACGACGGCCGGATCTCTGCGTTCGTGCGCAGCATCACCGAGCCCGGCTCGCTGGCCGATACCTCGGGCTATTCCCCCGATCTCAACTACGAGCAGAAGATCAAGCTGCTGCAGACGGTCGACGTGACCGAGCGGCTGGAGCTGGCGCTCGGCTACCAGCGCGAGCGGCTGGCCGAGATGCAGGTCCGCAAGCGGATCCGCGACGACGTCGAGTCTGGAGCGGAGAAGCAGCAGCGGGAGTACTTCCTGCGCAAGCAGATGGAGTCGATCCGCAAGGAGCTTGGCGAGGATGACGCCTCCGTCGTGGAGGAGTACCGGACCAAGATCGCCGAGGCGGGTATGCCCGAGGAGGTCCGTGAGCAGGCCGAGAAGGAGCTCGGACGGCTCGAGCGCGTCGGCGAGCAGAGCGGCGAGTCGAGTGTGATCCGCACCTACCTGGACTGGCTGATCGCCGTACCGTGGAGCAAGCGTTCCGAGGAGCGTCTGGATCCGCAGCACGCCAGGACGGTGTTCGATGCCGATCACGCGGGCCTGGAGGACGTCAAGGATCGGATCGTCGAGTACATCGCGGTCAAGAAGCTGCGCGAGGAGCGTGGCATCAACCAGGACAAGCGCTCGGGCGCGATCCTGACCCTGCTCGGACCTCCGGGCACCGGCAAAACCTCCATCGGCGAGTCGATCGCTCGGGCGACCGGACGGGAATTCGTGAGGATGTCCCTGGGCGGCGTCCGCGATGAGGCCGAGATCCGTGGACACCGGCGAACCTACATCGGCGCCCTCCCCGGGCGACTGGTGAGAGCCCTCCGGGACGCCGAGACGATGAACCCGGTGATCATGCTCGACGAGGTCGACAAGGTCGGCGCCGACTGGCGTGGCGACCCCAGCTCAGCCCTGCTCGAGGTGCTGGACCCCGCTCAGAACCACAGCTTCCGGGATCACTACCTGGATGTCGAGGTGGACCTGAGCAACGTCATGTTCATCGCTACCGCGAACGTCGCGGACACGATCCCCGGTCCGCTGCTGGACCGGATGGAGGTCATCCGCTTCGACGGATACACCACCTCCGAGAAGGCCGCGAATCGCCCGTGGCTACCTATGGCCGCGTCAGCTGGAGCGCAACGGTCTCCGCTCGGAGGAGGTCGAGATCTCCGACGAGCTGCTGCAGACGATCGCCATCGAATACACGCGTGAGGCCGGCGTCCGCCAGCTGGAGCGTGACCTGGGCACGCTGCTGCGCAAGACGGCGACCCAGATCGCCTCGGGCAAGGCAACCGCTCCCGTCACGGTCGACCTGGACGCCGTCCGGGACGCTCTCGGACGCCAGCGGCACTTCCAGGAGTCGGCGATCAGGACGGCCGTGCCCGGTGTCGCCACCGGACTCGCGGTTACCGGAGCGGGCGGCGACGTGCTGTTCGTCGAGGCCACCGCGATGCAGGGCAAGCCCGGCCTGACCCTCACGGGCCAGCTCGGGGACGTGATGAAGGAGTCGGCGCAGATCGCTCTCTCCTACGTCCGCGGACACGCGGATGACCTGGGAATCGATGCGCATGCGTTCGATGACCGCTCGTTCCACGTGCATGTCCCGGCCGGTGCGATCCCGAAGGACGGTCCCAGCGCCGGCGTGACGATGGTCACCGCCCTGAGCTCGCTGCTCAGCGGACGTCCGGTGCGGCACACCGTCGGAATGACCGGTGAGGTGACCCTGCAGGGTCGAGTCCTGCCGATCGGCGGCCTCAAGCAGAAGGTCCTGGCCGCGCACGCAGCCGGACTGACCGACGTGGTCGTGCCCGAGCGCAACCGCGGCGACCTGGACGACGTGCCCGAGGACGTCCGTGAGGCGATGAAGTTCCACTTCGCGATGACGATCGACGAGGTGCTGGCGGCCGCGCTGGAGCCGGCGCCCCTGCACCAGACCGCCTAGTCACCGAATGTGCGTAAACCGGAGCCGGCCGGACCCTCGGGTTCGGCCGGCTCCGCCGATTCGCCATCTGCGCGTTGGCCGAACCCGGCCGTGGGGTAGGTTCCTCTCATGACCACAATTTCCGCACCCGAAGAGCACGGCATCCTTGATCAGGTCCCCAAGCAACTGTTCATCGGCGGGGAGTGGCGCGACGGCGCGAACGGAACCCTGTCCGTAGAGGACCCGTCCACCGGCGGAGCGCTGTGCGAAGTTGCCGACGCCTCAGCCGATGACGCGCGGGCTGCCCTCGACGCCGCGGTTCAGGCCGGCGCTGAGTGGAGCCAGCACGCCCCCCGCGAGCGCGGCGAAATCCTCCGCCGGACGTTCGACGCCGTCATCGCGCGCACCGATGAGCTGGCGCTGCTGATGACGCTTGAGATGGGTAAGCCGCTCGCAGAGTCCAAAGCCGAGATCACCTACGCCGCCGAATTCCTGCGCTGGTTCTCCGAACAGTCAGTCAGGATCGACGGTCGCTACGCAGTGGCGCCGAACGGCCAGGGACGGCTGTTGACGATGAAGCAGCCCGTTGGCCCCTGCCTGCTGATCACGCCGTGGAACTTCCCGCTGGCCATGGGCACACGCAAGATCGGCCCGGCGCTCGCCGCCGGCTGCACGGTCGTGGTCAAGCCCGCCCAGAACACGCCGCTGTCGATGCTGATGCTGGCGAAGATCCTCGAGGAAGCCGGGCTGCCCAAGGGCGTTCTCAACCTGATCACGGCGTCCTCCTCCGGCGAGACGATGAGCCCCCTGATCGCGGATCCTCGTCTACGCAAGCTGTCGTTCACCGGATCCACCGAGGTCGGGCGCAAGCTGATGGAGCAGGCGTCGCAGAACCTCCTCAGGCTGTCGATGGAGCTCGGGGGCAACGCGCCGTTCATCGTGTTCGAAGATGCTGACCTTGACGCCGCCGTCGAGGGTGCCGTGATCGCGAAGATGAGGAACATCGGAGAGGCGTGCACTGCCGCCAACCGGTTCCACGTCCACCAGGCCGTGGCCGACCGGTTCGCCGAGAGGCTCGCCGAGAAGCTCGGCTCGATGAGGGTTGGCCGCGGCACCGAGGAGAACGTCGAGGTCGGCCCCCTGATCAACGAGGATCAGCGTCACAAGGTGGCCGAGCTCGTCGACGACGCCGTCAGCCGCGGCGCCAAGGTGCTCGTGGGAGGCCACGTTCGAGAGGGAGCCGGCTACTTCTACGATCCCACCGTCCTGGCCGACGTCCCGGAGGACGCGCGCCTGCTGCGCGAGGAGATCTTCGGCCCCGTCGCCCCCGTCAAGGCCTTCGCGGACGAGGACGAGGCGATCGCCTCGGCCAACGACACCGAGTTCGGACTCGTTGCCTACGTTTTTACCCGCGATGTGAAGCGGGCGCTGCGAGTCGCCGAGCGGCTTGAGACCGGGATGGTTGGCCTAAACCAGGGGATGGTCTCCAACGCCGCCGCGCCGTTCGGCGGGATCAAGCAGTCCGGGTTCGGTCGCGAGGGTGGTCCCGAGGGGATCGAGGAGTACCTCGAGACGAAGTATGTGGCCGTGAACCTCTAGACAGGCGTTGCGCTCAGCCGACTGGGTCCTCGGCGACCTCCAGGGCCTCCCGCCCGGAGACGACCTGGGCGCGCATGTTCGACGCCATCATTCTCAGTGCCGCCTCGGCCAGATCCTCCTGGATGTGGGCAACGGCAATCCCTGGGGATGGCCAAGCCGAAGTGGCGGACATAGGCGTCCAGGGCCGAATAGAGGATGCACTGCTCGGTCACCTGACCGGCGAGGATCAGTCGGTCGATCCGCTCCTGGCGAAGGAGGTACTCGAGCTGGGTCTGGTAGAAGACCGAATGCCTGGCCTTGACCACGAATGGGGTGCCGGGAGGCGGAATCAGCGGCTCGATCAGCTCTGGCGCGCGGCCGTTCATCGCGCGCTCCACCAACTCGGCTCTGCCCGCGCTCCAGTCTCCCAGGTTGTCGTTCACGTAGACGACAAGAGTCTTCTCCGCGCGAGCCCGGTCGATCAGGTCTCGCATCGCCGGCAAGGCCTCCCGCACTGAATCCATCAGGGGGTCAGCGTCCTCGTGCTCGTAGGAGTTGAGCATGTCGACGATGATCAGCGCGGCCGACATGGCGTCGCTCTATCCGTCTTGGGGCTTGGTCCGCCGGGCGGCCCGGCGCTCTTGACGCTGCCGCTCGCGCTCGCCGCGGAGCGCGTTCGAGCGCCGGGCGGCGACGCCGCGCAGCCCAACCGTGAACGGGCCCGCGAATGGGGTGAAGAGACGCTCGACATCATCGCGGCCGCAGGCGGTGCAGGTGGGAACCTCCGAGGAGGAGGAGACCAGCGCTTCGAACCGCTCGCCGCAGGCTCGGCAGCGGAAGTCATACAGAGGCATCGGCCTCTGATGTTATGCCACCCTAGGAGCCGGTTAGGGAACGCGGCGTGTCGGCGCCGCGGAGTCGTAGGCGACCACCTCGCGGCGGCGTTCGCTCCACACCGTCATCCACAACAGCGAGATCACGAGCCCGACGATCCCGACGATGATCAGGATGATCCCGACCGAATGGACGCTGAACCCTCGTGCGGTCACGTGTACCGCAAAGCGCAGGATCGCTCCCAGCGCAATCAAGAACAACGATGTACCGATCCCCATCTCAGAACCTCCTGTTCGCGAGTAGCTGCAACGCAGTTATTCCCGCTGGCCGGTGAGCACAAACACCGGCTGCCGCCGCGTCAGCTCGCCGATGGTGCGCGCTCGGCCGCAGGCGCAGACGGGGGCCGGAGCTGGTCGCCGACGAACTGGAGCGCCAACATCGCGGTGTCGTCGACATGCGTTCCTACCTGATACTCGCGGAGGACGCCGTCGATCGCCGACAGCAGAGAATCAGGGTCGCCACCACTGTCGGCGAGCAGATTCTCCAGTCTGAGCTCGCCGAAGCGGGCGTCACTGCCCGGTGTATCGGTGACGCCGTCGGTGTAGAACAGCAGCGTGTCTCCCGGCTCGATCACCCATGTCGTCTCTGGCCAACTGCCATCGCGTTCGACCCCGAGGAGGACGCCGGTGGTCCCCAGAGCCACAGGACGTTCGCCCGGCCGGCGGCGCAACGGCGGAGGATGCCCCGCCGAGGCGGTCGCCATCTCAACCTGCCCTCCGCGCTGGCTTACATGCGCGCACACGACCGTCATCAGGGATAGCTCGGCCTCGTCGAGCAGGATCCGGTTCAGGAGTCCGAGAATTCCCGCCGGCGAGAGCCCCAGCAACGCTGCCGTCTTGGTCGAGTGCCGTGCCAACGCCGTGACAGCGGCGGCTTCGACGCCCTTGCCGGTGACGTCGCCGAGCACCACCGTGAAGCCCTCCGCGGCCCTGAACAGGTCGAAGAAGTCCCCGCCGATCTGGCTGAGCTGATCCGCCGGCCGGTAGAGCGTGGAGGCCCGCCAGCCCGGCATCTCAGGCAGCGCCGCCGGCAGCAGGCTCCGCTGCAAAGTCTCGGCCGTCCGGCTGCGCTCGTGGTAGATCCGGGCATTGGCCACTGCAGCCGATGCCCGTGATGCCAGCTCCTGGGCAAACGCCAGGTCCTGCGCGTTGTAGGCGCCCTTGGTCTCAGCCGCCACGAAGGTAATGGCACCGATCACCGTCTTGCCGGTACGCATCGGAACGATCATCGCCGAGCGCATCTGCAGCTCTCGGGCCAGACGGAGATGCTCCTCGTCCCGTGCGCCGGCAGCCAGCAGTTCATCGCTGATGGTCGGGTAGAGCTCAGGTTGCCCGGTCCGCAGCACCGTGGGAACGCCACCGGGAACCTCAGGGTCCGGCGGATATTGCTCCCGCAGAGCGATCGCAAACTCAACCTTGGCAGGATCGACATGCGCGACCGCAACCTGGCGGCTCTCGCCGTGCTCATCGACCAACTCGACTGCGCACCAATCCGCCAGCTCGGGCACCGCCAGCCGAGCCACCTTCTGCAGTGTGTCCTCGAAGTCCAGCGAGGAGGACAGGACCTCGCTCGCGTGGGCGAGGAAGCGACCCCGCAACTCCGCTTCCTTTGCCTCGGTGATGTCCTCGATCACGTTGACTGCCAACACGCGTCCCCGATCGTCGTGGTAATGGCTCGTCTTGATCAGCAGCCATCGCTCATGACCAGACTTCCGGCCCCGCCATTTCGTCAGCAGCGGTGCAGACGCCTCGCCCCGCAGCCGCCCGCGCCCCGTCATCTCCTCCATGGTGACCCTCGTCCCATCTTCATGGCGTCCCTCGAAGCGCGCCAGCAGCTGATCTGCGTCCGTGGCCAGAGCTTCCTCGGTTGAGCTGAGGCCAAGCAGCCTCAACGCTGCCGGGTTCAGCAACGTCAGCCGGCCGTTTTCGTCGTGCACCGTGACTGCCTCAGCCAAGGCGCCGAGCGTCAGGTTCAGTTGCTCCCGGGTCGCGCGCAGCTGTGCGACGAGCGTCTCCGCCTGCCGCCGGTTGCGCACCCCGACCAGTGCGAGGGCGAACCCGGTGCCGCACCACCCCGATCCGGAGCAGGTGATCGAGCGTGAAGAAGTAGTCATCCCAGATGCCGCTGAGAACGACCAGCGCCAAGGCGGGCGCTCCGGCAATGAGCACTTCACGCGTGATTCCGAACGCTGCCAGTGCCAGCGGTGCGACGAGGAAGAAGTTCGTGATGATCCGGTCCTTCGTGATCACGTCGATCGTCGCGATCACCAGCTCGAACGCGAGGGCACCGAACAGGACAACCTGACCGCGGCGCGCGGATGGTGGCCTGGGCTCGTGAACGCCCCTCGACGATTTGCTCATCCCGGGACGCTATCGGCCGCGGGCGCCAGGTCCTCGACCCCAGCCGTGCCGGGGCTCCCCCAGCCTCGCCACCAGCAGCTTCCCGGACGCCCGGCCCGCAGCACGCGCAACGAGCGAGACATCCGCGGCCTGGCCCGGCGGTACAACGCGGGGATCAGTCAGCGGATACGGTCCTTCCGGCCCGGACCACCTCGCCACCGCCGGCAAGCACGTTCTGAACCCAGTCGGAGCGCTCTCCGTAGAGGATCACCACCGCCAGGGTCTGTCCATGCCGGTAGGCGTTGACCGGCGTCCGGTAGGGCCGGCCGGAGCGCCTGCCGTGGTGGCAGATGACCGCCCATGGGGGCAGGAGCCACGCGTAGGTCAGCTGGATCGGGTTATTGACCTCCCGATTGAAACGGGCGACGCGCCGTGAGAGCTGGACGGCCACGCCCGAAGTTTCGCATCTAGCCGGGCCTCCCATGTACCCTCAAGCTCAGAGCATGGCCTACGCCGAGCAGAGCCCGCCGGGGATGCGGGGACCGATCAACCAACACGCTTCCGCCCTCGCCCACGAGTGGCGGCGGCTGACGCGGGTGGCTACCGGTGTCGCCCTGCTCACCAGCCCGGTGTTCTTCCTGCTGCTCTACCAGTCCGACCACATCGGCCTGTTGCCTTCGCTGATCCTCACCGTCGTGGCGGTGATCGCCTTCCGCGGCCTGGTCGAGGTCGTGGTCCGCAAGCTGCTGCCCACGCCGGCTCTGTACGGCGCTGACGAGTCGGTCAAGGCCGACGACATCGTCGCCCGGCGCCGCTATTGGTACTGGCGCACGAAGTTCCGCCGCCTTCCGGTCTACGTACTGATCGTGTTCGCGCTGCTCGGGCTGGCGCAGCTGTTCTTCGCCTTCGCCGGCGTCAGCGCGCCGTTCTTCAAGCCCTTCACGGGCCTGCGGGCGATCTTCCCGCCCGACACCCTCCCCCAGCTCGGCCTGGTGTTCATCCAGCTGCCGCTGCTGTTCTTCGTCAACTTCGCCATCTTCTTCGGGCCGTTTCTGTTCTTCGCCGTCCGCCAGATCCGGGGTTACGAGCCGGGCGATGCCAGCTGGGGCGTGAAGATCGACGACGTGCGCGGCCAGGCCGAGGCCAAGGAGGAGATCACCCGGGTGATCAGCCTGTGGCAGTCAGGGGAGGAGTTCGAGAAGGCGGGCGGCAAGCGTGAGCGCGGGCTGCTGTTCCTGGGCGCGCCCGGGAACCGGCAAGACGATGATCTCCAAGGCGATCGCGACCAACTTCAACTGCCCGTTCGTGACCATCCCCGGTTCCGGGCTTCGCCGGCATGTTCATCGGGATGGACGCGATCACGGTTCAGTTCCTGGCCCGCAAGGCGCGCAAGCTGGCCAAGAAGTGGGGCGGCCAGTGCATCGTCTTCATCGACGAGATCGACGCCGTCGGGATGCGCCGCCAGGCCCTGGGCGGGGCCCCGGCGGGCGCGTCCGGCGCGATTCCGAACTCGATCCACGACTTCTGCTTCTACGGTCCCAACGGCTCACTGACGCCGACCGGCGATCTGGTCATCGAGTCACGTGCGTGGCGTGAGCGCCTGTTCGACCAGCGCGCCGAGTCTCACAGCACCGGCTATTCGGCCTTCGTCCAGCGAGCGACCGAGCGGATCCAGCGCATCTACCCGGGTTTCGGCATGGGCGGAGGAATGGGCGGAGGCCAGGCGCTCAACCAGCTGCTGGTCGTGATGGACGGAATCGACGAGCCGCCGGTCATGCGCAAGGTCCTGACCAACCGCCTCAACACGTTCCTCGACGCGATGTTCATCGTCCCGGGCAAACTCGGACGGGTGCCGCTGCGTGTCGCGCCACCGAAGCCGCGGCCTGAGCAGATCTACTTCATCGGCGCCTGCAACGTCCCGATCGACGTGCTCGATCCTGCGCTGACCCGCGCCGGACGAATGGGCCGCCACATCTGGTTCCGGACGCCGACCAAGGACGACCGGCTCGACATCTTCGATCTGTACCTGGACAAGGTCGACCACGAGACTGACCTTGACACCCGCCGCCGGCGCGACGAGCTGGCCCGGATCACCAACGGCTACTCGCCGTCGATGATCGAGCAGTGCTGCTCGATGGCGCTGACCATCGCGCACTCGGAGGGCCGGCGCCGGTTCGGCTGGGGCGACATCGTCGAGGCGATGACCACGGTCGAGGCCGGGACCGCCCAGAACATCGAGTACGTCCCAGAGGAGACACGCGCGGTGGCGATTCACGAGGCCGGGCACGCAGCCGCGGGCCACGTGTACCTGGAGAAGGACATCCTCTCCACGCGCCTCTCGATCCGCAAGCGCGGCAGCTCTCTGGGTCACTACCAGGGGATGGAGAAGGACGAGCGCTTCTCGCAGTTCCGCAGCCGGATCATGGGCAGCCTGATCATGACCCTTGGAGCGATGGCGGCCGAACAGGCGTTCTACGGCGAGAATTCTCAAGGCGTCAGCGGCGACGTCATCGCCGCGACGGCGACGGCCGCAGCGATGGTCGGGATGTGGGCGATGGGCCCGGACGCGGTCCACCTGGACGGCAGTCTCGACGTCGAGGACGACGCCAAAGAGGTGCTGGCGCGCCTCGAGCGCATCGGCCTGACGATCATGAACCGAGCCGGCAGCGGGTCACCGTTCATGTCCGATCCGATCGCCTCGGTGCTGGGGGATCGGGACAAGCGAGCCGCGGCCGCGCAGATCCTCGGCCAGGCCTACGTCACAGCCTATTCGCTGATGGTCTCCAATCGCCCCCAGATCGAGCGGATCGCCGACACGCTGGTCGAGCGCAAGGAAATGCATGGCGACGAGGTGACCGACCTGCTCAACAGCGTCGGCCTGCAGCGGCCCGACATCAACCTCTCCGACGATCGCACATGGCCGACGGTGTGAACGAAACCACATCGCCGCACAACCAGAAGTTCCGGGCTGTCACGGCGACGCTGGTCGGCGTGGCGATCGGCGCGATCGCGATCGCGCTGGCCGTGCTGGCCACCGGCAGTTCCTCCGGACCGGCGCCGAAATGGTCGAGCTGGTCGCCATCCGACGGCGGGGCTCAGGGCGCGCGGGAGATCGCCGATCACCTGGCGCCGTTCTACCGGATCTCTCCGGTCGATCAGCTCGACGTGGTCACGGTCGCCGACGTGAGCTCCTCGAGCACCTCGAGCACGTCGGCATCCTCCACCTCCGGTTCCACCGGTGGCCTGCAGGTCGCCGTGCGGGCCAACCCGCCGTCGACCGCGGTTTCGCTGATCGGCGGTCACACGGTGGCCTACAACCTGTGCGGCATCGGCACATCGAACTGCGCCATCGGCACCGGAACGCCGAGCAACGACCGGCTGCTGCTGTTGCGCCGCGAAGCGTTGGAACTCGCCCTGTACACGTTCAAGTACATCCCGGGCACCGAGAACGTCGTCGCCGTCCTTCCGCCCGGCAAGACCCAGTCCACGAGCGCGCTCAGCGCCACGCCGCCGTCCTCGGGCGCCAAGACCACCGCCAAACCACTCGACATCGCGCTGCTGTTCCTGCGCGACGAGCTGAAGCCCTGGCTCAACCAGCCGCTGTCCAACACGCTCCCCTTGCAGTTTCCCCCGCTGGTCTCCGAACTGGGTCTGTGGCGGCAGACTCCCGAAGCGGCGCTGGTCGAGCAGATCACGGCCCGCGGCCAATTCGCCGAGCATCTCGTTCAGGCGCAGGACGGCAGCAACCTGATCGTGCTCGATCCGCTGCCGCCGTCGTAGACCGACCCAGGCCGTCGACGGGCGGACCGGATAACCCCGAGCCCGGTCCGTTGCGTTCTGCAGTAGTCCCGGGGCCCGGCCCTGACCCTCAGCCGGGTTCAATCGCCTCCCAACCGTTACACCGCAGCACCGGCAGCCGGGGATAACGCGGGAAGCGATCTGGCTCGTCCCGGGAGCGACGGCAGAGCGAGAACACCGACCCGCGGGTGGTTGGGACCAGCTGCTGGTGACGGCAGTCGTTGCACAGCCCCGCGGCGGGCGCCCCAGACGACCCGGCCGCTGCGCCCGCCCCGCCCTCAGGCAATGCCCGCGGCGCTGACGTCGGATCGCACGCCGGCATGCTCCGGCCGTCGCCACGCGAGACGACGCCGACCGATCTGACCACGCCGCCGCGAACCACGAAGACGAACCGCGACCCGCCCGCCAGGCTCCGGCGACCGAGCCACACGCCACCGCCGAGGGCACGAGCGGACCGGCGCAGGCGCTTGTCCCGCCACCCGGGTCCCCGGGGCAAGGCCCGCCGCCGCGGTAGCCCTGAGGCGTGCCGGCCACGAAGGCGAGGTGGCCGCTGCTGGCCGAACACGGCGGCGAGCTGCCCGCGGCTCGCCGTTACGCAATAGCGGTAGGCCCGGCCGGGACGCGCCGCCGGCTGGCCGGCCCCGTACAGGACCGGCTGGGTGCCGAGTCCGAGCCGGAGCGGGCCGACACCCTCGGCGCCGAAGGAGCCGGCGGCCGGACGGCAGCTCGTGGCGGGCACGCCGTACGCGCGCTCCCACATCTGCAGATAGGCCTCGGCGCCATGGAACATGTCGGCCAGGATCGGCGGCCCGGCCAGAGCGTCCGCAGCTCCTGCAGCCAGTCGGGATACATGCCGTAGTTGGCCACGCCGTCCTTGTTGAGGTCGAACACCCGCTGTCCCCACTGCTCGCGCGCGAACGAGACCCGGCCGTCGTAGGAGGTGAACGGGTACGTGATCGGATGGCCCGGAGGTCGGCTGGGTCTGCTCGGCCAGCCCGTTCATGTCGGCGCCGTAGCCGAAGCCGGTGCCGTTGTAGAAGCGAGGGTTGCGGATCGTCAGCGAGCCCGCCACTGATCCAGGAACGAGGTCGGCGAGGCCCCGGCGATCGGCGTGACGAAGCCACCGAGGTTGTAGATCCGCGGGTTCTCCTGCGGCGAGTCCCAGCTATGGGCCGAGATCACGCCCGAGTAGTGGTGAGCCTCGAGCACCGAGAGCGTCGAGTCGGCCGGTGATGACGTCCATGTGGTCGAGCTCGACGATGAAGTGCTGCTGGATCATCTTGTTGATCAGGTAGGCGCCGATCGGGGTCAGGTCCGCGCGCGTTGCAGTGCGGCGGCGGCGGATAAACGGGCAGCAGGCCCGCCGGGGATGCAGCGCGCGACCGGGGCCGTTGAACAGCGTGCGCCACCGGCCGGTGGCGGGAGCACGGTGATCTGCGTGTTGTCGTGCTCGGCTCCCGTGCAGGTCTTCATGTCGAAGAACTGGCCGGTCTCGAGGTGGTTGCCGCGCGTTGATCAGCACGCCCGTCGTGCCGCCGTCCATCTTCGCGCCGCCGAACGCGTTGTCGAACTTGTGGACCGGGAAGAACGTGCTCACGCCGAGCGCGCGAATCTCCTTGAGGCCGGCGTCGACCTGCGCCTGAGTGCAGTGCGGGATGCCGAGGAACTCGCCGCAGTTGAACAGGTGCGGAGACCTCGATCCCCTCGACCACCGCCAGCTTGCCCTGGTTGATCGCCTGCCGCGCCTGGAAGGGATTGGTGACGATCCGGAAGAAGCCCTTGCCGGGCCCGCCGGCCTGAGCGTCGACGTAGTCCTGCAGTCGCATGCAGGTCACGCGCCTGGATGTGAACCGCGGCCATGTCGTTGCACGGGTTGTGACGGGTGGTCATGAGCTGGCACAGCGCCTCGTTGTCGACGAGCTGGGTGACCATCACCCGCAGACCGGCCATCCACGCCCGCTTGATGCCGGTGTAGTAGTCACCCTCCTCGGCCAGGTCGGTCGGGCGCGGGCCAGGCCTGGAAGGTCGGCCAGCCGCGCGTGTCGTGCGCGTGCAGCGGGCGCGCCGTAGTCCTGGAAGCTCTCGACCTGGCCGTTGGCGCCCTGCTGGTACGCGCTGCAGTCAGGCAGCGCGAACGGTGCGCCGAGGGCGTCCCAGGGCCGGCCGCAGTGCCACTCCCCGCCGAGGAACTCGAAACGCGGTGACATGCACGTGGGCATCGATCGTCCCGTTGACCTGCGCCTGCGGGCTCGAGCCCGAGAACGGCGAGCCGGTGGCGTCGACCTCGGCCTCGGGGTAGGTGGCGCAGCCGGAGGCGGGCACGAAGCTGACCGCCCGCGCGATCCCCGTGGCCGGGTTGGTGATCGTGAAGCCGGCGCGCGGGTCACCGTCGACGCGCCAGATCGTCTGGGCGCTGGGGCTCGCCACCATCGTCGGCGCGGCACCGCCGGCGAGGAAGTCTCCGCTCACGCCGTAGAACAGGTACTCCCCCAGCGTTGTCGCCTGCATCCTGTATGGACCCGATGGAATGACCACCCCGGTTGTTCCCACCGCGGGCTGCACCCTGTAGCAGCCGTGGACCAGCGAATAACGGTCAAGGGGTGGGGCGCCCAGAGCCGCAGCCGGCCGATTTCCCGCAGGGGCGGACCCGGCGAGCAGGCCGACTGACCAGCGCTGTCGCCGCGAGGAGAACCGCAGCGGACATGCGCCATCGGGTCATTCTCGCGTCAGCTCCTCTAGGGCGAGCACAAACGAAGCGTAGTGCCGTCCGGTGACCTGATGCAGCGCCACCTCGCACGTGCGGTTGCTGGACACGCAGGCGTCAAGGCTGCGGCCCTCGAGTTCGAGCGCCAGATCACGGAGCGCGGAGGCTGGAAGCTCGGGATGCAGCAGCCCTCGGTCGCCGGCCATCCCACAGCAACTCGAAGCCGCCGGTACGAGCACCTCATCGGCCATCCGCGCTGCCACGGCCGCGAGTTTGCCGGAGAGGCCCAGGTGCTGGGAGGCGCAGGTCGGGTGGACCGCCATCGTGGCGAGCCGGCGCGGAATGGTGAGGTGAGGCAGCAGCTGATCGTGCACCCAGGCGATCGAGTCGAGCACCTGCACCGAGGTTTCTCCGATCTCACTGAGCAGACCATGGGTACACGAGGTGGCGTCGATGACCACCGGCAGCGACCCGCCGTCGGTCCAACGCGCAAGCGCCCCTGAGACCTTCGCTGACATCAGCGCGTGCCCGTCGGTGTATCCCTTCGAGCTCCACGGCGTGCCACAGCAGTGACCGGCGACGTCGGGTGGGATCCACAACGGCCGCCCGGCGCGGGCCGAGACGGCAACGAGCGCTTCGGGCAGGGTCGGGTGCGCGCCCCGCTCACGCGGATTGCCGAAGATCCGGTTGATGCAGGCCGGCATGTAGACCGCGGCCGCGCCTTCACGCGCGCGTGGGCGGCAGTCCGGACGGGGCCGGTGGCGGCAGCTCGCGTCCCAGCATTCGCGCCGGCCGGTTTCCCGCGCGCAATCCGCCGCGCGCCAGGCGCTCGAGCGGCGCGTAGCGGCGGGCCGCCGCAGCCGCCGCGCGCTCGGCGCGAGGCCCGTGCGCCTCGTGGCGGAAACCTTTGATCAGCTGGCCGGTGTCGATCCCCACCGGACACACGTGCTTGCACGATCCGTCGGCGGCGCAGGTGTCGATGGCCGCGTAGTCATACTGCTCGCGCAGCGCTTTCAGCACCGGGGAATCCGGCGCCTGCCGCGCCATCTCCCGCCGGATCGCGATGCGCTGGCGGGGCGTCGTGGTGACGTTGCGCGAGGGGCACACGGGCTCGCAGAACCCGCACTCGATGCACTTCGTCGCCACCTCCTCGATCTCCGGCGTCGACTTGAGGTTGCGCAGATGGATCCGTGGGTCGCGGTTGAGGACGATCCCGGGCGCGAGGATCCCGTCCGGGTCGGCCAGCCGCTTGATCTGCCACATCATCTCGGTGGCCTCGGGCCCCCACTCGCGCTCGACGAACGGGGCCATGTTGATGCCGGTGCCGTGCTCGGCCTTCAGCGAGCCGTCGTATTTGTCCACGATCAGCTCGACGAGCTCGGTCATGAACGCCTCGTAGCGCTCCAGGTCGGCCGCATCCCCGAAGTTGGGGGTGAGCAGGAAGTGCAGATTGCCCGCGGACGCGTGTCCCGCCAAGCCCGGCAGAAAACCGTGGCGGCCGAGCAGCGCCTGGAGATCCTTGGCCGCTTCGGCCACCCGGGCGGGCGGCACGCAGACGTCCTCGATGATCAGCGAGACGCCGGGCGGGCGCATCGCCGCCAGCAGCCCCTGCATGCCCTCGCGCACCCGCCACAGCATCTCGACCTGCTCCGGCTCCCGGGAGAACTCCGCGGCGTCGACGAGCGGGCGGTCCGTCGAGGATCTCCATCGCCGCCGCTTCGGATCCACCCAGCGCATCCACCTCATCGGCCCGGAACTCCACCAGCAGCGCCGCGCTGCTCGGCGGCAGCTCCTTCCAGCGCTCGGGCGTTCCGGGCATGTTGTAGGCGGCAGCGATCAGCGTCGGCGCGACCATCAGCTCCGTCGCCGTCGCCCCCGCCGCCACCAGCGCTGGAACCGCGTCGGCGGCGGCGTCGAGATCCTCGAAGAAGACCAGTGCGATCGTGGTGTGGCGACCGAGCGGGACGGTGTCGAACACGGCCTCGGCGACGAACGCGAGCGTGCCCTCGGAGCCGATGACCAGCCGGCGGAAGATCTCAAGCGGCGTGTCAGCGTCCAGGAGCGCACACAGGCGGTAGCCGGTGGTGTTCTTGATCTGGAACTTCCGCGCCACCCGCTCGGCCAGCCCGGGGTTGGCGCGGAGCTGATCCCGCAGCGCCTCGAGCCCGCCGCCAGTTCTGGTGCCGCGGCGGCGAACTGCTCCTCGGCGCCGGGGGCGTCGGTGTCGATCGTCGCGCCGCAGGCCAGCACCAGCTTCATCGAACGGACCGTGCGGTACGAGTCGGAGACGACGCCGCAGCGCATCCCGCCGGAGTTGTTGGCGATGACGCCGCCGATGCACGCGATATCGGTGCTGGCGGGGTCGGGCCCGAGCTTGCGGCCATGACGCGCCAGCAGCCGGTTGACATGGCCGAGCACCATGCCGGGCTGGACGCGCACGCGGAGCCCGTCCTCGAGCACCTTCGCCCGCTGCCAGTGACGGCGGACGTCGACCAGAACCGAGTCGCTTTGCGACTGCCCGCTCAGAGAGGTACCCCCGGCACGAAACACCAGCGGGGTCCGGCTGCGCCGGGCCCAGCCCAGCAGCGCAACCACATCGTCGATGTCGTGCGGCATGGCGATCGCCTTGGGGATCAGCCGGTACGGGCTCGCGTCGGAGGCATAGGCGACGAGGTCGAGCGCGTCGCTGAGCACCCGCTCCGCGCCGAGGACCCGCGTCAGATCGGACCGCAGCGGCCCGGGCGTGCCGCTCGCGACCCACTCGGGCGCGCGATCTGCAGCAGCGGGCAAGCCGCTACTCCAGCCACATTCCGGAGGCCACGGGCACCTGCAGCAGCCGCGGGCCGTCCTGGACCGCGATGTCCTCGCGCAGCGCGCTCGATCAGCTCCTCTCGGCCCGAGACCTCCCGCGCCGGACATGCCGTAGGCGCGGGCGACCGCAGCAACGTCGAGCCCCGGCAGCTCGAGGCCGGGCGCACCGGAGAGCTGCTCGAACTCGGCGAACCACTTGAGGATCATGTACTCCTGGTTGCGGAGCACGAGGAAGGTGACGGGGATCTTGTACGCCACCGCGCTCCACAGCGCCGTGATGCCGTACTGCGCCGAGCCCTCGCCGAGGACGCAGACCACCGGCCGGCTCGGCTGTCCGAGCTGGACACCCAGCGCCGCCGAGATCCCGAAGCCGAGCCCGCCGCTGGACCCGAAGTAATAGCTGCCGGGCTCCGACAGCCGCAGGCGGTTACGCAAGCGCCATCGTCGACGAGGGCGCCTCGAGGACCGCGATTCCGTCCTGTGGCCACACCTCGGCCAGGGCCGCCATCGCCTCCGAGCCGCTGAGCGGATCCGCGTGTGGAGGATCTCCGAGCTCGGGCCGCGGCTCGACCGCGCGGCCGCTCTGACTGGTCAACCAGCGCGACCAGTTCCTTGAGCGCGAGCGCCACGTCGCCGACGATCGCGTCGCCCATCGGCGCCCGGGCGGCCTCCGCCGGATCGCTCGTGATCGCCACCAGCGAGGCGCCTTCGGGCAGCAGCGGCCCGGGAAAGTACGGGTAATACGGGAACACCGAGGAGCCGACGACCAGCACCAGGTCATAGGGCTTCAGCACCTCGCTCACCGCCCCGATGGCCGGCGGCAGGACGCCGACGAAGTTCGGGTGACCCTCCGGGAATCCCAGTCGCCCGCCGCCCGGCGCCGGCGTGGCCCAGACCGGCAGATGCTGCTTCTCGGCCAGCGTGATCGCGTCCGCCCATCCCCCACTGGCATCGATGTCGGGCCCGGCCACCAGCACGGGATTGCTGGCGACCTGGAGCGAGGACGGCGAGCTGGGCGAGCGAGGCGGGATCCGGAACCGCTCGCCCGTCGACCACCCGCCGGATGGCGTTGGTGGCTCGGTCGGCGTCGGCCTCGGCGTTCCAGTCGTCCATCGGGATCGACACGAACGCGGGGCCACGGGGCGGCAGCATCGCGTGATGGATGGCGCGGGCGATGGCCCCCGGAACGTCCTCTGGACGCGGAGGTTCGTGGCTCCATTTGACGTAGGGCTGGGGGCCAAGCGTGGCATCCCGGTTGGTCAGGTTCGCCTCGATCGTGATCTGCGCGCGGACCTGCTGCCCGGCGGTGATGACCAGCGGCGACTTGTTGGCCTGCGCGTTGAAGATCCCGCCGACGGCGTTGCCGACCCCCGGCGCGGTATGCAGGTTGACGTGGGTCGGGCCGCCCGGTCGCCTGCGCATAGCCGTCTGCCATCCCGACCACGACCAGCTCCTGAAGGCCGAGGATGTAGCGGAAGTCCTCGGGAAAGTCCGCGAGCATCGGCAGCTCGGTCGAGCCCGGGTTCCCGAAGATGGTCGTCATCCCGTGGGCACGGAACAGGTCAAAGGTCGCTTCGCGAACGGTCGGCATCAGCAGGCTCTCTCCTCGGTTTTCAGCGGGCGGGCGCGTACACGCTAGTCGGAGGTCGATGCTCATGCCAGCGCTCACGCTCCTCGAGCTGCGCCGCCAGGCTGATCAGCAGCGTCTCGGTGCCCTCCGGGCCGACCAGCTGCGCGCCGACCGGAGCGCCGGCGGAGGTGAACCCGGCGGGCACGCTCATGGCCGGCCAGCCGAGGACGTTCCACGGCCAGGTGTAGGGGCAGGCGGCGACCATCCTGCGGTCGGTCTGCCAGCCGGACAGCTCGTCGATCGCGCCGACCGGCATCGGCGGCTGCGCGGTCGTCGGTGTGAGCACCACGTCGAAGCGGCGGAAGATCGCGCCGACCTGCCGACGCCATCAGCCGGCTCGAGCAGCCGGGCCGCGCGGAGCACCGGGCCCCCGAGCACAGCGCCGACGCGGGCGTTGTGCCGGGTGCGCGGGTCAAGCAGCGAGCCGTCGGGTACTCGCGGAGGCCCACTGCCGAAGCCCGGCCAGCGACCGTGGCAACGCCCCGATTCCGAACGCGCCGTAGGCCGGATCGGCCAGCTCCACCTCGTGACCGAGCCCATCGATCACGCCCGCGATTCGCTCGATCGCGGCGCGCACCTCGCCATCCAGCCGGGCTGGCGCCACCGCGTAGGGGATCCGCAGCGACAGCGCGACCCGGAGCCGACGCGGGTGCCGATCGGCGGCCGCTGCGAACGACCCCTCGGGCGCCTTGGGCCGATGGCGGTCCTGAGGATGGTTGCCCGCCGCAGCGTCCAGCAACAACGCCGCGTCCGCGACGGTGCGAGCCAGCTGGACCGATGCAGGTCAGACCGTTGAACGCCTCAGGGTCGGGCCAGGTGGAGATCCGCCCCCGTTGGGGCTTGATTCCCACCAGATGTGTCCACGCGGCCGGAATCCGGACCGAGCCGAGTCCGTCCGAGCCGAGCGCTGCCGGCCACCACGCCGGCGGCGACAGCGGCGGCCGAGCCGCCTGAGGAGCCTCCCGGGGTGAGCTGCACATCCCACGGGTTACGGGTGATGCCGAACCCGCGTGCTCTCGGTGATCGGCCATTGGCCGAGCTCGGGCGTGTTCGTCTTGCCGATGATCACCGCGCCGGCCTGGCGCAGCCGCCCGACCGCGTAGGCGTCGGCATCACGGGCGGCGAACGCTCCGGCGCAGCCGAAGGGCGTGGTCTCCCCCGCCACGTCGAGATCGTCCTTGACCGCAACTGGGACGCCGAGCAGCGGCCCGCGCTCGCCGGCTGCGCAGCCGGCGATCGGCCTCGTCGGCCTCGTGGCGGGCTGCATCGCTGCGCAGGCAGCGGAAGGCGTTCAGCGTCTCGGCGGTGTCCATCGCGGCGCTCAGCGAGCGCTCCACCAGCTCCCGCGAGGACACCTCGCCGCGAGCGAGCAAGTCGGCTTGTTCCCGGAGACCCGGCGAACGCGGGCCGGCCCCAGATCGCCGCGGCCGAGCTCACAGTCCCGCCAGGACCTCGGCCGCGGCTCGCTGCCCCGCCTGCACGGCTCCGTCCATGTAGCCGGTCCACACGGTGGCGGTCTCGGTTCCGGCCCAGTGGATCCGGTCGACCGGCGCGCGCAGGGCGCGGCTGTACTCGGTCATCACGCCGGGCGGCATCACGCCGACCGGGCAGCCGCCGGTGTAGATCTCGCGGTCCCACACCTGGTCGAAGTACGTGCGTGGGCTCGCGGCCTGCTGACCGAAGTACCGGACGTAGGACGCCAGCGCCCGGCTGGCCCGCTCGGCGGCCGGGAAGATCGGACAGCTGCCGGGCGTCGTCCCCGTCGATGAAGCCGAGCAACACTCCCGGGGTGCCGCTGGCCGGCGACGCGTCGAAAGTCACCTTCACCGGTCCGAGATCGCTGTTGGCTTGCCCGTTGAGGCCATGATCGCGCCAGAACGGCCGGTCGTAGACCCCGATCGTCTTGATCAGCGAGCCGATCGGCATGCGTTGGGTCAGCTGGTCACGCAGCGCCGGGACGCCCGGCGAATAGATGATCCGGCCGGCCAGGTTCGGTGGGATGGCGACGATCACCCGCTTGGCAGGTCACGCTCAGCCCGTCGGCACGGACCGTCGCGACACTCGCGCCCTGGGCAATCTCCCGCACGGGTCGGGAGAGCAGGACCCGGTTCCCGAGCTGCCTGGCCATGGCGATGGCGATGCCCTGCGTGCCGCCCGGACACCCGGAAGTCCTGCGCTCCTCCGGCGCCGGCGTTGGCGATCAGCGGGGTGACGCCGCCGGCGGCGTGCACGTAGGAGAGGAAGTACAGCATCGAGATGTCCCGCGCCTCGACCGACAGGACGGCTTCGACCGCGAGCGCGAACAGGCTGCGCCCCTTCGGGCTGAGGATGTTCTGCTGGCGCCCAGGTATCAACGGTCATCGAGTCCCATTCGACAGCGCGGGGGGCGTCGTAGGGAGCGTCGAGCGGCAGCGTCGTGCGCCATGCTGTCGATCGACGGGAGGGTCACCGTCCCGAGTTGCACGACGGCCAGCGGATCGCTGCTGGGGGGGATCGTGCCCGTATAGGGCGTGCCTTGCCGTCCTCGTACCAGAGCAGCTGTCCGTTGGCGTAGGTGGGGAACTTCCCGATCCCCAGCTCGCGCCATCAGAGCCAGGATCCGCTTCTGCGTCGGCCCGACGAAAGTTGCCCCCATGTTCGCCACGTCGCTCGCGCCCGGTCCCGAGCGGGCGACTCAGGCACCGGCCTCCTACTCGGTTGCGAGCCTCGAGCACGATCACCGACTTGCCCCGCCGCACGGATCGCCCGCGCCGCGACGAGACCGGACATCCCGGCTCCCACGACGACGACGTCGGCCTTGCGGGTGCTCGGGGACGGCCGGCGGCGCCGCTTGGCGGCGGGTCGCCGCCTCCGCATCGACCGGCACCGCTGCCGCCGCGCCCGCGGCGAGCGTTCCCGCGACAAACCGCCGACGGGTGATGTCGTCCTGATGATCTGTCATCGCGATCCTTTCAGCTTCCGAGCGTTGGGGTGCTGGCGGCGAACGCATCAGCCGCCGCCAGGTCAAAGTCTCCATGGTCAGAGCCGAGACCCTGCGCCACGAGTGCGGCCGCGGCGCATCCGAGCACCGGCGACTCGGTCCGTGAGCGTCCGACAGAGAGTCCGCGCAGAAACCCGGCGGAGAAAGCGTCACCGCAGCCGGTGGTGTCGACGACGTCGGTGGCGAACGCCGGAACGTGCACGGTCTCGTCAGCGTCGACGATCACAGCGCCACGCTCGCCGCAGGTCGCCGCCACGCAACCGACGCCCTGCTTGACCAGGGCCTGCGCCGCCCTGGTCACGTCGTCCTCGCCAGTCAGCCCCATCACCTGCTCCTCGTTGGGCAGGAGATAGTCCAGGTGCGCAAGCGCGGGCGCGATCCAGTCGAGGATCGCCCTGCGCCTGCTCCCCCGGGGCGAGCAGATCCGCCGAGGTGACAACGCTCCGCTCGCGAGCGAACGACAGGATCTTGGCTGCCTCCTCGCCACCCATGAACTCAGGCGCGCCCATGTGCAGGTGGGTGGCCTGCGCGATCGCGTCCCAGGGCGCGTCAGCCGCGGAATACGTGGCGTTGGCTCCGACGACATGGAAGGCGGGACGGGAGCCGTCGGGGCGGATCGGGAGGACGCTGGCGGAGGTCTGGACGCCGTCCCGGCGGACGAGGAGCTCGGTGGTGACTCCATGGCGAGCGAGCAGGTCGATCATCACGTCGCCGAGGGCGTCGGCTGCCGATGGCCCCGGCGCTGTGCGTCTGCGCGCCCAGCTTGGCCAGGGTGATCGCCGTGCCACCCGCGGACCCGGCGGGAGTGATCCTGATCTCATCCACCAGCTGGCCGCCCTGCCCATCGGGGATCTCCTCGACCGGTCGTACGAGCACGTCGACGACGTGGACGCCGAGCGCGATCACTCGCATCGGGTCAGGACTCATCGCCGTGACTCGCGCCATAGCCGGTGCGCACCACAGCCTCCACGACACCCTGCTGCTGCTCGGGATTCAGCGCCGTGGCGGGCCAAGTGCCGACGCGTGCCAGTAGACACCGCACGCCCACTCGAGCAATAACGTCAGCTCGACCGCAGTGTCCAGGTCGCCAGCCCGGACGATCGCTCCATGGTTGGCCATCAGCGCCGCGGTGCTGATCCTGCAGCGCGTCAAGCGTCGCCTCGGCCAACGCCGGGAGATCCGAAGGTCGCATAGGGAGCGACGCGCACCGAGCCTCCCAGCAGCAGCATCTGGTAGTGGATCACGGGCAGCTCATCGAGCACGCAGGCCAGCGCCGTCGACATCGGGGCATGCGTGTGCACGACGGCTCCGGCACCGTAGCGGCGGTAGATCCCAAGGTGCAGCTCAAGCTCGGACGTGGGAGGACGCGGCCCGTCAACCTGCAGCGCCGTCAAGGTCGACGACGGTGATCGCGGCCTCGTCGAGGTCGTGCAGTGCCGCGCCGGTCGGAGTCACCGCGACGAGTCCCTCCGTGCGGACTGAGATGTTGCCGGCGGTTCCGATCACCAGCCCTGCTGCGGCGAGCCTGCGCGCCGCCACGGCTACATCAGCGCGCTCAGCCTCGAGCATTGACTCACTCACCCGCGCGACGCTAACATGAACTCAAGCTCACTTTCAAGTTCGAGCGGGGTGAACTGGGTGTCCGACGATTTCCTAGACCGGGACCAGCCGCAGTTGCGCAACGTGCCGCTGCAGGCGCGCAGCCGAGAACGCGTGCGTCGGATCCTCGATTCCGCCGATGAGCTGCTGGCCGAGGAGGGGGCGCTCCGGGTTCACCACCAACCGGATCGCCCGCCACGCCGGCATCCCCGTCGGCTCGGTCTACCGCTATTTCCCTGACAAGGAGGCGATCGTCGAGGCGCTTGCGCTCCGGTACTGGAGCGACTTCGAGGATCTCGTGGCCGCGGCCGCCGAGATCGACGAGCTCGACCCACTTCAGGACCCAGGAGCCCTGTGCTCGACGCGCTGGCCGCCGGCTTCCGAGCCCGCCCCGGGTTTCTGGCCTTGTGGTACGGCGGCCTGCGGACCGAGCAGGTCCGTGACGCGACCCGTCCGACGCGCAGCGCCATCGCCCGCTCGATCGAGCGGATCCTGCAGGTGCACTGGCCGGCCGCACCCGAGGGCGACCGGGCGAGGACCGCGCAGATGGTGGTGCTGGCGGGGGACGGGCTGCTGCGCGAGTCATTCCGCCGCGACCAAGGTGGCGACAGCGGGCTGCTGGAGGAAAGCAAGCTGATGCTCGACGCCTACATCGCCGCGCGCCTCGGCCACCCCACCGTCTAGTCGAGCCTACTTCGGGGTCGGTGCCCGCACGACGTGCGGGAAGTAGGACGAGAGCACCCCGTTGCCCCACGCGAACGGCGCCTGCAGGCGACACGGGACGTTGCCGAACAGCAGCGGAACCTGCGACGGGTTGCCCGTGTTGTTGCAGTTCGCGGCCAGCAGGCCGCCGCGGCCCACATTCACGAGTTGTCCCGGGGCGAAGTTGGTGTTGGTTCGCAGCGTTGGCTCGCGGACCGTCTGTCCGTAGATCGATTCGCGGCCGATCGCAGAGATCGCCCGCAGGTAGGACGCCGAGCCGGCGCTGGTAGCCGCTGGAGCTCGGGCCTGCAGGTCGGCGGCCAGGTTGCCCATCGCGGCGACGAGCTCCTGGCGATAGAGCGCGACCAAGTTGATGATCGGCGACGACTTCCTGCGCGGCGGGCAGGACCACGTCGACCGCCGGCTTGAACGCCGTGGTGAACCGGGTGATCGCGGGGAGAGCGGCATCCGCGGCGGTGAGCAGCGAGGGGGCCGCGCGGAGGAGGCGCGTCGCGGGGCCGGAGAGACTGATCACCTCCGAGAGCGCCGGCGTCAGCAGCGGCGCCACCGGTGCCAGCGCGGCGAGGGTCGGCCGCGCGATGCCCAGCGTGCGTGTTGAGCGTCCGCAGCGTGGTTCGCAACCCGACAAGAAACGGCGGCAGCGCGTTGACCGTTGCCGTCAGCTGGCGGTCACGAGCCGCGGTAGCCGACAGCACCTCGTTCCCGGCGCGGACCAGGCTCTGCAGATCGCTTGAGCGACTGCCCAGCGTGGTCAGTACCGTGGCGCTGCTGTTGATCACCCGCTTGAGGTCGCCCTGCTGCTGGTTCAGTACTCCCACCATGGCCGAGAGCTCCGTGAGCGCCGGGTTCAGGTTGCCGAATGCGTTGTTGAGATCCAGTCCGCGCCCGGCCAGGGCCTGTCCGGTTCCGCTCAGCAGCGCCTGGAGGTTGCGCTGGGTCGGGCGGTCAAAGGAGCCGAGGACCTGGTCGAGGGCCTGCGTGTTCTCGACGTGACTGGCCGGGATCGTCCCGCCATCGGCGAACTTGCGCCCGGATCCGTTGCCGGTCGAGAATTCGATGTAGGCCTCGCCGAGCAGGGTCTTCTGGCGGAGAACCGCGCGCGTGTCCACCGGGAAGCGGGGCGTACTGCGGCCGGATCTGAGCCGTCACGTAGGAGTTGACGCCCCTCGCCTGGACCGAGGAGACCTTGCCCACGGTCACCCCGGAGATCCGCACGTCCGCGCCGGGCACCAGCAACCCGCTCTCCTTGAATACAGCGTGGATGCGGTAACCCTGGGGGGCGAAGGGAATCGTGCCGCCGAACTGGGTCCACACGAAGATCATCAATCCGACGCACGACAGGGCGAAGGCAATCGCGGCGAGCACCGCCGAGCGTCTGGGGGCCTGGGTGACCATCAGTCGGTCCTACCGGCTCGGCTCGTCGGTCTTGCGCGGTCATGTGCATCCGAAGTTCGTCCCCAGCAGGGTCTCGACCAGGGGTCCGAAGGAGAACGACTTCAAACCGGGGCAGGTGGCCAGAATCAGGGTCCGCCAGGCTGGCCCGTTGGCGTCAGAGTTGGAGATGAATGAGTCCGCGTTGTGCGCGAACCACGACAGCCAGTACAGGAACCCGGGATTGCGCCCGCCCGGGTTGTAGGCGACCTCGTTGGTGACGTAGGCGAGCACCTTGAACGAGTTGATCAGCGCCGGTGCGATCTGAACGAGGCTGTGCTCGAGCGGCGGCAGCTCAGCGGCCAGCGGGATCACGGCATTTACGAACGGCGGAATCTCTTTCAGCGGCAACAGCGCCGCGCCCTCGAACAGAGTGCGCGTCTGACGCAGGGTCGTGGGCAACCGGCGGGCCGTCGGCAGCAGTGCCGTCGCCGTTGGCCCGAGCTGGTCGGCCAGAGCTGGCCACATCGACCAAGGTGCGGCGTGTGGTGGCCAACGTGCCGGGTAGCCGGGTGATCGAATCGCGCAGGGCGACGTCCTGGCTGGCCAGCGCGTGGACCGTCGTGTCGCCCGCCCGGACCACCGTGGCGAGCTGCGAATCCTTGACCCTGACCGCCCGGCTGAGAACCCCGAGGTTGTGCACGAGAGTGGCCAGTGCCTGGCGCCGGGACGCGAGCAGGTCACCGATCTGCCGGAACTGCACCGACGGTCGGCCCGAGTGAGCGCAGCAGGCGGCGGATGTCCCCGCCGCGGCCGCTCGTGCCGTTGTTGAGCTCGGTGATCAGGCTGGTGAACCAGAGCCGGGTGTCGGCGTCGAGCGCACTCAGCAGCTCGTCGGAGTCGATCGGCGAGGTCGTCTCCGAGATCGGAATCGTGCCCCCGTGGGCCAGCGGGCCAGCGGCTTCGCGGTGCCCGGGATGATGTTCACCTGCATGTCCTTGAGCGGGGTGTTGGGCACCAGGCTGGCCTGCGCGTCGCGGAAGAGCCGCGGCAGCTTGTGTGGATCGATCTCCATGTGGATCACGCCCTGCCCACCGTGAAGGGAAGTTCCGGTGATCTCGCCGACGTGTACCCCGGCGACGTTGACCGGCTCTCCCAGACCCGGCGCCACCGCGGCCACGGTCGGGAACCGTGCGTCGACGGCATAGAAAGTCTGGAAGGGGTTCGGGAGTCGTTGCTGGAGCAGGATGTAGAACCCCGCCGCGGTGCCGATGATGGCCAGCGCCATCAGGATCGCGAAGTAGCGCCCGTACCGGCGCAGCTGCATGGCGAAGCGTCCGCTCATGGTCCGCTCACCGCTTTGGCCTGTGCGCTCGTCCGGGACAGGGTGCGCTGAAGCTGGCGGCGCGTCACCGTGACCGGCGCAGCGCTTCTGGACGCGCGGAAGTCCGAGGCCGCAGCCGGCGAGGACAGGCTCGGGATCTTCTGGCTCGCGCAGGGAACATCGGGTCTGAAGTCAGCGGGAGCGAGGTCACCCTTCCACGACGGCCGGGCGCCGAGCAGTGAAGATCCACCGGGGGGCGAGGCACCGACGATCTGCCCCAGCAGCGGAAGGCTGCTTACCACTCCTCCGGTCAGCGAGTTCGTGCCCGCGCCGGCCAGGACTCGTGTGTACGGGCCGTTGGCGTCGAAATTCCCACTGGCGCCGGCGATGTTGGGTAGGAAGTGAACGAAGTCCTGCCACACCGGCCGACCGCTTGACAGCGAGCCGTCAGGCACCTGCTGGTTGAAGATCGGAGTCACGTGGGTGAGCAGACAGTCGGTCACCTGCTTGGTGATCGGGAATGTTGCCGCCAGCAGCCGGAGGATCGCTGGGAACTGCGAGAAGGTGGCGTTCAGTGTCCGCAGCAGCCGGACACGCTCCGCCGGCGCGACGATCTTCGACAGCTCCTGCACCGCGCCGGTCACGCTAGTCAGGATCGGCGGGGCGAGTTTCAGGGAGGGGTCGAGCGTCACGGCCAGGCGCGCCACCGGGGGAAGGGCACGGTCGATCGAGACCAATGCAGCGGGCGCGGCCCGCAGGGTCTGGTCCACGCCGGAAATCGTCTGGGCGAGCGCGCCATCGGTCGAAGCCAGCGCGCCGGCGGTCAGGTTCAGTGACCGAATCAGGTCGGTCAGCTGCGCCGAGTTCGCAGCCAGCGTGGAGGTGACGTCCGAGGCCGAGCTGAGCAGCCTCTGGACGTCGCCCTCATGGGTCCCGCGCAACGCCCGCGTCACCCACGCGACGTCCTTGAGCACCGGGGTGAGCTGCGGGATCGCCGTCTTCAGGCCGCCGGCTCCACTCGCCGAGGCCGGCTGTCCCGGGCGGGGACTGAAGCCCTGGTTGAGCGTGCTCAGCAGTCGCTCGAGGCTCGCCCGGCTGGCCGAGTTGAACGTAGACAGCACCTGGTAGAACTGCACCGGGCTGGAGGTCTGCGAGATCGGAATCTCAAAGCCCTCCGGGGCGATCGGGGCACTGGGAGTGCCGGGATTGAGCTCCAGGTAGTAGCCGCCTTCCAGGAACAGACGGTCACGGATTCGCAGGGTCGCGTCGGTGTGGAGCGGTCGCCCCTCCGGGTCTAGCGTGAAGGCGATCCTCGACGCTCGTCCGGCCGGCGAGACGCCCTGCACGACGCCGACATCAACCCCGGCGATCCGCACCGGGGAGTCCGCGCGCACATTGACGCTGTTGTTGACGAGCGCATAGACGGTGTAGTGGGGTGCGAACGGGAGCCCCCCGTTGAAGGCGTAGATGACCACGAACACGACCGCGAAGATCGCCAGCGACGAGATGATGAGCGGATGTAAGCGCGGCTTTTGCCGCGGCCGCCGGCGCCCGGTGCTGCTCATGGGACGAGCCCCGCCTTCTGCCCCAAGGCGAGCACGCCGGCGGGCGGCGCGGAGTTGTCGACGGTGGTGGAGGTGAGGCCGGGGTCGCCGATCAGCTGGGTACCCCTGTAGGTCTCGTTACCGGCCTGGCACGAGCTAGCGTTTTCCTTGGGGTATGGGTTGATGTGCAGATCCGAGGCGGGGGTCGCGGACTGGAACTCCTGGTTGAGGTCGATGATCGGGGCGAAGCGCAACCATGCCGCGGTCGCATCGCCCTCGCTCAGCGACGAGGCGAAGTTCCGCACCCACAGGGCGGTGACATTGCAGGCGAGCTGCTCCGAGGCCACGGTCCGCAGAATGGCCCCCAGGCCGACGAAGGCCGAGGAGCCGAAGGTGGCCAGGTCGTTGGCGCCGAGGACCTTGAACGTGCCGATCGAGGCGGGATCGCGGGCCAGCTCATCGACCGCCGTCAGCGCGGTGTGCAGCGCTCCGGCCAGCTGGGGGACGCGGCGGAACACCGGGGTGGCGCCGACCAGGATCGCGTCGAGACGTCGCACCGCCAGTGGCAGTAGCGCCGCACTCGGCTTGAGCGCCTGCACGATCGTGGCGGCCTGTCCGAGGACTGGCCGGGCGTTGGTGAGCACCGTCGTCGCCAGTGCCTCGGTCGGCGGCGTCTGATCGATCGCCGCTCCCAGCTGCGAGCGCTCCAACGCGTTGAACGTGGACGCGGCGCCATCCAGTAGGGAGGTCACCGTCGGGGCCACCGGAGCCAGCGCCCCGGTCGTTGCCGCCAGTCCGTCTATGAACTGCGAAACGTGGGTGTCGGGCGACGCCAGCAGCGCCAGCAGCGACTCGAGCGGTCCGATCAGACGGCGGAAGCTGTAGATGGAGTTGTTGAAGTCGGTGCCGCGGCCGGCCACCGCCTCGCCAAAGTCGGCCAGTGCGCTGCGCAGCCCCTTCTGGGTCTTGGGACCGAAGGTGGCGAAGGCCGTATCGAGGTCGACGAAGGGGACGTTGTGGTTTTGGCGAGGGTTCGTGTTCAGCGTGAACGTGCCCCCGTCGGGCACCCCCCCGGACCGAGCGCTGCCCGGGATGATCTCCACGTACTTGCCGCCGAGTACCGAGGCCAGACGGACCTGGTAACGGGTGTCGGAGGGCAGCGGCTCGAGGCTTTGCTGCAGCGCGAGCCCAAGCCGGGCGAACGGGTGCGGCCAGATCTTGGTGGCCGACTCGGGTGTGATGGTCAGGACCTGGCCGACACGGGCTCCGCCGACGCGGACGTCGGCGTTCTTGACCAGCTCGGAGGCGTTGGCGACATCGACGTTGACGTTGTAGGTGGGAACGAAGGGCAGCCCGTTCTCGGCGATGTAGGAGAGGTAGACCGCGATGATCACGATCAGGATCGTGATCGTCCCGACGAGGACCGGGTTGTCGAACAGCTCGCCGACCGCTTTTCGCCCGGATCTCATTTGAGCAGGTAGTTGACGAGGTTCTGCAGGGTGTTGACCGTCTGCTGCACTGCTCCGCCCGAGCCGCCCGGGGCCGGCTGCGGTCCGGATGACGCTGCCGGCGGGCGGAGCGGTCGCCGAGGGCTGCCCCGAAGCGCTCACGGGCTGCCCAGCGGCGGGCCGCGGCGGTGGTGTCGATCCGCCCGCCGCGGCGACGCTGGGGTGGCTCGCGCGGAGCCGGTTGACGCGTGCCCGGGTCGACGGCGCGACGGCCGGCGTGTACGCGGGCGCGGATCCGTAGTGCGCCGAGCACCCCGGTACCGGAGTCGTCGCGTACGCCCCGCACAGCCCGTTCTGGGCCCCGACCAGCAGGATCGCCAGCATGTGCGAGGTCGAATCGAAGCGCGAGAGGCTGGCGGAGATGTAATAGAGAATGCCGAGGAAGTTCTCCACGAACCCGTGGCGCTGCAGGTTCGAAGCCACCCGAGCAAACAGCTGGGTGCCGGGCAGCGAGGCGGCCGCGTAGCTGCGCACCGTACGCACCAGCGGCGTCGTGTCTCGGATCGTCGGCGTGGCCTTGCGCAGGCTGGAACCCAGCCGTTTCAGTGCGGGCGTCGCGGCGGCGACGAACGGACCCAGATCGCTCTGCGCCCGGTTCAGCGCAGGAACCGCGGCATGCAGCTGCGCCACCAGCGGCGTCCCGGCGCGGGCCACGGTGTCCAGCTGCTCAAGCGACGGCTGCGCCGCCGCCAGCAGCCCCGGCAGCCGGGCTACGGCCTGCGAGAGCCTGTCCCGATGGTTCGCGGTCAGGCTGCTGAGCGCCGCGGCGTGGTCCAGGAAACTCTGCACCGCGGTGGTATGGCCGGCCCCCTCGGCGGCGATCGTGCCGGTGGCATCGATGATCGCGCCGAGCTGCGAGCGCTGGCGGTTCAGCAGTCGAGATCACCTGCCGCGCGAGCGCGAGGGCCGGGTTGGCGCGGCGCAGGATCGCGTTGAAGTCCTGGCCGCGTCCGGACGTGCCGATCCCCAGCTCATTGACAATCGCGGTAAACCGCTGCCGCGTCGGCATGTTGAAGATGTTGAACAGGTCGAGCAGGCTGACCGGCTCGGTGGTGTTGGCCACAGGCACCGTCGGCGGTTGTCCGCCGACGCTCGGCAGCGGGGAACTGGATGGCGTGCCGGGATCGCAATCGACGTAGTTCTCGGCGATCAGGCCCTCGGGGCGGATCGTGCAGGTCGCGTCGCGATGGAAGGGCATGAACCGGCTCTCGATCGTCGCCTCCACGCGAGCTTTGAAATCAGGCGTCACGACGACGTTCTCGATCGTGCCCGCCTTTGCGCCGGCGATCTTCACCAGCTGCCCGCCGACCAGGCCGCGCGCGTCGTCGAAGATCACATCGAAGCGCGCGATCGAGCTCCCCTGCGCGCCCGAGCGCACGCCGAGGACCGCCAGCGCGAACGCCGCCGTCAGCGTCAGCGCAATGATGACCAAGCGCCTCACGGCTTCTGGTCGTGGGCGGGGTTACACAGGTTGGAGACGCCCGGCGAGCAGATCGGGCGTCGTCCACGGGTTCGACCCGTCCGCGGCCGGCGGGCCGCCGCCTCCCGGGCACGGCGCGGTCAGGCCGGTGCGCCCGCCATTGAACGGTCCCAACGACCCCGTGAGCGGCCCCAGCAGGCTCAGCAGGCCGGTCAGCGAGGCCCCGCCCCCTTGAACGGTCAGCATCGACTTCAGGTAGTGCCCGTTGGCGTCGTAGGAGCCTCCCGTGGAGCCTCCGACGCCGTTGAAGAAGCCGGCCACGACGTCCGGCGTGTACGGGCGTAGGCCGGACAGGATCGGCATGATGCCCCTCAGCGCGGAGGTGAGCGAGCGGACGGCCGGGGTCGCCTGGCGCTCGACCGGCGGCAGCCCGAGCAGGGCCGCCTTGGCGGTGGGGATCAGCGCCTGAACCCCCGCGATCGTCGGAATCGCGTTGCGCGCGGCGGGCACGACCACGCGCAGCAGCGTGGCCAGCCGTGGCCCCACCGGCTGCAGATCCCGGAGCGCCGGGTTGAGTACGTGGAGCGTGTAGTCGACGTCGGCCAGAACACCCCGGCTCTGCTGGAGGACGCCCGGCGCCCGAGTGAGGATGTCCTGCAGGGCAACGCGTTGGCTCGCCACCGCGCGCAACGTGATCGCCGTGTTGGTCACGGCACCGGCCAGATCGGCGCTCCGGGCTGCCAGCGCATCGGAGAGGTTCGCCGTCGAGCTGACGAGCCGCTGGAGCGCGAACCGGTCGGCCACGATCTCGCCGCTCAACTGCGCGGTCTGGCTGAAAGCGGGATTGAGGTACGTAGCGGCCTCGTTGAGCGATCCGGCGGTCGGCCGGTGGACGAGGTAGGCGCCGGTCTTGAGGATCTTCTGGAGCGACGCCCGCACCCGCGGGGTGAGCGCGTCCAGGAAGACATCCAGATCGACGATCCCGTGTGTCTGCGTCGACGGAAGCGTTCCTCCGCTGGCAATCGCCCGGCCGCCGCTGTCCAGCGTCAGGCCGACGAACCGGTTGGCCACGCCGGTCAGGCTGAGCTGACCGATCGTGGCCCGACTCGCAGCGTGAACCGGAGCAATGCTCGTGTCAGAGATGTCGAGCTCGATGTCGGCCAAGCCGTTATTCGCGAGCTTGACCGAACCCACCGATCCGACCTGATGGCCGGCCACCGTCACGAGGTCCCCGCTGACCAGCTGCCCGGCATCGCTGAACTGTGCGTGGAGCACGTAGGTCGAGCCGCCGGTGATCAGCACTATCCCCACGGCGATCACTGCGATCACCAGCGCGAGTGTCGCGGTCAGCCGGGCGAGCTGGGAACGCTGCATGGGAGCGGCGTTCCCCCTCAGCCGCCGATCGGCGCGCGGGCGTTGCCACCCCAGAACAGCTGCGTGCCGACCATCCCGATCAAGTGGACACCGAGGATATTTGCGACCATCGATTGCGCGGTCGCCTTCCCTACCCCCACCGGCCCCCCGGTGACGTGATAGCCGTAATAGATGCAGACGAGGACGATGAAGGTCGCCATCGCCATGCACTTCAACCCGGAGAAGAAGAAGTCCTGGGGCGACTGGAACTGCCAGAACAACTGCAGGTAGCCGCCCTTGGACACCTGCCCGAGCTGGACCACATCGGCCAGGTAGGAGGCGGCGAAACCCACCGCGACCGCGATCATGTACAGGAACGGCAGTACCAGCCAGGTTCCGAGCAACCGCGTCGAGCCGAGGTAGAGAATCGAGTCGAACCCCATCACTTCGAGCGCATCGATCTCGTCCGAGATCCGCATCGATCCGATCTCGGCTACGAAGCCCGTGCCGACCTTCGCCGCCATCATGTAGCCAAACGCGTAGGGGATCACCTCACGCAAATCGCACAGGGCGGCGATCGCTCCCGTGGACGAAGTGGCTCCGACCGATTTCGCGGCGTAGGCCCCCTCGATGCCGCACTGCAAACCGAGGATGAAGACCAGACCGAGGACGATCACGGCCGAGCCCGTGATCAGGATCCCGGCCTGCCGCAGTGTCTCCCCGATGAACCCGAGCACGCGACCGTTGAACACCTTCATCACGATCCGCCCACAGAACCGCGTCGCCTCGCCGAACGAGATCAGTGCCGCCAGCGGTCGCGAAAACACGTTCATGTCATCGCGGGGTGTTCAGCGCCGGGTGCGTGGCCAGCAGTGTCTGCGTGAACGTGTAGTCGATCGCCCCGATACCCAGAAATGCGATCACCACCGCTTGGTTGACCGCACGGCCCACCCCTTCGGCCCCTCCCGAAGCTGTCAGTCCCTTGTAGCAGCAGACGATCGCGATCATCGCCCCGAAAATCGAGGACTTGACCAGCATCGCCGTGAACTCCGAGGTCGTCGCCTGGGCGAAGAAGGTCGAGAAGAACGGGCCGATCTGGGCGCCGTTGGAGACCGTGACGAGCACCCCACCCAGCGTCCCGAACAGGAGCGCGTAGATCGAGAACAGCGGGGTCAGCAACATCAGCGAGAGAAACCGCGGGACGACCAGGCTCTTGATCGGGTCGACGCCTAGGACCATCAGCGCGTCGAGCTCCTCGCGGATCTTCCGCGCGCCGAGATCCGCGGTCATCGCCGTGCCGGCCACTCCGGCCATGACGATCGCGCAGACCAGCGGCGCGAACTCACGCATGACGATGATCACGAACAGACCGCCGAGCCGATCGAGCGCACCCAACAGGTTGAGGAAGTTCCCCACCTCGATCCCGGCCGGCCCGTAGGTGAAGGCCAGCGAGGCGAGGATCATCGGGAACCAACCGAGGCGCAGCGCGAACAGGAACTGGTCGACGAGCTCGGGGCCGTAGTTGTACGGGGGCGTCAGCGATGCGACCAGGGTCCGTCGGAACAGCAGGATCATCGCTCCGATGGTCTCGATGAACCCGCGGAGCGGCTCGTAGCCGAACCTCAGGACGACATCCATCTCCCGGCCGCTCTCCTCTCCTCCTGCCTAGCCCGACCCTCGGGGGCGGCATCATATTCGCAAGCCCGCAGCCGTCGCAACAGACAACTGCTCGTTGCCTACACAACTGTTACAACCGAGCCCGCGCAGCGTCTCTGCCTCGGCGTCACTATACTTTCTGAAGCATGAGGGTCTTCCGTCGTCTTCTGGCTTTTCTGCGGCCTTATCGAAAGGCCGTGACGTGGGCTTTCCTGCTCGCCGCCGGAGCGATGGTGATGACGGTGCTGATCCCCTACCTGACCGGACGGGCGATCGACGCGATCCGCCTGCACCACCGCCACACGCTGACCATGTGGGTGATCGCGATCGCCGTCGCGGGCGTGCTACGGCTGGCCCTCAGCGTCACCCGTCGCATCGTCGCCGGCCGGGTCTCGCTCGGGGTCGAGGTCGATTTGCGCAACCGTCTCTACGGCCACCTCCAACGGCTGGAACTCGGGTTTTTCGATCGCCAGCAGACGGGGCAGTTGATGTCACGCGCGACGGTGGACCTGCAAGCGGTCCGCTTCTTCCTCGGCTACGGCCTGATCTTCATCGCCCAATCACTGCTGACGATCGTCCTCGCTGGGGTGGCGATGTTCCTGCTGCGCCCGGAGCTGGCGGCGCTGTCGCTGGCCTCCGTGCCGTTCGTGGTGCTGGTGGCCTTCCGTTACGGAAAGCGCTCTCGGCCCGCGCTCCAGGAGGCCCAGCAACGCATCGCTGAGCTCACTGCTGATGCCGAGGAGAACGTCTCCGGTGTGCGCGTCGTGAAGGCGTTCGCGCAGGAGCAGCGCCAGCTCGATCGCTTCCGCCATTCCGTGCAGCGGGTGTTCGACCAGCAGCTTCTGGCCATTCGGATTCAGGCTCTGTTCGGCCCGCTGATCAGCTTTCTGCCCAACCTCGGGCTCGCGGCGATCCTGCTCGTGGGAGGGCGCGAGGTCATCCATGGCTCGTTGACGGTCGGTCAGTTCACGGCGTTCTACGCCTATCTGCTGATGCTGATCTCGCCGATGCGCACGCTCGGCTACATGCTGAGCGCCGCCCAGCGCGCGACGGCTTCGGGCACCCGGATCTTCCAGATTCTCGACCGCGAGTCGGAGATCACGAGCCCGCCGCAGGCGCCCGAGCTTCCGGCCGGCCCAGGGCGGGTCTCGCTGTCCGGAGGTCGGTCTCACCTTCGAGGGCTCTCCCCGCGCCGGCGCTCCATGACGTGACCTGGAGATCCCCGCCGGCCGGACGGTGGCGCTGGTTGGAGCGATGGGTTCCGGCAAGTCGGTGCTCGTGTCACTGCTCCCCCGCCTCTACGACGTGACCGCGGGATCGGTGACGATCGACGGGGCCGACGTGCGCTCCGTCGACCTCGTCAGCCTCCGCCGCGCCATCGCGGTGGTCAACGACGACCCGTTCCTGTTCTCGGCGACAATCCACGACAACATCGCCTACGCCCGCCCCGAGGCCACGCGCGCGGAGGTGCAGTCAGCCGCCGCCGCCGCCCAGGCCGATGCGTTCATCGCGGTGTTGCCCGACGGTTACGACACCTTGGTGGGCGAGCGCGGGATGACCCTGTCCGGCGGCCAGCGCCAGCGGATCGCCATCGCCCGCGCGATTCTCGCCGACCCGCGCATCCTCATCCTCGATGACGCCACCTCATCGGTGGACGCGACGACCGAGCAGTCGATCAAGGAGGCGCTGGGCGAGGTGATGTCCGGCCGCACGACGATCGTCATCGCCCACCGGCTCTCGACGATCGCCCTGGCGGATGAGATCGTCGTGCTTGAGGACGGCCACGTCGCCGCGCACGGGACGCATGAGGAGCTGCTGGGCGAGTCCGGGCTGTACCGGGAGATCGTCGAGAAGGGCATGCCCGATCAGGTGTTCATGACGCGCAAGCCGCTGGAGGCGGAGGTGGCGGGCCTGTGAGCACCGGTACGCGTTCAGACGACGTCCGACGACGCCTACGCCAGACGGGCGGGCGCGGGCGCAAGCTGCGTGGGCTGGTCGAGCTGCTGGCGCCCTATCGCTGGCGCGTGGCGGCGATGTTCGTCGCGCTGCTGGTGGCGACGGCCACAGCCCTGGCCCCGGCGCCGCTGGCCAAGCTGGCCATCGACGACGGCATCCGCCGTCACGACACCGGTGCGCTTGACCTGGTGGTGGCCGGCTTCCTGCTCTCCGCGTTGCTCTACGCGGTCGCCTCCTATGCCCAGACGTACCTTGTCGGCTGGGTCGGGCAGCGTGCGCTCCAGGACCTGCGGGTTCGGCTGTTCGCCCATCTGCAGTCGCTGTCGATCGGCTTCTACTCCCGCAACCGCGCCGGGGTGATCATCTCGCGGCTAACCAACGACGTTGAGGCGCTCGACCAGCTGGTCGAGGACGGTCTGGCGACGTTGTTCCAGTCCGGTCTCACGCTGATCGGGGTCGTAGTGATCCTGTTCGTGCTCGATGCGCATCTGGCCCTGCTTACCTTCCTGGCCCTGCCGATCATCGCGGCCGGGGGTCTGGCATTCCGGATCGCCTCCGCCGACGCCTACCGCCTGACGCGGGAGAAGATCGCCTGGATCACCGGCTACCTGCAGGAGAGCCTGTCGGGGATCCGAGTGGTGCGGGCGTTTGGGCAGGAGCCGCGCCACATCGCGCGCTTCGGCAAGCTCAACGACGACAACCGGGACGCAAACATGAAGACCGTGTACCTGAACGCGGCCTACTTCCCTGCGGTCGAGTTGGTCTCGGCACTGGTCACGGTCGAGATCCTGGTCATCGGCGGTATCGAGGCGATCAACGGCCACACCTCAACCGGCGTCGTGTTCGCGTTCATCGCCGCGCTGAACAACTTCTTCGACCCGATCCAGCAGCTCTCGCAGCTCTACACCACCTACCAGTCAGGTATGGCCGCGCTCGACAAGATCTTCGAGCTCCTCGACGAGCAGCCGGAGCTGTCGGATTCCGCGGGCGCGCTCAAGCTGCCCGAGATCCGCGGCGAGCTGCGCTTCGACGACGTTTCGTTCCGCTACGGGACCGACGACGACGGGGCGTGGGCGCTGCGCGATATCGACCTGGTGATCCCGGCGGGCCAGACGGTGGCGCTGGTGGGCTCCACGGGGGCCGGTAAGTCCACCTTCGCCAAGCTCGTCTCGCGCTTCTATGACCCGACGGTGGGCAGCGTGCTTGTCGATGGACATGATCTGCGCTCGGTGCAGGCACACTCGCTGCGCTCGCAGATGGGGATCGTCCCCCAGGAGGGCTTCCTGTTCAGCGGGACGGTGCGAGAGAACATCGCCTTCGGCCGGCCCGAGGCCAGCGATGCCGACGTCGCCTCGGCCGCTCAGGCGGTGGGCGCCGACGGGTTTATCGAGGCGCTGGAGCACGGCTACGACACCCAGGTCGGCGAGCGCGGGCGTTCAGCTCTCGGCCGGCCAGCGTCAGTTGCTCGCCTTCGCCCGCGCGCTGGTCGCCGATCCGCGGATCCTCGTGCTGGACGAGGCAACATCAAACGTTGACGTCCATACGGAGAGCCTGATCGAGCAGGGCCTCAGACGCCTGGTGGCCGGGCGCACGGCGATCGTCATCGCCCACCGGCTCTCCACGATCCAGCACGCGGGGCGGATCATCGTGCTCGAGCACGGCAGGATCGTCGAGCAGGGCACGCACGATCAGCTGGTGGCGGCGGGCGGCCGCTACTGGGAGCTGTACCGCGACTGGGCCGAGCAGGCCGCCGCTTAGCCGGCCGCCAGCGCTTTGGATTTGATCATGAAGGTCACCGCGCTGTCGCTGACGCCGGTCAAGGGAACGCGTCTGCGCGCGGTCGATCGCATCCATCTGGGACCGGACGGGGTGCGCGAGAACCGCCGCTTCTATTTGATCGACGCACGCGACCGGCTGGCCAACGGAAAACGGCTGGGCGCGCTGACCACGATCGTCTCGGCCTACGACGACGCGGCGCGAATGTTGTCGTTGCGCTTTCCGGACGGACGCATGCTGGAGGAGCCGGTCAGCCTCGGCCCGCCGATCCAGACCAAGTTCTACTGCCCATCGCGCTCGCGGGCAGATCGTCGAGGGACCTTTCTCGGCCGCGCTCAGCGACCACATCGGCGAGCCGCTGCGGCTCGTCGAGGCGGTCGAGCCCGGCGGTGCCGTGGACCGCGGCGTGGCGGGCGTGGCGTCACTGATCTCGCCCGCTTCGCTGGCACGCCTGGCCGAGGTGGCCGGCGAATCGTCCGTCGATGCGCGGCGCTTTCGCATGCTGATCGAGTTCGACGGCGTGAGGGCCCACGCCGAGGACGCGTGGGTGGGGCGTCAGCTGACCGTCGGCGACGCCCTGATCGAGGTGCGCGGTCATGTCGGCCGCTGCCTGATCACCAGCCGTGATCCGGAGACCGGCGAGATCGACCTCCCCACGCTGGACATGCTCCGGGAGTATCGAGGCGGGGAGCAGGCGACCGAGGCGCTGCCGTTCGGGATCTATGCCAGCGTGCTCCGCGCCGGAGACGTCGGGGTCGGAGATCAACTCGCTCTGGCAGACTTCCGGCGGCCATGAGCGAGCGCGTCCGAGTCGAGGTGGCCGATCACGTGGCCGTGGTCACGCTGACGCGGCCGGACAAGCACAACGCGCTCGACCTGCCGATGTTCGAGGGCATCGTCGCCGCCGCCGAGCGACTGATGACCGAGCCGGGCGTGCGCGCCGTCGTGCTCCACGGCGAGGGCCCGAGCTTCTGCTCCGGCCTCGACCTGGCCGGCGTGATGGGCGCCGGCGAGGGAATCGACCACCTTGACCGACCCGCTGCAGGGCGAGGTGCCCAATCGCTTCCAGCGGCCGGCCTACGACTGGATCCGGCTGCCGGTGCCGGTGATCGCGGCGATCCACGGAAACTGCCTGGGCGGGGGCCTGCAGATCGCGCTTGGCGCCGACATCCGCTTCGCCACGCGCCGACGCACGGCTGTCGGTGATGGAGGTCAAGTGGGGGCTGATCCCCGACATGTCGATCACCCGCACCCTGCCGCGGCTGGTCGGGATCGACGTGGCCAAGGAGCTGACCTACACCGCCCGCGTGTTCAGCGGTGCGGAGGCGGCCGAGCTGGGGATGGTGACCCGCGTCGTCGATGACCCGCTCGCCGCCGCGCGCGGGCTGGCCGGCCGAGATCGCCAGCCGTTCGCCCGATGCCGTCCGCGGGGCCAAGCGCCTGTTCGACGAGGCGTGGACCGGTTCCGCGCCGGAGACGCTCGCGCTCGAGGCTTCGCTCCAGCTCGGGCTGATCGGCTCGCCGAACCAGCTCGCCGCCGTCACCGCCGGCTTCACCAAGCAGCCGGCCGAGTTCGAGGACCCGCAGCTGACCGGCCGCGGCGCCGCGCCGGCGTTCAGCGCCGGAACTCCTCCACCGGGCGGAACTCGGCGTCGCGCCCCCCGGTCTCGTTCGCGTACCAGTTGTTGCGCCGCCAGCGCTGGACCCGGTCGGCGGCACCGTCGAGCGGTGGCAGCAGCCGGCGCAAGCTCTCCAGCGTGAGCACGACGGGGAACTGGGCCAGCGGATGCAGCGCCCAGGGCCACGGGTTCGGCATCTCGTGCCGGCGATAGCTGGCCGGGAGCATCCAGAACCGGGTGTAGCCGATCTGGGCGCGGTAGTTGAGCTCGTCGCGCAATCGCTTGCGCAGCCGACGTGCCGGGCTTGGGCGCGAACGCCGGCAGGTATGACTCGACCAGCTCCCTCCCGTCCTGTCCGGCGGTGTAGGCGCGCTTGACGAACGCCGCGTACATCAGCTGCACGGCTCTCCTGAAGTCCGCCGGATACCAGTCCGGCTGGACGCCGAGCAGGTGCCCGACGTAGCGCCAGAAGTGCAGCAGCGCCTCGATCTCCCGGATCGTCGTCTGATGCCCGACGCTCCACAGCGCCAGCCCCGGCACGACGCTGCCGCCCATCAGGGTCAGCGTGGCATCCGAGATCGAGATCGGCACCCCCCACGCCTCGCAGGTCCCATTCGGGGTGCTCGATCAGCCGCCGGCGGATGAACACGTGCATGACCCGCACCCGCATCGCCGTGGCTCGGCCCCGGGCGCCGGGCGTTCGAGCCCGCCCGGCTCGGTGATGTCGATCCAGAAGCGGACCGTCTCCAGCTGGCGCTTGTGCGCCGCCTCGACCGGCGTAGCCGCCGGACAGCGACAGCGGCTTGGCGATCGAGCTCTCCGAGTACATCTCGAGCGTGCTCGTGGTGGCGAAGCTGAACACCGAGGTGCCGTAGCGGCGGAACACCTGCGCTCCCAGCTCGACCTGCTCGCGGTCCAGCCACTCCGGATCGCGCTCGAACTCCGCGAACAGCCGCCGCATCGACTCCGGCGCTCCCGGGGATCGCGTCGACGCCGTGCTCGAGCGCTTGGTCGAGCAGCCGCCGGCCCTCGCCCGCGCCGCGCTGCAGGTAGACCTCGTCGACGAACGCCTCGGCCACCGGGTCCGCGTCGTAGTAGCCGTGCGCGAACTGCTTCACCAGTCGCTCGGGCGGCTGCGGGTCAAAGCGCCACAGCGCCTGCCAGGCCCGGCGCGCCAGCTGCACACGCCGGTCGCTCGACGCGGTCCCAGTAGCGGAATTCGGTCGGGACGGTGTCGGGTCATCGGAGCGGCGACGCTACCGCAGATCCGTCCGAGCTTGCGGACGCTGCCGCCCCATCCCGCCGGCGGGCGGCCGGCCTTGACAAGCCCGACAAAAGCGCCAAATCGCCAGCGCGAATCCGATCGAAGCGATTTAGTCGGGCTGAGGCCGACAGACGCGCCAATCGCCTGCCGCCGCGCCTAGAGATCTTGCTCCTCACCGGCCACCAGATCTCCAACCCACTCTCGTTGGCCCACGTCCATCGAGCTGATGGCCGCGGCTATACTCGCCGTCCGTTGCAGTCGGATCGAGCGCTCGCGGCTCTACTTACCGGTGCATCGCCTACTGCGGGGTGGAGTAATGGCAACTCGCCAGGTTCTGGCCCTGGAATTCAAGGTTCGAGTCCTTGCCCCGCAGCCTTTCACCCGCGCTCGTTACCGCGCCGACGCTTCGCCCCACCATCCCTCGGCCGTGCCCTAAGGTGAGCGGACTGCGCCTTCTCGGTCTCCCCATCGAACCACCGCAGGTGATCGTCAACCGTGTCGTCTCGGATCTAGGCGCCGTCGCCCGGGCCGCGCGACCGCCCCCGCACAGCTGGAGCGGCTGATGGACCTGGGCGAGGAGATGGCCGCGATCGGCAGAGCGGTGCTCGAGGTTGCCGAGCGACTGGACGGCCGCGCCGCCGCAGTGATGAGACTCGGTGAGCAGCTCGACATCCGGGCACGGGATCTGCTGGAGCTCGGAGTGGAGATGCGAGCCCTCGGAAACCGGATCGACGACCGAGGCAGCAACATCGTCGAGCTTGGGAACCGGATCGACGATCGCGGCGCTGAGATCGTCGACAGCGCGCGCCGGGTCGCCGAGACCGGCGGAGAGCTGATCAGCGTGCTGCCCGCACTGGAGCGCGCGATCCAGATGACGACTCCGCTGGAGGGCGCGATCGATCGCTTCGGCAGGCTGGTCGACCGGCTCCCCGGCGGCGGCACACCGCGACGCCGGGTCGGTCCCGGCCCGCGCCCTCCGGAGGCGGACGCGCCGCAGACGCGCCCCACGCCCAGGGATTAGAGCGACGCCAGGTCGGCGTCCAGACTGGCCGAGCGCTTCGGCGCCGAGCGCCAGCGCGGTTCCGGCCGAGATCAGCCGGCGCGCGTGCTCGAGGTCATCGGAGCGGCCGACCGACAGCGCGGCCGCCACCCGTCCCTCGCTCAGGTACCAGACGCTGAACTCCCCCTCCTCGACCGAGCCGCGCACGACCTCCTGGTCCCAGTCGCACGCGGGACCGACGTACTCGAGCGACGCCCAGTCGGCGAGGTCGGAGAAGAAGTACGGGACGACGTCATAGGGCTGGTCGCGGCCGAGCATGTTCAGCGCCGCGGCCTTGCCCTGGTTGAGCGCGACGTCCCAGTGCTCGATGCGCAGCGGCGGCCGTCGTGGACGACGCTCTCGATACTCGGCGATGTCGCCGGCGGCGTAGATCCCGGGCACCGCGGTCTGCAGCCGCGAGTCGACGCGCACGCCGCCGCTCTCCCCCAGCTCCAGCCCCGCGGCGCGGGCGAGCATGACGTCGGGCACCGCGCCCGTGCCCATCACGACCGCGTCGGCCTCGAGCTCGAGGCCGGACTTGGTGATCACCCGCGTCACGCGGCCGTCGGCGCCCTCGAAGCGGTCGAGCTCCTGCTCGGCGTGGACGGTGACGCCGTGCTCCTCGAGCCGGTCCTGGAAGAACCGGCCCGCCGTGCTCGCCGAACCCGCGGCTGAGCGCGACCGGCTCGAGCATCACGATCGTGCAGGTGCTGCCGAGCAGCGGTCAGCGAAGCGGCGACCTCGCAGGCGATGTAGGAGCCGCCGATCAGCATGACGCGCTTGCCCGCGGCGTCCTCGCGGATCGTGTCGCTGTTTCCGAACGTGCGCAGGTAGTGGATCCCCTCGAGCTCGGAGCCGGGCACGTTCAGCCGGCGCACGTTGGCGCCGGTGGCCAGCAGCGCCTGCCCGAACCCGACCTCCTGCTTGTTGGACAGCCTGACCGTGCGCGCGTCGAGGTCGAGCTTCATCGCCGAGACGCGCGTCAGCACCTCGATCTGCTGCTCCTCGTACCACTCGGCGGGGCGGAACAGCGCGTCGGCGCGGGACTCCTTGCCCTGCAGGTAGCCCTTGGAGCAGGGCGGCCGGTTGTAGGGCAGGTCGGGCTCGCGGCCGACCAGCAGGATCGAGCCGTCGGCGCCGGACTCCCGCAGCCAGCGGGCGCAGTTCGCCGGAGGCGATCCCTCCGCCGATCAGCAGATAGTCGACGTGCCGGTCGGCCATCGCTACCGGCCCGAGTCGGGTCGCGCATCCCGGTGCCGTTCGGCGCGAACTGCGGCGTGATCTCGCCCTCGAGGCCGGGGTCGAGGATCAGCAGAACCTGGTCCCCGGCCTCGATCACCGAGTCGGCCTTGGGCACGAAGCCGGCGCCGCCGCGGAGCACCGAGATGATCAGCGAGCCGTCAGGCAGCGGCACGTCCTGGACCCGGCGGCCCGCCGCCGAGGAACCGTTGCCCACCTCGAGCTCGATGATCTCCAGGTGCTCCTCCTCGAGCGCGAGCAGCTGGACGAGGCCGTACTCGGGCACCTCGTGCTCGATCAGGCGCAGGATCAGGTCGGTGGCCGACACCGCCGGCTGGATGCCGAGCAGCTTGAAGTGCTGCAGGTTGCGCGGGTTGTTGACCCGGGCGACGATCCGCTGGACGCCGTACTTCTCCTTGGCCACCTGGCAGATCAGGATGTTGTCCTCGTCGTCGCCGGTGACGGCGATGACCAGATCCGCGCGCTGGATCCCCGCCCGCTCGAGCACCCATAGCTCGGTCGCATCCCCGTACTGGACCGCGTGCTCGAGCTCCTCCTCGACCACGCGGTAGCGGCTGTGATCGGACTCGATCAGCGTCACCTCACGATCCTTGGCGATCAGCTCCCGGGCCAGGTTCCAGCCGACCTTGCCCGCTCCCGCGATGATCACGTACATCTGCCGGTCGCCTCCGTCTAGGCCATGACCAGGCGCTCGGCCTGGTCGATCGCCTGCTGGGTCGGGCAGATGGTGAGCAGTCCCTGCTCGGCGTACCAGGCCGCGCGTCCGGGATCGGCGACGCGGACGACGACGCGCGGCACCTTGAAGCGGCGCTGAGCGATCTGCGCGATGACCAGGTTCGTGTTGTCGCCGCGGGTCGCGGCGAGGAACACGTCGGCTTCCTCGATGCCGGCTTCGATCAGGCCGTCGATCTCGAGCGCCGTGCCGACGGTGAACCGGCCGCCTGAGTCCTCCCAGGTGGTCATCTGGTCCTTGTCGAGGCGCTCGTGGGAAAGCGGGTCGCTGTCCATCACCGATACCTCCTGCCCGGCCGCCAGCGCGCGCTTGGCGACGGCGGAGCCAACTCGCCCGCAACCAACGATCAGAATGAACACGGACTGGACTCTAGTCGAATCCTGAGGCCAACCTGACGCCTGCGTCACCCGCCCGCGGACGACGTGCCGAAATCGCCTCTAGCCGCCTGACCGGAAGGGCCACCGGCTTCCAAGCCACCCATCGGAGGCGGTGTCAGCGCCGCCGCGACGATCACCAGAGCGAAGGCGAGAACCCTGAGCACGAGTTCCAGATGACCGGCGGGCAGCGGCTCCGAGAAGACGATCGGCCCGGCCGCGATCGTGGTCAGGTTGGCCGCCGCGCTGGTCAGCGCGATGACCGGCACAGCCTCCCCCAGCTGCAGGCTGCGGGCTGAGATCAGCAGCCCGAGCAACGAGGCGACGAGGATGACCAGCGCCAGCGGATGCAGCAGCACGCCCGCCCCCAGGTGCCCGAGATGCGAGCTGAGCGCTTTGATCGACGTATCCGAGGCCGCCCACAGCAATCCCGCCGAGACGGCGAGCGCGCTGGCGCTGCGCGAGCGCGCGGCCAGCGCCAGGCCGATCGCCGCCGAGAGCTCCGACGTAGAGGGCCAGCGTCCCGGCCGCGTAGTGCGACTGGGCCCCGTGACCTTCATTGCCCAGCGTCGCGGCCAGAAAGGCCAGGCCGGTGGCGGTCAGCCCCACCCCGATCCATTCCCGGCGGGTGACCGCAATCCCGAACAGCCGGTCGGCGACGAAGGTCAGCAGCACCAGGCCGCCCGCGATCACCGTCTGCACCAGCGAGATCGGGGCCAGGGAGAGAGCCCCCACGTGGAAGCCCCACGACCCCATGGCGATGACGATCCCCAGCGAGTAGAGCGGAGAGCGGAACAGCGCCAGCGAGCTGGCCACGGGTCTGCGCATGTCGACCGCGGGGGCCTCACGGGCGCCGCGGAACTTGTAGAGAAAGCCGGCCACCGATCCAAAGGCCGTGAGCAGCGCCAGCACCAGACCGAGGTCGACGGAGAGGGACATTCCGCTGGCGAGACTAGCGCGGCCGCCCGGCGGCTCAGGCAGCGAGATACCGGTGAGCCAGCGCCCCTGCCAGAGCCCGCAGCGCGCCGCCGCGAGCCCTTCCAGCTCACCGTGACCGTGATCAGGTGCCGCTGATCGGCGGTGATCAGCTCGTTCTGGTCGGGCAGCCAGGCAGCGTCGAGGCCGAGTCCACCGACAGCGACCGGCGCGGCAAACGACCGCACGGTCCCGAACTGCTGGCCCGCCTCGACAATCGTCCGCTCGAGCCGCGTGTACGGCTGGGGCGACGCCGTCAACGTTCACGACCACCCGCAACCGCCCGGCCGAGAACCGGCACTCGGGCTGCGCATTGTTGCCAGTCGCCGCCGCGACGCGAACGGAGCCGGCCGGGACCCGGGCAAAGCCGGCGACGATGCCGGCGGCAGACAGAACGGCACGACGGCTGGTGGTTTAGCACCGAGGCGAGGCGCCGGTTGACGAGTTGCGCTACAGCCGGCCAGCAGGATCAGGCCGATCATCGCCAAGCGGCGAGGGTGGTCCCGCGCTTGAGGGACTCGCGAAGACCCGGGCAGAACACGACGCACCCAAGCTAACCGAAGCCCGTCCCTCAAGCGGGGGACACCCTCGACAACTACGTAATGATCGGAATGATCAGCAGCGCCACGATGTTGGCGACCTTGATCATCGGGTTGATCGCCGGTCCGGCGGTGTCCTTGAACGGATCTCCGACCGTATCGCCGGTGACCGCCGCAGCATGAGCCTCTGAGCCCTTGCCCCCGAACGCGCCGTCCTCGATCAGCTTCTTGGCGTTATCCCACGCTCCACCGCCCGCGGTCATCGAGATGGCCACGAACACGCCGACCACGATCACGCCGATCAGCAGCCCACCGAGCGCCTCGACGCTGATCAGACCGACGACCAGGGTGAGGACGATCGGGATCAGTGCGGGCAGGATCATCTCGCGCTGCGCGGACTTGGTGACGATGTCGACGCAGGTGCCGTACTCGGGCAGCTCGGTGCCCTCCATGATCCCGGGGTGCTCACGGAATTGGCGGCGGACCTCCTCGACCACGGCGCCACCGGCGCGGCCGACGGCCTCCATCGAGAGGGCGGCGAACAGGTAGACCATCATGCCACCGACCAGCAGCCCGATCAGCACCGGCGGGTTGCTCAGGTCGAAGCTGGCCGATACGTTCCTGCCGAGCAGCTCCTCCCCGAACGCGTCGAACAGCACCAGCGCGGCGAGGGCGGCGGAACCGATCGCGTAGCCCTTAGTCACCGCCTTGGTCGTATTACCCACGGCGTCGAGCTTGTCGGTGATCGTGCGGACCTCATCGGGCAGCTCCGCCATCTCGGCGATACCGCCGGCGTTGTCGGTGATGGGGCCGAAGGCGTCGAGAGCGACGATCAGGCCGGTCAGCGACAGCTGCGCCATGACGGCCACGCCGATGCCATAGATGCCCTGGCCACTACCGCCGGCGAGCTTCCAGGCGCCGAAGATGCCGAGCGCGATGACGATCGCCGGCAGGGCCGTCGACTGATAGCCGGAGGCCAGTCCGGCGATGATGTTCGTGGCGTGGCCGGTCTGCGAGGCGCTGGCCGTCTTCTTGACCGGCGAGAAGCGCGTCGAGGTGTAGTAGTCGGTGATCACGAACAGCAGCGCCGTGACGCCGATCCCGATCAGGGCGCAGAGGTAGAACTTCCACCAGTGCGGAGCCGCCGCCGCCGCCGATGAAGGTGACCTTGTGCATCAGCCAGTAGGTCACCGGGATGAAGGCCAGGGCGGCGAGCACGCCCGAGACGATCAGTCCCTGGTACAGCGCGCGCTCGACGTTGCCGGTCCTGGACTTGACGGCGAAGGTTCCGATGATCGAGGCGATGATCGAGACCGCGCCGAGCACCAGCGGATACATGACCACGGCCGACTGCTGGCTGAACAGCAGCACGCCCAGCAGCATCACGGCGACGGCGGTGACGGCGTAGGTCTCGAACAGGTCGGCGGCCATGCCGGCGCAGTCGCCGACGTTGTCGCCGACGTTGTCGGCGATCACCGCCGGGTTGCGCGGATCGTCCTCGGGGATGCCGGCCTCGATCTTGCCCACCAGGTCGGCGCCGACGTCGGCGCCCTTGGTGAAGATCCCGCCGCCCAACCGGGCGAACACGGAGATCAGCGAGCCGCCGAAGCCCAGCCCGATCAGGGCGTCGACCGCGTGCCGTGGGCTCTCCCCGGCGATCCAGGTGAGCACGCCGTAGTACCCGGCGACGCCGATCAGCGCGAGGCCGACGACGAGCATGCCGGTCACCGCGCCGCCGCGGAAGGCGACGTCGAGGGCACCGGAGACGCCGCCCCGGGCAGCCTCGGCCACGCGGGCGTTGGAGCGCACCGAGACGTTCATGCCGATGTAGCCCGCCGCGGCGGAGAACAGCCCGCCGATCAGGAAGCCGATCGCCACCCGGATGTTCTGCAGCGGGATCAGCACGATGAACAGGACGACGCCAACCCCGGCGATCGTCGTGTACTGGCGGTTCAGGTAGGCCGATGCGCCCTCCTGGACGGCGGCTGAGATCGTGCGCATGCGCTCGTTGCCCGGCGACAGCGCGAGCAGAGAACGCGAGGTCAGGGCACCGTAGAGAACGGCGGCGGCAGCACAGACAAGCGCGACCAGGACGCCGTGATGCGTCAAGAAGCTAGACAAGAAGATCCTCCGGGGAAGCTCTCAGTTTGGAGTGAGGCGCGCCGGGAGGCGCAGCCAACAACCGCGAAAGGGCCACCACCCAAACGTCGAGCGGGGCCCTGTCAAGTAGACGGCGCGGGAGTGTACGCGTGCGGAGCGCCGAAGCGGCTACTGACCCGGAATCCAGAGTCGTCCGCTGCGCTGAGCTGGCCCGCCGCCCTCGGCCGGAGCCTCTGGAGCGGCCAGCGGCGTGGCGGGGCCTGGGCCCCCGGGTCTGCAGGCGCCTGGGATGGGGCGGCGTCCGCCGACGGCGGGTCCGCCGATGGCGCGTCCGGCGCCGGCGGCCTGGCCGCCGATACGGACGAAGGCCAGCTGTAGCTGGGACAGCGCGTCTCGGATCGGCTTCTGCTGCGCGGGAGCGATCTGCTCGATCAGCGGAAGGATCGCTCGCACCGCCTCGATGGCCAGGTGGACCTGCGCCGGATCCCGCTCAGCCTCGGTCCCGGGCGCAAGGCCGGTGCGCCGCATCCCGAGGTTGATCAGCGTGACCACGTGCTCGAGCAGCACCTGCTCGACGCGGATCTTCTTGATCTCCTCCTCGTATGCGGCCCGCAGCTCCTCTTCGCGTCGGCTGCTCCCCGCTGAACGGCTCTGATGTGCTCATCCGATTACCTCCGCTGTGCTTCCTAGCGCTCCAGCATACGTCTCACGCGTCTGCGCTACCACGGAGGCGAAGATCTCCCGCATGTCGACCCCCGCCTCGATCATCCGTCGCTGGCGCTGGGCACCGTTGAGCGGCGGCAGGCCGACGTCGATCCCGAGTGCGGAACGAACCGGTGCTGTCCAGCTCAGCAGTCGCTCGACGGTCTCGGCGGCCGGATAGGGCTCTCCGCGGTCGAGATCCAGCAGCTCGCCCTCGAGCCCGTGGCGGATCGCCCGCCACAGGTTCTCCTCGATCAAGCGACCTGGGAGTGTCGAGCCCGGAAGCCCAGCATCGACGTCCTGGGCGGCCTGGGCCACGCAGGCCACGATCAGGGCCGCGAGCCCGTCTGCCTCCGGCGCGGTGGCCTGGGCATCGCAGATCCGCACCTCGACGGTTCCGAAGGCGAAATGTGGCCGCACCGACCACCACACCTGCGTGTATTCGACGATCGAGCTTGTGCGCACCAGGAAGTCGATGTACTCGGCGAACGCATCCCAGCCACCGAACGCGTCAGGCACGCCGCAGCGAGGGAAGCTGCGCGTGAAGATCTGCGAGCGAGCGCTGTGCAGCCCGGAATCGCGGCCGTCGAGGAACGGCGAGTTGGCGGAGATCGCCAGCAACAGCGGCAGCACCGGGCGTAGCCGGTCGCACACCTGCACGGCCCGATCGGCACCCTGCACGCCCACGTGGACATGGAGCGAGAACGCGTTGTTACGCCAGGCCACGTACTGAAGCCCGTCCTGGACACGGTGATAGTGATCGGTGTCGATGATGTGCTGCTCGCGATAGTCAGACCAGGGATGGGTCCCGGTTGCTCCCAGCGCCAACCCGCGATCGCCGGCAAGGGCGAACAGCCGGCGACGGCGCTCGCGCTGAGCCGCGGTCGCCGCCGCCAGGTCATCACCTCGCCCGGAGCGAATTTCGATCTCCGAGGAGATCAGCTCGCCGGCCACCGAGTCGGCCAGCACGGGATCGGCCGAAGCGGCGTGTCTGAGTTCCTCGAAGCGCCCGACCAGGCCAAGGTCGGTGCCGTCGAGGATGGCGAACTCCTCCTCGATGCCCGACGGTGAAGTCGGTCGAGTCTTCGAAAGCCGCGCGCGCGGTGTCCAGGTCGAGGTCCACGTCGGGAGCGTCGCTCGGATCAGGTCAGATAGAAGTACAGCGCGTAGAGCAGATCGACCGCTGGACTCGAGGTGTGGACGGTGACCTCGGGGGGAACCTGGAGCAGCGCCTCGGAGTAGTTGAAGATGATCTTGACGCCGACCTCGGCCAGCTCATCCGCCAGCATCTGCGCCGCCGCGGTGGGGACGGCCAGCACGGCCACGACGATGTCCTCGTCCTCCACCACGTTGCGCAGCTCGGAGTTGTGGCGGACACTCAGCGAGCCGATCTGCGATCCGACTTTGCCCTGATCGACATCGAACACCGCGACCACGCGGAATCCGTGATCGGCGAAGATGTCAGAGGTGGCGATCGCAGTGCCCAGGTGACCGGCTCCGAACAGCGCGATGTTGTGCTGGCCGGCGGTACGGAGGATCTTGCGGATCTGGCTGACCAGCGACTCGACGTTGTAGCCCACCCCGCGCTTGCCGAACTTCCCGAATCCGGACAGGTCGCGTCTGATCTGGGTCGAGTTGACGTGCGTGTAGTCCGCAAGCTCCTGTGAGGAGATCGTCTCCTTGCCCATTTTTCTCGCTTGTGTAAGCACCTGGAGGTAGCGGGACAGCCGAGCCGCCACTCCGAGCGAGAGCTTCTCGCCCGGCGTTTCGACGTCCGGCTGAGCTGTCTCGGTACCGCGGCCGACCGTGTAGCTCATCCACCCTTCACTCTACTAGTGTCGTGCTTTCCTCAATCACGACACCGGCGGGGACTGGGCGGCCCGCGAAAGCGATAGTCGCCGAACGAACTCGGCCTCGTCGAGGAACAGCTCGAATGCCTCGACGCCGTCGATCGTGACGACGGGGATCCGCTCCAGGTACCGGTGCAGCAGCGTGTCATCCTGCTCAATGTCCTGTTCACGCAGGACAAACTCCTGCTGCGTTCCAACCCGGAGCAGGATCGCGCGGGCCTCGTCGCAGAGACAGCATTCCGGGCGGCCGAACAGGACAACTTCAGTGCTCATCAGGTCGCCAGCGCCGGCTCGCCAGTGGCGTACACGTCGAGGCCGAGGTACTCCGGATAGACCCGCGCGTCGAGGAACCGGGCAGCACTGGCGATCATCGCGGCGTTGTCCGTGCACAGCTCCCGGGGCGGGACGTCCAGCTCGACGCCGATCGTATCCAGCCGCTCTCGCAGCGCCCCGTTGGCAGCCACACCCCCACCCACCGCGAGGCGGTCCATGCCGGTGGTCTGCAGCGCGCGCTCCACGCGGATGCTCAGCGATTCCACGATCGCGTGCTGATAGGAAGCGGCGAGATCGCCGCGGCGCCGCTGCGCCTCGGCGCGGCCGAGGTCACGCACGCAGTAGAGCAGCGCGGTCTTGAGCCCAGCGAATGAGAAGTCGAGACCCGGCATCCGCGCCGAGGTGGGGAAGCTGAATGAGTGCGGATCTCCCTCCCGGGCCAGCCGTTCAAGCGCCGCGCCCCCTGGATACCCGAGTCCGAGCAGCCTGGCTCCTTTGTCGAAGGCCTCGCCGGCTGCGTCATCGAGCGTTTGCCCGAGCAGCTCGAATCCGGGTCCGGGTTCGGTGACGCGCGCCAGCAGCGTGTGGCCGCCGCTGGCCACCAGGCTGAGAAACGGCGGCTGGAACGGGCGCGGTCCCAGGAAGCTGGCCGCGACATGACCGTGCAGGTGATCAACCGCCGCGAGTGGCAGCGCCCGCGAGGCCGCGATTGCCTTGGCCGTGCAGAAACCGACCATCAGCGCGGCCACGAGACCCGGACCCCGGGTGACGGCGACGAGATCGATCCCGTCCAGTGTCACCTTGGCGCTCGCCAGCGCGTCCAGCACTACGGCGTCAATCAAGTCGAGGTGGTGCCGGGAGGCGATCTCCGGCACCACGCCGCCGTAGCGGGCGTGGATTCCCTGCGAGGAGATCACGTTGGCGTGGATCTCGCCGTCGAAACCGACGACGGCCGCGCAGGTGTCATCGCAGCTGGTCTCCAGGGCGAGAATCACGCCGGACCGGCGGGAATCAGCCGGCGGTGCCGGGGCTCGAGGAGATACCGGCCGTCCGCCACATGATCAGCGCGTCTTCGCCGGTGTCCTGGTAGTAACGCGGGCGGATGCCGGCGGAGCGGAAGCCGAACTGCTCGTACAACGCGATCGCGGGTGCGTTCGACGGGCGAACCTCGAGCGTGTAGGGCTCCTCCTGGCCGGCGCGTTCCAGCAGCGCCTCAAGCAGAGCGTTCGCGATCCCCCGGCGGCGCGAGGTTGGCTCAACGGCGATGTTCATCAGATGCCACACGTCGGCGTAGCGCGAGCAGACGAGGTAGCCGGCGATCCGCCCCTCGGACGTCGCGGCGAGACACACGCTGGATGGCTTTGAGAGCTCGAGCACGAACATGGCCAGCGACCACGGGGTGGCGAACGCCCGGCGCTCGAGCGCGATCACCTGCGGCAGATCCGCGTAAGCGATGGGTCTGATCGTCATTGTCTCGGTGGTCATGGTCGGTCGGCTGCTCTGCGCGCTATCTCGGCGTCGGGAAGTCGGAGGTACTCAGGGTGAACGTCATCCGGAGCCATGCCGGGGGCACCGGCGGCCAGATGGCAGTGATTGACCGCGGTGACCAGGTGCAGGTCCGACGCGTCCTCTGGGATCAGCGCTCCCGCGGGCTCAAGGATTTCCCTGAATTCTACCGCGCCCTCTCCGAGCGCCAGCGGGTGTTGCCCCAGTTGCGCAAGGCTCGCGGCAAGGTCCGCAGGCGTGATCGCGCGTTCGCTCAGCAGCGGTTCTCCGAGCACGGGCTCCGGAGACGACGAACCGGCGCGCTGCACCCTCCAGGCGGCGGCGAAGGCCTCGCCCCGGCGGGCGTCCAGCACGGCCAGGACCGTGTCGGCGTCCGCGTGCTGGGCGGCGGCCCGACCGACGTTCAGAGCGAGCGACTGCAGGCTCGAGACGCCCACGAGCGGACACGCCAGCGAGCGAGCGAGCGACCGCGCGGTGGAGACCCCGATCCGCAGTCCGGTGAAGGTTCCTGGTCCGCGGCCGACGGCGATGCGCTCGACGTCCTGCCACGAGCATTCAGCCTCTTCGAGCAGCTCGGCGATGAGCGGCATCAGCCGCGCCATGTGGCGGGGGCGTTGGCCCGGCGTGGGCGCATCACGGGCGGCGAAATTCCGTCCGTCGCACAGGGCCACGGCGGTAGCGCGGGTCGAAGTGTCGAAGGCGAGGATCCTCACTCGATCTCCACCACCCGGTGGTCGCTCCCTGCGTGCTCGAGCCGTACCCGCCGGGCGACGTGGGCCAGGGCCGCCAGTGCCTGCTCGGCCCCCTGCGGCCACTCGACGAACGCGATCGTGTCCGGACGCAGGTAGTCGGCCAGCAAATCGGGATCCTCGGCCCCGAGATCGGCCACGCGATAGAGGTCGACGTGAGCCACCGCGACTGGACCCGGATAGCGCTGCCCGATGGTGAAGGTCGGACTGCTCACTACCGCCCTCACACCGAGGGCGCGGCACGCCCCGCGAACGAACGTCGTCTTCCCCGCCCCGAGCTCACCCTGTACGAGTACGACGTCACCGGGTTTAAGTGTCACCGCCAGCTCTGCCCCCAGGGCCTCCGTTTGCGCGGCGCTGGAGGACTCGCAGCGGCGCCGAACGCCAGCCGGCATCTCAGGAACGGTCGGTGGGCCAGCGCAGCCGCAGGATTCCGCCGCCGGCGAGCAGAACCGTGGCCAGCAGCAGCTCACTGGGAATGTCGCTGCCGGTGCGCGGAAGGCCCGCTGCATCCGGTGGCGCCGGTGATCCTGCAGGGCCGGCCCGAGGCTGCGTGGGTGCGGTTGCCGTGAGCGTTACCGGGGGGGTTGCGGTCAGCCGCGACGTGACCGCCGCTGCGGGGCCAGCAAGGCCGAGCAGCGCGAAAACCACGACCAGGATCGCCGCTGAGCGATTGATGGACATGCTGAGGCGACACTGTAGAGAAGCTCCCGGCGCCCGGACGACTGCGGGCATCGGCTGGCCGACGGCCATTTCGGTACCGTGACCTGGTCTATGACCGGTGGTTGCACCGAGACGGCAGGCGGTCTGCCATGGCGCTGACAGATCGGCTCGCGCCCGCGCTCGCCGGACTGCGCAACTCGGACACGGCGAAGGCGGCCGGACTGGCCGTGGCCATGATCGCCAACAATGTTGTCGCGCTGGCGTCGACGTTCGTGTTCGCACGGCTGCTGAACGACTACGGCTCGCTTGGCGCGCTGGTGAGCTATCTGCTGATCCTGCTCGTCGTCGGCCAGGCGCTGCAGGTTGCCACCGCCCGCGAGGGGGTCCTCGGGCATCTGGGCGAGGGCGAGGAGCTGATCGCCACGGTCAAGAGCTGGACGCGAACGCTGCTGGTCGTCACCGCCGTGCTCACGGTAGTGTCAGTGGCGCTGCAGGGCCCGATCGCGTCAGCGGTGGGCGTCAAGCACTACAGCTGGGCCGCCGCCGCCGGCATTCCCGCTGGGTGCGTGTGGCTGGAGCTGTCACTGCTGCGGGGCGTCCTGCAGGGAGTGGGGGATTACAAGTCTGTGGGCATCAGCCTGGTGGCCGAACAGGCGGTGCGCCTGGTCACCGGAGCGGTTCTGGCTGCTGCCTGGCTCGGAGTCACGGGCGCGTTCCTCGGCTCGCTGCTCTCCTACGTTGCCATGTGTGCCTACTGCTGGCGGGAGCTGCGGCGCCATGTGGCCGGCCGGCCCTCGGCGCCGCGCGACTCAGGCGTGCTGGACCTCTGGACTCACGTCAAGCGAGCCTGGGCGCCGATCGCCGGGCTGAGCGTGATCGCCGTGTTGCAGAACATCGACCTGATCGCCGCCAAGCATCAGTTCTCCAAAGACACCGCGAGCGCCTATGCAGCCACCGCGGTAGCGGCGAAAGTGCTCATCTGGGTGGCCATCGGGGCCGGGTTCTACCTGGTGCCAGAGGTGTCTCGCCGCCGCGCGGCCGGGGAGGACACGCGCTTCGTGCTGGGCCGAGCGCTGGCGATCGTCGCGGTGTGCGCCGTTCCGTGCCTGCTGATCTTCGCCGTGGCACCCCATCTGCTGCTGAGCGTTGCCTTCGGTACCAAGCGGGCAACCGCATCGAATTCGCTGCTCGTGCTGGGCGCCGCGTTCACCGTGCTGGCGGCCACCTATCTCGCCATTCAGTACATGCTCGCGCTCAAGCGCACATGGTTCCTGGTTCCGCTCGGCATCCTCGCGCTGTCCGAGCCGTTCGTGCTCGTGGCGGGCCCGAACCGGCCCGCGGGCTTTGCCGCAACCGTGCTCGCCGTGCAGGCCGCCGGGGTGGTGATCGCATTCGCCATCGCCCTGCGCCTGGGACAACCCCCGGCCGCCGCCGTGCGCGACGACCCTGCGGAATCGCCCGCACAAAGCGCCGCCACCGGCGAAGCCCCGGTCCCGGCCCTACCCACGCGCGGCTAGAAACTCGGCAACTCGCTCCGCCGCCGCGCGCAGTCGCCGGAAGTACGCGGCCCGGCTTAGCGACAGGTCGATTGCGGCCTGCTCGTGACTCGGTGCCGGCTCGATGTAGCCGCGGATGAGGACGCGCCGCAGGAGCTTCTCGTTCTCGTTGTCGCCGAACGCCCGGTCCGCAGCGTCGCGCAACCGGGTCCGCACCGACTCGGCCCGCTCCTCGGGTGTCTCCCCGGTGGCCAGCGGACTGCGGGCAAGCTCGTGGGGAACGCGGAAGTTCCTCAGCGCCTCACGCACCGACTCAAGCTCGAGCGGGACCTCGCCGCTGCCGTCGTCGGGACGGGCCAGCCCGAGCTCGGCGTAGACGACCGCACGCTGCGCGGCGATCGAACCACCAGGACCAAAATCGATCCGGTGGCACTCGACCCGGCGATCGCCCATCTCGAGGTCAAGATCGGGCAGGTGCTCGGCTCCGAGCGCGCGGGCAAAGCCCAGTGCGTGGGGATTGGTCGGGTTGATCGGCAGGTAGGCAAACCGCGGGTTTGAGGCTCCCGAGCGCAGCACGCCCGCCATGCCGAGCATCGCCTGAACCCGCCCGCGGGAGTCGCCGACGAAGTCCACCGAATCGTGCCAGAGGACGGACTCGCCGAGGCGTCCGTCGGCCCGCGCGTGCACCAGCCAAGGGCCGACGAGCGGATCCTGGTGGGCGAACTCTGGTGCGGTGGCGGCGGTCATGCATACGAGGTAGCCGCAGAGCCGATCCTCGACGTCGCGGGCGATCGCCACGCGCTCGGGCGCCTCGGTGAAGAACCGCCGCGTCAGCCGCCACCACTCCGCGAAGCCCCGCTCGGCCAGGGTCCGGGCAATCTTGTCGGCATCCCCGTCCTGCACGTCATCGATTCTGTAGTCGACGCTTCCCTCCCAGCCGAAGCCCCATTTGATGGCCGCGTTCTCGATCAGGTGGGACATCTCGATGGCCAGCATCGGGTCGCCGAGTCTGGCCTGGCGGTAGAGATAGTCGACGATACGACGCCGCAGCTCCCGCTCGCGCTCCTGGTCACGCCGGCGCAGGTCGGCACGCAGCGCTTTGCGTACGAGCTCGTGGAGGGTCAGGCCGTCGCCCAGGGGCTCGGTGAAGGACACGGCGAGCAGGCGCTCATAGGCCAGGTCCGCGTCATTGTCCGGCAGCACTGCCCGCAGCAGTTCGAGCGTGGTCACGCGGGCGATGGCGGCGACGCCGAGTGCCGACAGGCGAATGCCCTGGAGCTCCGCCTCGGCCAACCGCCGAATCAGCGAGCGCACCATCTCCGGCCGCTCCGCCCCTTCGGCCGGACTCCAGTCGCTGTCGGCGGCGGCGGTGTCGGCGGCTAGCGCGAGCGCCAGCGGGGATCCGTCGGCCCACTCGATCACGGCGAGCGCACGCTCGTCGCCGAGCCCGCGCGCGTCGAGCAGGTTCAGCGCGTCGTCGGGATCCAGCGCCCCCAGCGCCATTTCCGTTGCCACACCCTCCCACCCCCCGCTAAACCAGCCCGGATCAGGGGGATTGCGGCCCGCGATGACCACCACCGTCCGTTCCGGCAGCGAGGGCAGCAGCCCCCGGCGCAGATAGCCGTCGAGTGCGCTCATCCGCTCGTAGGTATCGATCGCGACCAACGGGCGCTCGCTCGTGCGAGCCCCGGAGAGCACGGCCTCGAGGGCATCGGGCATCGGTGGAAGCTCACGCCCCTCGACCGCGAAGACGTCGTAGCCACGCGCCGACGCGCGGCGGCCGACCTCCCGCAGCAACGTGCTCTTGCCGATACCGCCCGGGCCGTGGACGAGGATTACGCTGGCGGAAGACTCGCCGTCAAGACAGCGTTCGAAGAACTCGAGCTGCGCCGTGCGCCCAACAAACCGGTCTTGGTCAAGCACCGCCATGCGTGCGGCCAATGTGCCGGGGGCGGCGCCGCGATGGCCGAACTTTGAGGAACGCCCCTCCTCCGCCTCCATGTCCTTCATAGCCTACCGCCCGCACAGCTCTGGCGAAGGCGACCGTTCAGAACAGATCCAGCTGAGCGATAGGCTCGGGGCCCGGTAGCGGTAAGCGGTCCGGATCCCGTGACGCCGCCTTATCCGCAGGCGGCTCCCAGCCGTCCGCCGACGTCACGGAGGGCTCCTGGCGCCCTGACGGTAGTGGCGGTGATGGCGGTGGTGGCTGGTCAGGCGCACCCAGCTCGAGCAGGGCGGGGATGCGACGGAAGTCGGCGCGAAGCGTCTCCAGGGTCGAGGGCGTGTACAGGGCCGCAGCCGGGTGATAGAGCGGGTATAGCCGCACCGCCCGCCTGCCGATCACCTGCACCTCATCCTGTCCGTGCAACCGGGAGATGCCGGTGTTGTCGGCCCGCAGCAGCTTGGTGGCGAAGTTCCCCAGGGTGCAGATGACCGTCGGCTCGATCAATTCCACCTGGCGCTGGAGGTAGTCGTGACAGGACTGGGTCTCGTTGGGATGCGGATCGCGGTTGTCGGGCGGGCGGCACTTCAGCGTGTTGGCGATGAACACGTCCTGGCGCTCGAGCCCGATCTCCAGCAGGAGTTTGTCGAGTAGCTTGCCCGCCTGTCCGACGAAGGGAAGCCCCTGGCGATCCTCGTTGGCCCCGGGTGCTTCGCCGATGAACATCAGGTCGGCATCGGCGTTGCCGGCCCCGAAGACGACAGTGGTGCGGGTCTGATGCAGAGGGCACCGGACACAGTCCCGAGCCTCCTCGTAGACGCTCTTGAGCAGCTCGCGACGCTCGCTGGGGCTCCTCATAGGCGTCGATGCTAGCCCTCGGCGATGACGGCGAGACCGTTCCGGCGTTCGGCTGGCGAGAAGATCGCGCACGGTGCGTAAAGCGCCGGCCCTCGCTGATCTGCGTTTTTGACGTCGACGGTTGATGGTTGCCCGACGGGGTATTATTGATGACGAGGCCGTCACCTTTGCGATGGACCTCGAGCCGGAACAGCGTCTTTTTGTCCGACCGGTATCTCCGATGCGGGAACTGGAACGGGAACCCACTTCTGACATCCCCCCCTGTAAGCGCCTGGCCATCGTTGGCCAGGGGCGCGTCGGCTCCTCGCTCGCCCGAGCGCTGGCCGACTCAGGCCGGGATGTGATCGGACCGCTGCCTCGCGGCACCGATGGCGCGGACGCCGAGGCGGTCCTGCTGTGCGTTCCGGACGCCGAAATCGCTCGCGCCGCGGCGCTGATCCCCCTGGGCCGGCTGGTCGGACATTGCTCGGGGGCCTCGACCCTCGGCGTCCTCGCCCCACACGAGGCCTTCTCGCTGCACCCGCTGATGACGGTGACGAGGGCGGGAGCGAGCTTCGACGGCGCCGGCGCGGCGATCGCGGGTACCACACCGGAGGCGATCCAGTTCGCGACTCGCCTGGCCACGCAGCTCGGCATGCAACCCGTTCACGTGGCCGAGGACAACCGCGCCCTTTACCACGCCGCCGCCTCGGTGGCGTCCAATTTCCTCGTCACCGTCGAGGCGGCGGCCGAGCAACTGATGCGAACCGCGGGCGTCGAACGGGCGCTGCTCGTGCCGCTCGTGCGCGCCACGGTCGAGAACTGGGCCGGAGCTGGGGCCGGGCGGGCGCTCACCGGTCCTGTGGCCCGCGGCGACGAGCAGACCATCCGGGCTCAGCGCGAGGCGGTCGGCGAGCGCCGGCCAGAGCTGCTCGAGCTCTTCGACGCGCTCGTGAAGGCCACGCGCGAGCTTGCGCACACGGAGGCTGTAGCGGCATGAGGACCATCCGCACCGTGGCCGAGTTGCGCACCGCCCTTCTGGACCCGCGGCGTTCCGGGCTCCAGATCGGACTGGTGCCGACGATGGGCGCCTTCCACGACGGTCATCTGTCACTGATCCGCCACGCTCGTCTGCACTGCGACGTGGTGGTCGTCTCGCTGTTCGTCAACCCCGCCCAGTTCGACGACGCGGGCGATCTCGCCGCCTACCCGCGCGACGAGGGCTCGGACGCGACCCAGGCAGCGGAACTGGGCGTCGACGTCCTCTTCGCCCCCCCTCCCAGGAGGTGTATCCCGAGGGCTTCGCCACCACGGTCTCGGTGGCCGGGCTGACCGAGACGCTCGAGGGTGAGCAACGCGGCCGCGCCCATTTCGACGGCGTGGCCACGGTGGTGACGAAGCTCTTCAACATGGTCGGGCCCGACGTCGCCTATTTCGGCCAGAAGGACGCCCAGCAGGCGCTGGTCATCAAACGGCTCTCCACCGACCTGAACATTCCGGTGCGGATCGAGGTCTGTCCCACGGTGCGGGAGTCCGATGGGCTGGCAATGTCCAGCCGCAACGTGCGCCTCTCGCCCGCAGAGCGCTCCCGGGCGGCGGCACTGCGCCGGGCGCTGCTGGCCGTCGAGCGGGCTGTAAGCGAAGGCGATGAGGACCCTCGCGCGGTCAGAGCGAGAGCGCTGGCCGAGCTGCGCTCAGCTCAGGTCGAGCCCGAGTACCTGGAGCTCGTCTCGGCGTACACCTTGCAGCCGGTGCGGCGAATCGAGGGCGAACTGCTCGCCGTCGTCGCCGCTCGCATCGGCGCCACGCGGCTTATCGACAACCAACTGTTCACGGCCCCGCCGGCTGTGAGCTCGGACCACAACGGGAGACCATGACATGCAGCGCACGATGCTGAAGTCGAAGATCCACCGGGCGACCGTGACCGATTGTGACCTGCACTACGTCGGGTCGATCACGATCGACCCCGACCTGCTCGCGGCCGCTGACATCAGGGAGTTCGAGCAGGTGGCAGTGGTGGACGTTGATAATGGAGCTCGCTTCGAGACCTACACGATCGCTGGCGACCCCGGTTCTGGCGACATGAAGGTCAACGGCGCCGCGGCCCGGCTGGTGCACCAGGGGGACACGATCATCGTGATCTCTTACGCCGGCTACGACCCGGACGAGCTGGAGCACTACGACCCGCGCGTGGTCCATGTCGACGCGCACAACGAAATCCTGCAAGTCGACCGCGAAGTGGCGACGCTGCTTGGCGAGCCGGTCGCATAGAGGAGCCGAAATCATGTCAGCAACCCCCCACTCCCCCGTCCCCCCCGGCCTCGACGCGCCGCTGCCGATGACGCTCCCGCGGCTGGCCGAGAAGAAGCGGCTCGGCGAGCCAATCGTCATGGTCACCGCCTACGACTACCCATCCGCCCAGGTGGCGGAGGCCGCCGGCGTCGACGTGGTGCTGGTTGGCGATTCCGGGGCGATGACCGTTCTCGGCTATCCGTCGACCGTGCCAGTCTCCACCGACGAGATGTTGATGCTGTCCAGTGCGGTTCGCCGCGGGCTGAAGACTCCGTTGCTGGTCGGAGATCTGCCCTTTGGCTCCTACGAGGGCTCCGATGAGCAGGCCGTTGCCACTGCCCAACGCTTCATCAAGGAGGCGGGCTGCGACGCGGTGAAGCTGGAGCGCGGCGGCACCAGCGTTCAACGCGCCCGCGCCATCGTCGACGCGGGGATCCCGGTGATGGGTCACGTCGGCCTCACGCCTCAGACCGCCACCGCGCTCGGTGGCTACCGCGCCCAGGGCCGGACGGCGGACCGCGCGCTCGAAGTCGCGCGATCGGCGGTCGCGCTGCAGGAGGCCGGCTGCTTCTCGATCGTCTTCGAGGCGATTCCGGCCGCGGTCGCCGATGTGGTCATGGAGCGGCTGGAGATCCCGGTCATCGGGATCGGCGCCGGAGTCGGCACGGACGGCCAGGTGCTGGTCTTCCACGACCTGCTCGGCATCTACGACGGTCACGCCCCCCGGTTCGCCAAGCGCTACGGCGAAGTTAAGGCTCAGATGGTCGCCGGCGTGGCCCAGTACGCCGAGGAGGTGCGCAGCGGCGCGTTCCCGGGTCCCGAGCACGTCTACTCGATCGACGAGGACGAGCTTGAGCGTTTCCGCGCGGGGCTTGCGGCAGCCTGAGCGGGCGGACTCCGGCCACCGGCAACAACAAGGGACTGCCCCCGACTCACTAGGATGCGGGCGGATGCCGCGCCTTGCGCACGTGTTCGCTCCCCGGGACCGGATCTACTTCGAGCTCTTCGAAGAGGCGGGAGCCAACGTGCTGCAGGCCTCGGACCTGCTCGACCGGATGCTGTCCAATTTCCCGGACAGCAAGGAACTGGCCCGTGAGATCCTCGACTGTGAACACGAGGGCGATCGGATCACCCACGACATCATCCATCGCCTCAACCACACCTTCGTGACCCCGATCGACCGCGAGGACATCCTCGCGCTGGCCTCCGCTCTCGACGACATCGTCGACTACGTCGAGGAAGTCGCCGACTACCTGGGCCTGTACAAGATCGACGCTCCGATGGATCAGGCGATCAAACTCGCCGCCGTGCTCAAAGCGGCATGCCGGCAGATCGCCGAGGCGGTACCGAGGCTGCGTGGGTTCCTGGACATCTCCTCCTACACGGTCGAGATCAACCGGCTGGAGAACGAGGGCGATCGCATCACCCGTGAGGCCGTGGCCTCGCTGTTCGACGGCGGAATCGACCCGATGGTGGTGATCCGCTGGAAGGACCTGTTCGAGCGTCTGGAGGCGGCCATCGACGCAACCGAGCACGTGGCCAATATCCTCGAGGGGATCGTGATCAAGAACTCGTGAGCCAGGGATCGCCCGCGAGCTCATGAGCACGGCGCTGGAGGAGAACCTGCGCCGCGTGAATCGCACGATGATCGTCTTCGATCTGGCGCTCGGATCCGGGGCGCTGCTGGCGCCCTCGGGCACGCTTCGCGTGCTCGGGCACGCGCGCCCGTCAACCGACGCCCGGCACCTGTTCCAACGCTGCGGACCGATCTGGCTGACCTTCGCCGCCGCCCATGCTGTGGCCGCGGTCCGGGATCGCCCCGAGGATTGGTGGGCACTGGCCTGGCTGCGGGGCACGGAGGTGGCCACCGATGCGGTATGGGCACGCTCACCCGCGGTTTCCCGACCGGGCGCAAAGCTCGGGCTGCGGCTGGCCGGCGGCTTCAACCTGGCCGTCGCGCTGGGCTTCGGCGCGCTCGCGCGGCGAAACGGACGCTGACGCTAGCTCAGCTGTTCGGCGACGCCGCCGTACTCGATCGTCCTCAGCACCTTGGCCGGGGATCCAGCGGCGATCGAGAACGGCGGAATGTCCTTGGTGACGACGGAGTTCGCGCCGATCACGCAGCGCTCCCCGATGGTGACGCCGCTGGTGATGACCACGTGTGCGCCGCACCAGACGTTGTCGCCGACCCGGGTCGGCCCCTTGCTCGTGAAGCCCTGCCAGGTCACCGGCCGGTGAGGATCGTCGAAGCGGTGAGCAGCGTCGCTGATGAAGCAGCCGTTGGCGAACATGCAGTGGTCTCCGATCTCGACGAGCTCGGCCGAGGCCACCATCACCCCCTGGTTGAGGAAGGTGCCGGCACCGATGCGCACACGCGCCAAGCCGGGAGCGGTGATCCACACACCGGGCTCGAACAGCGCGTGCTGACCGACCTCCAGCCGTCCCTGGCGCAGTGCCTCGAGCACGTTGCCGTGCAGAGGCCAGCGCGCGAACGCACCGCGGCGCATCAACTCCCAGTGGATACGGGAACGGTTCCAGGGCAGAGAATTCTGCTCGTACCAGCGCCACTTCTGCGCCCACAGCTTCAGCTCAGCGGCCATCGGGAGATCCACCATGCGCCTGCGTTCAGCGCTCAACGCGCGGCGCCGGCAGCCGCGGTCCGCCGTGAGGCGCGTCGGCGAGGCGGCTTCGCCTCGGATGCAGCATCCGGAAGCATCAGCCTGAGGAATTCACCGGTGTGCGACTCGGCCACCTTGGCCACCTGTTCCGGGGTCCCCGTCGCGATCACCCGGCCGCCCTCATCGCCCCCCTCCGGACCGAGGTCGATGATCCGGTCGGCAACCTTGATCACGTCGAGGTTGTGCTCGATGACAACGATCGAGTTCCCCGCCCCCACCAACCGGTCGAGGACCTCTAGCAACCGCTGGATGTCGGCGAAGTGAAGTCCGGTCGTCGGTTCGTCGAGGATGTAGATCGTCCTGCCGGTCGCGACCTTGGAGAGTTCCGCAGCCAGCTTCACCCGCTGCGCCTCGCCGCCGGACAACGTCGTGGCCGGCTGTCCCAGCCGCATGTATCCGAGGCCGACATCGTTGAGAGCCTCGACCCGCCGGCGGATCTTGGGTATGTGGACGAAGAACTCGAGCGCCTCCTCAATCGGCATCTCGAGCACATCGGAGATCGTCTTGCCCTTGAAGCGCACCTCGAGCGTCTCCTTGTTGTAACGCTTGCCGTGGCACTGTTCGCACGGCACGTAGACGTCGGGAAGGAAATGCATCTCGATCTTGATCTGGCCGTCACCGCGGCAGACCTCGCAGCGGCCGCCCTTGACATTGAACGAGAACCGTCCCGGCTTGTATCCGCGCGCCCGCGCCTCCTGGGTCTTTGAGAACAACTCGCGGATCTGATCGAACAATCCGATGTACGTGGCCGGGTTCGAGCGCGGGGTGCGCCCGATCGGCGATTGATCGACCGAGATGATCTTGTCGACCTGGTCCAGCCCGGTGACCCTCCGGTGCACGCCCGCGCGCTGCTTGGTCCGATGCAGCCGGTTGGCCACCGCCTTCAGAAGCACGTCATTGACCAGCGTCGACTTGCCCGAACCCGATACCCCGGTCACCGCGCACATGACGCCGAGCGGAACCTTGACGTTGATGCTCTTGAGGTTGTGCTGGGAGGCCCCCTCGATGCCGATGTACCCGGTCGGCTTGCGCCGGCGCTTCGGTGTCTCGATCGTCCGCGTGCCGGCCAAAAACTGCCCGGTCAGCGACTCAGGCACCGCCTCGACCTCCGCTGGCGTTCCCTGCGCGACCACGTAGCCGCCGTGCTCACCGGCCCCGGGACCCATGTCGACGAGATGATCAGCCGCGCGCATCGTCCCCTCATCGTGCTCAACCACCAGCACCGTGTTGCCGAGCGCGCGCAGCCGCTCGAGGGTGCCGATCAACTTCTCGTTGTCACGCTGGTGCAGCCCGATCGAAGGTTCATCCAGGATGTAGAGGACGCCGACCAGCGAGGACCCGATCTGCGTGGCCAGGCGGATCCGCTGCGCCTCGCCACCCGAAAGCGTGGCCGCCGCGCGCTCCAGTGAGAGATAGCCGACGCCCACGTTCTCCAGAAACTGCAGGCGCTCCTCGATCTCCCTGAGCACCAGCCGCGCGATCCGGCGCTCCTGGTCGCCCAGCTCCAGCTCCCGGACCCAGCTCAGCGCGCGGCGCGCCGACAAGGCCGTGAATTCGTGGATCGGAGTCCCACCCACGAGAACGGCCCGGGACTCCGGTCGCAACCGAGCCCCGATGCACTCGGGACACGGCCGCAGCGTCATGTACTCCTCGATCTTCTCACGTGAGTAGTCCGACTCCGTCTCCCGGTAGCGTCGTTCCAGATTCGGCACGATCCCCTCGAATTGCGTCGCATACGAGCGCCGGCGGCCGAAGCGATTGCGGTAGGAGACCTGCACGTGGGCTCCGTTGGTGCCAAAGAGGAAGAAGTCCCGCTGCTCGCTCGAGAGCTTCTGCCACGGCGTCTCCAGATCGACGTGGTAACGCTCGGCGATCGCCTGGGCGAGCTGGTCGTAGTAGTCCGACGCGCTCACCGACCATGGAGCGATCGCCCCCTCGCCGATTGACAGTGACGGGTCAGGGACCACCAGCTCGGGATCGATCTCCATCTGCGATCCGAGACCGGTGCAGCGCGGACAGGCGCCGTGAGGCGAGTTGAACGAGAAGATCCTCGGCTCGAGCTCGATCAGGCTCGGTCCGTGCACCGGGCAGGCGAACTTCTCCGAATAGGTGTGGATCTCGTTGGTGTCGACAAGCTCGATCTCCACCAGGCCGTCCGCGAGCGCAACCGCGGTCTCGATCGAGTCCGCCAAACGCTTGCGCAGCTCGCCCTTCATCACCAGCCGGTCGACCACCACGGCGATGTCGTGCTTGTACTTCTTGTCGAGCACGATCGACTCGTCGAGGCGTCGCAGCTCCCCGTCGACCTTGACTCGGCTGAAGCCCTCCCCTCTCAGCTCCTCCAGCTGCTTTCCGTATTCGCCCTTGCGCCCGCGCACGATCGGCGCCAGAACCATGAATCGGGTGCCCTCCGGAAGCTCCATGACCTGGTCGATGATCTGCTCCGCCGACTGGCCGCTGATCGGCCGCCCGCAGACGTGACAGTGGGGATGCCCGATCCGGGCCCACAGCAGGCGCAGGTAGTCGTAGATCTCGGTGACCGTGCCGACGGTCGAGCGCGGATTGCGCGAGGTCGTCTTCTGATCGATCGAGATCGCCGGTGACAACCCCTCGATCGAGTCCACGTCGGGCTTGTCCATCTGCCCTAGGAATTGACGCGCGTAGGCCGATAGGGATTCGACATAGCGCCGCTGGCCCTCGGCGTAGATCGTGTCGAACGCGAGCGAGGATTTGCCGGAACCGGACAGGCCGGTGATCACCGTCAGCGACCCCCTCGGGATGGCCACGGTGATGTCCTTCAGGTTGTGCTCGCGGGCTCCTGAGACGACGAGTTGGTCCACATAATCAGTCTAGTAGACCGAACAGACGTTCGGGTGGCACTCCGGCCCAGAAAAAGACCTAACGGCCGATCGTGAGGTTTCCGGCGCGGTCGGTGATCACGCAGAACGCGTTGCCGAGGCACGCGACGGCGCTCAGCGCGGGGGCATGCTCCGGATTGGGACTGGGCAGCGACTCGGTCGTCCATGTCCTGCCCGAGTTGGTGGAAGCAAAGACGCTGGAGGGGCCGAACGCGCTGCCGTCGAACAGCACGCATCGCGTAGGCGAGCCGCAGGACAGCCCGGCATGCACGTCACCGACGTGGGGCTGGCCATCGACATAGGTCGCCGACCATCCACTGCCGGCGGTCGGATTCCCGGTGCGCACGGAATAGACATCGGTGACGGCGATGCCGGCGGCGACACAGTTACGGACGCCGGCGCACGACACGGCACTCAGCGACGGAAAGCCCCCGGGGGGTCGAAACGCGCTCACCGCCCGCCACGCGCTGACGCCGCCACTGGGGCGCGTGGCGACGAACACCCTGCCGCTTCTCTCGCTCGCCACGCAGAGCGCGGTCGAGGGGCAGGAAACCGACGTCAGGGCCAGGTGAGAGACCTGAATCCGCTTCCATGCGGAGGCGCTGCCGGCGGGATTCCTGCTGGCGAGCACGCCGCCGCGCCGGTCGACCGCCACGCACAACCGAGGCCCGGGACAGGCAACCGCATTGATCCATCGCCCCGGGTCGATCACGACGGCCGTCCACGCGGAGGCGCCACCGCCGGGGTCGTTGCTCCACAGCGCGCGTGAGTGGTTGTCGGTGGCGAGGCAGAATCTTGGCCCGGCGCAGGAGACGCTCAGGAGACGGTTCGCACCGTCGACAGCGGCGGGCTGCCAGCCGGGCTGACACCGGCCGGGTTGCTCGAGGTGACGGCCCGGCCTTGGTCACCGACGGCCACGCAGAAACGTAGGCTCGGGCAGGCGACGCCGTTGAGGCCATGGCCCGGCGTGACCGGCTCCGGGTTTGACCAACTCAAGGCGACGGCGGAACCGGGTGCCGGCGTCAGGCCGAGCGCAAGTACGAGCGGGGCCAACCACTGTAGTCGGCGCCCGCGAATCATCGGCGACTAGCCCTCGACGCTGGCGTAGACCTCGTCGAGCAGCGAACCGCGGTCGCTGAGCTCAAAGTTCTCGGCCAGATAGCGGTCGGTCTCCTCCCGCGGCGTCCCGTTCAGCGCCATGTTGAGCGCGATCAGCCGCGCGCCCTCGTCCTCCGGCGTCGAACCCAGCTCGCGGGCCAGGTTGCCCTCGGCGGGCTCAGCCGCCGGACTCTCGGGCAGCGGCTCGAGCTCGGCCTCGGAGTCGATCGTGCCGGACTCAAAGTCCACATCGGCAGCCGCCGGAGCGGCGGCCGGCTGGTGCTCGAGCGCGGGCGGTGGTCCAGGTGGCGTCGGCGGCACGGGCTCAGGCTCAAACCGCGGGCGGGGGGCGACGGCGTCGCTGACCTCGGTGAAGTTGCCCTCGAGTAGCTGCAGATCGGCGTTCAGCCGGTTTGCCCCCGTGCGCAGTGCCTCGACCAGGGCTCCGAGTTCGCTCTCCATCGCGTCGAGCCGCTGGAGCATCACCGCGGTCGACTCGGACACCCGGCCAACGTACTCCCGGGCCTGCGCGGCGGCCTGCTCACGCGTGGCCTGAGCCTCGTCGCTGGCCTCGGCGCGGATCTCCAGGGCTTCGTCCTCGGCTTGACGCTGGATGTCCGCGGCGCTGGTTTCCGCTGCCTCGACGATCGCCCGGACCTGCTCGCTGGCGGATGAGGCGAGCGTGTCAGTACGCCGGCGGGCGCTGCGCTTGAGCTCCTCGATCTCGTCGGCCAGCGCCTGCAGGTGGGTGTCTACGGCCTCAGGGTCGTACCCCCGGCGCCCGATGGGGAAGTCCTTCTTCTCGATGGTCTGTCGTTCGAGGGCCACGCGAACCAACCTCTCAGGTTCAGATATCTGGGACGGATTCGCAGCCTATCGCGCTCGGGGCCTCAGCGAACCCCCGCGCGGGCATCCGCAATCGCGAGGTCCAACTCGCGCCTGAGATCCCGGATCTCGTCCCGCAGCTTGGCTGCGTACTCGAAGCGGAGGTCCTCGGCGGCGGCCAGCATTTCTTCCTCGAGTTCCACAATCGTTTTCTCGAGCTCGGCCGGCGGCACCGAGTTGGGGGCGCGCTGGCGCCGGCGCCGGGAGCGCGGAACCTTGGAGTCTGACTGGAGGAACTCGGCGATGTCGGAGACGCCCTTGACGATCGTCTCCGGCGTGATCCCGTGCTCCCGGTTGTAGGCGACCTGGATCGCGCGACGACGGTCCGTCTCTCCGATGGCAGCCCTCATCGCCGCCGTCTCCTTGTCGGCGTACATCAGGACCTTGCCCTCGATATTCCGAGCCGCGCGCCCAATCGTCTGGATCAGCGAGGTCTCTCCGCGCAGGAAACCCTCCTTGTCGGCGTCGAGAATCGCCACCAGCGATACCTCGGGCAGGTCCAGTCCCTCGCGCAGGAGGTTGACCCCGACCAGGACGTCGAAATCGCCCAGCCGCAGCTCACGGATGATCTGGATCCGCTCGAGCGTGTCGACCTCGGAGTGCAGGTAGCGGACTCGGAAACCCATCTCGAGCAGGTAATCGGTCAGGTCCTCGGCCATCTTCTTGGTCAGAGTGGTGACGAGCGTTCGCTCGTTGCGGTCGACCACCGTGCGGATCTCGTTCATCAGGTCGTCGATCTGGTTGCGGGTCCCGCGCACCTCCACCTCCGGGTCGACGATCCCGGTCGGGCGCACGATCTGCTCGACGATCCGGCCCGAATGGCTGCGTTCGTACTGCCCCGGCGTGGCCGAGACGAAGACGAGCTGCGGAGTGATCGAGAGATACTCCTGGAAGGTCTGCGGGCGGTTGTCCAACGCGCTCGGCAGCCGGAATCCGTAGTCGATCAGCGTCTGCTTGCGGGACCGGTCGCCCTCGTACATCCCGCCGATCTGCGGGATCGTCTGATGGGACTCATCGACGAAGCAGATGAAGTCCTCAGGGAAGTAGTCCAGCAGGCAATACGGACGGTCCCCCGGGTTGCGCCCGTCGAGGATCCGCGAGTAGTTCTCGATCCCCGAGCAGAAGCCCATCTCCCGCAGCATCTCCATGTCGTACTGGGTGCGCTGCCGGAGCCGGTGTGATTCGAGCAGCTTGCCCTCTGCCTCGAGCTCGGCGCAGCGCGCGTTGAGCTCGCGGCCGATCTCGGCCACCGCATCCTCGATCATGCCCTCACGGACGTTGTAATGGCTGGCCGGCCAGATGCCGACGTGCTCAAGGTCGTCCTCGATGATCTCTCCGGTGATCGGATCGAACTGCTGCAGATGCTCGACCTCATCGCCGAAGAGGACGATCCGGTAGGCCGTCTCGGCGTAGGCGGGGAAGATCTCCAACGTGTCGCCACGCACTCTGAACGTCCCGCGTGACAGTGCGGTGTCGTTGCGCGTGTACTGGATCGACACGAGCTTGCGCAGCAGCCTGTCGCGGTCGACGAATTCGCCCTTTCGCAGCGTCTGCAGGTTCTCGTCGTAGGTCTCGGGCGATCCCAGGCCGTAGATGCTCGAGACGCTGGCCACGATCAGCACATCCCGGCGCGCAAACAGCGCCGCCGTGGCCGAGTGGCGCAACCGGTCGATCTCCTGGTTGATCGCCGAGTCCTTTTCGATGTACAGATCCTTGCTCGGGACGTAGGCCTCGGGCTGGTAGTAGTCGTAGTAGGAGACGAAGTACTCCACCGCGTTGCGTGGGAAGTAGCTCCGGAACTCGTTGCACAACTGCGCGGCCAGCGTCTTGTTGTGAGCGATCACCAACGCCGGCTTCTGCACCGCCTCGACGGTCGCAGCCATGGTCATCGTCTTGCCGGTGCCGGTCGCGCCAAGCAGCGTCAAGTACCGTTCCCCAGCTTTGATTCCTTCGGCCAATGAGGCAATCGCCGTCGGCTGATCGGCGGCGGCGCTGTAGTTGGCGTCTAACTCAAACTTCGGCATTGGCGGGACCTTTGAGCGTAGCGGGAGCTGAAGACGTATCGCCGCGCCCACAGGCGTAACCGCCGCGCCCTCAGGCGTCAGCGCAGGGCCGGGAGCCTGAGCCGGCCCCACCACCGGGCTCGTGTCCCGCGACCTGGGTGCTCAGCGCGCTGGAGCTGCTCGGCCCGCGCACCGAGGAGATCGACCAGCGTGCGCGTCGGAGAGAACGGATCCGCGATGACGCGGCCATCGGCCAGCGAGCGGGCCGCTCGCAGCTCTCCGCCCACCTCGGCCAGCAGGATCGGCAGTCGCGGCGGGTCGGCGCTGTCCAGCGCGGCCAGCCGGGCAATCGCCTGCGCGTCGTCAGGAAAGCCGTAGCGCAGGGTGATCACCAGTTCGATCGAGTGGCGAGCCTCGGGTGGCGGTGGTCCCAGCGACGCCTGGCGGGAGACGGCCGCCCCGCGCAGCTCAGCGACGCGAGCCCGGGCCAACAGGATCTGTAGACGGGGGTCAAGCATGGCCGCGGCCCTTCGGTCGCAGGTAGTCGGGCAACGGAGCGGTGCAGCGCTTGTCGGGCACCGGCACCCGCGTCGTCAACTCAAGCGGGATCTCGCCTGCCCAGACTGGCAGCGCGTAGTCCTCGGACGCGTCTACCGGAGGTCCGCTGCGGACCTTCGCCGATGCCTCATCGAGCGCCAGCGCCACCACCTCGGTCGCGCCTAGCTCCTGCGCATCGGGTCCGCGCGCGTCCGCCGATCGACCGGGCATCACGTGCTCGACCAGTGCCTCCAGCGCCGCCAGCTTCTCCGGCTGATCCCGCACCGCCCGGGCCCTCCCGAGCACGACGGCAGAGCGGTAGTTGAGCGAGTGGTGAAAGGCCGAGCGAGCCAGGACGAGACCGTCGAGCAAGGTGACGGTGAAGCACAGCTCGGTCCCGCTGACCGCACGCTTCAGCAGCCGGCTGAGCGGCGACCCGTGAAGATAGAGCTGATCGCCGATTCGGACGTAGAGCATCGGCATCGCATAGGGCTGGCCGTCGACGACCAGGGCGACGTGGCCGACGAGACCAGCGTCCAGGATCTGCTCGATCTGCTCCCGCCCGTACCGTCCTCTTCCCGCCCGTCGGCGGACCCGGGTGCGGGCGGTGACGGGACGGGCTCGGGTGGAGGTCATCATGTGCTCGACGTTTTGTTATAGTACAAACTCATGCTTGATCTAGAACAATATCAAATCCGTGGTGCGACGGCGAAGGAGATCGCCGGCAGCGCCGAGACGGCAATCCGCGAGGGCCGGCTGGAGAGCGGCGATCCGCTCCCCACCGTCCGCGCCCTGGCCGGCGCGCTCAGCACCAGTCCAGCCACCGTCAATGCGGCCTACCGGATCCTGCGCCAGCGGGGGCTGATCGTCGCTGAAGGCAGACGCGGGACCCGCGTGGCCCCGCGCCCGCCGCTGCGCTCGCCCGAGCCCGTGCGCCAGCCCGATTACGCCGAGCAGGCCACCTCGGGCCTGCGGGATCTGGCCGTCGGCCTTCCTGATCGGACCCTGCTGCCCGACGTCGGCGCGGCGCTGCGGCGCGTGGACGTCGAGCGCAAGCTGAGCTTGACTGAGCTGGACGACGCCGACCCGGAGCTGCTGGCGCTCGCCGCGGCGGCCTTCGAGGCCGACGGGATCCCTGCCGGTGCGCTGGCGGTCGTCTCCGGGGCATTCGACGGACTCGAACGAGTGCTCCAGGCCCACCTGCGTCCCGGGGATCGCGTGGTCATCGAGGATCCCGCCTACACGTCGATCCGGGACCTGCTGCTGGCGCTGGGGCTGCTCGCGGTTCCGGTCGAGGTCGACGAGTACGGCCTGCTCCCCGAGAGGTTGCGGGCGGTACTCGGTCAGGGTGCGGAGGCGATGGTGATCGTGCCCCGTGCGCAGAATCCGTTCGGCGCGGCGATGGACTCAGAGCGCGCGGCGGCGCTGCGCCAGGAGCTCCGACCGTACCCCGATCTGCTGCTGGTTGAGGATGACCACACGGGCCCCATCTCCGGGGTGCCATTCACCACCCTGACGTCACCGGAGCACCGCCGGTGGGCGGTGATCCGGTCGGTGTCGAAGTTCCTGCATCCGGACCTGCGACTGGCCCTGATGGCGGGGGACGGGCTGACCATCGCCCGGATCGAGGGTCGCCAGGCCCTCGGTCCACGCTGGGTCAGCCACATCCTTCAGGCCACGGTCGTCGAGCTGCTGAAGGATCCGGCGTTTGCCGCCACGACAGCACGGGCACGAGATGTCTACACGGGCCGCCGGGAGGGCCTGATCAAGGCGCTGGCTGGACACGGCCTCCCCGCCCACGGGCGCTCGGGTCTCAACGTCTGGGTTCCGGTACGAGAAGAGGCACCGGTGATCCGCGCTCTGTACGAGGCCGGCTGGATCGTCCTGGCGGGCGAGCGCTTCCGAGTAGAGACGCCGCCGGGCCTCAGGATCACGATCTCCAGCCTGCATCAGGACGAGGCGGCGGTGGTGGCCGGCGTGCTCGCCGCGGCGGAGGGCGCCGGCCGGCCCCGACAGATGTACTGACCTGTCAGCGCGCCCTGTCGGATGGCGCCTGGGAGATGTGGGCACGCCACGTCCGTACGCCGAGAGCCGGGGACGGAGCGTCGACAAACGTAGACGAACCCAGACCGCCGGGTGAGGCGAGACGCATTTGTCGGGATCAGCCCGACAAACTCGCCGCGATGTGTCCGGCGCGCCGCGGTTGGCGCTTTTGTCGGGAGCGGGGCGGGCAACAGACGGCCGCGAGCCCCCGAAGACCCCACGGCCCAGAGAACGGCTACGCCGGGGAGGCGCTCACGTTTCCGCCTCCAGGCGATGTCCACCCGAGCCGGCGTCAGTAACCCAGCCGCGAGGCGTAGGTGCTGCGGTAGTCCTTCTGCGCCTGCAAAACCTTGCGCACGTAGGCTCGGGTCTCGGGGAACGGGATGTCGGCGATGCTGAAGTGACGGTGATCCGCCCGCGCCTCGGCCAGCCAGTGGTTGACGTTCGCCTCACCACCGTTGTAGGCCGCCAGCCCGAGCACCGTGTTGCCGCCGTACTGGTCGATCAGGTATCGCAGGTAGTAGCTCCCGTAGGCGATGTTGACCTGCGGCGTGGCCAGATCGGCCGTGGTGAAGGTGCTCGCGCCGGATCGGTGGGCGAGGAACTTGGCCGTCTCGGGCAGGATCTGCATCAATCCCTGTGCCCCCGCTGGCGACGGTCGGGGGTCGAACTTCGTCTCCGCGTAGATCACGGCCGCAACCAGTGCCGGATCAAGATGCTTGGCGGCGGCCTGCTGACGGATGATGTCGTCGTGGGCCAGCGGCAGGGTCAGCTCGGTGACCGCCTTGCGAAACAGCGGCATCGCCAGCACGACGGCGATGACACCGATCACCACGATCATGGTTCCCAGGAGCCCGCGGCGCCGGCGAACGGCAGAACGTTGACGCGCAGCGCGCCGAGCAGCCTCGCGCCGGCGGGTCGCCGTGGCGGTCGATGACGGGCTCACGACTCCAGCATGTCAAGGATGGCTGACAGCTTCCCGTTCAATTCCTCGACCTTCCCGTCATTTTCGACCACGTAGGTCGCACGCTGGGCCTTTTCCTGCTGGGTGAGCTGCCGGGAGGTACGTTCGTCGACGGAATCATGCCCGCGTGAGGCCGCCCGCTCCGCCCGGAGATCCTCGGGTGCGATTACGGCGATGGTCGCGTCGAACGCCCCGTCCATGCCGGACTCGAAGAGAAGCGGAACCTCGACGACGATCGCCCGTGGCGGCGGCGTCCGGGCGTCGAGCTCTTGGCGCCACTGCACCATCCGCGCGCCCACCCGCGGCCAGAGCAGGCCCTCAAGCCAGTGCCGGTCGTCGGGGGTAGCGAACGCCGCCTTGGCCACGGCTGCGCGATCGACGACCCCGCCCGGCGCCACCTCGGCGCCGAACCTCCCCGTCACCGCATCCCGCACGTCAGCACTGTCGTAGAGCTCGTGGACCACCGTGTCGGTTGACAGGACGGCGGCACCGAGACGCTCGAGGGCGCTCAGCGCAGTCGATTTCCCGGCTCCGATTCCGCCCGTCAACCCAACGAAAGGCGAACTCAGACCGACGAGCCCTCGGACGCTTCGGTCTCCGGAGCGGGCTCGGGCTCGCTCTCGGCCGGCTGGGACTCGGCCGCCCCACCCTCAGCGGTTTCGTCGGCCGCGGCGGCTTCAGCCTTCTCCGCAGCCGGCTCGGCGGCGGGCTCCTCCACAGCCGCTTCGGCGGCGGGCTCCTCCGCAGTCGATTCGGCGGCGGGCTCGTCCGCGGCCGCTTCGGCGCTGGAGCCCTCCGCATCCGGTTCGGCGGCGGGCTCCTCCGCGGGGTCAACCGGCGGTGCGAACACGTCCTCGGACAGGCCCAGCTCCGGCATGTCGTCGAGATCACCGGCGTCGCCCTCCGCGGGCGGGACGATCGGACGCACCGGGAGAATTTGCCCTTCGACGCGCTTGATCGACAGCGACAGCCGCCGGCGCTCTGAGTCGACTTCGAGGATCTTGACCCGTACCGGGTCGCCTGGCTGGATGATCTCCCGGGGATTCTCGACGTGGTGCTGGGCGAGCTCGGAGATGTGGACGAGTCCCTCGACGCCGTCGAGGATCTCGACGAACGCACCGAAGGTGACCACCTTGGTGACCGTACCCTCGAGCTCGTCGCCGATGTTGTAGGTGTCGACGACGCGCTGCCACGGATCTTCCTGCGTCTGCTTGAGACCGAGCGAGATGCGCTGGCGGTCCCGGTCGATGTCGAGCACCTTGACACTGACTGTGTCGCCGATGTTGAGAATCTCGCTCGGGTGGTTGACGTGCGACCAGGACAGCTCGGAGATGTGGATCAGGCCGTCGATGCCGTCGAGGTCGACGAAGGCGCCGAAGTCGACGATGTTGGAAATCTTGCCTTCGACCACCTGTCCGGGCTGAAGCCGGTCAAGAATCCGCTCGCGGTCCTCCTTGCGCTGCTCCTCGAGCACTGCCCGGCGAGACAGGACGACATTGTTGCGAGAGCGGTTGAGCTCGATCACCTTGCACTCGATCGCCTGGCCCATGTACTCATCGAGGTTGGGCACGCGGCGGATGTCGACGAGCGAGGCGGGCAGGAAACCGCGGACCCCGAGGTCGATGATCAGGCCGCCCTTGACGACCTCGATGACGGAGCCTTCAACTGGCTCTCCGGACTCGGCGGCGGCTTCGATCCGGCGCCAGGCCTTCTCGAAGCGAGCCCGCTTCTTGGACAGGATCAGACGCCCGTCCTGATCCTCCTTGGTGAGCACGAGCGCGTCGACCTCTTCGCCGAGCGAGACCTCCTCACCGGGGTCGACCGACTTGCGGATCGACAGCTCGCTGGAGGGGATGACTCCTTCGGACTTGTAGCCGATGTCGACCAGGACTTCGTCGTTGTCGATCCGGACGACGTGGCCGGTGACGACATCCCCCTCCGAGAACGGGTGCAGGGTCGCGTCATAGTTGGGAACGATTTGGCCGTCGATCTCGAGCAACAGGCCGTTTGAACCTTCTACGACCTTGGCGCTGCTCTGATCAGCGAGCGGCATCAGAGTTGTTGTGGACATTCCGACGGAGGATAGCCATCCTGCGCTCACTCGGGGGCTCCGTATCATCAGCGGTCCGATGCCCCGACGCGCCACCAAGCGAGGCGAGGAGCGCACGCCCCTCGATCACGACTGTGACGTCCTGATCTGCGGCGCTTCGTTTGCCGGTCTCGCCGTCGCGCGTGAGCTCGCCGGCAGCGGCGCGGACGTGATGGTCATCGATCGCTACGAGGTCGGCGAGCGGCAGACCTCCGCCTGTGGAATCCCCACCGATTGGCTACAGGCGATGGACCTGTCCGAGTCGATCTCGCAGACGTTCGGCGAGCTCGTGATCCACACCCCGCACACGACGGTTCGCTACGACCTCCCGTTCACGTTCTCGACCTTCGACTACCGGACGCTGTGTGGGCTGCTGGCCGAGCAGGGCTCGTTCTCGTTCGAGACCGCGAAGGTCTCCGGCCAGGAGGCTTCGGTCGTCCACACCGACCGCGGAGACATCCGTGCGCCGCTGATCGTCGACGCGCTCGGGTGGCGGCGGGTGCTGGCACCCGGCTCGAACATCCAGCCCCCCGACGCACTGCTCTCACGTGGACTCGAGGTGCATCCCTTCGGCACCGGCGAAGACCTCGAGGTCTGGATCGACCGCTCATACGTCCCAGCCGGATACGGCTGGTCGTTTCCCGCCGACCAAGAGCTGAGGATCGGGATCGGCTCGTTCGACCCACGCTTTCACGTGCGTGAGCCCACCGAGCGGCTGGCGTCCGAATTGAACGCGGACCGCGTCCGCTACCAGGGCAACTGGATTCCCCATGCGTTGCGTGACGGAACCGAGGATGGGGTCTTCTTCGCCGGCGACTCCGCCGGTCATTGCCTGCCGCTTACTGCCGAGGGGATCCGCACCGCGCTGTACTTCGGAATCGCCTGCGGGCGGGAGTTGCGCGCGGTGGTGGCGGGAGATCAGACGCGCGCGCAAGCCCTCGCCCGCTACCACGCGTTCTCGGCTGCCCATGCGTTTCATTTTCGGTGGCTGCTGCGAGTCCAGCGCCTGGTCCCCCGGATCGCCCCGCGCGTGCTCGCGGGTGGACTGCGCGCGATGGAGTCCAAGCGCTTCATCGACTGGTCGTTCGGCCACTACCTGAACATCGCGCACCCGGACTTCGTCAGCTCCGCGGCGGTCGACCGCGTGGCCCTGGCGACCGCTTAGCCCGAACGTTCTGTCAGTGCCGGCGCCGGCGCTTGGCCGGAGCGGCGACCGCCTTGATCGGCGTTGCCCGAAAGGCCCAGTTGCCCGCGCTGTCGGTGACTCGCAGCACGATCCGGTACGTGCCCGCGCGCGTGTAGGAGTGGGACACCGTCCGCTGATGTCCGGGCGAGCCCTGACCGAAGAACCAGTCGTAATGCGTGATCGAACCGTCTGGATCGGTCGCGTGGGCGCTGACGCGGAATCCCCGGCCGACGATGACACGCGCGGGCGCGGCGAACCCGACGGGGTCGGCCTCATCCTGTGGCTGGCAGGAATGGTCCTCGTTGCTGTACTCGTTCTGCAGGTAGTAGTGGAAGCCGTGGATCACCTGGTTGTAGGCACCGGCGCCCGAGCCTCCGAGGTTCGGGCCATAGCTCGCGAGGCACTTGTCCCCGTTCTCGCTGCCGGCACTGTCGATCCAAGCGTTCCCCAGCGGGTCGGTCACGGCCTCATTGTGCTCGTGGCTGATCGTCGAGAGCGCCGGGTCCGCCGTGCTGGCGTTGGGACGGGGATTTCCGGATTGGCAGTGCCCGGCGAGCGCGTTGTAGGGGATCACCGCGTAGACCAGCGTGCCTTCGGGATCGGAGGAGTGATAGCCGCAGAAGCTGCCGTCGGCGCTGCCGCCCAGGGCACAGTTGTCCGGTCCGTAGCTCTCGCAGCTGCCCATCCCGTTGGGCGTGACGAGGAAGTAGACGTCATGGTCGGTCGTGGGCAGGCGGTCGACGCCGATCACGTGGGCGATCTCTGCCTCGAGTTGGGCGTCGCTGAGACACACGTTCCAACCCGGACCGGTGCCCAGCGGCGGTGGCAGGGGCTCGGTGCAACCGTTGGTCGGGAGCGGATCGGTGGCCGTCACCGCACCGCCGTAGATCGACGCGTACGCCGCGGGGCCTGAGCTGTCGGCGTATTGGCCGCTGAGGCCGTAGACGTTCGTCGGCCGGCGGCTGTCGGCGGCGACGTTGGCCAAGAATCCCGCTACCAGGCTCTGGTAACCGGGGTCGTAGCCGAGGCCCGAGCCGGCCGGCGACCAGAAGATCACGTGCGTCCGGTTGGAGTGCAGCACGGGGCCGCCCCCATACGGGAGATCCGCCGCGGCACGAGCCAGCGGCCGGCGATTGACGTGAGCGCCGGTCGGCACGTCGGCGAGCACCCCGTCGAAGGTCTTCTCGTGGACCGGTGCGTGAGCGCTCGCGCTCGCCGGAAGGGCGAGCAGGGCCACCATAACCATGATGCGGGCGAGTCGGCTCACTTCGCGCTCAGCCAGTCGGTGCCGATGCCCGCCTCGACGGCGAGCGGGGGATCCATCTCGAACGCCGCCGACATCTGCTCGCAGGCGATCTGCTGCACCTGCTCGGCCTCCGAGGCGGGGGCCTCGAACAGCAGCTCGTCGTGGATCTGCAGGATCAGTCGGGCTTCCAGGTTGGCCTCACGCAGCCCTCGCTCGGCGCGCACCATCGCCATCTTCATGATGTCGGCGGCGGTCCCCTGGATGACCATGTTGACCGCAAAGCGCTCACCCTGTCTGCGCATCTCCCAGCGCCGGGCTCGAAGCTCGGGCACCTGCCGGCGGCGGCCGAACAGCGTCGAGACGTAGCCGTGCTCGGTTCCCTGCGTGATCGTTTCCTCAATGAAGCGCTTGACGGCCGGAAATCCCGCCAGGTAGCGCTGGATGAACTCGTCCGCCTCGGCTTGCGGGATGTCGAGGCGATCAGCCATTCCGTAGGCCGACAGCCCGTAGACGATGCCGTAGTTGATCATCTTCGCCTTCGATCGCATTCCCGGATCGATCTGGTCCGGTGTTACGTTGAACACGCGACAGGCCGTAGCGGTGTGGACATCCTCGCCGCGACGGAAGATTTCTTTGAGCACGTCCTCGCGCGCGATGTGCGCGAGCAGGCGCAGCTCCACCTGCGAGTAGTCGGCCGAGACCAGCAGGTTTCCCGGCTCCGCGATGAAGCAGGCCCTGATCTCGCGCCCCAGCGGGGTTCGGATCGGGATGTTCTGCAGGTTCGGATTGTTGGAGGAAAGCCTCCCGGTGGTGGCCGCCGTCTGATTGAACGTCGTGTGCAACCTGCCATCGGAGGCGATCAGCGCCGGCAGCGCGTCGAGGTAGGTCTGGGCGAGCTTGGTCAGCTCACGGAAGCGTTCGATCTTCGGGATCACCTCGTGCTCGTGACGGATCGCTTGGAGCACCCGGGCGTCGGTCGAGTACCCGGTCTTGCCGCGGCGCTTGCGAGACAGGCCGAGCTTGCCGAACAGGATCTCCTCGAGCTGCTTGGGCGAGCCGAGAGTGAACTCCTCGCCCGCCAACTCGTAGATCTCTCGCTCCAGTTCGTCGGCTTCGTGTTTGACCCGGGTGGAGATCTCGCGCAGGCGCTCGGTGTCCAGCCTCAGCCCCGCGAGCTCCATGTTGCGCAGCAGTCGCACGAGCGGCAGCTCGACGTCGCCCAGGAGGTCGGTGAGGCCGCGGCTGCGGATCTGCTCACGTTGCCAGTCCGCCAGTGCGTGGACGAGCAGGGCATCCGCGGCAGCCTCATCGGTGACCGTTTCCGCGGCCGCCAAACCGCGCTCCTCGCAGAGTTCCCGGAACGGGTACGCGCGGCGCGCCGGCTCCAGCAGGTAAGCACCGATCTCGGTGTCATGGGCCAGGGTGGCCGGAACCTCGCCAAGAGCCTTGGCGTCGTGGGCGACGAGCGGACGAGTGCCGAGGGTCCTCACCAGATCCTCCGAGGTGGTCGCGGTTCCGGCCAGCACGTCCTTGGCGCCATCGGAGTAAACGCCGAAGCGGAAACCCTGGTCGGTCGCGAACAACGCATCCTCGGGCGTATCGGGCACGCGGACGGCCACGGCGGTCTCGGTGTGCGGCAGACTCTTCAGCTCCTCGAGCGTCGCCTGCCTGAGGTTGGCGGTGAGCGCACTCTCGGCGGCCGGAGCCGGGGCGGCGGCGTCGGCGGACCCGAGCGCCTCCTCCAGCCGCCGCAGCGGATCACGCAACTCGAACTCCCGGAAGACGTCACGCAGGCGGGAGCGGTCCGGTTCGGCGGAGACGAACTCCGCCACGTCGAGATCGAGGGGGATGTCCCGCTTGGCCGTTGCGAGCTGCTTGGAGATGCGGGCGTCCTCGGCGTGCTCGGTTAGGTTCTGCTTGCGCTTGGCGCCGCTGATCTCATCGACACTGGCCAGCACCTTCTCCAGCGAGCCGAAGCGCTGCAGCAGGTCGGACGCCGTTTTGTCCCCGATCCCGGGCACCCCCGGGATGTTGTCGCTCGTGTCGCCCTTGAGACCGATGAAATCCGGAACCAGCTCTGGGGGGATGCCGTAGCGATCGACCACCCCGTCACGGTCATAGACACGGGTATCGGTGATCCCGCGCGAGGTGGTCATGATCCGCACCCCGTCGTCCACGAGCTGATAAGCGTCCCGGTCGCCGGTCACCACCATCACGGGTATCGGCGGCGCCTGCTGTTTCGCGCGCTCGGCGATCGAGGCGATGACATCGTCGGCCTCGAAGCCCGGGACGGCGAGGTTTCGGTAGCCGAAGGCCTCGACGAGGGGCTCCAGATGCGGCCACTGTTCCTTGAGCAGGTCGGGGCGGCTCGAGCGCTGCGCCTTGTATTCGGAGTAGACCGCCTTGCGCCCGGTGTCGCCGGCGTCCCAGACCACGACGGTTGCCTTGGGCCCGTAGTCGGTGAGGATCTTGACCAGCATCGACGCGAACCCGAAGATCGCGTTGGTGGGCATCCCGGTCGAGGTGGCAATCGATTCCGGCAGCGCGAAGAACGCCCGGTAGGCGAGGCTGTTTCCGTCGATCAGGAAGAGTTCATCGGGCATGGGGTTGGCTCTGGTGCGTAAAACGGGGCTGTATGTCAGGCTATCCGGCCAAGTGGCCACCACCCCCAGTGCTCAGTACAGCCTCACCCTCAGAGTTGAGATCGACCACCGTCCCGGGATGCTCGGGAAGGTTGCCAGCGCGATCGGCGAGGCAGGCGGAACGATCGGCGCGATCGACCTGGTCCAGGTCGAAGGGGCGATCACGGTTCGGGACATCACCGTCGAGACCGGCGACGCCGCCGACTGGCCCTCGCTGACTGACGCGGTCAACAGCGTGCCGGGCGCGAACGTCCTGGACACGACCGACCGGACGTTCCTGCTGCACGTAGGCGGCAAGATCGAAATGCAGAACAAGAGCCCGCTGAAGACCCGCGACGATCTGTCGATGGCCTACACCCCCGGGGTCGCTCGGGTGTGCAGCGCCATCGCCCGGGATCCCGACAAGGCATTCCAGTACACGATCAAACGCAACACGGTGGCCGTCGTGTCCGACGGGTCCGCGGTGTTGGGGCTGGGCGACATCGGACCGCGCGCGGCCATGCCGGTGATGGAGGGAAAGGCGATGCTGTTCAAGGAGTTCGCCGGCGTCGACGCTTTTCCCATCTGCCTGGACACGAAGGATCCCGACGAGATCGTGTCCGTGGTTTCCGCCATCGCTCCCGGCTTTGGCGGGATCAACCTGGAGGACATCGCGGCGCCGCGTTGCTTTGAGATCGAGGATCGGCTGAAGGCGATGCTGGACGTTCCAGTGTTCCACGACGATCAGCACGGCACCGCGATCGTCGTGCTGGCGGCGCTGCTGAACGCACTCACCCTGACCGAACAGAGGCTCGAGGAGATCCGGACGGTGGTCGTGGGTATGGGAGCCGCGGGGGTGGCGGTGACGAAGATCCTGCTCGCCGCCGGGGCCCGTCATGTCATTGGCGTTGATTCCCGGGGCGCACTTTCGACCGATCGCGCGGATTTCCAGGACGGAACGATGGGCGCGGTCAAGCGCGAGCTGGCGGCGTTGACCAACTTGGAACGACGAGCGGGTGGGGTGGCCGACGTGGTCGAGGGCGCCGATCTGTTCATCGGGCTGTCAGGCGCCCGGGTGATCGAGGCGTCAGCGCTGCAGGCGATGAACCCGAACCCGATTGTGTTCGCCATGGCCAACCCCGATCCCGAGGTCTCGCCGGAAGAGGCCGCTCGGTTCGCGCGGGTGGTGGCGACCGGACGCTCGGACTACCCGAACCAGATCAACAACGTGCTCGCGTTCCCGGGGGTGTTCCGGGGCGCGCTGGATGTACGCGCGACCCAGATCACCGAGCGGATGAAGACGGCCGCCGCGCGGGCCATCGCCGACATCGTGTCCGTCGACGAGCTGCGCGAGGACTACATCATCCCCTCGGTGTTCAACCGGGAGGTGGTCGGCGCAGTGGCGTCCGCGGTGGCCGACGAGGCGCGCGAGAGTGGGACTGCCGAGGCCGGGAATGAGATGGGGTTTGCCTCCACGGAGGAAATGAGGTTGCTACCGGGTCGGTAGACGGCCGGTTCGGGGGGAGGCCGGTTTCGGGCGGGGGCCGGTTCCGCCGGTTTCGGGGGAGGCCGGTTTCGGGGCGGGCCGTTTGGACACGCATGTGTCACAGCTCCGTGAAAAGCGGCGCTTTGAGGGGTGGGTCCGGGGCGCAGCTCGCCTCTTGGTGCTCAGATGACCCCTGCCAGGGACAAAAGTGCGCAGGGTCCGGCCTCCCGGGATCGCCGTGTCGGTGAGGTGCCCGCTCAGGGACCAAATCGTTCACAGCGGATTCGGGTCCTGGGGCGGAGCGCACTTGTGGTCCTGTCCGGCGGTCCCGACGACAGGATCGCGGCGATCGCGGCGGCCCAGCGCGGACGGGTGGCGCGTCGGCAGCTACTGGAGGCCGGGATCTCGTCGAAGATGATCAAGACCAGGGTCTCACGCGGGTTGCTGCACCCGGTGCATCCGGGCGTCTACGCCGTGGGCCACCCCGCAGCCGTCGATCTCGGAGCTGAAACTGCAGCTCTGCTCGCGGGGGGTGCGCAGGCCGCACTCAGCCACGAGACCGCGGCCAGAGTCTGGAACCTTCGACCGGCCATTACAGCCGGACCGATCCACCTCTCAGTGCCGGTGGGCGGCTGCCCGCGGCGCCCCGGAATATGCGCTCACCGGACGCGTACGCTCCTCCCTCGCGACCTCCGAGTGCGCGACGGGCTTCCTGTCACCTCCCCCGCGCGCACGTTGATCGACATCGCCGGTGCCAGCACCCCCCGTGAACTTGAGCTGTCTCTGGACGAAGGCCTGAGAAGCGGCATCGTGACGCTGCATCAGCTGCGCGACATCCTGGAGCGGATTCCGAATCGCCGAGGCGAGCGCACCCTTCGGGCGCTCGCCGATCCGAGCCGGCTCATCACCGTGACCCGTTCAGAGGCGGAAGAGCGATTTCTGCAATTGGTTCGGGACGCGACGCTCCCACCTCCCGAGGTCAATGTCTCGCTCCAGGGATTCATGGTCGACTTCCTCTGGCGGCGGGAAGGGATCGTGGTTGAGGTGGATGGCTTTGCCTTCCACGGGAGCCGCCGCCGCTTCGAGGACGACCGCTCTCGGGGCGCACAGCTCGCCGCCGCCGGGTTCCAGGTCATCCGGATCACCTGGCGGCAGATGCAGGACGAGCCCTACGCGGTGATCGCCCGCCTGGCCCAGGCGCTAGCCCGAGCAGACGCGAGCACGCGCCGGACCGGCTAACCCACCAACCGCCCTAACCCCGCCGCTTCGGCAGCGGACCATCGACCTTCCACGCGGATCCTGGCCGGCCGGGGAGCAGCAGCGTGATCAGCAGTCCGAGCGCCGAGAGCAGCAGGCCGAAGGCCAGCCCGAGTCGTTCGCCGTAGCCCTTTCGTTCGGTCAGCCAGGATCCCGCGGCGGCTGAGATCAGCCACACGAACAGCAGGTAGAGCCCGGTCGCGCCGATTTGGCTGGCGAAGATGGTCATGCGCCGAGGTAGGCCCTCTGGACCTCGGGGTCGGTGCGCAACTTCGCGGAGTCACCGGCCAACGCGACTTGGCCCGTCTCGAGCACGTAACCGCGCTGGGAGATGTCAAGGGCGTAGTTCGCGTTCTGCTCCACCAGCAGGATCGCGACGCCGGCGCGATTGATCTCCCCGATGGTCTGATAGATCCGCTGGACGAGGATCGGGGCGATGCCCATCGACGGCTCGTCAAGGAGCAACAGCCGCGGTCGGGCCATCAGCGCGCGGCCGATGGCCAGCATCTGCTGCTCGCCGCCGGACATCGTGCCCGCCTTCTGGTTCTGGCGCTCCTGGAGGCGCGGAAACAGCGTGAACACACGCTCGAGGTCCTGGGCCACCTCGGGGCCACGGCGCCGGAATGCGCCCATGTCGAGGTTCTCCCTCACGCTCATGCGCGGAAAGCAGTGACGGCCCTCGGGGGACAAAGCGATCCCGTGCCCCACGATCTCCTGGGCGGAGACGCGCGTGATCTCCTTGCCCTCGAAGGTGACCGAGCCTTCGCTGGCTGGTGTCAGACCCGTGATCGCCCGCAGGGTCGTGGATTTGCCGGCGCCATTGGAGCCGATCAGGGTCACCACCTCCCCCTCCTCGACCGTCAGCGAGACCCCCTTGAGCGCCTCGATGTTCCCGTAGCGGGCGTGGATGTCCTGGACCTCGAGCAACGGCATCAGCCGCGCGCCTCCACGCGAACCATCACGTCTGCACCCCCAGATAGGCCTCGATGACCCGGGAATCGGAGCGCACCTCGGCCGGGGGCCCCTCGGCGATCTTCTCGCCATGGTCGAGCACCGTGATCCGCTCCGAGACGTCCATGATCACCTTCATGTCATGCTCGATGAGCAGAATCGTCAACGACAGCTCGTCGCGCAGCTGGCGCATGAATGCGGTCAGGGTGGCGGACTCCTGTGGGTTCATGCCTGCGGTCGGCTCGTCGAGGAGCAGCAGCTTCGGATCGGAGGCCAGCGCGCGTGCGATCTCCACGCGGCGCTGATCTCCATACGAGAGGTTGATGGCCACCTGCTCGAACTGCCGCGGCTGAAGCCCGACGTAACCCAAGGCCTCGGCCGCGCGCTCCCGAACCGCGCGCTCCTCACGCCGCACGCCCGGGGTCCGCGCAATCGAGCCCAGCAAGCCGGCCTTCATGCGGGCGTGCCGACCGACCATCACGTTCTCCAGCGCGCTCATGGCGCCGAACAGACGAATGTTCTGAAACGTGCGAGCGACACCGAGGCTGGTGATGCGGTCCGGGCGCTTGCGGGTGATGTCCCTGCCGTCGAACCACATCCGACCGCGGGTCGGCTTGTAGAGCCCGGTCAGCATGTTGAACAGGGTCGTCTTGCCGGCACCGTTGGGACCGATGATCGAGACGATCGAGTGCTCCGGGATCTCGATCGAGACGTCGTTGACCGCCACCAGCCCACCGAACTCCTTGACCAGCCCGTCGCCGCGGAGAACCGCGCGCGCCGACGGTGTCACATGCTCGGAACCGGCCGGCCCGTCGGGGGTTGACGGCACGCCGAGGCTCACGCCGCCCCGCTTTCAAGCTCGGTGTCGCCCAGACCCTCGGTCAACTCGAGTTTTCGTCTTCGTTCGGGAATCAGGCCCTGGGGACGCAACACCATCACCAGAACGAGCAGGAAGCCGAAGATGCTCACCTGCAGATCGGTGAGGCTGAAGTTGAGTCCGAGCTTGCCCGGAAGGCCGTTGAGGACGTCGGGAATCAGGTAGTAGTTGATGTTCGAAAGCAGCAGCGCGCCAACCACCGCGCCCCAGATCGAACCGAGCCCCCCGACGATGATCATCGAGAGCACGAAGATCGAGAAGCCGAACTTGAACTCGTCGGCGTTGATAACCGTGTTGTAGCTGCCCAGGAACGCCCCCGCGATGCCGCCGAAGGCGGCCCCCATCGCGTACGCCAGCAGCTTGGTGCGCACCATCGGGATCCCCATCGAGACAGCAGCGACCTCATCCTCTCGCAAGGCAACCCAGGCTCGTCCCAGACGCGAATCACGCACGCGAAGGTTGACGAACAGCGAGATCAGCACGAGCCCGAAGATCGTCCAATACCAGGGTCTGAGCTGCAGCTCGTTGAACGTCCCGATGCCTGGGAAGTAGGGAGTATCAACACCGCTGATGCCAATGTTGCCGGCCGTCAACGGCATCCCGAAGATCTTGATGTCGGTGCCGTTGACCGCAAACACCCGGATGATCTCGCCGAAAGCGAGCGTCACGATGGCGATGTAATCGCCACGCAGGCGCAGCGTTGGGAGACCGATCATCACGCCGGCGATCGAGGTGATCACCACCGCGCAGACGAGGATCAGCAGGAAGTTGAAATGAATGCCCGGCAGCGTTGAAGCGATGTGGTTGACGACGATGTGCGCGTTCGCCTTGTAGAAGAAGCCGGACCCGAACCAGCCCAGCGAGTAGGCGCCGAGGGCGAAGAAGGCGACGTAGCCGAGATCGAGCAGACCCGCGAACCCCACCACGACGTTCAGACCGAGCGCGAACACCACGTAGGCCAGGGCGATGATCTGCGCGTTGATGAAGCCGCTGGTCTGAGAGAAGAACAACGGTAGGAGGGCCCCGATCAGGATCAGGATCCCGGCCAGCCCGCGCGGCCACCACGAGGGCAGCACGCGCTCGATGGCGGCGCGCCATTCCCGCAGCTGGGCCATGAGTTCGCTCATCCCGCTTCTCGGGTCTCCTCGCCCAGCAGCCCGCGCGGGCGCAGGACCATGATGATGACCAGATAGCCGAACACGATCGCCGGTGTCCATTGCAGCCCGATCCGAGCATCCGAGAGCTGCTGGATGCAACCGATAATCAGGCCGCCGAGCACGGCGCCGCGGATGTTGCCGATCCCGCCCATCACGGCGGCGGTGAACGCGATGAGCCCCGCCTCGAAGCCCTGGAAGTACCACACCGTCGTCTCATACAGCGCGTAGACAAGCCCAGCCGCGCCGGCCAACATGCCGCCCAGCAGGAAGGTGAGCGAGATGGTCGTGTTGACGTTGATCCCCATCAGCCGCGCGGCCTCTGGATCCTGCGCGGTGGCGCGCATCGCCTTGCCGAGCCGGGTGCGGGCGATGAACCAGCCGAGCAGGGCGACGAGCGGGACCGTGACCCCAACGGCGAACACATCGGCGCGACGGATCACGACACCCGAGATCTGCAAGACGGTGTCGTTCTGATGGATCAGGTCGGAGACGCCGGTCGGCGAGCCTCCCAACCACAGCAGGCCGACGTTCTGGAGGATGAACGAAAAGCCGACGGCCGTGATCAGCGGCGCCAGCTTGGGCGCATTGCGCAGCGGGCGATAAGCCACCCGCTCGATCAGCACGTTGAGGCTCCCGCAGACGAGCATCGAGACGATCAGCGTCAGCAGAAGCCCAAGCACGAGCCCCAACGGCCCGGTGGCGAGGCCGAGACCGATGGAAGCCCAGAAGCCGGCGCCGGTGAACGACCCGATCATGAACACGTCGCCGTGGGCGAAGTTGATCAGCTCGATGATCCCGTAGACCAGGGTGTAGCCGATCGCGATCAGCGCCCAGATGGCTCCGTTGGAGATGCCCTGGACGAGATTGTTGCCCAGATAGGTGAGATCGTGGCTCGTGGTTGCGTGCCCGTGGGCGAAACCGGGGTAACCCGATACCAGGTCCTGAATCCCGTAGATGACGGGCAGGGCCGCCAGGGCGGCGATCAACCCCCAGCGGCCGATCACGCGGCGAAGCCCGTCAAGCACCGGCAGGATGGGCGCCAGCGGCGACGTGCGCGGGACGAACGAGTTGGCTTCCACGATTACCGGCGAGACGGCGAGCTCGGAGCGGAGTTCCTCAGAACCCCGCTCCGCTGCTCGAGTTGGCTACGGGGTGACTGTCCTTTCGAACTGCGGGGTTCCGTCCTTGGCGACCTTGTACAGGCCGTATGACTTCAGCGTCGTATCGCCGTTGGCGTCGAACCCGTAGGTACCGAGCACCGAATGACGAGACTTGGTCGCAAACAGGGCGGCAAGAACCGCCGACTTGTCGTTGCCCTTGGCGCCGAGCCCGGCGATCGTGTCCAGCCCGAGCTTCATCACCTCGTAGCCGTAGATCGCGTACGGATCTGGATTCGCGTCCCCGTACTTGGCCTTGTAGGCGGCGAGGAACTTCTTCCCGCCCGGGTAGGTGGGCAGATCCAGCGTGGCCACGGTGCACTGGATCTTCGGGTCGATGGACGCCGGAACGCCGCCCTTGCTGGCGGCGGTGTACGAGCTCGTGCAGATGCCATCGCCACCGTAGATCTTGGCGTTGGGCAGCGCTGCGTTGACGTCCTTGGTGATCTGGTTCGCACCGTTGGAAACGATGCCGGCGAAGTAGAAGCAGTCCGCTCCCTGCCCCTTGACCGACTGGGCGTAGGAACGGAAGTTCGGCGAGGTGGGATCGATTCCGGTGTTGGAAACGACATTCACGCCGTACTTGCCCTTCTGCAGCTCAAGCAGGGCGGCCAGCCCGGTGCCGTAGGCCTCCTTGTCGTTGGCCACGGCGACCTTGGTGCAGCCGTCATGCTTCATCGTCAGCAGACCGGCAGCAGCCTGGATGGTGTCCCGCGGGACGATCCGCAGGTAGGTGCGCTTGCCGCTCGGGTAGTACTTCTGCGGCTCGCCGGGCGCCGAGCCGGGCTCGTTGGTCGTCAGACCGACGTAGGTGTTGGCCGGACTGACCTGGGCGATGCCGGGAATGTTGAGGATCGGGATCGATACCTCGCTGGAGCCCGAATTGAACTCGCCCATGTAGTAGACGGCCTTTGGATCGGTGGCCACCTTTCGCGCGTTGGCCGCGGTCTGGGTCGGATCCCACTTGCCCGCCTGGGCGGTGGAGTCGTCCAGTGACTGATAGTTGACCGTGAACTTTCCGGCCTTGCCGCCTGCCTGCTCCAGGGCCAGCTTGATGCCCTTGACGAGCGGATCGGTCTGGGCGGTGGAGGCGCCCTGCAGGGGCAGGCTCGAATAGATATCGACCGTATTCGCTCCGCCGCCGCTACTCGAGCCGCCGCTGCTCGACCCGCCGCTGCTGCTACTGCTGCTGCTGCCGCAGGCGGCCAGCACCAGCAACGTGCCCGCCAGCAGACATCCCATCATGGCTCTGCCGAGAAAACGCATGCTCCTCCTCTTGTTGATGCCCGGTTCTCCGATACTGGGTAGGCGAGCAGCCTAATGGGGCTCGCGGACCTCAACAAGGCCCTACCGTGCCCGCCCTAACCTAACGTTCACGCCGCTGGGGGTCTACTCCTCCAGAAGTACAGCCACAGTCGACAATCAGGTGTCGATCGCCTTCCAGAAGGACAATCTGCCCTGCGAGCACGCGGTAAACGCCGTAGCGCCGGATCGTCGTCGCTCCATCGGCGCTGATGCTGTAGGTGCCGAGGACGCTGCGGCGGTTCCGGGTCGCGAACAGCGCCGAGACGACGCCGGAGCGACGAATCGCTCGCGTACCGTTGTCACTGGCCCGGGCGATTGAGCCGAGCAGCAGGCTCATTGCCTCGTAACCCCAGATCGCCGCGGGCTGGGGTGGGCCGTACCGCTTGGCGTAGTCGAGCAACATCCTTCGCCCGGCCTCGGGATATGCCGCTGGGTCGAGCGTGGCCACGGTGATCACCAAGCGGGCGTCCAGCGCCGAGGGAATCCCGCCCTGCAGCGGATCGGTGTAGGTGCTCTCGGCGACACCGGCAGAGCCGAAGATCTTCGCGTGGGGCAAGCTCGCGGCGAGTTGCCTGGTCAGCGGCACTGCGTTGCTTTCGGTGATCGCGCTGATCAGTACGCAGTCACTCCCGGTCAGGGCGACCGCGGTGCCGAGCGACCGGTAGTCGGTGGCGTGGGCGTCAAACGCCTGAACCGCGGCCACCTGGAGGGCCGCCGACTGGGCCGTAGCCGAGAAGCTGGCCGCCGTGTCCACCCCGTCGACCTCACCGTCATCGAGAACGTACGTCCGGCGGCACCCCACGCTCTGCTGCAGGCGCACCTGGGCCAGCGCCTGGATCGCGTCGCTGGGCACGAGCCGGACGAAGGTCCGCACGCCGGTGGGGTAGTACTTCTGTGGCTCGCCCGGGTAGGCGCCGGGGCCGTTGTCGGTGAGTCCAACCGCGGTGCTGGCCGGGCTGACCTGGGCAATGCCGGCCCGGTTGAGCAGGGGAATCGAGACCGCGCTGGCGCCGGAATTGAGCTCGCCGATGTAGCCGATCGTGCTGCGGTCTTGCACCGCAACCCGCGCGTTCACCGTTGTCTGGCCGGGGTCCCACTCACCCCGCTGCGCCGTCGAGTCATCGAGGGGTTTGAAGTCGATCCGGTACTTGCCGATGCGACCGTGAACCGCGGACAGCGCCATGCTGGCACCCGCCATCGCGGCCTCGGCATTGACGCGTGAGGCCCCGTGTAGAGGGGCGCTTCCGTAGATGGTCAGCGTTCGGCCGGAGATCTGGTCGCCGCTGGCTCGCTTGGATCCGCAGCCGGTCAGGAGCGCGCCGGCGGCGAGCAGCGCGCCGGAGCCGATGGTTGCGAGTAGGAGTCCGGCGCGCCTCACGCTCGCATCCCGGCAGGGGCGTCGATCAGCCCTTCACTGGCAAGAACTTGAACGGAGCCAGAGCTCCGGCCTGGACACGTTCGAACACGAACGGTCCCACGCTGATGTCGCCGTTGACGTTGATCGAGTACGTACCCAACACCGAGGAACGGTTCTTGATGGCGAAGAAGTCGTGCACCACCGCCGAGCGGTTGTTGGCCGAAGCACCAGCTTGTTTGAGCACGTCGATCACCGAGGCGACGGCCTCGTAGCCGAAGATCGCCTCGGGCAGCGGCGACCGCCCGTAGGCCTTGCGGAAGTCCGAGACGAAGGTCTGGCCGGCCGGATTCAGATCCTTCGGGAGGAACCCAGGTACGGAGACGTAGAGCTTCGGCGTGCCGGCGGGGAGGCCTGCGGTCAGCGTCGCGCCGGCAACGGCCGAGGGCCCAAATAGCCGGACCAACGGATTCGTGCCGGCTGTGCCGGCGAGCGACCGCGCCGCCGCCGTCTGGTCGGAGCCGCCGTAAAAGATCCCGTCGGCTCCGCTCTGCGACGGGATGATGGTGATCGCGGAGGCGGGTGCGTCGCCCCTTACGAGCGCAGTGATCGCCTCACCGTAATGGCCGCCGTCGGTGGTCAGAAACAGGCGCTTGACTCCGCGCGAGCGCATCAGCTGAACCTGTGCCTTGGCCTCGAGCGTCGTGGTCGGTACCACCCTGGCAAACGTGCGTCCGTAGGTCTTCAGCGACTCGTAGTAGCGAGTGGGCGATCCAGAGACGGCGGCAATGCTCTGGGTCTCTTCGGCGGCGGTGTCAGTTGGGGAAACCTGCAACAGGTCCTGCGCATTGGTGATGCCCAGGGTGTCAGCCGAGGCCCCGGGGAGGATCTCGCCGATGTAGGCGATCGCCGACTTGTCCTGGATCGCCGTGCGGGCGTTGTCGGAGAGCTTCGAGCTGGTCAGCCGCCGGAAGGCCAGCTTGTACGAGGTGACCTCGTTTGCCTTCTGGGTAAAGGCCAGCTGCTCGGCATCGGCGACGTCCCGAACCACCGGGTCGGAGGCGACCGAGGCGGGGACGGCCGAGTAGATGGTCAGCGTTCGCCCGGTCACGGTCACGACGGAGCCGCTGGTGGCGGCAGCGCAGCCCGCGACGCCGATGACGGCCGCCGCGCCCGCGACCAGGGTCAGCGCGCGCGCGCGGACGGGCGCCGGGCTCAGTCCGAGCACCCTGCTGAGCATGAAACCGCCGCTAGTCCCGCCGACCGGGCAGGAACGGGATCAGCTGGCGTACGGCGACCGCGACCAGCACCATCAGGACCACGATCAGGATGGCATCGAACCCTGACACGTTGAGCGCCCAGAGAACGATCCAGATGCACAGACCGGCGGTGGCGGTGAGGATCAGTCCCATCGCGCTGGATCCTAACCGAGAGCCTGGTTGTGGAGCGCCTCGGAGAACTCGGCGACCAATGCCCCCGCGGCCTCGGCCGGGTCATCGGCCTCGTCGGCGGCGCGGACAAGACGGGTGCCCACGATTACCCCATCGGCCCCGGCCGCAGCGGCTGCTGCCGCCTGGGCGGCGGTGGCGATTCCGAAGCCGACCGCAACCGGCACCTCCGTGTTCGCCGCGACTCGGGCCACCGCGGCCGGGAGGCCGCCATCGAGCTCGGCGCGCTCGCCGGTGGTGCCGGTCACCGAGACCGTGTAGACGAAGCCGCGGGCGTGCGCGCCGATCCTCCGCAGCCGCGTATCGGGCGTGGTGGGAGCGACCAGCGGCACCAGCGCCAGGCCGCGTGCATCGCACACCGCCAACGACGCCGCGGACTCCTCCAGCGGCAGATCCGGCACGATCATCCCGCTCGCGCCGGCCTCGACGAGCTCGTCGGCGAACCGCTCGAGGCCTCGGGCGAAGATCAGATTGGAGTAGCACATCACCACGACCGGAACCTGCTCGGCGATCGAGCGACCGACCCCGAGGACCGCCTGCAGCGTCGCCCCGGCCGCGAGCGCGGCCGTGCCCGCGTTGTGGATCACCGGACCGTCGGCCAGCGGGTCAGAGAACGGGACCCCGAGCTCGACGAGATCGGCGCCGCGTTCCGCATAGGCCGAGCCGATCCGCCGCGAGCCGTCGAGATCGGGAAATCCACCCATCAGATAGGGCATCAGGGCGGCCCGGTGCTCGTTCTTCGCGACGGCGAAGGCCGCCGCGATCGATTCAATCCCGCTCACTGCTGGGAAGCCTCACCAGCGGCGTGCTCCCGGGCGTACTCGAGGGCCTCGGCGAGATCCTTGTCCCCGCGCCCGGACAGGCACACCAAATCGATCTCGCTGTCACGGTTGGCCAGCGCCCAGGCGATGGCGTGCGAGCTCTCAAGGGCCGGAATGATCCCCTCCAGCCGGGCCGTCGACGAGAACGCCTCGAGCGCCTGGGCGTCGCTGATGGCCGCGTAACGGGCGCGCCCCGAGTCGCGCAACCACGCGTGCTGGGGGCCGCTGCCCGGATAATCGAGGCCGGCGGAGATTGAGTGGGCCTCGAGGATCTGGCCGTCCTCGTCTTGCATGAGCGCCGAGAAGGCGCCGTGCAGGACACCAGGCCGGCCTCCGACGGTGAGCGGAGCGCCGTGTCGGCCCGTCTCGATCCCCGCTCCAGCCGCTTCCACACCCACGAGCTCAACTCCGTCATCCTCGATGAAGGGCACGAACATCCCGATCGAGTTCGATCCTCCGCCAACGCACGCGATCACCCGCTGCGGGAGCCGTCCGGCCTGACCGAGTATCTGGCCCCGTGCCTCGTCGCCGATCACCCGTTGCAGGTCCCGGACCAGCGCCGGATACGGGGCCGGTCCGACGCAGGAGCCGATGATGTAGTGCGTGGTGTCGACGTTGGCCACCCAGTCACGGATCGCGGCCGACACCGCTTCCTTCAGCGTCCGGGCGCCCGTCTGCACCGGCTCGACAACCGCGCCCAGGAGCTGCATCCGCTCAACGTTGGGCTTCTGGCGACGCATGTCCTCGGTGCCCATGTAGACGATGCATTCAAGACCCAAAAGCGCACACGCCGTGGCCGTGGCCACGCCATGCTGGCCGGCGCCGGTCTCGGCAATGATCCGCTGCTTGCCCATTCGTTTGGCCAGCAGCGCCTGACCCAGCGCGTTGTTGATCTTGTGCGCCCCTGTGTGGTTGAGGTCCTCGCGCTTGAGGTAGATCGGATGGCCCGCGGCCTCGCTCAGCCGGCCGGCCAGGTACAGCGGAGTCGGTCGGCCCACGTAATCGCGCAGCAGATTGTCCAGCTCGGAGCGGAAGCCCAGATCCTCGGCCGCCTCCAACCACGCAGCCTCGAGCTCGGTCAACGCCGGCATCAGTGTCTCCGGCACGTACTGGCCCCCGTAGGGCCCGAAGCGGTGCTCGACGACGCTCACGAAGTGCCGACCTCGGCGGGCGCGGTCGATCTGACCGCGGCGGCGAAGGCCGCCAGCTTGTGCGGGTCCTTGCGGCCGGGCGAGAGCTCGACCCCGCTGGCGACATCGACCGCATATGGGTGCACCGCCGATATGGCCTCGGCGACATTGTCCGGCGTCAGACCGCCGGAGAGAATCAGCGGGATCGAACCGAGGTGGCCGCCGGCCAGCTCCCATGAAAAGGTCTCCCCGGTTCCGCCCCGGAGACCCGGGGCGTAGCTGTCGAGCAGATGGAAGTCGGTATGAAACGGCGCCAGCGCTTGAATTTCAGCGCCACTGCGCACACGCGTAGCCTTGATCACGCGACACCCCGTCCGGCGGCTGGCCTCCGCACACAGAGCCGGGCCCTCGTCACCGTGGAGCTGGAGCGTCGTCAACCCCACCGCCTCGGCGGTTTCGGCGATCGTCTCGAGCTTCGGATTCACGAACACGCCGACGATCTCGGCTCGGCGCCGGAGTGTCGCGGCGATCTCGATCGCCGCATCGAGCTCACAGCAGCGCTGTGACTGCGGCCAGAAATTTAGGCCGATCGCCCAGGCACCGGCGGCGACGGCACGCTCCGCGTCCTCGACCGAGGTCACGCCGCAGATCTTGATCTTGGGAGGCTGCATCCACACGTCTAACATCGTACGCAGGCCGAAGGCCAACGGCCGGTGAGCTCGCGAACGGCCCCATGCTCATAGTCGGCAAGGACCGCCCCCCGAGCTAAGGCTTCGTCCCCGGGCCTCTCTGGGTCAAGGCGCGACAAGCCGCCTCGATGTCATCGGCGCGCATCAGGGCCTCCCCCACGAGCACGGCGTCGACACCGGCTTGCGCCAGCGCATCGAGCTCCACCGGGCTGCTGAAGCCAGACTCGGCCACCACCACCACGTCCTTGGGAAGCTCGGGTACCAGTGCCAAGGTGCGCGCCGGGTCTACTTGCAGCGTGGTCAGGTCGCGGTTGTTGACGCCAATCACTTGTGCGCCCGCCGCGACCGCACTTTCCAGCTCACGAGCGTCGTGGATCTCGACCAGCACCGGCAGCCCCAGGTCGAGTGCCTGCGCATGCAGGTTGGCGAGCTCACGCTCGGAAAGCGCCGCGACGATCAGTAGAACTGCGTCGGCGCCCGCGGCGAAGGACTCGAGAACCTGGTAGGGGTCGACGATGAAGTCCTTGCGCAGGAGCGGCAGCCCCGATGCCGTGCGTGCGGCCCCCAGGTCAGCCAGTGAGCCGCCGAAGCTATCCGGCTCGGTGAGGATCGACAGCGCAGCTGCTCCCGCCCGCTCGTAGGCGCCGACCACATCCTCAATCTCGACGCCCTCGCGGATCAGCCCGGCCGAGGGCGAGCGGCGCTTGTGCTCGGCGATCAGTGATAGGCCGGGACGGCGCAGGGCGCGTAGGAACGAACGGCGGTCTCCGGACTCGATTCGGTGGCGGACCGAGGCTTCAAGCGCATCGAGCGGGATCTCTCGCTGCCGACGCGCGACCCGCTCGCGGGTGGCGGCCAGAATCGGCTCGAGCCGGTTCACGTTCCGGCCAGCTCCTGGGTTCGGGTAACGAACCGCCTCAGCGCCTTCGCAGCGTGACCTGAATCGATCGCCTGTTCGGCAGCCGACACGCCCTCGGCCAGCGTCGGCGCCCCGCCGGCGGCGTAAATCGCGGCTCCGGCGTTCATGACCGCCAGATCCCGGCACGGTCCGGCTTCTCCGGCCAGGATCGCCTGAGCGATCTGCGCGTTCTGCTGGGGGTTTCCGCCAGGCACTGACTCGGCCGGAGCGCGCTCGAGCCCAACGTCCTCGGGGGCGACCGTGTAGGCCTGAGCTCCCCGCCCAGAACCTCGACGACCCGGGTAGGCGCGGAGATGCTCAGCTCGTCGACCCCGTCCTCACCGCAGACCAGGAGCGCGTGGTGAGTGCCGAGCAGGGCCAGCGCGCCGGCCATGGTCTCCAGGTAGGCCGGATCGGATACGCCGATGAGCTGTCGCGTCGCACCCGCGGGGTTGGTCAGCGGACCGAGGAAATTGAAGATCGTGCGCACCCCCAGCTCGCGCCGCACCGAAATGACAAAGCGCGTCGCCTGATGATGGGCCGGCGCGAACATGAATCCGAATCCGACCTCCTCGATACAGCGGGCGACGGCGCTCGGGCTCAGGTCGATCCTCGCGCCGAGGGCCTCGAGCAGATCAGCCGATCCGGACAGGCCGGTGGCCGAGCGATTGCCGTGCTTGGCGACCGTGCAGCCGGCCCCGGCCGCGATCAGCGCGGCCGTGGTGGAGACGTTGAACGTGCGCCGGCCTCCGCCCGTGCCGGCGGTATCCAGCAGGTCATCGCGCGCCACCGTCACGTGCGTGGCCAGCGAGCGCATCGCGCGGGCCAGGCCCGCGAGTTCGGCGACGGTTTCGCCCTTGGTTCGCAGCGCGATCAGAAAGCCGGCGATCTGGATCTCGGAGGCGTTGCCGGCCATGATCTCCGACAGCACCGCGGCGGCCTCGTCGATGCTCAGGTCGCGGCCCGAGGCCAGCGCGTCGATCGAGCGCGTCAGGAGGTCCGCGCCGGCGCTCATCTCGCGCGCTGGAGGAAGTTGTGCAGCAGTTCGCGACCCTGCTCGGTCAGCACGGATTCCGGATGGAACTGAACCCCCTCGGCGGGCAGCTCAACGTGCCGGACAGCCATCACCACGTCCCCCCCGAAAGCGCTCTGCTCAAGCACCGCAGGAAGCGCCGGATCGGCCACGAGCGAGTGATAGCGCCCGACCTCCAGCGGTTCCTGCAGCCCGCGGAAGATCGTCTTGCCGTCGTGCTCGACCTTGGTCGTCTTGCCGTGGACGGGCTGGTGCTGGATCACCTTGCCCCCCCATGCCTGCACGAGCGCCTGGTGACCGAGACAGACCCCCAGCGTCGGGATCCCCGCCAGCGGAAAGCGACGGACCGCCTCGAGCGAGATCCCGGCCTCGTCGGGAGTGCACGGGCCCGGGCGAGACGATCACGCGGTCATAGCCGCGCAGGAGAAGGTCCTCGACGGTGGCGTGGTCGTTGCGGACCACCTCCACCTCGGCCTCCAGCTCCCCGAGGTACTGAACCAGGTTGTAGGTAAAGCTGTCGTAGTTGTCGAGGACGAGGATGCGCATCCCTATGGCCAATCAGGTTGAGCCACGGCCAGCTCGATCGCCTGCAGGACCGCGCGCGCCTTCGCCTCGGACTCGCGAAACTCGTAGTCGGGTTTGGCGTCGGACACGGTCCCCCCACCGGCCTGGACGTGGGCGACCCCGTCCTTGACCACGACGGTGCGGATGTGGATGCAGGTGTCCAGATCGCCGGTGTAGCTCGCGTACCCGATCGCGCCGCCGTATCCGCCGCGCTTGACCGGCTCCAGCTCGTCGATGATCTGCATCGCCCGCACCTTGGGAGCGCCAGAGAGCGTCCCGGCTGGAAGCACGGAGCGCAGTGCGTCCAGTGCTCCCACCTCCGCTCGCAGCCGCCCGGCGACGCTGGAGACGATGTGCATGACGTGGCTGTAATTCTCGACCTCCATGAAATCCTCCACGGCGACGCTGCCGTACTCGCAGACGCGTCCCAGATCGTTGCGACCCAGGTCGACGAGCATCACGTGCTCGGCGCGTTCCTTCGGATCCGCGAGCAGATCCTCAGCGATCCGACGGTCCTCGTCCGCGGTGCGCGCCCCGCGGCCGGGTGCCGGCGATCGGCCGCGTGGTGACGCGGCGACCGGCGACCGTGATCAGCGGCTCGGGGCTGGCCCCGGCGACCTCGAAGTCACCGAAGTCCAAGAAATACATGTAGGGGCTGGGGTTTACCGCGCGCAGGCCCCGGTAGATGGAGAACGCCTCGATCGGGACTGGCGCCGACCACCGTTGCGAGGGGACGACCTGGTAGGCATCCCCTGCGTATATGTACTCGATGATCCGGGCGACCATGGCCTCGAACTGCGCGCGTTCCATGTTCGAGGCGAAACGACGGCACTGGACGATCGCTCGCCGGAGGCCGGGCCGGGCGGGGAATCGGCCCCTCAAGGCGCCAGCGGACCTCGGCGATCGTGTCCTGAGCGCGTCGGTATGAGCTCTCGAGGGGCTCGTCGGCATAGACATTGGCCAGGACCGTGACGGTGTGCTTGAGGTGGTCGAAGATGACCAGTGCATCGGTGAGCATCAACGCCAGATCCGGTACGCCGATGGTGTCCGGGTTGGGGTCCTCCAGCGACTCCACGGTGCGCACGAGGTCATAGGCGAACATCCCGACGGCTCCGCCGGCGAACGGAGGTGGGTTCTCCACCGGCGCGACGCGGAACCGGCGGACCTGATCCGCCGCGAGCGCATAGGGATCGCCGGGATCGCCGAGCGACCACCGGAGCACGCTCCGCGGCCGGAAGCCGATGAACGAATAGCGCCCAACGCGCCCCTGTTCGGCAGATTCGAGCAGAAACGCAGGTCCCTCCTCGCGCAACTTGAGGAACGCGGAGACGGGCGTCTGGAGGTCGTCGATGAAGGTCTCGCACAGCGGGATCAGGTTGTAGTCACGGGCCAGCACCCGCACCTGCTCCAGTGACGGCATCGCCTTGAGGCTGTCAGCGTTTACGACGGCCATCCAGCACCCGTTCAGCGTCCTCGAGCGACAAGCCGCGGCCTTGCAGCAGGACCGCGAGGTGATAGATCACATCGGCCGCCTCCTCGGAGACCCGCTCGTCTGACTCCTCCCGGGCCGCGCGGACGACCTCCTCGGCCTCCTCCTGCACCTTGGCCCCCATCAGCGCCGGGTCCGCCAGCAGCCGTGCGGTGTATGAACCGGGGGCTTGAGTCAGCGCGCGATCGCCGATCGTGCGCTGCAACGCGGGCAGCACCTCGTACGGCGCCGCGGGTTGGAGCTCGCCGTTGTGAAAACACGTGCGCTCCCCCGTATGGCAGGCGGGCCCCGCGGGCTCGACCAGCGCCAGCAGCGCGTCGGCGTCGCAGTCGTAGCGGATCGCCCTCACCCTCTGGGTGTTGCCTGATGTCGCCCCCTTGTGCCAGAGCTCGTTGCGAGAGCGACTGTAGAAGTAGGTCTCACCGGTCTCCCGGGTCTTCGCGAGAGACTCCGCATTCATGTAGGCCAGCGTCAGCACCTCACCGCTGTGCCAGTCCTGTACGACGCACGGGACCAGGCCCCGTTCATCGAAAACTATCTGCAGGTCGTCCATGGGCCGACGATTCTAGGTGGGGCCTGCGCTTGCGCCGCCTTCCGAGCCGACCCGGCTGACCGCGAGGTGGCACGGCGGCAGCGTGGTGGCAGCGGTTGACCGCGGTCTACTCGATCCCCAGACGGCCGGCCAGCACTGCGACCGCTGAGGGCGACCAGCTCGAGAGCAGCCCCGGAGCAGCCTCCTCGCCCAATGGAGGCGAGAACAGGAACCCCTGTCCGTATTCGCAAACCAGGGTCCGCAAACGGCGGAGTTGACCGACGTCCTCGATCCCCTCGGCGATCACGTACAAGCCGACGCTGTGGGCGAGTGCGATCGTCGAGCGGATGATCCAGCGATTAACCGTTTCGGTGAGTTTTGGACGATGTTCGACTCAGTCGCACGCGCCGCCATCCCGAGCGCCTACTCGATGCCGAGGCGGTCGAGCAGGCGCTCGTCGCCGCGCCAATGGCGCCGGACGCGCACGGACAGTTCGAGGTGCACATGGCCCCCGCCAAGTTCGCGCTCGATCGCTCGCCGTGCCGCCACCCCGATCGACTTGACCATCCGGCCACCGGAGCCGATCAGAATCCCCTTCTGAGAGTCCGTTTCGGCCAGGATCACCGCCTTGATCCGGACCAGGTCCGGGCGGTGGCGGTCGATCTCCTCGATCTCGACCTCGACCGCATGCGGAATCTCTTCGCGCGTGCGGCTGAGAACCTGCTCGCGCACCAGTTCGGCCAGCACCGCGGCCTCGGACTGATCTGAGTGCTGACCTGCGGAAAAGTAGAACGGGCCCGGCGGGAGCATCGACACGAGCTGCTCGACGAGCGAGGGGACTCCGTGACCGGTCCGGGCCGAGACAGCGAAGATGTCCTGCGCCACGTCGAGACCCTCGGCATCATGGAGGGTGGCGACGGTGCGCGGCTGCTGGCAGCGGTCTGTCTTGTTCACGGCGATGACCACGGGGATCGGAGCGCTGCGCAGCAGGCCGGCGATGAATCGCTCCCCCGGTCCGACTCCCTGCTCGGCGTTCATCACGAACAGGCAGGCGTCGGCTTCCCCCAGCTCACGTTCGACCCGGCGCTGCATCCGCTCGGTCAGCGCATCCCGCGGGCGCTGCACTCCGGGGAGGTCGACGAGTACGAGCTGCCAGTCCGCTCCCGTGGCCACACCACGCACGGCCCGCCGCGTGGTCTGCGGCTTGTCGGAGACGATCGCCACCTTGCTGCCGATGATCGCGTTGGCCAGGGTGGACTTGCCGACGTTCGGGCGGCCGGCCAGGGCGATGAAGCCCGATCGTGTCCCGGTTTCCAGGTGGGCACCGGGGACGCGGGTGCTCACCGGACCCATCGCATGAGCTCAGCCTGGAGGGCGAGCATCTCGCCCTCGTCAGATTCGTGATCCATGCCGCTGAGATGGAGCGCGCCGTGGACCACAGCCTCACGGATGTCCTCGGTGTGGGCAGGACAGATGACGATGTCTCCGAGCTCCCGGGGACCGGCCGGAGCATCATCCTCATCGATCCCGAAGGAGAGGACGTCGGTCGGCTCGTCGATCCGGCGGAACTCCAGGTTCAGACCTCGGATTCGATCCTCGTCGACGAACTCCACCGCCACGTGCCCATCACCGATGCCGGCCGAGGACAGAGCCAGCGCGCACAGTTCCTCCACCTCGACGCCGCTCGGGCTCTCGGAACCGAGCTCCTGGACCCCGATCACCTCGATCTCAAGCACGTAGCCGGCGCTCACGCCCGTTTACGCGGAAGCAACTCCGGCGCCATCCGCTGACCGTGCTCGTTGTAGGCGGCGACGATCCGCCGGACGAGCTTGTGACGGACCACGTCCTCGTCCCCGAAGCGGATGAACTCGATCCCCTCAACATCGCCGAGGATCTCCGAGACGACCACCAAGCCCGAGTCGTGCTCTCGGGGAAGATCAATCTGGGTGACATCGCCCGTCACCACCATCTTCGAGTTGAAGCCGAGGCGGGTGAGGAACATTTTCATCTGCTCAGGGCTCGTGTTCTGGGCCTCATCAAGGATGATGAAGCTGTCATTCAGGGTCCGCCCCGCATGAAGGCCAGTGGCGCAACCTCGATGGCGCCCCGCTCCAGATGCTGGGAGACCCGCTCGGGCTCGATCATGTCGTGGAGGGCGTCGAACAGCGGCCGCAGGTACGGGTCGACCTTGGCCATCAGGTCTCCGGGCAGGAAGCCGAGCCGCTCGCCTGCCTCGACCGCGGGACGGGTGAGGATGATGCGGTTGACCTCGCGCCGGCTGAGCGCGGCGGCGGCGAGCGCGACGGCAAGAAACGTCTTGCCCGTTCCCGCCGGACCGATCCCGAAGGTGATGGTGTGGTTGCGGATCGAGTCGACATAGCGCTTCTGGTTGACCGTTTTCGGGGCGACCTTGGTGCTGCGGTTGCGCCAGACGACGTCCTCGAGGATCCGCGCCGGGGATTCGTGTTCGTCCAATGCGCGGGTGACGGCCTCGATCGTGCCCGGCCCGATCTCGTGGCCCTGGGTCACCAGCTCAGCCAGTTCGCTGACCACGGAGGCGGCCGCGTCGACCGCCTCCGCTTCCCCCTCCAGCGTGAGCACGTTGCCCCGCAAGAAGACGTTGCACTCCAGGTGTCCCTCGAGCGCTCGCAACACGGCGTCCTCACTCCCCGCCAGTTCGGCGGCGACCGCGTTGTCGAGCTCGATCTGCCGGCGCACGAACCGTCTAGGCCCCGAGAGCCGTCCGAACCCGAGCCGAGGCGCGCTTGCCGTCCGCACGTCCGCCGGATTTGGCCATCACGGCCTTCATCACATGGCCCATGTCCTTCGGGCCGGTGGCCCCGGTTTCGGCGATCGCGTCGGCAACGATCGCGTCCAGTTCGGCGTCGCCGAGCTCGGCAGGGAGATACACCTCGATCAGAGTGGCCTCGGATTCCTCCTGCTCGGCAAGCTCCGGCCGGCCCCCGTCACGGAATTGCGCCGCGGCCTCCAGGCGCCGCTTGCGCTCCCGGCGCAGCACCGCGAGCTCGTCGGTTCCGCCGTCCTTGGCGGCCTTCTGGAGCTCGGACAGAACCAGGCGCAGCGCTCCCACGCGATCTCGCTGGCCGGCCTTCATCGCGGTGGTGATGTCGGTGCGAACCTGCTCGGTGACTGTCACTACCGTGAGGATAGCTCCGCCAGGTGCCGAACCCGGCAGCTCACGCCATCCGCGTGCAGTTCCTCGCACCCGACACTGACCAGAGACCCGCGCTGCGCGGCGCCCGGCGGCAGGTAGCAGCTACCCGGAAAGGTGAAAGCCGCTCGCGACCGGCGGCCCGTCGTGCTCCTCGAGAATCGGCCTCCACGGTGTCCTCGAGTCGGTGCGCACGGACAGGAGAGAGGGCTCGTACGCGCTACCAGCCCGAGGCTTGGGCCGTGGAAGGATGATCTCGAGCAGCAGGCCACCGAGGGTCACACCGATCGCGAGCGGGTTAAGCAACTAATTCACCTCCTTGAGAGATCCCTGTTCGCAAGGTGATGCACAGGATGCCCGGGCGCGCAGCCGCGGTCACCGGCCCGGTGTCCAGGATCAGCGGGCGCCGGTTGTCCACGCGCGGATCACGGCGCCGGATCGGGTCAGCGCGTGAGCAGCAACGCCGCCCACTCACCGTTGACGCGGCGCTCACGCTCGCGCAGTCCGCAGGCGGCGAAGGCACCGGCCACGCCATCGGTCTCGCCCACCAGCAGGCCGCTGGCGATCACCTGGTCGGCGGGGGCGCCGCCGGTGACGCAGCCGCGCGCCCACCCACGCAACAACGGACCGAGCAAATTGGCGGCGATCGTGTGCACCCGCGGTGTCGACGTCTGACGCAAGTCGTGGCGGCGGATGTCGAGAGTGACGTCGTTGACCAGTGCGTTGGCCTCGGTCGCGGCCACGCTGGCCCGGTCGTAGTCCAACGCCAACACGGGATTCCAGCCCAGCTTGGCGGCCGTTATCGCCAACACCCCCGATCCACAACCCAGATCGAGGAATGACCCACCCGGCTCCAGCTCGAGCAGCAGCTCCAGGCACAGGCTCGTGGTGGCGTGGGCACCGGTGCCGAATGCCTGTCCGGGATCGATCACGAGGTCGATCGGGGTGACGGCGGGCGGCTCCCACGGCGGCCGGACCGTGAGCCGGTCGGCCAGCACCAAAGGCCGGTGGAAATCCCGCCAGCGCTCTGACCAGTCGTCGGCGATCTCAGTCGTACTGACCTCGACCAACGCCTGGCCGGCCGCCACCTGGAGGTCGGGCAAGGACGGCAGCTCGCCCGGCGGGCCATAGACCGCGTACTCGATCACCTCGGCCGAGCACTCAACCTCCTCGACGCCCCCCGGCGCCAGCTCCAGCAGCTCCGCCAATACCCGCTCGGCCTGGTCGCGAGCGACGCGGATCGCGAGCCTAATCAACCTCCGAAGGCCCGCTTGAGCTTTCCGAACACGCCCTCCTCAGTATTCAGGTTGCGATCGGTCAGCGACTCGGACAGACGCTCCAGGAGCTCGCGTTGCTCGCGACCGAGGTGGCGGGGGATGACGACGTTGATCACCACCCGCAGGTCGCCGGTGCGATGCCCTCTGAGCGCGGGCATTCCCGCGCCGCGTATGACCAGCGTCTCGTGAGGCTGGGTGCCGGCCGGGATCTCGAGGGGCACGGGTCCGTCGACGGTCGGCACGTCCACCGTGGTACCGAGTGCGGCGAGCGGTGCGGCCACGTCAACTGCGGTCACGAGATCGTCGCCGTCGCGGACGAATCGTGGATCCTCAGCCACGCGGACCAGCACGTAGAGATCCCCCGGCGGCCCGCCACGTTCCCCCGCGTGGCCGCGGCCGCCGATCCGGATCCGTTGACCGTCGGCGATGCCCGCCGGAACGTCAACGGCGACCTTGGCGCGCTCGACGGTGCGCCCGCGTCCCTGACAGACCTGGCACGGCTCCTTGGGCACCCGGCCCTCGCCGTGGCACACGTCGCAGGCGGCGGCGCGCACAACCTGTCCGAACGGCGTCCGTGATACCGCTCGGAGCTGTCCGTTCCCGCCACAGCGCGCGCAGGTCTCAATCGGCGTACCCGGCTCGGCCCCGTTTCCGCGGCAGTGCTCGCAGCGGGTGATCACCTCGTACTCGACCTCGACCGAGGTTCCGCGGGCCGCGTCGGCCAGGTCGATCTCAACGGCGGCGGCGAGGTCGTCGCCCTGGGCCCGTCCGCTCGCCCGGCCGGCACCGAACGCGCCCCCGAAGCTGCCACTGCCGAAGAACGCCTCGAAGATGTCCGAGACCGAGCCGAAACCCTCGAAGTTCGACGCGTACCCACCGCTGCGCAGCCCCTCGTGACCGTAGCGGTCATAGGTCGCCCGCCGGTCGGCATCAGAGAGGATCTCATAGGCCTCGGCCGCCTCCTTGAACTTGTCCTCGGCCTCGGGATCGTGGCTGTTGACGTCGGGGTGGAGCTCGCGCGCCATGCGCCGGAACGCCTTCTTGATCTCGCCCTCGCCTGCCTCACGCGTGACGCCGAGCACCTGGTAGGGATCCCGCGGCACGTCCCTAGCGCTCGTCATAGAGGTCCACCACGAAGCTCGAGAGTTGTACGGCCGCCTCGCGCACGGCGCGGATCGCGTGGCCGTAGTCCATGCGCAGCGGCCCGATCAAGGACACGGTCCCGAGGCGCCGCGTGGGCAGGCCGTATCCGGCTGCCACCAGGGCGAGCGATTGCAGGGCCGGAGAGTCGTTCTCGGCCCCGATGCGAACCAGCACGTCCCGCTCGGATAGAGCCGAGCGCAGCACGCCGAGCAGCGTGACCCGTCGTTCCAGCATGTCCATGAGCGCGTTCAGCTCGGAGACGTCCCCAAAGCGCTCCAGCCGCATGAGTCGTGACGCGCCTTCCACGTACAGGGTCTCAAGCGAGGACTCCTCGAGCTCCGTGAACACTGGTGAGAGCGCCTCGAGGAAGCTCAGCTCCCGCGCGGACAGAGATGGATCATGGAATCGCTGGTGGAGCATCCGTGCCCCCAGGCCAAGCCCGACGAAGCGCTCGTTGAAATAGCTGGCGGCCCAGTCGGCCAAGCCTGGGTCGATCGGATCGGCGAACGTGAACAGACGTTTGCTGACGCCGCCCGTCGAGGTGATGACTACGACCATCAGGACCTGAGGCTGCAACGCCAGCACCTCGACGTGCCTGATCGTCGACGTCTCGATCGGCGGCGCCGTGACGATCGCCAACAGGTTCGTGACCTGCGACAGGGTCTCGGTGGTGACACGCATGGCCTCGTCGAGCTCGCGGCGCACGAGCGACAACGAGAGCCGTGGTCCAGGGTCATCCTCCGGCAGCAGCCGGTCGACGAAGTAGCGGTAGCCGGCTTGGGTCGGGACTCGCCCGGCGGAGGTGTACGGGTGGGCCAGCAGGCCGAGCTCCTCGAGGCTCGCGAGCTCGTTGCGGATCGTGGACGGCCCCCAGACGACGCCGGCCGAGAGCGCCTTCGAGCCCACGGGCGAGCCGGCTGCGAGGTATTCCTCCACAACCTTGCGCAACACCAGCTCTTGGCGATCGGTCAGCACGACCCTGATTGTAGGTCGGCCCATGGCGGCGGCCATCGCACCGGAAGCCGGTTCGACATGCGCTCGGTCTGGTATAAGTTTCGCCAACCTGGCGGCCGAGAGTGGGAGAGAACGATGAGCCGTGAGTTGACGCGCCGTGACCTGTTGCGAACCGGTGCCACGGGCGGTGCCGCCCTGGGTGCCTCCGCGCTGCTGTCGAATTCGCTGATCGCGCGGGCGCTGGCCAACCCTCCCCGCTGCGGCAGCCTCCGGGACATCCAGCACGTGGTGATCCTGATCCAGGAAAACCGCTCGTTCGATCACTACTTCGGTTCGCTGAACGGCGTCACCGGCTTTGCCGATCCCGCCGTCCTGCCGCTGAACGACGGCAGCGGACTCAGCATCTTCGCCCAGCCTGGATATCCCGGCGGCTTCAGCGGCAACCATCTGTACCCGTTCCACCTCGACTCGTTCAACAACGGCGAGTGCACGAACGACATCAATCACAGCTGGGGCCCGCAGCACACTTACTGGGACGCCGGCAAGATGGACGGGTTCGTGACCGGGCACATCGCCGCCGACGGGAGCGCCAACGGCCCGCTGACGATGGGCTACTACACGCGCAAGGATCTCGACTTCTACTACGCGCTCGCGGACGCGTTCACGATCTGCGATCACTATCACTGCTCGGTGATCGGCCCCACCGACCCGAACCGCCTGTACGCGATGTCGGGCACGCTTGACCCGGCCGGCGTCGCCGGCGGCCCGATCCTCTCGACCAGCTCTTCCCGGATCGACCGTTACGGGACGCTGAGCTGGACGACGATGCCCGAGCAGCTGCAGGCGCGCGGGATCAGCTGGAAGGTCTATGGTGATCCCGACGGCAACTTCGGCGACAACGTGCTGCCCTACTTCAAGCAGTACCAGAGCAATCCGGTGCTGGCGGCGAACGCGCTCACCCCCACCTACCCGGGGACGTTCCAGGTCGACGTGGCCGCCGGTCTGCTGCCGCAGGTCTCGTGGGTGCTGGCGCCGCTGATCGACAGCGAGCATCCACCCGCGCCGGAGCTCTACGGCGAGAGCGTCGCCTCCGACATCCTCCACACGCTGGTCTCGAATCCGGCGGTGTGGTCGAAGACGGCGCTGTTCATCACCCACGACGAGAACGGCGGGTTCTTCGATCACGTCCCGCCACCGACCGCGCCGGCGGGGACCCCGGGCGAGTATCTGACCATCAACCCGCTTCCGGCCGACGCATCCGGGGTGGCGGGGCCGATCGGGCTCGGGTTCCGGGTGCCGCTGCTGATCGTGTCCCCGTTCAGCCGGGGCGGACTCGTCAGCCACAACACGTTTGACCACACCTCGCTGCTGCGGTTCCTGGAGACACGCTTCGGGGCCGAGGTTCCGAACCTGAGCTCGTGGCGGCGTTCGGTGACCGGCGACCTGACCAGCGCGTTCAACTTCGTCAAGGTCGACACGTCGGTACCGTCTCTGCCCAAACCGTCGCTCGTGGACAACCGGATCACGATGAGCACCTGCGCCACGAGCGCACCGCTGAGCCTGGCCACCGACACGACGAACAGCCTGAAGGACCTCGAGCAGACCTTGGTCGCCACCTATCCCGTGACCGTCAACTCGGCCCGCCCACCGCAGGAGTCCGGAACGAAGTCGACGCCAAGCGGGCCCGTGCCCTGCGCTAACTGAGGGTCGCGGGCCGACCCGCGAACCGCTACAGCTCGAGCTCGGCGAGCGCGTTGCGAATGATCCGGTGCCCCGACTGCTCGGCCTCAGCGTCGACGATCGCTGTCCCGTCGCTCACTTCGCGAACCGTGCCGGAGACCGTGATCGGCTCGCCCAGGCGCCCCATGCCGCGGAACTGAACGCTCAGCCGCTTCAGCTTCTCTGGGCCGCCGGCCGCCTCGGTCTGCGCCCGCGCCACCTGGGCCATCGTCCAGAGTCCGTGGAGGATGCGGCCGGGCAGACCCACCTGCTGAGCGAACTCCTCATCGATGTGGATCGGGTTGAAGTCGCCCGAGGCGCCGGCATAGCGCATCGTGACGTAGCGGTCGGGAGTGACCTCAAGCTCGAGCTTGTCGCCTGCGTTCAAGCTCATGAGGCGGCCCTGACGATGTTCGTCCAGGTCCCGGTGCAGACCGTCTCGCCACGCTGGTTCTGGGACACCGACTCGAACACGAAGAACTCCATCCCCCCTCGAGTGGTGATGTCCGCAACGGTCGTGGAGGACGTGATCTCGTCGCCCGCCACCACGACCGGTCCCCAGTGGAAGTCCTGTCCGCCGTGGACCATGCGCGCGAAGTCCAGCCCGACCTCGGGATCGAACAGTGCCGGCACCAGCGATCGGCTCGCGTAAACGACGGCGAACATCGGCGGCGCGACGACATCGGCGTAGCCGGCCGCCCGCGCCACTTCCACGTCGTGGTGGAGCGGATTGGTCTCCCCCACGGCGGCCGCGTACTCGCGGATCTTCTCCCGTCCGACGGCGTAGCTGACGGGCGCGTAGGTTTTTCCGATGGCCTCGCTGCTGACCGACATGACGCCCAGTCTCTCAGACCTCAGATGATGACGGGCACCGACCCGCCGTCAACCGACCACGCCGCACCGGTGACGTTGGATGCCGCCTCCGAGCACAGGAACACGATCACCGAGGCGATCTCCGGCGCGGTGCCCAGGCGTCCGATCGGAACGCGGCTGGCCGTCGCCTCCAGGATCTCGTCTCGCGTGCCCCCCTGGGCCTCGGCGTTCTGATCGGCCAACCCACCGGCGGCCATCCACAGCTCACTGGCCACTGGGCCCGGAGCGACGGCGTTGATCAACACGGCCCGCGACGCGTACCGGTCGGCGAACGAGCGGGAGAGCGAGAGTTCCGCAGCCTTGGTCACCGAGTAGGCGATGTTGGTCTGGGACGGCCGCTTGCCGGAGGACGAGCAGACGTTGACCACCCTCCCCCACCCGCGCTCGGCCATGACCGGGGCGAGCGTGCGCATCAGCCGCATGGGGGCCATCACGTGCAGATCCCACTGGGACTGCCAGTCCTCGTCGGTGAGCTCTGCAAGGGGGCGGAGAAAGCTCGTGCCGGCGTTGTTGACCAGCGCGTCGACCCGGTCAAAGTGCTCCAGGCAGGCGTTCAGGATGAGCGTGCCCGCCTGACGGTCGGTGACGTCGAGGGCCAGCGACCCAGTCCGCCCGCCCCGTTCGTGACAGGCGCGGGCAACTTCCGCCAGGGCGTCCTCGTCCCGGCTGACGAGGAGGACCGAGGCGCCCGCCTCGGCGAGCTGCTCGGCCGTCGCTCGGCCGATTCCGCGCGAGGCTCCGGTGACGACGCAGGCGCGATCTCGCAGGCCGAGCTCCATCCCGGGATTTTCACACGTCCTGTTCGGCTAACGCCTGACCCAGGCGCCCGATGCCCTGCTCAAGCGCCGGGAACGAGAGGTTGCCGAAGCCGAGAACCAGCGCGGGCCGTGCGATGTCCGGACCGCCGGATCGGTGCGAGCCCACGCCCTCGACATCGACGCCGCGCTTCGCGGCCGACCGGACCAGCGCGTCCTCGTCGGCCCCTTCGGGCAACAGCACCTGTGCGTAGACGCCGGCCGGGATTCCCGTCACGTCGGCGGTGGGCAGTGCCCGCTGCAACGCGCTGAGCAGCACCTCGCGTCGCTGGCGGTAGCGCAGCCGAGCCCGACGGAGATGCCGGTCAAGTTCACCTGCGGCGATGAACGCGGCCAGGGCGAGCTCGTCGAGCACCGGCGAGCTGCCTTCCGCGGCACCCTTCTCGAACGTGAGCGCGCCCGTCAGCCACGACGGCGACAGCAGCCAGCCCAGGCGAAGGGCTGGGAGCAGGCGCAGGCTCATCGATCCGATCTGGCAGACGCGTTCGGGGGCCAGACCCTGAAGGGAGCCAATCGGGCTGCGGTCGTAGCGCAGCTCGGAGTCGAAATCGTCCTCCACGATCAGGCCATCGTGCTCGTGCACCCACTCGAGCAACGCGGCCCGGCGCTCGGAGGCGAGCACCACGCCGGTCGGGAACTGGTGGGCGGGTGTGAGCACCACGGCCTCGCACTCGGATGCGGCCAGATCGGTGACCCGGATGCCGTGAGCGTCGACCGCGATCGCGACGGTCTGGAGACCGGCGCGTTCGGCGATCAGCCGGTGTTGCGCCGAACCCGGATCCTCGATTCCGATCTGCTCGATTCCGCGGTCGCGGAGGGTTCGGCAGAGCATCGCAAAGCCCTGGGCGAAGCCTGCGCAGATGATCGTGTGCTCCGGTTCCGGTGCAGCTCCGCGCACCCGTCCGAGGTAGGCCATCAGCTGGTTTCGCAGCTCCGGCGTCCCGCGTGGGTCGCCGTACCCGAGCTGGTCGAATGGAGTCTCGCGCAACACCATTCGCAACCAGTGCAGCCAGCGCTGCCGGGGGAAGCCGGCGAGATCGGGAAGTCCCGGGTTGAATCGGTATGCGTGGCCTGGCTGAAGCGATCCGGCGGGAAGCGGGGGGCGCTCGGTGCTGGCCGTCGCCGATACCCGTGTCGGTGCCCCCTGAGATGCCGTCAGGTATCCCTCGGCGGTCAGCTGCGCGTAGGCCTCGATGACGACCCCGCGCGAGACGCCCAGCTCGCCCGCCAGCAATCGTGACGACGGCAACTTCTCACCGGGAGTCAGTCGGCCGCTGCGGACCGCCTCCCGCAACCTCACCGCAAGCTGCTCGTGCAGTGGAGACGCGGACAAGCGGGCGAGCTCGACTAGCAACTCCGAGCCCACAACTGGTCCTGACTCATTGCTCACAACTGGACCTTAACGGCGAGCCAGTTCTTTCGTAAGCTGCCTGCATCGACCAGATCACCATCATCGGCGGCGGCCTGGCCGGCCTAACGGCGGCGATCGCCTGCGCCGAACAGGGTGCCCCGGTGCGTGTGCTCGAGGCGCACGACGAGCTCGGGGGCCGCGCGCGCAGCACGGGCGGGGCCTATAAGGCAAACCTCGGACCGCACGCACTCCTCTCGAACAGCCCGTTTTGGCATTGGCTTGGGAAGCGAGACCTGCTGCCGCCTCATGCGCGGCCGCCGCTCTCGGGCGTTCGCTTTCGCTGGCAGGGGGAGATCCGGCGGGTGCCCGCCGTCGGCGCTGCCGTGGCCGCGCTCCGGTTGCGTGGACGCACCGCGCCGGTGGATCTTGATTTCCGGACCTGGGCCAGCGACAACGTCGGCCCCGAGGCGGCGGACCAACTGGCCCGCAGTGCCGGCATCCTCACCTATCACCACGACCCCGGAGAGCTCTCGGCAGCGTTTCTGTGGGAGCCGCTGGTGCGCGGACTGCTGTCGGCGCCTCCGGTGGCGCGCTACCCGCTCGGCGGCTGGAGCGCGATCGTCGCCCGACTGGAGCAGCGGGCGCGCTCACTCGGAGTTGAGATCAGGCTCGGCCAACCGGTGCGAGAGCTCCCGGCGACGCCGGTGATCATCGCTACGGAGCTCGGCGACGCACGACGCCTGCTCGGCGACGAGAGCCTCACCTGGCTGAGCGGACGCGCCGTCTGCATCGATCTGGCGATCCGCCGTCGCCGCGGCGATCCGTTTGTCGTGGTCGATCTGCAGGAAACGGGCTGGGCCGAGCGCTACACCGCCGCCGACCATTCGCTGGCTCCCGAAGGCGAGGAGTTGATCCAGGCACAGATGCCGATCCGCCCCGCCGAGTCGGTGGACGCCGCCGCGGCGCGGCTGGAGCAGCTGCTCGACGCGTCCTACCCAGACTGGCGAGCCAGGGAGACCTGGCGGAGACGGCAGGTGATGGACGGCCGCACGGGAGCGCTCGATCCGCCCGGGAAGACATGGCGAGATCGTCCGCGGGTCGATCGCGGGGGAGGCGTCTACCTGGCGGGAGACATGGTCGCTGCGCCCGGGTGTCTGTCGGAGATCGCCTGGGCGAGCGCGATCGAGGCCAGTGCCCTGGCCACCGCGGCTGCCCCCGGCCGCAACCGCAGTGCAGAGGCGGTGGCCGGATGACCGCGGTCGCCCCGGCCGCGGCGCCGAGACGGGAGGCGACCCGCACCCGTCTGCTGATCCGCTCAGGTCTCGCTCTGGTCGCGGCGGCCCAAGCCGAGGTCGCGCTCTGGGGGTTGGCATCCCCTCACGGTTTCTACGCCGATTTCCCTGGTGCCGGCCGCCACTGGGTGTCGGCGATCGGGCCCTACAACGAGCACCTTGTCAGGGACTACGCCGCCTCGGAGCTCGGCCTCGCCCTGCTCGTGGCCGCGATGGCGATCTGGTTCGAGCGCCGGCTCGTCCTCGTCGGCGGAGCCGCATTTCTGCTGGCCACGATTCCACACTTCATCTACCACCTGACCACCACCGGAAGCCTCCCCACCGCCGACAACCTGGCCAGCCTCGGCGCATTCGCGCTCGAGATCACGCTCGTCGGCATGGCGCTGGTGGCTGTGGCCCGTCGCACGCCCGATCCCGAGAGGAGAACCTGATGGCTCGTCTTGCCCCAGCCGTGCCCCGCGGGCCAGATCTCGCCCGGCGCCTGACCTTCGCCTTCGCCCGCCGCCTGTACGGCCACACGCTTGAGCCGACCCGGATCATCGCCCATCACCAGCCGCTGATGCTGGGCTACGGCGCCGTGGCTCTTGCCGGTGACAAATTCTCGCGTTCGGTTCCCGCCCGGCTGAAGGAGCTGGCGATGCTTCGCAGCGCCCAACTGGTGGGCTGCGAGTGGTGCCTTGATTTCGGCTCAAAGCTGGCCCGCGACAGCGGCGTGCCCGAGGACGATCTGCGGGCCCTGTCCAACTGGCGTCAATCGGATCGGTTCGACGCGCTCGACCGGACGGTGCTCGACTACGCCGAGGCGATGACCAGGACGCCGGTCGAGGTTCCGGATGAGTTGTTCGCCCGTCTGCGGGAGTCGCTCGACGAGCGCCAGGTCGTCGAGTTGACGATGGCGATCGGCTTGGAGAACCTCTACTCGCGAGTCAACTGGGCCTTCGAGATCGAGGGGGAGGGGTTCGCTGAGGGGATGTACTGCGTGCCGGCGGAAGGAAGGCCGGACCCCACACGGGCCGCTGCCTTTGCCGCCGACCCCGCGCCGCGCTAGCCTGTTTGGCGACCGCCGACCGAGGAGCACAGCGTGATGGCACAGCGCGCCCGCCTGAGAGCGTCAGACCAGGACCGAGAGCACGTCGCGGAGCGTCTGCGCAACGCCACCGCAGAAGGCCGGCTGCTGGCGGAAGAGCTCGAGCAGCGACTCGAGGTGGCCTTTTCGGCTCGCACCTACGGGGAACTTGACAGCGTTGTCGCGGACATCCCGCGCCGACCGGTCGATCGTCGCCGTCAGGGGAGCGTGCGGACCTGGGTCGCGCCCGCGCTTGCCGTGGTGATCGCCGTGGCCGTCGTGCTCGCGCTGATGATTGCGGTCGTGTTCGTCGTCACCGGTGTGCTGGCCGTGTGGATGTTCTGGGTCGTGATCGGCTGGTGGTTCTTCGGGCGCGGGCGCCATCGCCACCGCCACCGCGTCCGAGGCGGCCGGGGCCGAGCCGGACTCTACGCCCCGCGCTGAGCGCTACTTCTCCCCCAGCTCGAGGACGGCCAGGAATGCCTCCTGGGGCACCTCGATCCGTCCCACCTGCTTCATCCTCTGCTTGCCCTTCTTCTGCTGTTCCAGCAGCTTGCGCTTGCGGCTGATGTCGCCGCCGTAGCACTTGGCGATCACATCCTTGCGGTAGGCCTTGATCGTCTCCCGCGCGACGATCCGCGATCCGATCGCCGCTTGGATCGGGACGTCGTACTGCTGGCGCGGAATTTTCTGGCGCAGCTTTTCGGTCAGCGTCTTCCCCGCCTCGTACGCCTTGGTGCGGTGCACCAACATCGACAGCGCGTCGATCGGCTCCCCGGCGAGCAGGATGTCCAGCTTCACCAGGTCGGAGTCCCGTAGTCCGGTCAGGTCGTAGTCCAACGAGGCATAGCCACGCGTGCGTGACTTCAACTGATCGAAGAAGTCGAGCACGATCTCGGCCAACGGCAGGTCGTAGGTGATCTGGATTCGTTCGGAGGACAGGTAGTGCATGCCGGAATGCTCACCCCGACGCTCCTGGCAGAGCTCCATGATCTGGCCGATGAACTCCTTGGGCGTCAGGATCGACGCGCGGATGTACGGCTCACGGACCTCCTGGACCCGGCTCGGATCGGGCATGTCGTTGGGGCTGTGAACCGGGATCACGGTGCCGTCGGTGAGCGTGACCTCGTACTCCACGCTCGGCATCGTCGCCAGTAGCTCCAGGTCGTACTCGCGCTCGAGGCGCTCTCGCACGATGTCCATGTGCAGCAGACCGAGGAAGCCACAGCGGAATCCGAAGCCAAGCGCGTCCGAGGTCTCGGGCTCCCAGCTCAGCGCGGCGTCGTTGAGGGTCAGCTTCTCAAGCGCGTCGCGCAGGTCGGGGTAGCGGTCGGAATCGATCGGGAAGAGGCCGCAGAACACCATCGGCTTGACCTCCCGGTAGCCCGGCAGCGGCTCCGTCGCGGGGTTGCGCTTGCTCGTCAGCGTGTCGCCGACGCGCAGCTGCGTCACGTCCTTGACCCCCGTGATCAGGTACCCGACCTCGCCCACGGTCAGCTGCCCGGACGGGGTCATCTGCGGCGTGAAGAAGCCGATGTCGTCGATCTCGGCTTCGGTCTCCCCCTGCATCGCGCGAATCATCTCGCCCTTCTTGAACGTCCCGTCGACGACACGGATATAGGCGATCACGCCGCGGTACTGGTCGAACTCCGAGTCGAAGATCAACGCCCGCGGTGGCTTGTCGGGATCGCCGGCCGGTGGCGGGACTCGTGCGATCAGCTCGTCGAGCACGTCGGTCACGCCCTCGCCCGTCTTGGCGCTAATCCGGCGCACCGACTCCGCCGGCTCGCCGAGCAGGTCGGCCACCTCCTCTGCCACCCGCTCCGGCTCGGCACCGGGAAGATCGACCTTGTTCAGGCAGGGGATCAGCTCGAGTCCGGATTCGACCGCGAGGTAGGTGTTGGCGACCGTCTGCGCCTCGACGCCCTGAGAGGCATCGACGACGAGCAGCGCACCCTCGCACGCGGCCAGCGAGCGAGAGACCTCGTAGGTGAAGTCGACGTGTCCGGGTGTATCGATCAGATGCAGCTGGTAGGCCTGGCCGTCGCCGGCCTCGTAGAACACCCGCACCGCCTGGGCCTTGATCGTGATGCCGCGCTCACGCTCCAGATCCATCGAGTCGAGGACCTGGGCACGCATCGACCGTGGGTCGACGGTGTGGGTCAGCTCCAGGATGCGGTCGGCCAGGGTCGACTTGCCGTGGTCGATGTGAGCGATGATCGAGAAGTTGCGGATGTGAGCCTGGTCGGCCATTAGCACAAGGGTATTCCGCGGTCTCAGCCCCGGCCGCCCAGACGGCCGCGCACCAGCCGCTCGATCTGGCGCGCCTCGGGGATCCGCATGGCCAGCACCAGCCTGGCGTAAACCAAGATCCCGACCGTGATGGCCAGGCCGACCGCGATGATCTCGGCGGGCAGTGAGCGACCGAGCAGGCCGTCAAGCCCCCTCCAGATCAGCCACGACACGCCGGCCAGGATCGCCGAGGCGACGACGATCCGAACGGTCACCATCAGCGTCTGGTCGCCTTCGAGCCGACCGTTGAAGCCGATTCGCAGACGATGGATCTGCAGAGCGGTCATGACGACATTGGCAGCCGCCGTGCCGATCACCAGCCCTGCGATGCCCAGTGGCTTGTACAGCGCGACACTGACAATCACGTCGACCACCATGTTCACCGCTGCCAGGCTGGTCGGGATCCAGGGTCGTTGGACAGCGAAGAAGGTTCGCGTCAGCAGCAGATTGATCCCGCCGAACGGCAGGCTGAGGGCAAACCAGAACAGCGCGATCGACACCAGGTGGGTCGAGTGGGCGGTGAACGCGCCACGCTGGAACACCAGCCGGGTGATCGGCACGGCCAGCACCATGATGATCGCGGCGGCGGGGATCAGCAGCAGGTTGATCTGGCGCATCCCGTTCCCCACCGCGCGGCGCATCCCCGCCACGTCGCGCCGTGCGGCCTGTCGACTGAGGGTCGGGAAACAGCACTGTGGCGACGGCCACGCTGAAGATGCCCTGCGGGAGCATGTAGATCCGGAAGGCATTGTCGATCGCTCGCGGTGCCTCGTTGGAGACCAGCGCTCCGAACGCGGAATTCAGCAGCTGGTCGAGGTTGACGATGCCCAGGCCGATCGTCACCGGCAGCATCAGTGCGAACACCTGCCGGACTCGCGGGATCGTGCCAGTCGACCGAGAGCTGCAGCCGGAAGTCGATCCGCCGCAGCGCCGAGGCCACCATCATCAACTGCACCACGGTGGCTACCAGCCAGGCGATCGCGTAGGCATAGAGCCGGTCCCCGCCGGAGTACTGCGTGTGCAGCCCGACGAGCAGCACGAGGATCACCAGGTTCCAGATCGCCGGCGCCAGCGCCGGGATCGAGAACTCGTCGTAGGACTGCAGGATCCCGACGAGCAAGCCCGTGAGCCCGAGCAGCAGCACGACCGGGAACAGGACCTGCGCCAGACCGGCGGTCAAATGGTTCAGCGAGGCGTTGAACGTGGTGCCGGTGAACAGCGGCATGATCACGCCGGCACCGAGGATCCCCACCGCGGTCAGCGCCCCGAGCGCGATCAGAATGATCCAGAACAGCGTCGAGGCGAGCTTGAACGCCTCCCGCTTGCGGCCCTGCTGCAGCAGATCGGTGAACACCGGCACGAAGGCTGCCGACAGCGCCGCCTGGGCGAACAGGTTCGACATCAGGTTCGGGATCTGCGAGGCGATCGTGAACGCGGAAGCAGGGCCACCGGTGCCGAAGTAGCTCGCCGCGACGACCTCCCGCGCCAGACCCGCGACACGAGAGAAGCCTGTGGCGATCGCGAAGATCGCCGTGTTGACGCTTAATCCGCGTCGGGGAGGGGGCGGCGGTGGGCCCGCGGCGGTGGTGTCGTCCAGAGCCGCCACGGCGCTATAGTACGGGCGCGCCGCGGTAACCGACCGCTGCTTTTGTCTGCGCACACCGTCTCATGGCCAACATCCATTCACAGAAGAAGAGAATTCTCCGTGCCGAGCGCGAGCGCCTGGAGAACCGGCGGTACACGTCGACGATCAAGACCTATTTCCGGCGCCTCGAAACCGCCGTCGCCGGCGGCGACGACACGGCCGCCGAAACCGAGCATCGAATCCTGGTGCGGACGATCGACAAAGCCGTCAAGCGCGGCGCGATCCACCGGAACTCCGGCGCCCGCAAGAAGTCGCGCGCGGCCCGCGTCCGCCGCGGCGGCGCCGCCTAGCGTCCTGATCCGGAAATTCGGTGGCACCGAACGGGCCGGTGACCGAAGCCGAGCAGATCTCCTTTGAGCTGCAGCGCCTGACGCTTACGGCCGACGACCGGCTGGAGCTGACCGGACGGTGGTTCGGGGTGCGCGGTCGACGCTTTGTGCGCCCGACTCTGACGCTGGTCGGTGCCCAGCGGCGCGCGCGCTCGCTGGCCGACCTCGAGCACAAGCCATGGGCCGCCGAGGAGGGTACGGATTGGGTCGCCGTGTTTCCGCTCCAGCCTCCCGGCGAAGACGTGCTGGAGCTGGAGCTCGCGGTCGCCCCGGACATCGCGGTCTCGTTGCCTCCACCGCCCGAGTTGGCGCAGCTGGCTCGGGAGCGGAAACCGTCCCGCGGCGCCGTCGTGCAGGAGTCAGCGGCGCCAGAAACGGCTCCGCGGGCGCCCAAGCGCAAGGCTCCAGGTCGGCAGAGCGCCAGTGCTCTGGCCAAGGAGACAATCGAACAGCAGCGGTTGAGGATCCAGAGCCTAGAGCAGGAGCTGGAACGCGCGGCTGGATCGGACGTCGAGCTGCACTCGGCCATTGGCCGCCGTGATGCCGCGGTGGAGAAACTCAAGACGGTGCTCGAGCAACAGCAGGCGTGGGAGCACGATCGGACGGTGGCGGAGAAGGACCGGGATGCTGCTGAGCGCGAGCGCCTGACTGCGCTGCGTGAGCGCGATGACGCACGGAGGAGCTGGAAGGCAGCCCACGAGGACCTGCGCGACGCCGTCAGCGAGCGTGATCAAATCTCGCAGCAGCTCGACCGAGCGCTGGATGAGCGCGACCGAGCGCTGGATGAGCGCGACCGGGCGATCGCTGAGCGCGATCAGCTGACGTCTGAGCTGGATCGGGTCGCCACCGAGCGTCATCGCGCGATGGAGGAGCGTGATCAGGCGGTGGCACAGCGGCCCGAACACCGCCCTCGTGTTTCGGAGGGCGCGCACGCCCCGCATGGAGCGGTGTGGGCGATGCGACTAATCGCCGTGGTCGTCCTCCTCTGCGCCGTGGCTGCGATCGCCATCGTCGTTCATTCCGCTTAGTGCTCCCACGCGGCGAACCCCCAAAGGTCTCGAGTCGGAGACTCGGCTCCAGCGAGATGGCGCTCCGCTCCGCTAGCCAGCGTCAGGCGGCGATTCGCCTCAGCGCGAGCAGCGCCGATGTGTCCTCGCCGGCCCCCCCGGGTCCTCCGCCCCTGGAAGCCAGCTCAAGATCGGCGATCTCGACGATCGCACGTCGAAGCTTCTCCGACCCGCTCCGGCGGGCGTCGGCGATCAGCCGGTCGGCCGCGCGGCCGGGCATCCGCAGTCCGCGCTTGATCTGCGCGATGGGCTCGCCGGACTCGATCGCCTCGGCGACGTCGTGGGCCAGCCGCACTCGCTGACCCATCCAATAAAGCAGTCCAGGTACACGCTCACCCTGACCGCGCAGGGCGAGGTACAGCGCCAGGGCATTCCTTGAGTCGCCGCCGACGAGTGCGTCGGCAAGCGACCAGGCCCGGTGCTCGGCGGACGCCGCGGTGAGCTCCTCCACCTCCGCCACATCGAGGCTCGCTCCCGTGCCCGCGCCTAGAGCGAGCTTTTCAAGCTCCCGGAGGAGCCGCTGCTGGCGATCGCCGACGTGGTGCACGAGCGCCCGCGCGGCGTCGGGCTCGAGCGACAGCCCATGCTCGGCGGCACGCGCAATCACCCACTTCGGCAACTCCCACGACCTGACGCTCTGCTCGGCGTCGATGTGTCCGCCAGCCTTGCGAACCGCATCGTGCAGCCGTTTCGGGGCCTTGGCGCGGCTGTCCTCCCGGGCGAAGAAGGCGATCGTGGTGTCCGGCGGCACGCTCGCCAGAGCGGCCTCCAGAGATTCAAGCCCCTTCTCCTTCCAGCGCTCGGCGCCGTCCACGATGATGAAGCGTCGCCCCACTGCGAACGTCATCGCGCTCAATGCGTAGGCCGCTGCCTCCGGGGTCGCCTCCTCCCCCTCCAAGAACTCGATCCCCTGCGGGCCGCTCTGTGCCTCCGCGATTGCCCGCAGCCGGCCCCGGCGCTCGGTGATGCGGCCGTGATCGTCTCCGTGGATCAGGTAGGCAGGCTTGAAGGACGCCATCCGGGCCAGTCTAGGACCGACCCCCGATGCGATCGCCCGACGGGCCCGGCCGCCTCAGCGCACGACGAGGTTGACCAGCTTGTCCGGCACGATGACGACCTTCGCCACCTCGAGCCCGTCGAGATGGGCCTGCACGCCGCGGGTACCGCGGCAGAGTGCTTCAAGCTCCTCGCGCGGGGTGCCCGTCCGCGCCGACACGCGGTCACGTACCTTGCCGTTGACCTGGCAGACGAGCTCGAACGTGTCGGCATGCAGCATCGCGGGATCGGCTTCCGGCCACGGCTGCTCCCAGACCCGGCGTGCGGTCAGGTGCTCGTAGACCTCGGCGCCCAGGTGAGGAGCGAACGGGAACACCAGCGACGCGGCGGTGGCGATGGCAAAGCGCCGCGCCTGAGAACTCGGGTGGCGCGCCGGGTTGTAGATCTCGTTGACGAGCTCCATGATCGCGGCCAGGGCGGTGTTGAACGAGAACTTCCCGGCCAGATCGCCCGTGACCTTTTCGATCGCCCAGTTGGCCTTCCTGACCAGAGTCAGAGAGTCGCCGTCAGGGTCGACCGGTGCCTCAACGCTGCCGGTTTCGCCGCTGAGCTGGTCGCCGAGTCGCCACAGACGCCCCAGGAACTTGTGTACCCCGGCCAGCGAGTTCTCCGACCAGGCGGCGTCCTGGTCAGGCGGGCCGATGAACAGGATGTAGCAGCGGGCAGCGTCGGCTCCGTAGCGATCGACGATCGGCATCGGGCTGATCACGTTGCCGCTTGATTTGGACATTTTCTGGCCGTCCGGGCCCAGGATCATGCCCTGGGTGAACAGCGCCTGAAACGGTTCTTGGATGTCGACCAGGCCGAGGTCGGCGAGCGCCTTGACGAAGAACCGCGAATACATCAGGTGCAGGATCGCGTGCTCAACACCACCGATGTACTGGTCGACGGGCATCCAGCGATACAGCGCGCGACGGTCCCAGGCCGCCTCGTCGTTACGGGCATCGCAGTAGCGCAGGTAGTACCAGGACGAATCGACGAACGTGTCCATGGTGTCGGTCTCCCGGCGCGCGGGGCCTGCGCACTGGGGGCAGGTCGTGTTGACCCAGTCCTCGGCCGCAGCCAGCGGCGATCGGCCGCGCGGCTTGTAGTCCTCGACATCTGGCAGCACCACCGGGAGCGCGTCCTCCGGCACGGGCACCATGCCGCAGGTGTCGCAGTACATGATCGGGATCGGACAACCCCAGTAGCGCTGGCGGGAGACCAGCCAGTCACGCAGTCGGAAATTGACCGACGTGTGGCCGCGGCCCTCGCGATCGAGCCAGTCAACGATTGCGCGGTACGCCTCACGGTTGTGCGTTCCCGTGAACGGCCCGGAGTTGACCAGCAGACCGTCGCCCGTGTGCGGCAGCTCGTCGTCATCGGAGGCGATCACGCGACGGATTGGCAGACCAAACGTCCGCGCGAAGGCGAAATCGCGCTCGTCGTGGGCCGGCACCGCCATCACTGCGCCGGTGCCGTAATCCATCAGCACATAGTCTGCGACGTACATCGGGAGCTGCTCACCATTGACCGGGTTGGTCACGGTTCTGCCGAGCGCGACGCCCGTCTTCGGCCGCTCAGTGGCGGCTCTCGCCTCCACGGACTCGCTGGCGACGCGGTTGACGTACTCGTGAACGTCCTGCTCGTGGTCGGCGCCGGCCGCAAGACGGAAGATGTCCGGATGCTCCGGGGCCATCACGAAGAACGTCGCCCCAAACAGCGTGTCCGGCCGGGTGGTGAATACCGGATAGTCGATACTGAGCTCCTCGCAGCGGAAGACGACCTCAGCGCCTGAGCTGCGGCCGATCCAGTTGCGCTGCATCGACTTCACGTGCTCTGGCCAGCTGATCGTGGCGAGATCGTCAAGCAGCCGTTCGGCGTAGTCGGTGATCCGGAAGAACCACTGCTCCAGCTGACGTAGCTCCACCTCGGCGCCGCAGCGCTCGCAGCGGCCGTCGATCACCTGCTCATTGGCCAGGACGGTGGCGTCGTTGGGGCACCACTTGACCGCCGCCTCCTTGCGGTAGGCCAGGTTTCGCCGGAACAGCTGCAGGAAGATCCATTGCGTCCAGCGGTAGTAGCTGGGCTCGTGGGTGGCGATCTCACGCGACCAGTCGATCGAGATCCCCCATGAATGAAACGCTCGCCGGAAGGCCGCGATCGATTCATCGGTGGACTTACGGGGGTGGACACCGGTCCGGATGGCGTGGTTCTCAGCCGGGAGACCGAAGGCGTCGTAGCCCATCGGGTGCAGCACTTCGTGACCGGTACGACGATGAAAGTGCGCAATCGCATCACCAAGGGCGTAGTTCTTCAGATGCCCGATGTGGGGCTCGCCGCTCGGATACGGGAGCATCTCCAGCACGTACGACTTCGGGTTGCCGAGACCCTGCCGATGACCCGCGGCGGGATCGTTGCTCACCTCCCAGGTGCGTTCATCGGCCCACACCTGCTGCCACTTGGGCTCGATCTGCTTCGGGTCATATCTCCGCTCGCTCATGCTGAGACATGAGGTTACTTGCGCGTTCTCCGTGCTGAGCGGCGGTGGCTTTCTTGCGGGTGCGGGGATGGGCGGGAGATACCATCGGCTCGTGGCTGATCACCCGGAATCCCCGCGGAGCCTCGCCTCCGCGGCTGATCGCGTCGGCTCGATCGTGGCCGCCGCCGAGGCGGCGGCGGAGCGTATCCGCGCCGAAGCCGAGCGGCGCATGCGTGATCGCATCGAGGAGGCTGACCGGGCCGCCGATCACCGCGTCCGGGCCGCCGAGGAGGAGGCGGCGGAGGTCCTCGCCACCGCGCGCCGGGAGGCGGCGCAGCTGGTGCAGAGCGCCCGCACGGAGGGCGAGGAGGCCAAGACGACCGCCGCCAGCCAGGCGCTGACGATCATCGGCAAGGCTCAGGAGAACGCCGACGCCACGCTCGCCGAAGCAACCGCCGAGGCGACCCGCCTGCGTGAGCAGGCGGATGAGCGAGCGCGCGAGCTCCTGCGCGACGCACGCACCGCCGCCAGTGATGTCAGGACCGAGGGCCTCGAGCTCGCCGGCAACCTGAGGGAGATGGGCGACTCGATGCGCTCCAACGCCGAGCGTCTACTGCGAGACGTCCAGATGATCCACTCCCGAATGGTGGCCGAGATCGACCGGGTCGACGGGGGCGCCAGCCGCCTGCCGGCGCTTGGCGGCGAGCCGCTCGCCCGGGACCGGGAAGGCCGCCGGGCGTCGTTGTCCGACGGCGGAGAAGTGCTCGACGTGCCGGAGTTCATTCCTCCGGGGTAGCGGTTTCCATCTGAGCATGATGCGAACATGTGTTCGTGCTAACGCGTAGTCAGAAAGGTACGATCGCCGAGCTGGAAGTTGCTGCGGCAGCGACGAAGCTCGGAATCGGCGTCTACCGGCCGGTCAGTGAGCACTCGCGAGCCGACCTGATCTTCGATCTCGCGGGAGAGTTGCTGCGGGGCCAGTGCAAGTGGGGACGCCTCAGCCGCAACGCCGACGTGGTCATCATCCGCGTCGGTGGCTCATGGTGCTCGCCATCCGGCCAGTAACGACGAAGTACAGCGATCGAGAGATCGACCTGTTCGCGATCTACCGCGGAGACCTCGATCGTGTCTTTCTCGTGTTGGCGGCGCTCGGTGTCGACAGGAAGGAGCTGTGGCTGAGGCTCCCCCCGGCGCGCAACTCGCAGCAGGCATGTATTAACCTTGCTGATCAATACGACTTCAACGGGGCTGTAGCTCAGCTGGGAGAGCGTCGCGCTGGCAGCGCGAAGGTCAGGGGTTCGAGCCCCCTCAGCTCCACTCCGCTCCCGCCAACGACCGAACGGACGCGGGCGATCAACCGACCTGTTTAGCCGCTTCCAGCGCGGCTGGCGGGTCCAGTTCCGGGTTTCCCCTGGCCACACCCAGCGCCCGGTCGGCCAGCTCCGCCGCCTCCACCCCGCTGAGGCTGTCGTCGCGCAGGGCCAGCGCCAGCAGGACCTCGCGCATCAGCTCGGGGTTCTGGGTGTCCGGCGGCGGTCCGGCCGGCGGCAGCGCCCGCACCGTGGCGAGCAGCCGCGTTGCGGTCACGCCCCCACCGAACAGCCGCCCGGCCTGCTTATCGGGGATGCTGGCGACGACCGCGCCGGTGGCGGGGTTGACCACGTTGACCTTGCTGCGCAGCCCCGAGCGCTCCAGCGCGAGGCGGTAGCCCGACAGGCGCAGGTACCCGAGCTGGGCGGCCAGGCCGACGAAGCCGGAGACCTCGGCCTCGTCCTTCAGGCGCCCCTGGTGCAGGGAGATCTGCGTCCCGGCGTCCGGAAGTGCGGGATCGGGGTCCGGCGCGACGAGCAGGAACGCCTGGGGCCCGAGTCGTCCCGCCCCGACGCCGGCGACCTCGACCAGCAGCTGGTAGCCCCCGAGCCCGAGCGAGCCGACGATCCCGGGCGGCAGCGGGTGACTGGAGAGATGCCCCTGGGCGAACGCCATCAGCCGTCGAGCGCGCCGCGGACGAGACTGCCGACCAGGCCACCGCCGCCCTCGCGCTGGCCGACGCCGCCGGCGCCTTCCTGAACGGGCGGGTGGTAGTACGCGCTCTGCAGGCAGACGCGTCCCGGTCCGGTGAAACGGTTGAACACGAGGTTGCCACCCCCTCCGCTGAGGAAGCCCGTCTTGAAACCGTAGACCTCCTGGGACATCTGCACCGAGTGGTCGCGGTAGACCCAGCCGCCGGGCTCGATGTCGATCGTCTCCCCCGCTTCCAGCTGCTTCTCGAACAGGTTGCCGTAACCATGGATCCACACGACTCCCTCGTGGTCGCCGGCAAAGAACTCGTCGACGAAGAAACCGCCGCCGTACATGACGTTGGCGAACCCCTTGATCCGGCTGTAGTCGTATTGGACGCCCCCGGTCGCGGCGAGGAACTGATGCTCACGCACCACGATCCCCTGGCCCGCCTGAAGGTGCAGCGCGGCGATGTGCCCGGGCGCATCCCGACTGAAGGCGATCTCGCCTGCCGATTGTGCCTCGATCAACAGCAACGGCATCCCGCCGAACACCCGCCGTTTCAGACCTTTCTTCAGTGGGTGCAGACCGATCTGCAGGTTCGGGTACTTCCACAGGAGGACGTGATGTTCGAAGTAGACGGGCACCTGACCGTCTAGGGCCATGTGCAGGACCGGCACGAGCTCGCCCTCGAGGCGGTAGCTCAACCCGGGCGCGGTGCCCTGCGTGATCGAGGTGGGGAGGATCTGAGGGGCGGACGGCATAAGTCCTGTTCACTCCAGTTTGGTCGCGGGCTCGCGAGCGGCGGCGACCCCCGCTGCTCGTGTCTGACTCGCACCGTACCGCGCGCAGCCGCAGCTTTCCAGCCAGCCTCCATCGCGGCTCCGCTCTGGGCCCGGCAGCGGCGATAATCGCAGTCGATGTCATCGATCTACGTCACAGGTCATCGCAACCCCGACACCGATTCAATCGCCTCGGCGATCGGATACTCCGAGCTGAAAAACCGGCTCGACCCGCGCTCCGACTACGTCCCCGTTCGGCTCGGGGAGTGCAACGCCCAGACGCGCTGGGTTCTGCAGCGAAGCGGCGCTGCAGAACCGCCGTTCCTGCCCCACGTCCTCCTGCGGGCCTGTGACGTGATGCGGACGACGTTTCCGGTGGCGGGACAGGACGAGCCGATCCGGGCGGCCGGCCTTGCCATGTCTCGTGCCGGACTTGACCTGGTCCCGATCGTCGACGACGACGGTGCACTGACCGGAGTCGTCACCGAGCGGGCGCTGGCCCGTCGGTATATCCGGGAGACGCGCCAGACCTCGACCCTTCAGGACGCACCGACCCGCGTGCAGGCCGTCGTCGACGTTTTGGAGGGAGAGCTGCTGAGCGGTGAGGATCAAATGCTCTCCGGACGGGTCTGGGCGCACTCGATGGACGTGGCGAGGACGAGTGGGATCTCCGCCGGGGATGTCGTGGTGGTGGGAAACCGCGCCGATGCCCAACGGCTGGTGATCGAGCTCGGGGCGGCGCTGCTCGTCGCCTCCAACGGGGCCACCCCGGATCAGGAGGTGCTGAAGCTGGCCGACGAGCGCGGTACCTCGGTGGTCGTCTCGCCGCTGGACACCTATGTATCGGCCCGGATGATCACCCTCGCCGCCCCGTGTCACGCGTTCATGGAGAAGGATCCGCTCACGGTCACCCACGAGTACCTCGTGGCCGACGTCTCGGAGCAGATCAAGGAGATCCACTACGGCGCGGCGATCGTCGTCGATGCCGGGCGGCACCCCGTCGGGGTGCTCACCCGCTCTGATCTGGTCGCCCCGGGCCGTCGGCGCGTGCTGCTCGTCGACCACGCGGAGGAGGCCCAGAGCGTCGCCGGGGTGCAGGAGGCCGAGATCGTCGAGATCCTGGACCATCACCACATCGGCTCGATCGAGACTCGCGTGCCGGTCACCGCCACCTTCGATCCGGTCGGCTCGACGGCCACGCTGGTGATCGAGCGCTTCCGTCAGAACGGCCTCGAACCGAGTCGTCCGACCGCCACGATGCTGCTCAGCGCGGTGCTCTCGGACACGGTGATCCTCAATTCACCCACCACCACAGACCGTGATCATGCGGTGGTCGAATATCTCGAACGAGTCCTCGCGCTCGATGCCGCCAAGCTCGGGCGCGAAATGTTCGAGGCCACCGCTGACGTATCCGAGGTCAGCGCCAAGGAGATCATCACGCGCGACGCCAAGCAATACCAGGTGCGCGGGGGACAGCCGATCTGCATCGCCCAGATCGAGGTGGTCGGCAAGGGCTTGCTGGAGCGCAAGTCGGAGCTGATCCAGGCCATGGACGACGAGCGCGACCTGCGCGGGTTTCATCTCTATGCCCTGATGATCACCGACGTGCTGAGCAAGGGCACCGACCTGCTCGTCTCCGGAGACATCGCCGCGGTGGCACGCTGCTTCGATCAGAGCGCATCCGATCACGCGATCGAGCTCCCCGGGGTGATGAGCCGCAAGAAGGAGGTCGCGCCAAAGCTGCTTTCGGCGCTCTAGCGGGTGGGGCGGATCCGGCGCTGACTCATCGCCCCGGCTTCGACTCAGGCGGATCCGGCGCCGACGCCGACCGCCTGCACCGGCGCCTCGCCCCATAGCTGCTCGAGCCGGTAGAACTCCCTCGTCTCCGGCGTGAACACGTGAACGACCACGTCGAGGTAGTCCATCAATATCCAGCTGGCGTCGGTCACGCCCTCGACCCTGCGGGGAAGCAACCCATGCTCGTCCTTCATGCCCACGTGGATGGCGTCGTGGATTGCCTTGGCCTGACGATCGCTGCGGCCTGTGCAGATCACGAAGTAGTCGGTGTATCCGATGATGCCGCGTAGATCCAGCTGGACGATGTCCAGCGCTTTGCGGTCGGCGGCGTAGTCCGTGATTGCATTGGCGATTTTTTCAGGCGTCATGTTTGCGCGGGACCTCCGTAAAGCCCATGCTTTTTGATGTAACCGGCAACGGCGTCGGGGACGATGTACTTGATCGGCTGCCCCTCACGTACCCGGTCTCGCACCATCGTCGAGGAAAGGCCGATTCGCGGCATCGGGAAGAACCGGGCCCGCTCACCGCCCTGCAGCTGCGTCAGCGCCTGCTTGACGGACGCCTGTGGGGTTCCTCGACGCCGGGCCACAGCAAGGGTGGCGAGGGAAAGAACTCGCTCGGGCTCATGCCACTCCGGCAGCCCGGCGGCGACGTCTCCACCCAGGATGAAGAACAGTTCCGTATCGGGAGCTAATGACTTCAGTGCTTCAAGAGTATCGACCGTGTACGACGGCCCCCCCTCCCTCCTCACCTCCAGATCGGAGACCGAGAAACGATCGTCATCGGCCACGGCGGCCCGGCAGAGCTCCAGACGGTGCTCTGCCCCTGGCTCCTCGTCGACCGGCTTGTGGGGCGGAATGCGGGTGGGAATCAGCATCACCTGGTCGAGGCGCAGCTGAACATACGCCTCCTGGGCGCATACGAGGTGACCAAGGTGTGGCGGGTTGAAAGTACCGCCGAGAATCCCGAGATGCACGCGGGATCAGCTCACGAGCGGATGTGGCCCGCGCCCTCGACCAGGTACTTGAACGTGCAGAGCTCACGCAGCCCGATGGGGCCGCGTGCGTGGAGCTTCTGGGTGGAGTTTCCGATCTCGGCGCCCATCCCGAACTCGCCACCGTCGGTGAACCGCGTCGAGGCGTTGACGTACACGCAGGCGGCATCCACGCCCCGCTGAAAAGCACGCGCGGCGTGCGTGTCGCGGGTCACGATCGCCTCGGAGTGACCGCTTCCGTGAGCGTTGATGTGTGCGATCGCGTCCTGCGCCGAGTCCACCACGCCGACCGCCAGTTCGAGCGCCAGGTACTCCTTATCCCAGTCCTCATCGCTCGCGGGCTCGATCGACACTGCAGCCGCGGCGTCCCGGACACGCTGGTCGCCGTGCAGCAGCACTCCCGCCTCGGTCAGGGCGTCCAGGACGCCGGGCAAGAAGGCAGCGGCGACGTCGCGATGTACGAGCAGCGTTTCAAGCGCGTTGCAGACCCCGGGTCGCTGCAGCTTCGCGTTGAGGACGATGGCCTGCGCAGCGTCAAGGTCGGCACTGGCATCGACGTACACATGACAGTTCCCCGAGGCCGCGTAGATCACCGGGACGGTGGCCACTCCCTTGAGGGCTGCCTTGAGACCCTCCCCGCCCCGGGGGATGATCAGATCGACCACGCCGGTCTGGGTCGCGAGCTCGGCGAGCTCCTCGCGCCCACCGCCGGCGACGAGTGACAACGACCCATCGGGCAGACCCGCCTCGGTCGCAGCAGCGGCCGCGACGCCGGCCAGCACGGCGTTCGAGTGCGCGGCGGAACTCGATCCGCGCAGGACGATCGCGTTGCCAGACTTGAGACACAGCGCGCCAGCGTCGATGGTGACATTCGGTCGCGCCTCATAGACGACGGCGACGACGCCGAGCGGTACCCGAACCTTGCGCACGTCGAGACCGTTGGCGAGCCTGAATCCGTCGATCACTTCACCGACCGGGTCGGGCAGGGAGGCGATGCTTCGCACTCCGTCAGCCATCGCCGCGATCCGTGCCGAGTCAAGCGCGAGCCGGTCCATCAGGGCCTCGGATAGTCCAGCTTCCCGGCCTGCCTCCAGATCCCTCCGATTGGCCTCCAGGATCTCCGCGGTACGCTCCACCAGCGACCGCGCGATCGCCTCGAGGGCGGCGTTCTTGGTGCCTGAATCCAGCGTCGCCAGAACCCGCGCGGCCCGTTGGGCCGCGGAGCAGATCTCGGACACGGTCATGGTGGCGGTCGCCATATCGCTTACAGGTTACGCAAGCACGAAATAGTCCCGGTGCACGGCTTCTTCGCTGGCCCTCGGCAGCAGTTCCCGGACGCTGCCCGACTTCAGCCCCCGAACGGTCCGCAGCTCCGACGCCGAGTAGTTTGAGATCCCCTTGCCCACCAGGCCGCCGTCGTGCGCCACCTCCACCGCGTCGCCGGCGTCGAAATCGCCGCTCACGTCCACCACCCCGACGGGCAGCAGGCTCGTTCCCCCCTCCCGCAGTGCCCGGGCGGCCCCGGCGTCAACCAGCACCCTGCCCCGCACCGGCTTGGCGTACTTAAGCCATAGCTTGAAGCTCGAGTAGCGGCCTTCACGCGCGGGGAACGTCGTGCCCACCGGCCGGCCGGCCGCCGCCGCCGCGATCGTCCCCGGGCGTAGCCCGCCCGCGATCACCGTGGGAATACCCGACGCGGTGGCCATCTCGGCCGCCACCACCTTCGAGCGCATACCCCCGGACCCGAGCGGCGAGGTCTGGTGGCCGATGTCCAGTCCCTCCAGCGCCTCGAATTCGTCGACCTCGCGGACGAGCTGAGCGGTGGGATCGAGCCGTGGGTCGGCGGTGAATACGCCGTCGGCATCGGTGAGCAGCAGCAGACGCTCGGCGCTCATCAGGATCGCCACCTGAGCGGCGAGGAAGTCGTTGTTGCCGAAGGAGATCTCGTCGGTGGCGGTGGTGTCGTTTTCGTTGATCACCGGAATCACGCGCCACTCGATCAACTTCCGCAGCGTCTGCCGGGCGTTCAGGTAGTGCGTGCGGGCGCTCATGTCGAAGAAGGTCAGCAGCACCTGCGCCGAGGGCACCCCGCGTTCACGCAGAAGCTCGTCATAGACCTGATAGAGCTTCCCCTGACCCACCGCACTCGCCGCCTGTAGCTCGTCGACCGAGCGCGGCCGCAGCGGGATCTGCATCACTCCCATCCCACGGGCAATGGCCCCGCTGGTGACCACGATCAACGAGCGCCCCGCGTGATGGAGCTCGGCCAACTCGTCGCAGATTGGCTCGAGCACGTCAGTGCGGACGGCCCCGCGCTCGTCGGCGACGATGCTCGATCCCAGCTTCACAACCAGCGGAGCCATGGGGCGAAGCTTATGATGCCGGGCCCGGGCATCAGCCCAGACCCGACAGCCGGACGTGGCGGCGCCCCTTCCCGGCGGGGCCGGACGGGCCGAAGTCTTGGGCCGGTTTCTTGGTGCGCACGGCGCCGAGCCGGGCTTGGGCCGTCGACGATGACCGCGTTGCGGTTCATGCCGCGCAGATACACCCGGGCCTTGGCGATGACCAGGCCGGCCGGCGTGTCGGCCGGCTGCGGCCCGCGATTGGCCTGTGGTCGGCCTGTTCCTTGTCGTCGCCGGGACCGACGAGGACCCAGTCGCCGCGTGCGCGCTGAAACTGCGCTCTGGATGGTCGTGAACTGACCGCTCACACCGTGGTAGGACCCGACCCGCAGGACAGCGCACCCGCCGCGGACGCGCAGACGCCCATCACGATTAGAACCACGCAACCGAAACCCCGGCGCATCCTTACCTCTCTCTCCTCGGGGGCCCGCGGCGAGCTCCTACACGCCGGGATCCAACTCGAACTGCACCCCCGCAATCTCGACGTCGTCGCCGGCCTGAAAGCCCTCCGCCTCCAAGGCCCGGATCACGCCGATTCCACGGAGCCGACGTTCGAGATGTGCCAGCGCATCGTCGTTCTCGAGGTCATAGCGCGCGACGAGGCGCTCGATGCCGGCCCCGGTCACCCGGAAGCTGCCGTCGTGGATCTGCTCGACCCGGTAGGTCCGGTCCACCCTGGGTCGGAAAACGCGGTGCTCGGCGAGCTCATCGAGCGGCGTCTGGGCAGTTCCGGCCGCGGCGGCATTCGCTCCCTCCAGCGGCACGCGCCGGACCAGCTCGATCGCCAGCTCATCGAGTCCCGCTCGGGTCACCGACGAGGTGAGCAGAATCGGCGTGTCCGGTCCGAGCCGGCCCGCCCACGCCTCGCGGGCCGCGGCGGCGGTCTCAGGATCGACCAGGTCGGCCTTCGACAGCGCCAGGATCCGCGGCAGTTCGCCCAGCCGTGGATCATGCAGCCGCAGTTCACGCTCAACCGTCTCGTGGTTGGCCACGGGGTCTGACCCGTCTAGCGGGTTGAGATCGAGCACGTGGACTAGCAGTCGCGTCCGCTCGACGTGGGCCAGGAACTCGTGGCCGAGACCCGCGCCGGCGCTGGCGCCCTCGATCAGGCCCGGGATGTCGGCGATGACGAGCTGCCGGTCCTCGAGCTGAAGCGTCCCCAGCGACGGCTCGAGCGTCGTGAAGGGGTAGTTCGCCACCTTGGGGTGGGCGCGGGTCAGCCGCGCCAGCAGCGACGATTTGCCGGCGTTGGGAAGGCCGACGAGTCCCACGTCCGCCAGCAGCTTCAGCTGCAGGACGATCCAGCTCTCGTCTCCGGCCAATCCGCGTTCGGAGAACCTGGGTGTCTGGTGGGTCGGTCCGGCGAAGCGCTTGTTGCCCCGCCCACCCGCGCCGCCGCGCGCGACCACCGCCCGCTGCCCGGGACGCACCAGGTCGTGGCGGCTCCCGTCCTCCTCGACGAGGACCTCGGTGCCGGGCGGAACGAGGATCTCCAGCGTCTCGCCGTCCGCGCCGTGGCGCAGCGACCCCTGCCCGTGTCCACCGCGGCGCGCCTTGAAGTGCGAGCGGCGGCGGAAGCTCTCGAGATCCCGCAGGGAGTCGGTACACACCAGCACCACGTCTCCCCCGCGACCGCCGTCACCGCCGTCGGGTCCCCCCTTGGGGACGTGCGCCTCCCGCCGGAAGCTCAGGCTTCCGTCTCCCCCACCGCCGGCCTGGACATGAATGCGCGCGCGATCTTGCATAGGATGATCCTGGCAGCTGGATGACTCATGCGACCGTATAGTGACCCCGGATGGCGAACGGTGTCCAAGCATGAGTGATTCTGTCTTCCTGATCACGGGCGCCTCCAGCGGCATCGGCGCCGCCACCGCGCGTCAGGCGGCGGCTGCAGGACATCGCCTGGTGCTGGCCGCGCGCTCGACCGACCGGTTGAGCGAGCTGGCGGCCGAGCTCGGCGGCGACGAGCGGGCGATCGCGGTCACCTGCGATGTCACCGAATGGGACCAGCAGGAGGCGCTCGTCGAGCGCGCCCTCGACGCTTACGGGAGCATCGACGTTGCCTTCGCCAACGCCGGGTTCGGCGCCGCGCGCGGGTTCCTCAAAGGATCGCCCGAGCAATGGCGCTCGATGGTCCTGACCAACGTCTACGGCGCCGCGCTGACCATCCGCGCCACGCTCCCCGCGCTCAAGCAGTCGCAGGGACACCTCGTGCTCACCGGCTCCGTGGCCGGCCGCCGAGCCCTGCCGGGGTCGCTGTATTCGGCCACCAAATGGGCGGTGACCGCGATGGGCGAATCAGCCCGCCAGGAACTGAACGGCACCGGCGTCCGGGTGACCCTGATCGAGCCCGGGATGGTCGACACGCCGTTCTTCGACAACCCGGTGTCCAATGGGCTGGAGCCCGACGACGTCGCCCGGGCGGTCATGTTCGCGGTTTCCCAGCCGCCGCACGTCGACGTCAACGAGATCCTGGTGCGTCCGACGGCCCAGGAGGGCTGAGATCAGCCCCCCGGGGGCGCGCCGGCTACTCGGAGTCGACTGGGGCGACCGAGATCACGCGTCCGCGGCGACCGCGGTTGAACTCGACGGTTCCCGCAGCTTGGGCGTAGATCGTGTCGTCCTTGCCGATCCCCACTCCGTCGCCCGGCTTGAACCGGGTTCCGCGCTGACGGACGATGATCTCGCCGCCGCTGACGGTCTGGCCGGCGAACACCTTCACGCCAAGGCGCTTGGCGTTGGAGTCGCGGCCGTTGCGTGAGGAACCCAGGCCTTTCTTATGAGCCATTGGTGGCCTCCGAAGTCTCGTTGATGGTCTCGGGCTCCGGCGGCGGCGCAGCGGCGGCGGCTGGCTCCTTCTTGGCCGCCCGCGCGCGGGCCGCGGCCTTGGCCAGCTTGATGCCGGTGACCTCGATCCGGGTCAGGTCCTGACGGTGGCCGGTCCGGCGCTTGTAGCCACGCTTGGGCTTGAACTTGACGATCCGAAGCTTCGGACCCCGCTCATGGGCGAGGATCCGTGCCTCCACGGTCACTCGGCCGATGTCGGCGCCGTCGACGACATCCGAGCCGTCGACATAGAGCAGCGGCTCCAACTTCACCTTCGCGCCGTCGTCTTCGGGCAGACGCTCGATGAGCAGGGACTGACCCTGCTCGACGCGGTATTGCTTTCCGCCTGTCTTGACGATTGCGTACATGCTCTAATCCGAGGGAGTGCTGGCGGGAGCCGATTCGGCCTTGGCGCCGGAACGGCGCCGTCCGCCTCTGCGGCCGCGGCGCCGAGGCTTTGATTCTAGGACATCGTCGCTGTCGTCCGCGGTGGGGCCATCGGGGGCGTCATCTCCGGATCCTCCGGGCATGTCGACCAGCGTGGCCGTGGCCGCGGTCCGACCGACCTCCTCGATCCGCACGAGGCGCTTCTGGCCCACATATCTGGTGGCTCCGCGGACGGAGATGATGTAGCCGTCGACCTTGGCCACGGCATCGGTGGGGTTGTACATGTGCGGCTCGATGATCTCGACGTGCACCTCCTCACCCTCCCGGAAGGGCAGCGCCCGTTCGAGCACCTGCTCCCGGTCTCCCTCGAGCAAAATCGCGAAGTGGTCGATCGGGAGTCCCTCCGAACCCTCGAAGTGGAACCACTTGCCGGTCTCCTCCTCGACGGCGTGGAGCACGCGGGCACCGTTGCTGGTGAACTCGGCGCTGACCCGGGGGTTCATCTGGATCAGCAGCGCTTCGGCCTCCGTCTCCTTGGCCAGGTCCCGCATGCGCCGCTCGAACTCGATCGCGATCGTTTCCTCAGATTTGATCACGCCCTCACCGTGGCACGTCGGGCAGGGCCGGGTCATGATCTCCCGGACGCCCTCGGTGACGTTCTGGCGGGTCATCTCGACCAGGCCCAGCGGAGAGATCTCCACCACGAAGGTCTTCGTCCGATCCTCGTCGAGCGCCTTGCGCAGCGTCTTCAGCACCGCGTCACGGTTGCGTGCGCGGGCCATGTCGATGAAGTCGATGACGATGATCCCGCCGATGTCTCGCAGACGCAGCTGGCGCACGACCTCGTCGGCCGCCTCGAGGTTGGTCTTGGTGATCGTGTCCTCGAGCCGGGCCCCCTTGCCGCGGCCGATGAAGCTGCCCGAGTTGACGTCGATCACCGTCAGCGCCTCGGCGTAGTCGATGATCAGGTATCCCCCGCTGGGCAGGTCGATCCGGCGCGAGAGCGTCGAGTCGAGCACCTGCTCAACGCCGAAGGCCTCGAACAGCGGTTTCCGCTCCTCCCACAATTCGACGTGCTCGACCAGCTCGGGAGCGGTGCGGGAGAAGAACGAGACCAGACGATGGTGCTGTTTGGGGTCATCGACGATGGCGCGCTCGAATTCGGTGGAATAGATGTCCCGGACCACACGCACCGACAGATCGGCCTCCTGGAAGACCAGCGCCGGCGCTGCCGTCTCGGCCACCCGCTTCTGGAGAACTTCGCCCAGCTTGAACAGATACAGCAGCTCGCGCTCCAGATCGGCGCGCTTTGCACCCTGGGCAGCGGTGCGGATGATCGCGCCCGCACCCTGTAGATCGAGCTTGGCCGCCTCCTTGCGCAGGCGTTCGCGCTCCTTGTCATCGAGGCGGCGGGACACGCCGACGCCCTCGCCGTAGGGCGCGAGGACCATATAGCGCCCGGCGATGGTCAGATCCATCGACAGGCGGGCGCCCTTGGTCTTCAGTGGGTCCTTGACGACCTGGACGACGATGTCCTGCCCCGGCTTGAGCATGTCGGTGATCTGGCCGCCCTCACGGGCCCCGCCACGTCCGCGGCGGGGTGCATCGACGCCGGGGAGCACGATTTCGTCGACGTGGAGAAAGCCGTTCTTCTCCAAGCCGATGTCAACGAACGCCGCTTCCAAACCGGCGAGGACATTGTCGACCCGTCCCTTGTAGATGTTGCCCACGATCGAGCGGGCACCGCGACGCTCAAGGTAAAGCTCGGCCACCTGATACCCGGCGGCTGGGTTGGCGCTCTTTCGACGTCGGCGAGCACCGCCGCCGCCGGGCTTGCGCTCGGCAACCGTTCCGGTTGCCTCGAGTAGCGCCACGCGTGTCTCTCCACGGTCGACGCTGACCAGCACTTGCTTCTTCAATTGTCTTCAGTCCTTTATAGATAGGCGCCCGGCCGGCGGTCGGCAGCGGGGGCGAAATCGCATGCCCCCACGGCGCGCACCACGCGGCGCAGACGAAATGAGATGCGCTCCGGGGTGCGAACCGCCGGACCGCCAAACATGCCCGCGCGCATGGCGGCGCGGGCCAAGGGGAGTTGTGCCGGACGAGGGCTTGAGAACGCCGGCATCACGAGAGCAGCGCGCGGCCTTTGCTGGCCGAAGTCATCCGGGCCTGGATGTAAATCGACTGGAGCAGGCCGAGGGCGATGAAGGTCACGAGCACGGATGAGCCGCCATAACTCATCAGGGGAAGCGGCACGCCGGTGATCGGCATGATTCCGATGGTCATACCGACGTTGATGAACACCTGGAACATCAGCATCGCCAGGATGCCCGCAGCAATCAGGGTGCCGTAGAGGTTCTTCGCCATGGTGAGGATTCGCAAACTTCGCCATATCAGTAACGCATATAGCGATAGCACGAGTGCTGCGCCGGCGAACCCATAGGTCTCCCCCACGACCGCGAAGATGAAATCTGTCTGGTTCTCCGGGAGGAAATGCAGGCTCGTCTGGGTGGCGTGGGCCACCCCCCGTCCGGTCTTGCCGCCCGAGCCGATCGCGATCAGCGATTGGCCGATGTTGTAAGTCTGGTTTCCGGGATCCCGGGAGGGATTCAGGAAGCCGGTGAGGCGCTGAACCTGGTAGGGCTTGAGGACGTGGACCCCGGCCGCCGGGGCGACCGCGAGGACGATGACCACCGCGGCGGCGAAGATCGCCACCAGCGTGGCCAGCTGCTTCCACGAGGTCCCGGCGAAGAACAGCACCGCGAAGGCCACGGCCACGTACACGAGCCCCGTTCCCAGGTCCGGCTGCGGGATCACGATCAGGGCCGGCAGCAGCGCCAGCAGCATGATCCGGGCTGTCGTGCGCCGCTCGTGCAGCCGTCGGGACCGGTCCACGGCGAACGCAGCCAGAGCAGCGATCAACAGCATCTTGCCGAACTCCGAGGTCTGGACCTGGAAGAACGGCAACGGGATCCAGCGGTGCGCGCCACGCACCGCCGGCATCCCGAACACGATGATGTTCAGCGCGACGATCAGACCGTAGAGTCCGTACTTGTATTCGCGCAGACGCGAGTAGTCCAGTCGCGCCAGCACCAGTGCCAGCACGATCCCGATCGCCACATAGATCGCCTGGCGCTCGACGTAGTAGAGCGGCTGGCCGCGCATTGCGTTGCTGGTGGCGCCGTGCAGCGTCACCAACGAGCACGCCACCAACCCCAGAGCTGCCAGCAGCAGCAGCGGGTCGAACATCAGCACGACCCGCCGGGGCGCGGCCGCCTCCTCGGTCATCTGGATCGGGTGTACGCGGGCTCCGCTCGTCATCGGGACTCGCCCGCGTCGTAACCCGCGTGAATCAGCTGGCCGCTCATAGCGTCTTGGACTGGCCGGCGATGAACTGGCCCCGCTTGCCGAAGAACCACTGGGAGAGAATCTGGCGCGCAGCGGGGGCCGCCGCCGCGGCGCCGAAGCCGCCCTGCTCGACTGTTACCACGACCAGGATCGGTCGCTGGGGATCAGGCACGTAGCAGACATACCACGATTGGTCGGCCTGTGGGGGACGTTGCGCCGTGCCGGTCTTGCCGTAGACCGGATACTGGCCCTGGGGCCAGCCGCGGAACACGTCGGCGGAGGTGCCGCCGGACTGCGAGGCGGCGGCGTGGAGGCCGGAATGGATCGCGTCGAGGTTTTGGGGGGCGATGTTTACGTGGCGTGACGGGGCCGGGTCGATCCGCTGGGCCACGGTGCCGTCGGGGGCGGTCACGGCGAGACCCACGTGGGGCCGGACCACGGTGCCGCCATTGGCGATCGTCGAGTAGGCGACCGCCAGCTGGAGCGGTGTGGCCTGGAGGTCGCCCTGGCCGACGGCGAGGTTCTCGTTGTCGCCGACCGACCACGGACGGCCGTCGGCGATCAGGCAGGTGCTGCGCCGACGCTGGCCACGGAAGGGCCCGGTCGCGTGCTCACACTGCACCTCGAGCTGGTTCCGGGCGCTGCGCCATGCCGGAGAGGGCAGGTTGCCCGCGTTCTCGGCCCCGAGATCGACCCCCGTCTGTCGTCCCATCCCGAACGCGCGCGCCCAGTCCTGCAGCGCGCCGCCCTGGGGCTTGGGGTCATTCATGAGCCGGCCGAGGTTGTAGAAGAAGTTGTCCGAGGAGACCTGGATCGCCTGGGTGATGTCAAGCGCGCCGTAGGCGGCGTGACCGGCGTTGTGACGGACGTCGGAGGGACCATTCTGGTAGACGCCGGTGTCGTCGTAGCTCTGGCCGAGGCTCCAGGCCCCGCTCTGCAGCGCCGCCGTCGCGGTGATCCCCTTGAACGTTGAGCCGGTGGGATATGAGCTCTGAATCGCGCGGTTGAAGAGCGGGAAGCCGCTGGAGGCGTTGTTGAGCTGCTGGTACTGGACCTGCCGCAGAGGCTTGGTGAAGATGTTCGGGTCGAATGTCGGCGAGGACCCCATGGCCAGCACCTCGCCGTTGTTGGGGTTCAGCGCTACGAAGGCGCCGGCGCCCGCGGGCGGATTGTTGGCGATGGCCTGGGAGAGCGCCTGCTGACCGGCCTTCTGCAGTCCGAGATCGAGCGACAGCCTCAGCGTGTGACCGGTGGTGGGCTTGGTCTGCCGCAGGTAGCCCTTGAAGCGCCCGAGCGCGTCAACCTGGACGCGGTCGGTCCCGTCGGTGCCGCGTAGGTAGCGGTCGTAATACCACTCGAGGCCGGACTGGCCGACGATCGAGTTCTGCGAGACCCCGCGGTAGTGGCTTTGGCCCAGCTCCTGCTTGTTGATCGGCCCGACCGTGCCGAACAGCTGTGCCGCGAGTGTGTGCAGTGGATACGAGCGCAGCCACACCTGCTGCACGGCGACCCCGGGGAACTGATCCTGGCGCTCGGCCAGGTAATAGTGGACGTCCGGCTGGACGTCGGTTTTGATCGTCACGTTGGCGTACGGGAGCAGCGCTTGCTGCTGGGCGACATCGCAGGAGATCCTGGACAGGCGCACCGCCTTGGGCGCTCCGACGATCGCGCACCGGGCTGCGTTGGTGGGGATCTTGAGGATCGCGGCCAAGCGGGTGAACATCCGGCGGCGGCGCGCGCGGTTGCGGGGGAGGTCCGGCGGGGAGAGCTGGACGGCGATCGTCGGCTTGGAATCGACGAGGATGTTGCCGGTGCGGTCGACGATCTGCCCGCGCGGGGCGGGGATGGCGAGCTTGCGAATCTGGTTGGTGCTGGCCTGCTTGACGTACTGGTCGCCTGAGAGCACTTGGAGATACCAGAGGCGGAAGAAGATGATCGCGAACATGGCCAGCGCCACACTGCCGACGACGGCCGCGCGCAGCGCGAGCTGCGGCGTCAGGGGCGCGCGCCGATCGTCCTGGGGCTGGATCATTGCGAGGCTGACCGCGGGATCTGGCCGAGGCGGTCTGACGGGCGCTGCAGCGGACTGAGGCCGCCGGTCGTGTAGGCGCGGCGACGACGGCGGCGAGGGTCATCCGGAATCGCCGGGCGGATGATCCGCTGCACGAGGGCGTACACCGGCAGCGAGATCAGGGTGTTGACGAGAACGGTGATGAATATCTGCTGCACCAGCAGAAAGCTGACCGGGGAATCGACGCCGAGAAGGAACTGGATGATCGCCATCCCTACCCCGGCAAAGGCGGTGGCCGTCGCGCCCACGGCCAACGGCACGAGCCCGTGCGCGGGATCCCGCAGCTCCCGCAGACGCCCTGACCAGTAGCCGATGGCGATGAATAGCAGCGAGGTGACCCCGAGCGTCTGTACGAGCACCATATCCACGAACAGCCCGATGCCGAATCCGGTGATCGCGCCGAGCAGCGAACCGGCGAGCAGACCGACCGACATCACGACCAGGGGCGTCAAGTCAGCGCTGACTCCGAAGATGGAGATCTGGGAGACGCCGGCCTGCTGGACGACGACGGTCGCGAAGCCGAGCAGCGCGAGCCGGAACGGGAGACGGAGGTTTTCCCTCACGGCAGCTGCGCCCGCTGGGTGCTCGTGCCCGGTCGGGTCAGAATCTGCACCAGATCCAGATGCCGGAGGTCGGCTCCGACGTTGACCTGAACCTGCCCGTTGTTGAGTAGATCGCTCTGGCTGGCGCTTGAGACCTGTCCGATCGGGATGCCCGGCGGGAACAGCGAATCAAGCGTGCCGGACTTGAAGCCCGCGGTCACGACCTGCATCCCAGCCTGGATCGGAGCCCGCCGCGGCAGGTACTGGAGCAAGAGCTGGTTGGGGTTGCCGACGGCGGGCACCAACACGCCCGTGTCCCCATACTGATCCTGGACCTGCGCGGTCACGGCTGACGAGTGATCGGTGATCAGGGCGACGACCGAGACATTCGAGGCGACCGACTGGACCTTGCCCACCAGCCCGCGGTCCCCGATCACGGGATCATCGACGTGGACGCCGTCAGCGGAACCCTTGTCGACCTCGATCGTGGCGTACCACAGCGTCGGATCGCGCGAGATCACATGCGCGGCGACCTGCTGATAGCGACTGATGCCGATGCTGTTGTCGACGCCGACCAGGTGCGAGAGCTGAGTGTTCTGGATCTGGGCGCCCTGGGCCTGCGCGAGTTGCGCGGTCAGCTTCTGTACTTCCTGCTTGTACTGGTCCCGCTGCGACTTGGCTCGGAAGGTGTCCGAGAACCAGCCGGCGATGTCCCGCACCGGCTTCAGCGCCTTGCTCGCGCCCTCTTGGATCGGTGAGAGGACCTGGACGATCCCGCGCTGCACGCTGTGCAGCGGGCTGCTCGGCGATTCGCCGAAGTAGGCCGTCAGCAGGATCAGGGAAACGACGACGAGCAGCGCGAGCACTGCGCGTCTTCGCCGAACTTGCTTGTCGTGCACGATGTGCTTGTCTCCAAGGTTCTGATCCGCACCTCGCGGCTAGTAGGGCTCAACCTAGTAGCGGCGGCGGCGGTTGCGTGAATTCTTGCTCGAACGGTGGATCGCTTCGAATTCCTCCAGGGACCTTCCGGACCCCACCGCGACGCAGGTTAGTGGCGACTCGGCGAGGTGCGCGGGCATCTGCGTCTCATGACGCAAACGCTCTTCGATCCCCTGCAGCAGCGACCCGCCTCCAGCCAACATGATGCCACGATCCATGATGTCGGAGGCAAGCTCTGGTGGCGTGCGGTCCAGCGTCTCCTTCACCGCGTCGATGATCTGGGACACCGGCTCCTCCAGCGCGCCCCGAATCTCCTCGCTGGTCAGCACCACGGTCTTGGGCAGTCCGGAGACCATGTCGCGGCCCCGGATCTCCGCCTGGACCTCCTCGGCCATCGGGAACGCCGAGCCGATCTCGAGCTTGACCTCCTCGGCGGTCTGCTGACCGATTAGCAGCTTGTACTCGCGTTTGACGTAATTGATGATCGCCTCGTCGAGCTCATCGCCTCCGACGCGAATCGACTGGGAGACGACTATCCCCCCGAGGGAAATCACGGCGACCTCGCTGGTCCCACCGCCGATATCGACGACCATCGAGCCGGTCGGCTCGCCGACCGGCAGACCAGCCCCAATCGCCGCCGCCATCGGCTCCTCAATCAGGTAGGCCTGCCGCGCGCCGGCGGACAGGCACGCCTCCTCAACCGCCCGCTTCTCGACCCCGGTGACGCCACTGGGCACGCACACGACGACGCGCGGATGGGCCCACCGGTTCTGGTGGACCTTTTGGATGAAGTGCCGCAGCATCTCCTCGGTCACTTCGAAGTCGGCGATCACCCCGTCCTTCAACGGCCGGATGGCCGAGATCGTCCCCGGGGTACGGCCGAGCATACGCTTGGCCTCAATGCCCACGGCGTGGACCTCGCCCGTGCGTGAATCAACCGCGACGACGCTGGGCTCCGAGAGGACGATGCCGCGCCCCCGCACGTAGACGAGCGTGTTGGCGGTCCCGAGGTCGACCGCCATGTCGCGGCCACCGAAGCCCGTTAGGTAGGTGAAGAAGCCCATGTATTGAGGTAGGACGAAGCGGCAGACGGGGCGGCGAAGAAACGAGGAGCCGCACCAAGCTGCCGAATCCGTCCCAGGGGCAGTGTACTGAACACGCGTCTGCCGGCGGTCCCCGCGGAACCGCCGGCGAATCACAAAAATCCTGGAAAACCCCTAAATGGTGGCTAAAGACAACCCTGCCTCGAGCCCCGAGACGCAACCGGGCTTGCAAAGGCGGGCTTCAGGCCCACACAAACGGCGGATACGTCTCGGTCATCCAGTAGGAGTACACGTTCACGCGCAACGCCCAGCGGAGCGCGACCAGGATCGCGTTGAACAGACCCTGCGGGATCCGGCCGGTGAACAGGATTGCGAACCAGGCGACGATCAGCGTTACATAGGCGACGAGCATGATCAAGCCCCCAGCGATCGATGCCGGAATCACCAGCAGCCAGGCGATCAGCGGGCGCCAGCGCGCGATCGCGGGCGGGTAGTCGACCTCCAGCCGCACCGGATAGGACGGATCGTCCTCCAGCGAGAACGGCGGGTAGCGATCGGTGAGCAGGAACTGGTACGCCATCACTCGGACCGCCCAGCGCATGACGCCCACGGTGAAGTTGAACAACCCCTCGGGGTAGCGGCCGGTGAACAGCACGGCAAACCACGAGGCGATCATGCAGGCCCACGCTGCGATACCCAAAAACAGCAGGCAGACGTAATGCGGGATGACCAGAATCCCCTTGACGAAGATCAGTAGCCGGCTGAGGCGATCGGGGTACTCGATCTCAAGCCGCAGCGGATAGACCGGGTTCGGCGGTGTCATGCTCTGTCCCCCAAAAGTTGGTTGTGCCCTCTCTGTACGAGCAGAACATACACCGCTCGTGCGACAGGAACTACCCGGCCGCCAGCAGTCCCGGTTCCAGCTCCAGCAGAGTCGCGACCGGCAGGCCGACGACATTCAGATAGTCCCCGTCGACGGCCGCCACGAGGGCCGCGCCCCGACCCTGAATCGCATAGCCGCCGGCACGCCCACGCCACTCCCCACTGGCCAGATACCAGTCGATGAGCACCTGATCCAAGGGCCGGAACTCCACGGCGGTCCGGGCCGCCGCGGTGCGCGAGCGCCCGCCGGCGATCAGGCAAACCCCGCTGAGGACGACGTGGCGCGTCCCGGAAAGGACCCGCAGGGTCTGGCCCGCCTCCTGGAGATCGGCCGGCTTGCCGTAGATCCGACCGCCGGCCCACACCACGGTGTCTACCCCCAGGATGAGCGCATCCGGTGAGCTGGCCGCCACCGCGGCGGCCTTGCGGTGGGCGTTCTCCAGCACAACCTCGCCCGGCGGGCCGCTCATCAGCTCATCGACCTCCGGGATGACGACCGAGAAAGAAATCCCCAGCTGCTCCAGGATCGCCCGGCGCTGCGGGGAGCGCGAGGCCAGAATCAGCGGCGCGGGCCGCGGGACGACCGCGCCCGCCTCAGGGCCCGTGTCCGAACCCTCACCCAAGTTCGGGAAAGAACAGCTCGACCTCGCGGGCGGCCGACTCCGGCGCGTCCGACCCATGCACCATGTTCTGCCCGACCGCCAGAGCCAGGTCGCCGCGGATCGACCCCGTCGTGGCCTGCAGCGGGTTCGTCGCTCCGATCACCTGGCGTGCCGCCTCGATCGCCGACTCGGCTTCCAGCACCATCGCGACCAGCGGCCCCGAGGTGATGAAGCTCACCAGCTCCTCGAAGAACGGCTTGCCGTCGTGCTCGGCGTAGTGCTGCTGCGCCAGCTCACGGGTCATCGTCAGCTTCTTGATAGCCGCCAGTCGGAGGCCTTTGCGCTCGAACCGGGCGATGATCTCACCGGTGAGGTTGCGGGCGAAGGCGTCGGGCTTGACGAGGATGAGCGTTCGCTCCATGTGAAGCTTGTCTCCTTGAAAATCGGTGGTTGGACGGAGGGCTAGGTGATCGTGGGGCCGGCGGCCTCACCGGCCGTGCCCGCCACCTGCGGCTCTGATGTGCCCTCGCGGCGGCGCCGGGCCCGGCGCGGGCTGGCCGGAATCGAGCCAACCTCCGCCTCGCAGTAGGGGCAGACCTTCCAGTTCGGGTCCAACGGGCGCCCGCAGGTCTTGCACGGGTCCTTGAGCTTGCGCATACAGCTCGGACAGCGCAGGAAGTCCTTCTCCACCTCGTAGTCACAATGAGGGCAGAGGTGATAACCGACCTCGGCCAGACGAGCCTCGGCGGCCTGCATCTCGAGCTCACGCTCGCGTACGTCGTCGAGGTACTCGGGCGGGCGGACGATCATGTACACGATCGTTCCCACGAACGGAAACAACGAGGCTGCCGTCGCGCAGCCGATCAGCATCGGATCGCCGATCCGTCGCCGCGCGTCCGCATAGGTCCAATAGACGAGGGCCAGCCAAATCACCACGAGGAACAGGACGACCAGCGAGACGACGAGATTGATCGTGCTGTTCTTGATCCCGAAAACGGCAAATATGGTGAGCATCAGGGGGGCGAGTGTAGTGGTCGGCGGGGTTGTATTGCGTGAGCGGCGGTGCAAAGCCTGCACACTTATGGCTAGGAGTTCGCCACGCTTTCGCGGCCGCCTCCTATGCCGCTTTTCTAAAGTCTCTAGAGAAAGACGCGGCCGAATAGGTAACCGATCCCGAAGAACACGAGGATGACCACGGCGACGATCAGCGCGACGAGGCCGATCATCGTCAGGAAGCTTGGATGGTCGTCTTGATCGTTCACAGCATCGAGGCCCGCCGCCGGCCTTCCGGTGCCAGCAGATCGGCTACAAGATAGATCGAACCGGTCGCCAACACCATTCCCGCGGGCCCCGCAAGCTCTCGGGCACGCGACATTGCGGCGCGCGGACCCGCCACCACCTCGGAAGGAGGACCGTGAAGCTGGCGGGCCAGTGACTGCAAAGTCGGTGGTGGCAAGGCGCGGGGATTCTGACTGCTCGTGAGCACAAGCGCGTCGCAGATCGGGATCAGCCGGGCCAGCATGCCCGCCGCGTCCTTGTCGTCGAGGATCGACACCACGGCCACCAACCGCTCATGATCGCGCTTGATCTCCGCGGCGGCCTCGGCCACCGCGTCGATCCCGTCGGGGTTGTGGGCGCCGTCGAGGAGCGTGAGCGGTTCTTGGCCGATCACCTGCAGGCGACCCGGGACCAATACCGAGGCAGCGGCGGCCGCCACCGAGGCGGGATCCAGCCGGCCGAGGTAGGCCTGCGCGGCGGCCCGGGCCAAGGCGAAGTTCCGACCTTGGAAAGCGCCGGCTGCCGCGACCGGTACGCCGGGGTCACTTTCGGCACGCACGATCTGAGCGCCGCGGTCGGCGGCCACCGCGATGGCCCGGCCCTCGGCCTCCGGGTGCAATCCCGCTCCAAGCACCAGCGTCCCGCCCTCGCGGACCACGTCGAGCTTCTCGTTGGCGATGTCCGTGATCGTCGGCCCCAGCCAGCGCGTGTGCTCGAGCCCCACGCTGGTCAGCACCTGAACCGTGGACGGGATCACGTTGGTGGCGTCGTACCGGCCGCCCAGGCCCGCCTCGATCACCGCCGCCTCGACGCCGCGTCCCGCCAGCTCGGAGTAGGCAGCCGCGGTCAGCGCCTCGAACTGGGTCACGCGGTCGTCGGCGGCCAGTGAGCGGTCGACCAGCTCGGCGGCGTGCGCCGCCCGGTCCACGGCGGCGGCAAATTCACACGGCTCAAGGTCCGCATCGTCGATCCGGATCCGTTCGGTGAACGAGACCAGGTGCGGCGAGAGGTACGCGCCGGTGCGAAGTCCGTGCTGGCGCAAAATCTCCGCGATCATGCGCACGGTGGAGGACTTGCCGTTGGTGCCGACGACATGGATCGACTTGAACTGCTGTTCGGGGTGGCCGAGGGCCGTCATCAGACGGCGCATCCGGTCGAGACCGAACCGCATCCCGAACAGCTCGAGCGACAGCAGGTAGCGCTCGGCCTCGGCAAGCGTCACAGCGAATCAAGCTCCTGCCGCAGCCGCGTGAGCTTGTCCCGCTCGGCCTGGACGACCTCCTCTCGCGCCTTGGCCACAAAGCCGGGGTTGTCCAACTTGCGCTCCGAGCGCTCGATGTCAGCCGCGAGCTTCTCCCGTGCCGCTGCGGCCTTGCGCTCGGCCGCCTCGAGGTCGAGCACGTCGCTCTCGAGGATCTCGACCGTGCCGCCGGGCACCGGCACCGAGGCCACCGACTCGCCACCGTTCTCGGAGAAGGCGAGCCGGGCCAACAGCGCGATCTGCGCCGCTGTCTCCTCATAGCCCTCGGCGACCAGGCGCGCCGACACGGTCGCGCCGACCTTCACGTCCGCCGCCGCCCGCCAGGCCCGGAGCCCCTGGACGGCCTCGATCACCCGGTCCACTGCCCGCTCGGCCTCGACGTCGATGTCGGCCACTCGTTCGGGGGCGATCCGCGCTGCCAGCAGGCCTTCCGCGCCGGGGACGTGCGTATAGATCTCCTCGGTCACGAACGGAATCATCGGATGGGCGAGCGTCAGGGTCTCGGTCAACACGTGGAGGAGGGTTGCCTCCAGGTCGGCTTCGCCGGCGCGCAGGCGCGGCTTGACCAGCTCCAGATACCAGTCGCAGAGTTCGCCGTAGACGAAGTCATAGAGGGCGAGCGCCGCGGGTGAGAATTCGAAGCGGTCGATCCGCTCGCCGATCTCCTCACGCGCGCGCTGCAGCCGCGTCAGGATCCAGCGATCCTCAACCGCCGCCGGACGCGCGGCCGCCCGCGCGCCGGCGCCGACCCCGAGCAGAACCAGCCGCGACGCGTTCCACAGCTTGTTGGTCAGCTGCTGGCCCTGCGCCACCTTGTCCTCGCTGAAGCGGACGTCCTGACCGGAGGCCATCGCCAGCAGGCCCCATCGCACAGCGTCGGCGCCATAGGCCGGGAATTCACCCGCGGGCTTACCGCCCGCTCGGCTTCCGGCCTCGCCTGAACGGGCGGTGCCCGCGCCCTCCAGCTGCTGGCCCTCCGCGGCAAACACCGGCGGCCGCGGTCCGCCGTTGATCAGGTCCATCGGATCGATCCCGGTCCCCAGCGACTTCGACATCCGGCGCCCGTTGGGAGCCTGAATGATCGAGTGCACATAGACGTCGGAGAATGGGATCTGCTCGGTGAAGGCGAGGCCCATCATCACCATCCGGGCCACCCAGAGAAAGATGATGTCCCGCGCGGTGGAGAGCACGTCGGTGGGATAGAAGGCGCGCAGCTCTGGCGTGGCGTCGGGCCAGCCGAGCGTGGCGAACGGCCACAGCGCGCTGGAGAACCAGGTGTCGAGCACATCGGGGTCGCGCTCCCAGCCGTCGCCAGTGGGGGGGTCGTCCCCACGTAGGTCTCCTCGCCGCGGTACCAGACGGGGATCTGATGGCCCCACCAGAGCTGGCGGGAGATGCACCAGGGGCGGATGTTCTCCAGCCAGTCCAAATAGCGCCGCCGCTCGGAGTCCGGGCGGATGCGCACGCGCCCCTCGCGCACGACCTCAATCGCGGGAGCGGCCAACTCCTCCATCCGCATGAACCACTGGAGCGAGACCAGGGGCTCGATGCGCTCGCCCGAGCGCTGCGAGAACGGCACCGTGTGGACCAACTCCTCCGTGCGGGACACCAGACCCTGTTCGCGCAGTTCGCCCACCACTGCGTCCCGCGCCCGCATCACGGACATCCCGACGAACCGCTCCGGCGCGTTGTCGGTGATGAGGCCGTCCTCGCCGATCACGCTGATCTGGGCCAGCCTGTGGCGGTGGCCGATGTCGAAGTCGTTGGGATCGTGACCGGGCGTGATCTTCAGCGCTCCGGTCCCGAATTCCGGCTTGACGTAGTCGTCGGCGATGATCTTCAGCTTGCGCCCGACCAGGGGCAGGATCGCCGTCTCGCCGATCAGGCGCCGGTAGCGATCATCGTCCGGATGAACCGCGATCGCGGTATCGGCCAGCATCGTCTCCGGGCGCACCGTGGCCACCGTGACCGCCCCCGAGCCGGAGGCCAGCGGGTAGTCGACGTAGTAGAGCGTGTCCGTGACCTCACGCTCCTCGACCTCGAGGTCGGAGATCGCCGAGCGGCTGCCCGGATCCCAGTTGACCATGTACCGGTCGCGGTAGATGAGCTCCTTGTCGTAGAGCGTGACGAACACGCGCAGGACGGCCCGCACGTAACCCTCGTCGAGGGTGAAGCGCTCCTCTTCGTAGTCACACGAGGCACCGAGACGCTTGAGCTGCTCGATGATCGAGCCGCCGTAGCGCTCGCGCCACTCCCACACACGGGCGATGAAGGCCTCCCGGCCGAGGTCCTCGCGGTGCAGGCCCTCCTCGGCCAGCGCGCGCTCGACCTGGGTCTGGGTGGCGATACCCGCATGGTCGGTGCCGAGGATCCACTTGGCGCGGCGCCCGCGCGCCCGCGCCGTGCGGACCAGGCAGTCCTGCACCGAGCTGTTGAGCGCGTGGCCCATGTGCAGCACGCCGGTGACGTTGGGCGGCGGGATCGCGATCGAGTAGTTCTCCTCCGGCGTGCCCTCGGGGTCGGGATGGAACAGGCCTGAGGCCAGCCAGCGCTCGACGATCGCCGGCTCGACCTCGGACGGCTCGTAGCGCTTCTTGTTTTCGAGGTCGCTCACGAGCCGAGGGTAACCGCATCCGGCTCCGGGCCGGGCTTCGCTCCGCTCCACGTATCCGGGAGAACCTCGCGCTTTGCCGCGCGCTCGGCATCCAGCCTCGCCTATCGCGCGGCGCGCGAGTCATCCTGCTGCTCGCCCGGCAGTGTCCACGGCCCAGCATCCGGCTGGGCCAGGCGCCTAGGCCGCTTCCTCCTCGGGTGCCGCCACAGTGACCAGCGTCGGCGGTGTGGCCTTGTCGATCGTGTCGCGGGTGACCACGCACTTCTGCACGTCACGGCGGGAGGGCAGCTCGAACTGAACCTCGAGCAGGACCTCTTCGATGATCGAGCGCAGCCCACGCGCGCCGGTCTCACGCTCGAGCGCCTTGTCGGCGATCGAGATCAGCGCGTCATCGGCGAACACGAGCTCGATGCCGTCGAACTGGAAGAAGCGCTGGAACTGCTTGACCAGTGCGTTGCGCGGCTCGGTGAGGATCTGCATCAACTCGTCGCGCGAAAGCTGGTGGATGGCCGACATCACCGGTAGGCGCCCGATGAACTCCGGGATCAGCCCGTACTGGATCAGGTCCTCGGGCAGGCAGCGCTCGAACATCTCGCCGAGGTCGCGCTGCTCCTTGGTCTGGATCGACGCCCCGAAGCCCACACCCTGATGGCCGACGCGGCGTTCAATCACCTTGTCGAGGTTGGCGAACGCCCCGCCGCAGATGAACAGCACGTTGGTGGTGTCGATCGAGAGGAACTCCTGGTGCGGATGCTTGCGGCCGCCCTGCGGAGGGACCGAGGCCGTTGTGCCCTCGAGGATCTTCAGCAGCGCCTGTTGGACGCCCTCACCGGAGACGTCGCGGGTGATCGACGGATTGTCGGCCTTGCGGGCGATCTTGTCGACCTCGTCGATGTAGATGATCCCCGTCTCGGCCTTCTTGACGTCGTAGTCGGCGGCCTGGATCAGCTTGAGGAGGATGTTCTCGACATCTTCGCCGACGTACCCCGCCTCGGTCAGCGCGGTGGCGTCGGCGATCGCGAACGGTACGTTGAGGATCTTGGCCAGCGTCTGGGCCAGCAACGTCTTGCCGCAGCCCGTGGGACCGAGCAACAGGATGTTCGACTTCTGCAGCTCGATGTCGTTGTCATCGGACTGCATCATCTGCACGCGCTTGTAGTGGTTGTAGACAGCCACCGAGAGCGAGCGCTTGGCCTGTTCCTGGCCGACCACGTATTCGTTGAGAACGTCGTAGATCTCGCGCGGCTTCGGCAGGTTCTCGATGTCGAAGCTGGGAGGAGCGGTCAGCTCCTCATCGATGATCTCGTTGCAGAGATCGATGCACTCGTCGCAGATGTAGACGCCCGGGCCCGCGATCAGCTTCTTGACTTGCCGCTGGGATTTGCCGCAGAAGCTGCAGAGAAGCTGTTCGTTGGAGTCCGTGGGACGTGCCATGCAGTTCCTCTCTCCCGGAATACGGCCGTACGCCGGAACCTCGAAGCCTAAGGGTAGCCCCTCAGTGCTGCGAGATCACGCGGTCAATGATTCCGTACTCCTTGGCTTGCTCTGAGCTCATGAAGTAATCGCGTTCGGTGTCGTGCCGGACCTTCTCCAGATCCTGCCCGGTGTGGTGGGCGATGATCTCGTCCAAGCGTCGGCGCACATCGATGATCTCGTTAGCGTGGATCTCGATGTCTGTCGCTTGGCCCTGGAAACTGGACGAAACCTGATGGATCAGGATCTTCGCGTTCGGCAGCGCCATCCGCTTGCCCTTGGCCCCGCCGGAGAGCAGCAACGCTCCCATCGACATTGCGATTCCGACGCAGATCGTCTGGACATCCGGCTTGATGAACTGCATCGTGTCGTAGATGGCCAGGCCGGCATAGACCGAGCCGCCCGGAGAGTTCACGTAGATCGAGATGTCCTTGTCGGGATCCTCGGACTCCAGATGCAGCAGCTGGGCCACGATCAGGTTGGCGATCTGGTCGTCGACCGGGGTTCCCAGGAAGATGATCCGCTCGTTGAGCAGACGGCTGTAGATGTCGAAGGCGCGCTCCCCGCGGGAGGTTTGCTCCACCACCATGGGTACCAGTGGGCTCATGTTCCTCGCTTCTTTTGCTTGCACGCCCGGATTCCTGCCGAATGTAGCAATCGGCTCCCGGCGGCCATTCCGCCTCGGTTCCCACACGGCGGGTCGGTCAGCTCAGGAGTCCGGCGTCCAGATGCGCCCGGGTTCACCTGACTCCTCGTCCTTGCCCGGAGTCCACAGCTTCTGGCGCGCCTGGGCCTGCTCGACGGTGATCGGCTTGGCCTCGCGGACGAGCAGCTCGACCGCCTGACGGTTGGACACGTCCTCTCTGATCCCGTCCAGCCGGCCACTCGAGCGCAGGTCCTCCAACAGCTTTGCCGTGGTCGTGCCCCCGCGTTCCGCGACCGGCTCGAGGGCTTGCTGGACCTCCTCGTCGGTGGGCTCGATCTGCTCGGCCTCAACGATCGCGGCCAGCACGGCCTCCCGGCGCAGCGCGCTGGCCGCGTCAGGCTCGGCCTCGTGGGCAAGCGTCTCCTCGTCCTTGCCGGCGATCCGCAGGTAGGCCTCCTTGGAGATGCCCTGGCGCGCCAGCGCCGACAGGGTCTGCTCCAGCAGCTCGTGCGCGCGAGCGTGAACGAGCTGGTCGGGTAGGTCGACCTCGGCCTCGCTGACGGCGGCGTCCAGCACCGCTTCCTCAAATTCACGCTCGATCGCGCGCTCGTCGTTCTCACGCAACCTAGTGCTGACATCCGCGCGCAATTCCTGCAGGCTGTCGAAGCCTGCCGACTCGCTGGCGAATTCGTCGTCGAGCTCGGGCAGGCGCTTGGCCTTGACCTCGGTCAGCGTCACGTCGAAGCAGGCTTCCTTGCCGCCGAGTCCGTTGGGGTACTCCTCGGGGAAGGTGACCGTGACCTCGCGCTCATCACCCGCGCGGGCACCGACGAGCTGCTCCTCAAAGCCGGGGATCAACCGCCCGGATCCGAGCTCCAGCAGCTGGTCACGGCCCTCGCCGCCGTCGAACGGTTCGCCGTCGACCTTGCCGAGGTAGTTGATCACGACGTGATCGCCGGTCTGCGCGGGACGGTCCACGGTGTCGAGCGTGGCGAAGCGGTCACGCAGGCTCTCGAGCTCCTGATCGACCGCGCCCTCGTCAACCTGAGGCTCGCGGCGACCGACTTCGAGGCCCTTGTACTCGCCGAGCTTGGCCTCCGGGCGCACCCCGATCTCAATCGAGAACCCCAGGGGTTCGCCTTCGGCCGGAAGGTCGCCGACGTTCAGTTGCGGCTCTCCGATGGGGGCGATGCCCGCCTGATCGATCGCGTCGACGTACCAGCTGCCCAGTGCGCTGCGCAGCGCCTCGTCGAGCACGGCCTCACGCCCGAGGCGGCGGATCACCACCGGGGGCGGCACCTTGCCCTTGCGAAACCCGGGGATCCGGAGCTGGCGTCCGAGCTGCCGCGCCGCCTGCTGGACACGGCGCTCGACTTCCTCAGCCGGGACCTCGGCCTCCACGCGCACGCGTGATTCTGGGAGCTCGGTGACCGTGGTCTTGACTGATGCCGTCGGAGCCATCGCACAGACGATAGCTTCCGGGGGTGCTCCGGAGGCTCGCCGCTCGACTGCTCACGAGTCCGGTCGCGTTCCTGTTCGCCGGCGTGATCGATGTGAGCGCGTTCGCGTTCGCGACCTTCCGCGCGGCCTTGCGCAAGCGCTTAGGATCGCCGCTACGCAGAGACCTTTGAGAGAGGAGTGTGTCGTGGCACTAGCAACAGCGGTCCTGAGCGACGTCCAGCGCGAGACGCTCGTCGCCGTGTGCGACACGTTCGTGCCGTCTATTTCCGATGCTTCGGCGGACCCGGTGATGCGGGCATTCCTGGCGCGGTCGGCCGGCGATCTCGCGGTGGCCGAGCAGATCGAGGCGCTGATGGCACAGGCGATGACCGAGGATCAGGTCCAGGGTTTTGCCGGTCTGCTCGACGCGCTCGCCGAGCAGAGCTTCGCCGAGCTCCCGTTGCCCGCGCGCACGCAGGTGCTGAATGCGGTCGCGGCGTCATCGCACGACGCGCGGCTGGGGGTGATCGCCCTGCGCAACTCGACCTTCCTGTTCTTCTACGGCAACGTCGACGAGCGCGGCCAGAACCCTAATTGGCAGGCACTCGGCTATCCCGGGCCGATCTCGGCGCCGCCCTCCCCCGAGGAGGCGCCGAAGACGATTCGTGTCGCGGAGGTCGAAGGCCCGCAGGCGACGTTGACCGCTGACGCTGTGGTCGTCGGCTCAGGCGCAGGCGGTTCGGTGATCGCCGCCGAGCTCGCGCAGGCCGGGCGCTCGGTGATCGTGCTCGAGCTGGGCGGCTATCGCAACGAGGCGGACTTCAAGCAGCTCGAGGTGCCCGGCATGTTCGAGCTCTACCTCGGCGGCGGGATGCTCAGCTCCGAGGACGGCTCGATCGCGATCCTGGCCGGGTCGACGCTGGGCGGTGGGACCGTCGTCAACTACATGAACTGCCTGCGCACGCCCGCGCCGGTCCGCCGCGAATGGCGCGAGCATGGGATCGAGGGGATTGACGAGCCGGCCTACGATCAGCACATCGACGCCGTGATGGCGCGGATCAACGCCAACGACCAGGCCACGACCCAGAACCGCCAGCACCGCAAACTGATCGGCGCCCTGGACGAGCTGGGGATGGAACACCGCGCGATCGTGCGCAACGTCGACCCGTCTTGCGAGGACCCAACGGTGTGCGGCTATTGCCTGTCCGGGTGCCAGCGCGGAGCCAAGCAGTCGACGATGAAGACCTACCTGCAGGACGCCTCCGACGCCGGGGCCAAGGCGGTAGTCAACTGCCGGGCAAACCGGGTGCTGGTCGAAGCTGGCCGCGCCGTGGGCGTCGAGGCGAACGTGCTGCACCTCGACGGCACGGTGACGGACCTGACGGTCCGCGCGCCGATTGTGGTCGTTGCCTGCGGAGCCGTCGAGTCTCCAGCGCTGCTCCTGCGCTCGGGTATCGGAGGACCCGCCGTCGGCAAGCACCTGCGCCTGCACCCGGCGTCGCTCGTCAACGGCATCTACGACGAGCCAATCGACGCCTGGGAGGGCCAGGTCCAGTCCGAGGTGTCTGACCACTTCGCCGACTGCGAAGGGCCGTGGGGCTTCCTGATCGAGTCCGTCGGAGCCACGCCGGTCCTGCACGCGGGCGCGATCCCGTGGACCGACGGCGAGCGCCACAAGCGTGAATTCGCACGAATGTTCCGCCACCACGCGCCGTTTCTGTCGGTGGCCCGCGACCATGGCGAAGGCGAGGTCGTGCTCGATGATTACGGGCAGGCGGTGGTGCGCTGGTCGCTGGAGGACGAGGTGGACCGTCGCCTGATGCTCCGAGCCCATGTGGAACTGGCCCGGCTGCACCATGCCGCCGGCGCTCCGGAGATCCGGACTCTGCACGCGGACGAGCTCTCCTGGCGGGCTGACTCGGGCGAGCCGTTCGAGGACTTTATCGGCCGGATCGAGCAGGCGCCGTACGGCCCCGCGGACGTGGCGATCTTCACCGCGCACCAGATGGGTTCCTGCCGGCTGGGGTCAGATCCTTCGACCTCGGTCGCCGATGGGCGGGGTGAGCTGCACGATGTCAGCGGAGTGTGGATCGGTGACGGAAGCGCCTTTCCGACCGCGCCGGGAGTGAACCCGATGGTGTCGATCATGTCGCTGGCCCACCGGACCGCCGGCGAGATCCTGGGCGGCTGATTCGCGCGCGCCGCGCGATGGGCCTGTGGGGAGCGCGCGTGATCCCCGGCGCGTCTCGGCGACGTCACGTCTACCATCAAGCCGCGATGGGCGTCCGGAAGGTGTACCTCGCGGCGGCGCTTGCCGTCTGCGCGCTGATGTGCGTGCTGTCTTCGGCTGCCGTGGCGTCTGACAGCCAGGAGTCGATCCTGATGGACGACAACCAGCTGATCTACGCGTCGCCGGACCGTGTCGCCCAAACGCTTTCGCAGCTGCGAACGCTCGGCGTCGACCGGGTCAAGGTCTCCGTCGTGTGGAGCCTTGTCGCGCCGGATGCGGCTTCCTCGACGAAGCCGAAGTTCGACGCCACCGACCCGCGCGCGTACCCTCCGGGCTCCTGGGACCGCTATGACACCGTGGTGCGCCTGGCCCAGGCCGCGGGCCTGAAGACCTATTTCCAGTTCACCCCGTCGGTTCCGACGTGGGCGATCGACCGCAGCTTGCCCGGAGGGCAGGGACTGCCCCTCGGGCGCGCCCCCCGGGCTGCAGACTTCGAACAGTTCGTCGAAGCCGTAGGACGTCGATACGGCGGAACCTTCGCGGCTGCGATACCGGCGACCGAGCCGCCGCCATCGCTGCTCGGGCTGCTCGGCCTGTCCCCCGCGCAAACGCAGGCCACCAAGCCCGGAAGCCCGATTCCGGCCGTCAGCTACTGGAGCGTGTGGAACGAGCCGAACTTCCCCAGCTGGTTGAACCCCGCGCATCGCACGCTGCGGAGCGGGCAACAACAGCTGACTCAGCCGATGATCTATCGCAGCCTGGTCAACGCGGCCTGGCAGGGACTCTCGGCCACCGGTCACACCAGCGATACCTTCCTGCTCGGCGAGACGGCGAACTTCGGCAACGTCCTGCCGATGCCGTTCATCGAGGACATGTACTGCCTTTCCCCAGGGTTTCGCCCCCTCACCGGGAAGGCGGCGACCCACGTCGGGTGCCCCGCGTCAGGCGACCGTGCCAGCTTTCTCGCTCACAACCCCGGACTGTTCGCCATCGCCGGCTATGCCCACCATCCGTACAGCTTCGATCAGGCACCGAACCGGCCCTACCCCGCCGCGGGCTGGATCTCGTTGCAGAACCTCGGCGTCCTCGAGCGTGCCCTCAACGGGGTGTTCACCAGCTACGGCCGTTCACGACTGGGCGGTATCCCGCTCTACCTCAGCGAATGGGGCTACAAGACGAACCCGCCGAACCCGTATGTGAAGACCTCGCTGGCCCAACAGGCGACATGGCTGGACCAGGGCGAATACATGACCTGGAAGCTCACCTACGTGCGGGCCCTGGCTCAGTTCCTGCTCGTCGACGACCGCCCCAGGGCGAGCGAGCCGGTGGGGAGTCGCCTTTACTGGCACACGTTCCAGACCGGCCTGGAGACGATGGATGGAGCACCGAAGCCTTCGATGGCGGCGTTTCGGATCCCGATCTGGCTTCCGGACGCTCGGCACGGGCCGCGGGTGACCCTCTGGGGACAGCTGCGACCGGCCGACCATTCCGCGCTTCAATACGGTGTGATCCAGTTCCGGGCCGCCGGACAGAGCCAGTGGGTGACGCTCCGGGTCGTCCAGACCGGCAGCCCGGAGGGCTTCGTTCTCGCTCACCTGCCGATCCCCAAGGCCGGGACCGTCCGCCTCGGCTGGCTCAGTCCGCAGACCGGGAACGTCGCCTACAGCCGCACCGTCGCCGTCCGTTAGCCGAGCCGCGCGCGCCAGCGCCGGTTTAGCCTGCCATCGTGAACGACTCGGCGCCGATCGCGCCGGGCGAGACGCTCCCGCCGCGAATCAGATTGCGGATCTCCCGTAGCGCCACCGGCAGCGTGGTGGTGTCGTAGCGCCGTGCGGCCTTGATGTCGGCGAGCATTTGCAGGCATCGGTCGAGTGCGGGGGAATTAGCCCGCATCCACCGCTCGATCGCCGCTTGACTGTCCGTGGCCAAACGGTTGGTGCTCAGCACCTCCTGGGTGAGCGCACGGTGCAGGCTGTAGAGATCATCGCGCAGCGCCGCTCGCGCCAGCGCCTGCCAGCGGTTCTCCCGGGGCAGCTCGATGATCCGGTCCCTGAGCAGGTTTAGCTCGAGCCGGGATCCGAGCTGGAAATGGGTTCTCATCACCATGTTCGGATCGACCGCAATCGTACGGGCCACCTCTACGATGTCGAAGCTCGACAGCACTCCGGGCATCCCCGCCACGCGCCTGGCCAGCTCAGGCGGCACGCCGGCCGACTCGAGCTCCCCAGCACGCTGATCGAACTGCTCGCGCTCGTCCTCACCGAGCACGTCAGGAATCGATTCGGCCAGCATCCGCGCACCGGACTGGAAATATCGGGTGCTGATGGTGATGTCGATGGCGTGCGGACTGGCGCGCACCAGGCGCCGGGTGAAGCGCTCCACCAGCCGCCGGCCCTCAATCAGCATGTCCAACTGCGTCTGCGCCGGAACCCGGTTGTCGAGCTCCTCGACCGCCGACCAGAACGAGCGCATGTCCAGCACCTCTCGGGCCACTGCGAAAGCACGGGCCAGAATCGGCGCTGGCGCCCCGGTCTCCTCGGCCAGACGGAACACGAACGTCGTTCCGGCGCGGTCGACCAGCTGGTTGGCCACCACGGTGGCGATGATCTCGCGCCGCAGTCGGTGGCCGCCCATGTGCCGGCTGAAGCGCTCGGGCAGCGGTGCAGGAAAGTAGCGCTCCAGATCCTGGGTCAGAGGGCTGTCCTCGGGCAAGTCCGATTCCAGCAGCTGCGAGTAGAGGTTGATCTTGCAAAACGCCATCACCACGGCCAGCTCGGGAGCGCTCAGCCCGGTATGGCGACCGCCCCGCTCCTCCAAGCCCTCTTCGTCGGGGAGGAACTCGATCTCACGGTTCAGTCCCGCCACCTGCTCCAGGTGACGGATCAGGCGTGCGTGCACGTCGAGCATTCCCGGAGCCTGATACAGCGCCATGCTCATGGCCTGAGTCTGGATATAGCTCGCATAGAGCACTTGCTCGGCCACAGAGTCGGTCATCTCGGTGAGCAGCGTGTTGCGCTGCGTCCGGGTCAGCTCGCCGCCGGCGACGAGCCCGTCCAGGAGGATCTTGATGTTCACCTCGTGATCCGAGCAATTGACCCCGGCGACGTTGTCGATCGCGTCGGTGTAGATCTTTCCGCCTGCCAGCGCGTACTCGATCCGTCCCCGTTGGGTGAAGCCCAGATTGCCGCCTTCGCCCACCACCCGGCAGCGAAGCTCCCGCCCGTCGATCCGCACCGCGTCGTTGGCCTTGTCGCCGACCTGGGCGTTGGTCTCACCGGTGGCTTTGACGTACGTGCCGATGCCACCGTTCCACAGCAGTTCCACCGGGGCCCGCAGCAGCTCACGGATGAGTTCGTTCGGAGACAGCTGCTCCGGCTCGATCGACAGCACTCGCCGGGCTTGATCGGAGAGCTTGATCACCTTCGCGGTGCGGGGGTAGATACCTCCGCCCTCGGAGATCAACGCGGTGTCATAGTCATTCCAGCCAGAGCGTCCAAGCGCGAACAGCCGCTCGCGCTCGGCGAAGCTGGCCTGCGGATCGGGTGCCGGGTCCAAGAACACATGCGCGTGATTGAACGCGGCGATCAGCTTCGTGTGCCGTGACAGCAGCATGCCGTTGCCGAACACGTCGCCTGACATGTCACCGATGCCGACCACCGTGAAGTCGCTCTGGGCGATGTCTACCCCGAGCTCACGGAAGTGGCGCTTGGCGGATTCCCAGGCCCCGCGAGCGGTGATCCCCATCGCCTTGTGGTCATAGCCGTGCGAGCCACCGGAGGCAAACGCGTCGCCGAGCCAGAAGCCATAGCGGGCCGCGACCTCGTTGGCGATATCGGAGAAGCTCGCCGTGCCCTTGTCAGCGGCGACCACCAGGTAGGGGTCGTCATCGTCGTAGCGCACCGTCTGTGCGGGACCGACGACCTCGCCCTCGACGAGGTTGTCGGTGAGGTCCAGCAGCCCGGACAGAAACGTTCTAAAGCAGGCGATTACGTGCGCCTGCGCAGCCTCACGCCCCCCTTCGGGCGGGGGTTGCTTGACCACGAAGCCGCCCTTGGACCCGACCGGCACGATCAGCGCGTTCTTGACCATCTGCGCTTTCATCAGGCCGAGGATCTCGGTCCGGAAGTCCTCCCGGCGATCGGACCAGCGCAACCCGCCGCGGGCCACCTTGTCGCCTCGCAGGTGCACCCCTTCCACCTGGGGCGAATAGACGAAGATCTCAAAGCGGGGGCGCGGGAGCGGCAAGATCGGCACGAGCTCGGGGTCCAGCTTGAAGGCCAGGCACGAGGGCGCCTCCTGTGGCTCGGGAGTCCGGAAGTAGTTCGTCCGCAGAATCGCCTTGACGACACTGAGGAAGCTGCGCAGGATCCGGTCCTCGTCGAGGCTCTCGACCTCATCGATGGCGCTCTCGATCTCATCGCTGACCCGGTCGACCGCGTCCGGGTCCCGTCGGTCGGGATCCAGCCGCAGCACGAACAGGTTCACCAGCGAGGCAGTCACCTGCGGATGCGCGACCAGCGTCCGGACCATGTAGGCATCGGAGAAGGGGATGGTGCCCTGGCGGAGATATTTGGCGACCGCACGGATGATCGTCACCTCACGCCCGCTCAGCTGCGCCCGCAGGATCAGCGCGTTCAAACCGTCGTCTTCCAGTTCGCCCCGCCGGACAGCCAGGAATGCATCCTGGAACAGGCCTCGTACCGGCTCGAGATCATCCGCCACGCCGCGCAAACCGAAGTCGTAGATCCAGACCGGATCGAGGCCGTCGGGCGTGATCTCGTAGGGGCGCTCGTCGACGACCTTCGCGCCCATGTGCTCGAACGTCGGCAGGACGTCCGAAAGCGAGATCTCATCGCGGCTGAAGAGTTTGCAGCGAAACACCCCCACCGCCGCGTCGGGCGGCCGGTACAGGTTGATGATCAGTTCCCGGGAGCCCACCAGCTCCTCGATCCGCCCGATGTCCGCCACCGCCGATGCGGCCAGGCGCTCATCCTGGTAGGCGGGAGGAAACCCCTGCGCGTAGCGAGCGAGGATCGCTCCCCCGCGATGCTCGCCATGCGCCTGGAGCAGGGCATCTCGCAGGTCATCCAACCAGGCCCGCGTGGCCTGCACGAGGCGGGCCTCGACTTCGGCCACGTCGGTGTCGGTCGGTACCCCGTCGGGGCAATGGACGATGTACTGCACCCGCACCAGCAGCGACTCGGAGAACTGGAGCGTCCAGTCGACATGGGTGCCGCCGTAGGCCTCGACGAGGATCTTGGCCACCCGCTCACGGTTCTCGGTGTTGAAGTGATCGCGGGGAATGCAGACCAGACAGTCGACGAAGCGGTCGAGCGCGTCCACGCGAGCGAACAGCCGCACTCGCTGTCGCTCCCCCAAAGCGAGGATGCCCATCGCGGTCGCGAACAGTTCGTCGACGCCGACCTGCAGCAGCGAGTCGCGCGGGTAGGTCTCGAGGATCTCGATCAGCGCCTTGGCGTCATGGCTGTCCTCCGGGAACCCGGCGCGCCGCAGTACCTGTTCCACCTTCTCGGTCAGGAGCGGTATTGCCCGCGGGCTATCTCGGTACGCCACCGTGGAATAGAGGCCCAGGAACCGGCGCTCGCCGATGACCCGTCCGTCGCCGTCGAACTGCTTGACCCCGACATAGTCAAGGTGCGCGGGCCGGTGGACGGTCGCCCGCGCGTTGGCCTTGGTCAGGACCAGCGGCGTCGGCGTCTGGGCGAGCGCCGCCGCCCTGGGCCTCAGTTGCTTGTAGGGCTTCGCCGGCGGGGCCCGCAGGATGCCCAGCCCGGAGCCCGGCACGACCTTGAGGGCCACCTCGCCCTCGTCGACCACGAGCTCGTACTCACGGAAGCCGAGGAAGGTGAAGTGGTCGCGGGCCAGCCACGCGATGAATTGCCGGGCCTGCCGGAGCTCGTCGGCGGGGATCGACGGCGGCGTGCCCGCGAGTTCGTCGCCGAGCTCCAGCGCCTTCGCGCGCATGGCCGGCCAGTCTGAGACTGCGGCATCGACCTCGCCGAGCACTCGCTCCACGTCTCGATGCAGGCGCTCCAGCAGCGCCGGGTCGGACTCGCGTCTGATTTCGGCGTGGAGGATCGACTCGCCGAGCGCGTCCGGCGCGTCAGCCTCGGGAGCGACCACCTCGAGCACGCGGCCCTCGTCGTCCCGGCGCACGCGGATCACCGGATGGATCACCAGATCGAGCCCGTAGCCGGCGCGGGCCAGCTCCATCGTCACCGAATCGACGAGGAACGGCCTGTCGTCGGTGATGACCTCGACCACGGTGTGCGGCGACTGCCAGCCGTCCTGGTCGGCGTCCGGGTTGTATACCCGCACCTTGATCTCCCCGGGGGCCCGCTGGACGAGCAGCCGCCAATGAGCCAGCGCCGCGCCAAAGAGATCAACCGGGCTGCGCTCGGCCAGGTCCTCGGCCGGAACCCAGTGGTAGTACTGGCGCACGAACGCCTCACCATCGGCGATCTCCGGTTCAGGGAGTCGTTCACGCAGGCGCGCACAGACCGCGTCGATCAGCTCCGCCTCGAGCTCCGACGCCTTCAACGACATCTCATATCGCTCACTCCTCGTCACGGGGATTGGCCTGCGCCCGTAGTCGCAGCCTATCCCGCGGGCGAAGGCTGCGTCCCCGTTGGCATCCTTCGTGCATCAGGCGAGGAGGTCAAGGTTTCCCTGCCGTCCTAAGCTGTGGCGATGGGCGCGGGCGACCCAAAGCCGGTTACCCCTGATGAACTGATGGCTCCTTCAGGCTCGGTTCCCCGGCGCAACCCGGAGGTGCTCACACTCGCCGACTGCATCCGCAACTTCGCCCGCCGGCCGAGCCCTCCACTGCTGCTGGCGGCGCTCGTGGCCGCCGTGGCTCTGCGAGTTGCGCTCGGCGACTTCGACTGGCGCGACCTCGTGGTCCTGGCCGGGGTGGTCGGGTTCACTCCGCTGGCCGAGTGGCTGATTCACGTGCTGCTGTTGCACGCCAAGCCGATCCGCTGGCGGGGGCGCCGGCACGAGCTGCTGGCCGCACGCGAGCACCGCGCGCATCACGCCGCGCCGGCGGTACTCGACGGGGTGCTGATTCCCGTGTATGCGATGCTCATCTTCTTCGGGCTGATCGCGTTGACCGTCTGGGGCCTGTCATTCCCGATCCACGCCGTGCTGGGCGGCGCTCGTCTCGCTCACGCGGCCACCGGACTGACCATCTCCTACGCGGTGCTGGCGGCTTACGAGTGGTGCCACTTCCTGATCCACACGCCCTACCGGCCGCGCGGTCGCTACTACCGCTCGCTCTGGCGCGGCCATCGACTGCACCACTACAAGAATGAGCACTACTGGTTCGGGGTCACCTCGACGCTGGCCGACCGAGCCCTGCGAACCGCGCCCGACCAGGCATCCGTGCCGCGGACTTCGACGGCACGGAGGCTGGAGGCCGGCGCACCCTAGTGTTTCGATCCAGAAGTTCGTGAGCACCGAGAGGTGCCACTTGGTGGATGCCGGTCGAGGACGCAGGATGCGACGTGCACCGGAGGTGCACGAGCATTCGAGGACAGCCGGACGACTCGGGCGCGGCCCGTCTTGGCGAGGCTGGATGCCGAGCGGGCCGGGGCCGAGACGGCGCCCCCAGGGACGCCTCGAATGCACGCGAATTTCTGCATCGGGACACAAGCCGACCGCCACGGCGAGCATCCGTCGGCTTCTCATGCGAACATACGTTCGTGACGAGCGATGGCAACCCGTATACCCGGTTCCGGCGGGCACTGGCCACGGGAAACGAGGCGCTGGTCACCGCCACGGCACTCGAGTTGCCCCGGATCGCCCTCGACGATGCCCTGCGGATCTGTCTCGTCCTTCGTGGCGGCAACCCGCGTCGCTACGAGCGGGCAGCGGTCCGGTGGTTGGGCAGGTTCGCGCTGGAGGCGCCGAACGCCAGCATCGAGGATCTGCGCCGCGCGGCCGACGCGCTTGACGAGTTGCCACGTCGCCCGGCGGAGGCGATGGAGCGCCTGCAGCAGTTGTGCGTCGCCCGCGGCGTTGGCTGACGGACAACGGTTGGAGGATTGTCCCCTCGCCTCCACCCCATCCGGAAGGCCGTCGCTTTCCGCGCGGCCGGCGGTCAGTCGGTGAGGAACGGCAGGTGTTCTGAGACGCCGGTGACCTCGAACAAGCGCCGGACCTGCGCTGAACCGTCGGTCAGCCGCAGGCGATTGCCGTTCTGGCGTGAATGCGCGACGTGCCTGAGCAGCACCTGCAATCCGCTCGAGTCCATGAACCCAACGTGATCGAGGTCGACGACGATCGCCGCCGCGTCCTTGGCCTCCGCTGTGCAGAGTTGCTCGTCCAGCCACGGAGCAGTGGCAATGTCAATGTCTCCCGCGAGTACGAGCGTGAGAACACCATCTCGTTCAACGATGTCGATGTTCACGCGAGGATCTCCCATTGTGTCCGGCAACAAGAAGTCCGCTAGCTGACGCTCCGACGTCGTCGCTCGTCCTCCACGGGTAATTTTAGCTCGCCTGACCGAGGAACTTAAGGGTGAGCGAGGGGACTCGAACCCCCGACCGCCTGGACCACAACCAGGAGCTCTACCAGCTGAGCTACGCCCACCGCGTTGGATGGCAATCTACCAGCGCCGGCGATCACCCTCCAGCGCCCCCGGCAGGACTCGAACCTGCGACCCACGGCTTAGAAGGCCGTCGCTCTGTCCAACTGAGCTACGGGGGCTGGCAAACAGGGAGACTGTAAACGTGTCAGCGCGTCGATCTCGATCTTGGTCGCCGGCAGCCGCAGTCAGCCCCTTGCTGTGTGTGATGGCCACCGTGGGGGTCGGTCTCGCGACGGCCCGGGCGCCGTCGTCGCCGGCTGCCCCGGCCCGAGCCTGCGTGGTCCCGGGCGCGGGCAAGCCGCTCGATCAGATCTGGCGACCGAACATGAATGCCGCCCTGGCCTACGCCCGCCGGCGCAACGGAGACATCGCGTTCGCCGTTCGCACACCGGGCCGCTTCTACGGCTACCGTCCCGACCACGTCGAGTGGTCGGCGAGTGTCGTCAAGGCGATGCTGATGGTCGCCTACCTCGATCGACCGTCGGTGAGGGGGCGGCCGCTCAACGGCTCTGACACCTCGCTGCTGGTTCCGATGATCACGCACTCGGACAACAACGCAGCCTCGATCGTCGACAGCATCGTCGGCAACCTCGGCCTTCAGGGGCTGGCCAACCGGGTCGGCATGAGCCACTTCACTCCCATCATGCAACCGTGGGGCGAGACGCGGATCACCGCCCGTGACCAGACGAAGTTCTTTCTCTACATCGACCGCTTCGTCGCGCCGCGCCATCGCTCGTTCGCGACCCGGCTGCTCGCCTCAATCACGCCGTCCCAGCGCTGGGGCATCGGCGAGGTTGCACCACACGGATGGGCGCTGTTCTTCAAGGGCGGCTGGGGTTCGGGCACCGGCCTGATTGACCACCAGGTGGTGCTGCTCACCCGCGGATGCGCACGTGTCTCGCTCGCCGTACTGTCGATGTACGACGGTTCTCACGCCTACGGCAAGGAGACGTTGGCCGGGATTTTCTCGCGGTTGCTCGACGGCTTCCCCACCGGGATCCCGCTGTATCCCGTCGTCGACGGTGCTCACTATTCGGGGTTCGTCGCCGGCGACACCAGCACGGGCCGATCCGTGCCCGGCAGCAGCCTCGTCGACGGCCTGAGCTTCCAGACGACGGGCGACGGGCGACGGGTGCGCCGGTTCGCGATCATCCTGGCCAACGACCCACGCGATCTTTGCTCGGCCGGCAAGGCTGCTGGTCTGCGCATCGACCGAATGAGCCCCGATCCCGAAGGCCACTTCGGCGCCCGCGGCTCCGGCACGAGCTATCGGTATTCCCTGGCCGGCCGATTTCTGGCCCGGCGCCAGGCCAGCGGCACGGTGACCGAGGCCGACCTCGACCCCGTGACCCACAAGGTCATCTGCGAGTTCCGAGCCGTCTGGCTCGCTCGAGTGCACAACCACTGACGGCTGCACGTCACCGAATACGGCCTATCGGGGCGCCCGGATTTGAACCGGGGACCTCCTCGCCCCAAACGAGGCGCGCTACCAGGCTGCGCTACGCCCCGCGCACGCTCAGTCTACCGTGATCGCGCTCTGCCGCGCGCTCGCGGTGAAGTACCCTCCGACCCGCCATGGCAGAGGTCCGACCCCTGAACGCGCTCCACTATAACCCCGAGCGGACCGGCGGCCTGCAGCCTGTCCTGGCCCCTCCCTACGACGTGATCGATTCCGCTCAACGCGCGGAGCTCGAGGCGCGATCGCCCTATAACGTCGTCCGCATCGACCTCCCGCAGGCCCACGGCGATCCCTATGGCGAGGCGGCTCAGGTGCTGGCGGGCTGGCGCGCCCAGGGGGTGGTCGTGCGGGATGACGACCCGGCGATGTGGCCGCTGGAGCAGGACTACACCGGTCCCGACGGTCAGGCGCGGACCCGGCGCGGATTTCTCGCGCGGGTCCGGGTTGAGGAATATGGCGCGGGGCGGATCCGGCCCCATGAGCGCACCCATCCCGGTCCGAAGGAGGACCGCCTGCGGCTGACCCGGGCGACAAAGGCCAACCTGTCGCCCATCTTCTCGCTGTTCTCAGACCCCTCGGGCGCGGCCTGGGGGGCACTGGCCGCCGCCACGCGGGAGCTGCCGTTCTCGCAGACCGAGGACGATGACGGCACGGTAAACCGGCTATGGCGGGTAAGTGACCCGAAGGCGATCGAGGGGGTCTCGCGGGCATTGCGCGGCGTCGAGTTGCTCATCGCCGACGGTCATCATCGCTACGAGACCGCGCGGGTCTACGCCGAGGAGATTGGCGGCGAAGGCGCACACCGGTATGTCCTCATGTGCCTGGTCGCGCTGCAGGACCCAGGGCTGACCGTCTTTCCCACCCATCGGCTGGTCCGGGGGCTCAGGCCTGATCAGCACGAGACGCTGGCCGCTGCCCTGCGCCGCGATTTCGAGATAGAGCCGCTGGCCGATGTCGCAGAGCTCGCCCCGGCCTCGAGCGATCGGATCCAGATCGGCTACATCGACGCCCATTTCAAACGTCCATACATGCTGACCCTGAAAGACCCCGCGGTCGCCGACCGAGCCCTGCCAGAGCACGCCGACCCATACCGGCGTCTGGACACAGCTGTGCTGGAGGCGCTGATTCTCAAGGGCGCGCTGCAGATGACCGATGACGATATCGACCACCTGAACGGGCTCGGGTATGCACGCGACGACGCGCAGGCGCTCGAGCTCGTCCAGACGGGCGAGTACGACGCTGCGTTCTTCATGGCCCCCACTCCGGTGGAGCGGGTTCAGGCGGTGGCCGCAGCCGGTGAGAGCATGCCACCGAAATCAACCTACTTCTTTCCCAAGGTGCCGACCGGGCTGCTCTTCAACCCACTCGCGGAATAGCCCGAAATTCGGCGCTACGATGCGATTACAAGGGTTCAGCTAACCAAGAGGATCAGCTAATGAGGGCCACCGCTCACCGCACAACCGCAAGCGCATTCACGCATCGGATCGACGTCCGCAATCACCAGCTGACCGCCGACGAGCCGACCGAGCACGGCGGGGATGACGAGGGCCCGAGCCCTCAAGAGCTGCTCGCGGCCAGCCTCGCCTCCTGTACGGCGATCACCATGGAGATGTACGCGAAGCGCAAGGGCTGGGATCTCGGGCCTGTCGAGGTCCAGGTCGACTACACGCCCGCCGAGCGGGGATGCCCGACGCGGTTCCGGCTCGCTTTGCGCCTCCCGAGTGGCTGTAGCGAAGATCAGGTAGAACGACTGCAGGTGATCGCCGCCAAGTGCCCGGTCCATCGCACCCTCGAGGGTGAGGTCATGTTCGAGGACCGCGTCGAGGTCGTCGCTCCCGCTGGGGCCTAGCCGCGGGCGCCCCGCGGCTCCGATGTCCTCAGCCTGATCCGCTGAGGCTCGGTCCATCGCTCGTCGAGCTGGGATCCGAGGATCCGCCGCCCGAGCTGCCGGATCCGCCATCGCTCGACAAGATCTCGTGGAACAGGGCATAGACGCGCGAGCGCAAAGAACTTCACGCGCGGGCGCATATAGTCAGCCGATGGCGCTGAGTGCCGAGGCCGTCAACGAAGCTTTGCGGCGAGTCCTGTTGGCGCCGGAGGAGGCCGTGATGCTCGAGGTCAGTGGTCGCACGGACGCGGCCGTGCTCGTTCCGTTGTATGTCCGCGACGGCGAGCTGCACGCTGTGTTCACCAAGCGGCGGGAGGATCTACGCCGCCATCCGGGCGAGATCTCGTTCCCCGGCGGGCGCTACGACGAAGGTGAGCCGGATCTGCGGGCGACGGCACTGCGCGAGGCCCACGAGGAGATCGGCCTTGCACCGGAAGCGGTGGAGGTCGTCGGCGCGCTCCAGCCGACGCCGACCATCGCCACCGGATACGCGGTCTATCCGTTCGTCGGTCTGATCGAACCCGGGCGCAGCTGGACGCTCAGCGCCCGTGAGGTCGCCGAGGTGCTCGAGCTACCGTTGACGGCGCTGGCAGCCGGATACGCCCGTCGTCGCCTGATCCGGCGGGGGGTGCCGATTCGCACCGACACGTACCTGGTGGGCGACAACTTGATCTGGGGGGCTACGGCGCGGATGCTGGCGGACCTGTTCGATCGCATCGCGCCGCTACTGACGGCATAGCCGCCGGCGAAATCGCCTTCGCGTCGCCGGAAACTAACCCCGCTCGATGGGAACGTCGACCAGGTTCCCCCATTCGGTCCAAGAGCCGTCATAGTTCTTGACGTCGTCCTCCCCGAGCAACTCGTGCAGGACGAACCAGGAGTGAGCCGAGCGCTCGCCAATCCGGCAGTAGGTGATGACCGGGTCGCCGGACAGCACTCCCTTGTTGGCGTAGAGCTCGCGTAGCTCGTCGGCCGACTTGAATGTCCCGTCCTCTTTGACCGCGTGGGCCCAGGGCACAGAGGCAGCGCCGGGAATATGCCCGGCACGCTGAGCCCCTTCGTTCTCGTAACCGGGCATCGCGACCAACTCGCCGGAATACTCCTGAGGTGAGCGCACGTCGACGAGCTGGTGCGAGTCGCCCAGCGCGCGCATGACCTCGTCGCGCATGGCTCGGATGCTGGCGTCTCCGGGTTTCGCTGTGAACCTCGCGGCCGGGTGGGCAGGAACCTCGCCGCTCGTCGGGCGCCCCTCCGCAATCCACCGCTCACGCGGGCCGTTGAGCAGCTTGACGTTGTCGTGCCCGTAGTACTTGAGGTACCAGTAGGTGTAGGCGGCGAACCAGTTGTTGCGATCGCCGTAGAGGATCACCAGGTGGTCGTCGGAGACGCCGTTGCCGCCGAACAGTTTGGCGAAGTCCTCGGGGCCCAGAAAATTGCGCTTGACCTGATCCTGGAGATCTTTACGCCAGTCGAAGCCGATCGCTCCGGGGATGTGCGCCTCGGCGTACAGCGCGGGATTTTCGTCGACCTCCACGATCCTGATCGAGTCGTCGTCGAGATGCTGCTCGAGCCACTCCGGCTCGACGAGCACGTCTTTCGCATATTCAGCCATGGTGTCTCCCCTGGTCGCTGACTCGCTGTCGCCAGCCCGAGATTCCAATCAGCATTGACATTACCCTGACCCCCCCAGCAACTGATCCACGGCCGCGGTGGTGCTGCTCAGCCACCGGGCATGCTCGGACGGACCCTCCCGGAGCAATAGATACGGAATCAGCGAGCCCTCGCAGGTTTCACGCACGATCCGCGCGCCGTCCCGGAGGACGGCCGGATCGATACTGCCGGCGGCCTCGTAGGCGATCCCCCGGATCGTGGTGTCCAGCATGCGTGAGAGCAGCATCTGCAGTCGGCTGCCGTGCAGCGCCGCCAGTTCCGCTTCGCCGCCAGTTGCCGACCCAAGGAGGATGCAGGCGATCGTCACGTGCTCCAGGGCCGCCGCCAGGCTCGCCACGCGGTCAGGATCGCCGAGATGGGGCTCGATTCCCGCCGCCTCGAGTTCGCTGCGCCGAGCGGGGTTCCTGGTCGTGCCGCGGATCGCGTGGCCGGCGGTCTGCAACTCGCGCGCCAGGGCCAGGCCGCGGCAACCGCAACCAATGATCAGGCAGCGGGCCACCGTTGAGGTCCGGCGGGGGCTCAGCCCCCGGGCGCGGTCCCGTGGCCGAACTCCTCACGCGCTTCCTCGCGCGTGCGCTCCGGCAGCCCCCGGGCTCGCCGCCGGGCGTTGGTCGCTTCGAGCAGCTGGTCGAGCTCGCGATCGGCTTGGAGCTCCTGACGGCGGCGGCGCTGATCGGTCACGTCCGCCATCACGCGCAGCTCAAGGTCGTGAACCGTGACCTCGGACTCGCCGCGGGCACGTCGCCGCGCGTTGTGAGCGGCCAGCATCTGCTCGAGATCCTCGGCCTCGAGCGCCTCCCGGTTCTCGGAGATCTCCCGCGCAGTCCGCAACCCCAGCTGCTCCAACCCGTTGCCGGGATAGTACTTGCCAAGCAGCCAGACCCAGAGGATCAGCGCGGCCAAGCCAGCGAGTAAGACAAGCGCAAACGGATCCACCGAGGCTCAGTCTAACCGGCGAGCGCGGGGGTTCGAGACCGAGCTGAGATCGACGCGCGAGGTCACCCCGCGGCCGTGATCCGTGCGCCCGGACAGGCCGGGTTCGAACCCGGCTCGCCGGGAATCCGCAACTTTCGTGGTCACCCTCGTGTTTTTGATGGGCGTCCAGAGCCACCGCCCGGTAGGGAGCCGGACCATCCGGCGGCGGCGACACCCACAAAGCAGAAAAAGGAGGGCTCTCTATGCGCCCACGTTTTCCCGTGCTCGGTTATGTTCTGGCCGCCTCCGCTGTCCTGGCACTGCCGGGACTCGCGGGTGCCGCACCCGCGCACAACCACGGTCTGAGCATCAATGCGACCCCCAATCCGATCATCGCCGGGGAGGGAGTGTTGATCTACGGTCAACTCCAGGGAACCGACATCGCCGGTAAACCAATCGTCCTCTACCACCACATCAGCGACTCGGGGCGCGGTTACACCCGCATCGGGGACACCACCACCGACTCACACGGCTTCTACGAGTTCACCCGCGCCGAGGGCGTAGTGGAAACCAATCGCAGCTGGTTCGTCCGGCTTGGCGGCATGCCTAGTGTGCACAGCCGCACCGTAGGCGAGCGCGTCGCGGCGCTGGTTAGCATCGCCGCGAGCTCGAACACCGCGCTCACGCGTCACCCGGTGACGTTCACCGGGCACGTGCAGCCCAACCACGCTTTCGAGCGTGTTGCCCTCCAGGAGCAGATCGGCTCCGGCGATGATTGGAAGACGCTGAAGAGCGGGCGGTTGGGGCCGGGCTCCAACTACTCGATCGCCTACGCCTGGAAATTCGCAGGCAGTCATACCGTTCGCGTCGCCTTTCGCGGCGACAATCGCAACATCCGCGGCGAGTCCGACACTGTGTCGGTTGTGGTGGAGCAGGCTCAGGTGCCGGACTTCACAATTCAGAGTTCCGACCCGGTCATCACCTACGGTCAGTCGGCGACCATCTCCGGAAAGCTCTACCGGAGGGGAACCACGACGCCTGAGCCGAACACGCCGATCACGCTGTGCCACCGCGCGATCAGCCAGAACGTTGCCAGGTGTGACGTTGCCGGGGTCACTGCCACAGACGGGAGCTACAGCTTCTCAGTCAGCCCGACGGCTAACCAGGAGTACTTCGCCAAGACCACGTTGCCGCCGACGCGCCGGACCGCGGGCCTGTTCGAAGGTGTCAAGGACACGGTCACGCTGACGACGGCATCGTCCACTGTGACGGCAGGACAGTCGGTGACGTTCACCGGAACGGTTACGCCCGACAAAGCAGGAGACATCGTCAACCTGCAGCGGCTGGGGGCAGATGGCGACTGGCACACCATTGCCATCGCGCGCATTCGCTTCGACAGCTCGTTCACGTTCACGCGAGTGTTCGGGACTCCCGGCTCGAAGCAGTTCCGTGCGCGGGTGCCCGGTGATGTCCAGAACATCGGCGGCGCCTCCCCGGCGGTAAGCGTGACGGTGGCGCTGCCCCCGGTGTCGACGTTGCCGCCGGCGTCCTAAGACGCGGGGATTCCCCGGCCCTCGTCGCGCTCGCGACGGGGGCCGGGCGTCGCCTGAGGAGCGACCGGCGCACCTCTACGCCGTCGCCGCCCATAGATGCCAGCGCCCCGGCACACCCTTGAGCTCGGTCTCCCCTCGGTCCTCAAAGACGATGCCGGATCCGACCACGAGGTCTTTGACCGTTCCGGAGACCAGCACCTCGCCCGCCCCCGCGCTCGCGCCCACGCGCGCGCCAATGTGCACCGCGATGCCTCCGACGTCGTCCCCGATCAGCTCGATCTCGCCGGTGTGAAGCCCGCTGCGCACCTCCAGGCCGAACTGTGACCGCGCTCCGTCGCGGATCGCGGCCGCGCACCGAATCCCGCGCGCCGGTCCGTCAAAGGTGGCGAGAAAACCGTCGCCCATCGTCTTCACCGCGCGACCGCGGAACCGCGCGAGCTCACGGCCCACTGAGCCCGTCATCGATTCGAGCAGATCCCGCCATCGCCTGTCCCCCATCTCCGCCGCGCGCCGGGTGGAATCCACGATGTCGGCAAACATCACCGTGGCCAGGATCCGCTCCGAGTCGCGCCGATGGCGCGTCCCGGTGAGGAACTCCTCGATCTCGTCGAGCTCGCTGCCCGCGTCGCCGCCGAACGACAGGGCCTCCTCCCCGGGGAGTTCAACCAGCCGGGCGCCCGGGATGTGCTCGGCGAGGTAACGCGAGTGGCGGATGTCGATGAACTGATCGTGAGCTCGGTGCAGCACCAGCGTCGGGACGCTGATCGTCGGCAGAACCGCACGGACGTCGACCTCCCCGTTCATTCTCATCAATTGCAACGCGGTCCCCGGACTGGCGGAGAGACGCTCGAGCCGGGCGTACCAGCTGAGCAGCCGGGAATTGTCGGCCGATTTCGGAGACAGGGACATGATCCGGGAGCCATCGCCCCAGTTCGTGAGACCTCCGTCGCGCAGAAAGGCCTCCCGCTCCTCTCGGCGCGTCGCCCAGTCGTAGTCCGGGGCCCAGGACATCCGCGGTTGCGCCTCGTAGAGCACGAGCGCACCCGTGCGCTCCGGATGGGTGGCCGCGAACAGCGCCGCCATCGCCCCGCCCTCGAGCAGCGCGAACACCGCCGCACGCTCAGACCCCGCCGCATCCATGACCGCGACAACGTCGTCCATCTGCTCCTCCAGCGTCGGCGCTCGCGGCACCGGGTCCGAGAGGCCAGAGCCCCGGCGGTCGAACATGATCAGACGCGAGAATGAGGCCAGCCGATTGAAGTAGCGCGCTACCAGCGGCTCGTCCCAATAGTGCTCGACCTGGGAGATCCAGCTGGGCACGTAGACGAGATCCATCGGACCGTCGCCGACCACCTGGTAGGCGATGTGCAGTTCGCCGCTACGCGCGTAACGGGTCTCGGGAGCCATCGGCAACCCGGAGCCTACCCGCCTTCGGGTACCGTGCCGGGCCCATGGACTTCGACCTCACCGACGAGCAGCGCCTGATCCGCGAAACGGCGCGTGCATTCACCGACAATGAGATCGTCGAGCGTGCCCGCGAGAACGATCGCAACGAGGAATTCGACCTCGAGTTGGTACGCCAGATCGCCGATCAGGGCTACCTCGGGGCGATCGTTCCGCGTGAGTACGGCGGGGCGGGACTTGACTACCTGACCTATGGCCTGATCGTCGAGGAGGTGGGACGGGGAGATTCGGCGATGCGCACCGTGATCTCGGTTCAGACATCGCTCGTCTGCTCGGCCATCCTGCGCTGGGGAACCGAGGAGCAGAAGCAGCTCTACCTGCCCAAGCTCTGCTCGGGCGAGTGGCTGGGCTGCTTCGGTCTGACCGAGCCGGACACCGGATCCGACGCCGCCAACCAGCGGACCCGCGCCCGCAAGACGGAGACCGGGTGGGTGATCAACGGCGCCAAGATGTGGATCTCGATGGGCAACCACGCCAAGGTGGCGCTGATCTTCGCCCAGACCGACCCCGAGCAAGGCCATCGCGGACTGGCCTGCTTTCTCGTCGACACCGACCAGCCGGGCTACCAACCCCAAGCGATCCATCACAAGATGGGCCTGCGCGGGTCGGACACGGCGGCGATCTCCCTGGACGACGTCGAGGTCCCCGACACCGCGATCCTCGGCGAGGTCGGCGATGGGTTCAAGGTCGCCATGAGCTCGCTGGACTCGGGTCGCTACAGCGTCGCCGCCGGGTGCGTGGGGATCTGCCAGGGCTGTGTCGAGGCGTCGGTGTCCTACGCCAAGGAGCGCGTGCAGTTCGGCCGCCCGATCGCCGGTTTCCAGCTCGTTCAGGCGATGCTGGCCGACATGAAGGTGCAGACGGATGCCGCGCGGATGCTGGTGTGGCGCGCCGGCTATCTGAAGGACACTGGACAACCTAACACGACCGAGACGTCGATCGCCAAGCTGTACGCCACCGAGGCGGCGGTGAGCTGTGCCAACACCGCGATCCAGGTCCACGGTGGCTCGGGCTACGTCGACGACCATCCGGTGGAGCGGTATTTCCGCGACGTGCGGGTCACCACCCTGTACGAAGGCACATCGCAGATCCAGAAGCTGATCATCGGCCGTGCGCTGACGGGGATCAACGCCCTGGTCCCTGGCTGAGCGAGGTCGGGCCGCGCGAGGTTGTGAAATGAGCGGTCCTGAGAGCGCAGGCTATCCCGGCACGGGCCCTTCGGTGCGTCCGCCGGAGGTCATCGGCGTGGTCGGGGCCGGGACCATGGGGGCGGGAATCGCGCAGCTCGCCTGCCTGTCCGGCGCGCGCACGCTGCTCCACGATCCGGTGCCGGAGGCCCTCGAGCAAGGACTGAAGTCGATCCGTGCTCAGCTTGACCGAGGCGTACAGCGCGGGCGCTGGGACGAGCGAACCGCCGACTCGGCGACCGCCGCGCTCGGCGCTGCAGCGACGCTCGAGGATCTGGCCTCGTGCGGATTGATCATCGAGGCAGCGCCGGAACGGCTGGAGGTGAAGCGGGAGCTGTTCGGCCGGCTGGCGGAGGAGATCGTCACCGCCGACTGCGTCCTGGCCACGAATACGTCATCTCTGCTGGTCACGGCGATCGCCGCCGCCGCCAAGCATCCCGAGCGGGTCGTGGGTATGCACTTCTTCAACCCCGCGCCGGTGATGAAGCTGCTCGAGGTGGTTGCCGGCGAGCAGTCAGGTGACACGGCGCTCGCACTGGCGCGGGCCACCGGGGAGGCGATGGGCAAGCACGTGATCGACGCCGCCGACGGTCCGGGGTTCCTGGTCAACCGCTGCAACCGCCCGTTCGGGCTGGAGGCGCTGCGGCTCGTGCAGGAGGGCGTCGCACCGCTCGCCGAGGTCGACCGAATCTGCCGTCTCGGGGGCGGCTTCCGCATGGGTCCGTTCGAGGTGATGGACCTCGTGGGTGTCGATGTCGGACTCGACGTGGCCCGGTCTTTTTATGAACAGAGCTTCGGCGAGCCGCGCTGGAGACCGTCACCGATCTCTGTGCGAACGGTCGCGGCGGGACGACTGGGACGTAAATCGGGGCGCGGCTACTACGACTACAGCGACGGGCCGGGCTCGCACCGGCCCGAGGATCCTGAGCCGCCGGCCGTGGGCGGTGGCGACGGGCTGATCGTGATCGCCGGCGATTCGCCGCTGGCGCTGGAACTCGAGGAAGCTGCCGCCCTGGCCGGTTGGGAGGTGGCCTCGCCGCTGGAGGCCGCGGGTCAGGTCCCGTTTCTGATCCTCGATCTGACCGAGAGCGAACCGTCGGACACGCCGCTGCAGGGCGCCCCGCAGGCGATCTGCTGCAGCGCGGGGTCGCTGGGGGCCCTTGACCCGGGAGGGAGTGCGGTCGGCTTCCACGCGCTCGTACCGCTGCCTGAATGCCAGCTCGTGGAGCTCACGCGTGGACCTGATAGCGCAACTTCGGCCGCGCGGGCGACGGAACAGTTCTTCCGCACCATCGGCAAGCACGCGGCATGGGTGGCCGACGCGCCCGGACTGGTTCTCGGGCGGATCGTGAGTCAGGTTGTCAACGAAGCCGCGTTTGCTTTGGGCGAGGGTATCGGCAGCGCTGAGGACATCGACGCCGGCATGGTCCACGGCCTCAACTACCCCCGGGGGATCCTGAGCTGGGGCGACGCGATCGGACTCGACCGGGTGCTCACACTGCTCGATGCGCTGTTCGAGGAGCGCCGCGAGGAGCGCTACCGGCCGGCGCCGGCGCTGACCAGGCTCGTCTGCTCGGGCCGGATCGGACGGCAGACCGGCGAGGGGTTCTTCCGCTACGACGCATGAGCGGTGCTCCGCGGGGGCCAGCACCGTGCCGGCAAACCCGACATGATCCCGCCCTAGATGCGCGCGGTCACGTATCAGGCCCCCGGTGAGATCCGTGTCGATGAGCGCCCCGAGCCCGCGCTGGTGGATCGGGGCGATGCGATCGTCGCTGTCGAGGCCAGCGGAATCTGTGGCTCCGATCTGCACATCTACCACGGGCGGGTCAAGATCGAGCCCGGCTTCACGATCGGCCACGAATTCGTGGGCACCGTGCTCGCCACCGGCGAAGACGTCACCCGCGTGGTTCCAGGCGATCGCGTCCTCGGCTGCTACCACACCGCCTGTGGCAGGTGCTTTTTCTGCCTGAACGGCATCTACCACAAATGCGACGCGATGCGGACGTTCGGTCACGGCGCGCTGCTGGGCGCTCTGCCGGGGACCCAGGCCGAGCAGGCGCTTGTACCGACCGCCGACATGACCCTGCGCAAGGTGGGGGCCGAACTGAGCGCCGACGTGGCCCTGTTCGCCGGCGACGTGATGGGGACGGGCTACCACGCGGTAGTGGAGGGCGGCGTGCGCCCGGGCAGCAGCGTGGCCGTCCTCGGTCTCGGCCCGGTCGGGCTCTGCGCCGTTCAGGTGGCCATCGCGGCGGTACC